>CAURNC010000001.1:0-296633 GCA_963526325.1 uncultured Candidatus Saccharibacteria bacterium
AGGCCGGTTCTTTTTCGGCGTTGGCGATGGCGGTGCGGAGGGCAGATAGGTCAGGACGAAGGGCGTCAAGTTTTGCTTGCAGAGCTGCTTTGGCAGCGTTGAGTTCGGCAACAGAAGCACCGGCGTTGGCGGCGACCTGCTCTGCTTGGGTAGCTTGTGCAGCTACGGCGTCCTTGGTTTCTTGGGACATGCCGGCAGTGGTTGCTGGGTCTTTGGCCTTGGTTATCAGGGCGGAGAGAGCGTTGCGAGCAGCGGTGACGTTAGCGGTTACCTGGTTGAGGCGATCCTGGAAGGCTTGCTTCTTAGCTGGGTCTTGGACGGCAGCTACCTTGGCGTTGGCGCTGGTGACGTCGTCTGGATCCTGGTTGTGTTCAGCCTGAGCGACTGCTTGTTCAGCGGCTGTCTGGGCGTCGGCTTCCTTCTTCTTGGCGTTGGCAACTGCAGTGTTGAGGTCGCTGGCTGCTTTCTGGATGGCAGTAGCAGTTGGGTTTGGTTGCTTCTCTACTTCTTTGGCTTTGGCGAGAGCTTGCTTGACGGTCGCGTCATTGGTAATGTAGGCCGGTTCTTTTTCGGCGTTGGCGATGGCGGTGCGGAGGGCAGATAGGTCAGGCTTTGGCAGTGTTGCAGTCACGTGTAGTGTTCCAGAGAAAGCAAACGGCTTACCATTAACAGTTATCTGCTCGTTCCAGTTGGCCTGCAACGCATGCGGTTGACCGTCATATACTGGTGCCGCCACTTTTAATTTACCAACTGCTTCATTGACCAAAGTGGCCGTATTCTCAATGGCAATTGGCGCGCCAGCTGCATCCTTCAAAGGCGAGCTGAACACTTCAGACTCAGTCGTCATACTGCCCTGCTGGTTTTCTAGCTTCAAAGAGGTAAGGCGATTTAAGCCTGCCAAAGGCTGTGCATTCATGACCGTACTGTAGTCTAACCGTAGTTCAGTAAGTTGAGTCATTCGTCCAATTGCAGTAATCTCATCCTCGCTCAATTGCCCCCCGGTCAAGCGCAAAGAGGTCAGAGCTGATGCACCAACAAGAGATTGAGCATTGACAACTTTAGTATTTCGACCATAGTCATAGAAAGAAATTTTCTTGAGTGAGTTTTTACTACCTGCAAACGTTGATAGGTCTAATGTCTGATTGGTACCGCTCATCGAGACTTGCTCGAGCTTGTTCAGAGATGACAAAGGACCATAGTTCGCAACAACATTTTCCGACAAGTTCACACTACGCAGCTCAGACAAGCCAGCCAATGGCTGAATATCAGCAACTTTATTGCCTGACAGCTGCAATGCGCGCAGCTTAGTGAGGCCAGCGAGCGGCTGTAAATTGGTAATTGCGTGATTGCCAAGTGATAGTTCAGTCGCATTTTTAGCGTACTCCAGACCAGTCAAATCCTTAATCCTCTGGTCTTCCGTGATATTGCCAGTATTATCGACATACATGCGATCAATGGTTAGCATTTCTTGAGCAGTAATCGCTTGAGTATCGCTACGGGTTTTCCCTGAGATTTCAGCTAACCTCTTGTTCAACAACTGGCGCAACCTGGCATCAGGGATGTTAACACCCTGCGCTGCCGGAGGTTGTGGAGGTGTCGGAGAATTGGTTGAGTCCATGTAGGCATTTACTAAAGCACCTCGGTTTACTGCCACGCCAGGTTTCACGTACTGACCGCTCGGGTCAATCGCCGATGCAACCTCAGCTGACAATGGCTTACCTGAGCTAATCGCCGGGCTGCCTGGCTTCAGGTTGTAGTTACTCTTGCGATAGTCAGTGTTCTGTTCAGCTTCTTTGATGAAGTATGGGTTATTGGCACGCGTACCAAACAGATCAAGAGAATGTGCGTCACGACCATCAATTGACGACCGAACGCGACTGTCCTTGGCGATATCTTTCACGTTGGCAAACAGAATATCAAGACGATTCGGCACATCCGCTAAGTCCCAGGTCATAATCGTGCCTTCATTTTGCAAACTGCTGCGGTAGTAGGCGTTGTAGTCAAAACCTTTGAACATGTCATTTGTATAGGTGCCAGGACCAGTATGGTTCGGCCCACCAGTACTTCTGACAGGGTATGACCAAAGTGGCGCACCAGTATCACCCGAGATAACCGCACGAGATGAAACGATGTTATTGTACATCTCCAGACCAGTCAGATTCCAACTCAAACCTTTACTAGCAGACCATGGCTCAAGTGATTTACAAACTTGCGGGTTGTGAGCATCTCGCTCATTACAACCGTTCGTACGGGCATCCTCATTTAGCATGATCGGTCGGTTAGTTCGAGAGATGGTGTTGTTGTACACTTTAGAATTTGAACTACTTGAGACGCTAATACCAGCACCCGAGCCTTCAATGATGTTTGACGCGATGATCGTGCCGTCTGAAACCTCATCAAAGATCGCGGTAGTTGTGTTGATGAAGAAGTTATTGACGATTTTCGCCTTGATACAGCCTTCATCGCACCAGACACCTGCCGTACCATTGCGCACATAATAGTCATTACCAGTTGAAGCAGGATTCTTTGAGTTATCAACCACATTACCTCGGAACGTAAAGTTCTCAATGTGCGTCACTTTTATCTCAGAAACAGTACACCATGCCAAACAGACTGAACCATTGGTCAGATAATTTGCTGCGTTATTCTCTGTAAAGATGTTATTTTCAAATGTTGTATTGTGTGCACGGTTAGCTCCTGCACCATTACCACCATTTCCGATAAATTTGTTATTAACTATGCGCGCACCTTGTGCATCAGTATTGAAACCAACTGAGGAGCTTTGCGTAAAGATGGAGTCTTGGACGACTGAGCCACGACCATTTACCACGATCATACTGGTCCCAACCTGATCTTCGGCCAAGTCACGATCCCAAGACCAACTCTGTACTGGTGAGTACTGTGCAACATTGATAGCTTTCATCGTGAAATTAGAGCCATCATCAGCCTGACGACCACCAACAGAGAAAGCGCGTGCTCGGTTGGTAATCTCTGTAGTACCGCTAGATGGGTCAGAGCCAACATAATATGTCAAATCATCTTCTGTGCCGACGTTAAAGCCTGCGCGATTGTTGGTAGGGTCTTTTAGGGTAGTTGGATTCTTGTCTTCAACATAGAATTTACCAGGGCCAACCTTGCTTTTTGCATCGACTTGTTCCAGTGGTTGATCGTCGATAAACATCTGCTCTGGGTAAGCAGCCATACCTTCTTTGGATGGGTTGGGGTTGACCGTACAAACACGACAGAAATTACGGAATTTACCCGTAGTCTTCCACATGTTGCCTTCTTTAGTCCATCGATCTGCCGATACAATATCGCTACCCTTCATCCAGACTTCAGCATGAGGGGCAGCCTGGAACGTAATATTTTTCTTCGTGACAAAGAAATGAGGCTCTCGGTAAGCGCCACTCTTGGCTACAACCGTTCCTCCATCAGAAACGGCCTGTAAGCCTCGCCTAAAGGTCGCGAACGGCCGCGCTTCGGTACCATTCCCAGAATTGTCATTACCATCTGGCGAAATCCATGCCACATTGGTTGTCGGCACTGGATAATTGGTATCCATCGCTTTATATTTTTTGTGGACACTAGCCGCTTGTGCCATAAATGGATGTGTCAAAACCAACGCAAAAACTATTACAGCTGCGGCTGCCGGTATTGCTAGCTTGGCGACACGTTGTTTCCTTCTTGATATACGAAGACGTACCATCCCTATTTTCTCCCTCTCCTCAGTTGTGTGTATTAAAACTACCTGTCACCAGTGTAGCATGAGCAATTTCATCATGTCAAATTGTCAACTACTGTTTTTTGTCCTATAATGATTATCCATGATGCATGCTTTTGTAGACTTTATTATTCACTTTGGCATTATCGCCGTTTTATTCGTTGTATTTGCCGAGTCAGGTCTATTGTTTGGGTTTATTTTCCCTGGCGATAGCCTACTATTCACTGCTGGTTATATGGTACAACAACATATCCTACCAATTGACATTTCAGTATTTGTCGTCCTGCTCATCATAGCAGCCATTGCTGGAGACTCAGTCGGTTATACCTTCGGTCACAAGGTAGGCCGGAAATTATTTGAGCGAAAGAACTCGCGCTTATTCAAACGTAAGTATCTCATCCAGGCTGAGAAGTTTTATGAAAAACATGGCGCCATCACGGTGATTCTGGCGCGATTTGTACCAATTGTGCGCACATTCGCCCCGATCGTAGCCGGCGCAGGCAAAATGCATTATCGAACCTTCTTGCTATTTAACGTCATCGGTGGCATCTTATGGGCGTCGCTATTTACCTACCTAGGCTTCTTTGCTGGCAAAGCGCTGACTGAAGCTGGCATCAACGTCGAGGTCGCTGCCCTGATCATCATTTTCCTGTCAGTCTTACCGATGGTTATCCACGCGCTCAAACAAGAATCCACCAAGGCAGCCATCAAAAAACAATTGTCTGTTCTATTTTCAAAGAACAAACAGCCGAAGTCGGCTATTAAAAAGCGCAAATAACATTCTTGCATCTAACGAGGCTGTCTATTTCAATAGTGGCTTGAGGTACTTACCAGTAAACGACTCTGTGTTCTTGGTAATCTCTTCTGGTGCTCCGCTAGCAACCACCGTACCACCGCCCATACCGCCTTCTGGGCCCATATCAATAATCCAATCTGCTGACTTGATGACGTCCAAATTATGCTCAATCACAATCATACTGTTTCCACCTTCAACAAGCTTATGCAAAATCCCCAACAATCGCTTAACATCAGCCGAATGCAACCCGGTGGTTGGCTCATCCAAAATATACATAGTTTTGCCCGTTGAGCGTTTTGATAACTCAGTCGCTAATTTGATGCGCTGCGCTTCCCCGCCAGAGAAGGTGGTTGCTGGCTGGCCCAAACGAATATAGCCCAGACCAACCTCCACTAACGTCTCAAGCTTCCGATGAATAGATGGGATGCTATCAAAGAATTCGGCAGCTTGTTCCACCGTCATTTCTAATACATCAGAGATGGTGCGGTCTTTATAGGTAATTTCTAGCGCCTCACGGTTGTACCGCTTGCCCTTACATTCGTCACAGATCACATACACGTCTGGCAAAAAGTGCATTTCAATCTTTATCACGCCATCACCCTGACAATTTTCACAGCGACCGCCCTTGACGTTAAAACTAAACCGACCTGCTTTGTAGCCACGAACATTCGCTTCTGGCGTGGCAGCAAATAATTCACGAATTGGCGTAAATATACCCGTGTAGGTGGCTGGGTTTGAGCGCGGCGTGCGACCAATTGGCGACTGGTCAATCACAATCGCTTTATCTAATAGCTTGATGCCTTCGATACGGTCGTGCTTACCTGGCACCACTTGGGACCGGTTGAGGCGAGCTGCCAACTCCCTCGCCACAATATCATTGACCAATGTTGACTTACCGCTACCAGACACACCAGACACCACCGTCATTAATCCCAAAGGAAACGCCACGTCAATATTTTTCAAATTATTTTCCCGAGCACCGCGCACAATCAGCTGCTGATCTTGATTTGGCTTTCTACGCTTGTTTGGTGCTGCAATTTTCTCTGCACCACTCAGGTACCGACCAGTGATACTGTCTGGATTTTTCGCTACTTCCTCAGGTGCTCCCATGGCGACGATTTGCCCACCTTTCGAACCGGCACCCGGTCCCATGTCGACCAAAAAGTCACTTTGGCGAATGGTATCTTCATCATGCTCCACTACCAGCACCGTATTGCCAAGATCACGCAAGCGCTTCAGGGTATCAATAAGCCTATCATTATCTCGCTGATGCAGTCCAATGGATGGTTCGTCCAGGACATACAGTACCCCCTGCAAACCGGAACCAATTTGCGTAGCCAGCCGAATGCGCTGAGCTTCTCCACCGCTCAAGGTGTTAGCTGCTCGGCCCAGCTCCAGATAGTTCAAGCCAACATTACTCATGAAGCCCAACCGCGCATTGATCTCCTTTAATATCAGCCGGGCGATCATCGTTTCCTGTTCCGTCAACTTCAGCTTGTGAGTAAACAAATCCAACGCATCGTCAACGCCCAGATCACAAATATCAACAATATTCAGCCCATGAACCGTCACCGCCAAGACCACTGGCTTAAGACGAGCGCCCTTGCAGACATAGCAGGCTCGTTCGCGCATAAATCGTTCAATGTCTTTGCGCATAAACTCGCTATCAGTCTCGCGATGTCGACGCTCCAGGTTCGGAATAACTCCCTCATAAGTCGTGTCATAATGCCGACCATTACCAAGCTCAATGCGATATTTCTGCGCCCCTGTCCCATACAAAATTGTCTGTTTAGCTTCATCAGACAGTTTCTTAACAGGCGTTCGCACACTAAAGCCATGCGCCTCGGCAACGGCCATGATTTTTTTCATATAGAAATTGTCGACATTGACGCGGTTGTACGGTCTGATGGCTCCTTCAGCGATAGTCAAATTGTCATTAAACACCAGCTCCGGATCAATCTCCATGCGACTACCCAAACCAGTACAGCTTGGACAAGCTCCCTGGGGCGCGTTAAAACTAAACAGTCGTGGTTCCAGCTCAGGAATATCCTCTTCGGGATGATCAACACAGGCATACCGCTGCGAAAACGTTCGTACCTGATCGTCATCGGCGTCCAAAACCTCCACAATCCCCTGACCTAATTCTAAGGCTTGCTCCACACTCTGAGACAACCGACCAGTCAATTCACTGTTCAATGCCAAGCGGTCAACCACCAGCTCAATCGAGTGCTTGTAGCTCTTTTGTAGCTCTGGAAATTCGTCCAGGGCATACACCACGCCATCAACCCTAACACGAGCGTAACCCAGCCGACGGTACTGCTCAGGGATGTGCGCAAATTCACCTTTTTTATTTTTGACGATTGGTGCCAGCAGTAAAATCCGGTGTCCGTCATACTGTTTGATGATTTCTTGGATGATGGCTTCGGTGGTGCGCCGCGACACTGCTTTGCCGCAAATTGGACAGTGCGGCACACCGATGCGCGCAAACAACAGTCGCAAATAGTCGTAAATCTCAGTCACTGTCGCTACCGTTGAGCGTGGATTGCGGCTGGTTGATTTTTGGTCAATCGAAATAGCTGGACTCAAGCCGTCAATGCTGTCAACATCTGGCTTATCCATCGTCCCCAAAAACTGCCGAGCATACGAGTTCAAGCTCTCCATATAACGGCGCTGACCCTCAGCATAAATCGTATCAAACGCCAGACTTGATTTACCTGAGCCACTCAGGCCAGTGATGACCACAAACTTATCACGCGGCAATTCCACGCTAACATTTTTCAGATTGTGCTCGCGAGCACCTTTAACTCGAATAACCTCCGGCATAGCCGCTCTATTATACCGGTTTTTTATCTTTTTTTCCAGACATTATGTAAATATTAGATAGTATCATTGCCATATATTGCTTATGATTGCAAGTCCAGCTTTTATCTGTTACAGTTACAATATATGCGAAGGTTGAGTGTTTACTTACTACTAATTATTGGTGCGGTTTTCATCACACCCATACTTTTCGACCAGCTTTGTATGTTCGTGTTCCTTGGCAAGCTTCCATTTTTGAACGTCAATTTGTCAGCTACCTCCATGATCATTTTCTGGCTCGCCCTTGTGCCAGTCTGCCGTATCTTGCGAGCAGCCATTCCGGTATCATTTGACGATATCAAAGAACTCATCCAATACATTTCCCGAAAACACATAAACAACAGCGTGTTGTACCAGAGCCATGATCTAACCTTGCTGTTTGTCTATCTGGCACATGAAGCCAAGAAGACCGAAATCAGCGAGCCAAACGCCCACGTAAGCGCCCAAAAGCTCGCTCCATCTTTAACCTAAACGATAGGCAGCACCGCTTCTGCCCACAACTGTAGTTCCTGTAAAATGAACTGCTGTTCGTCGGTCGCTGTCGGCGCCAAACGCTGCAAGGCTGCCATGAATTGTGGTAGTTGCGTCTGCAGGCGCTGAGCCCGCCACGTTTCCCACTGCGCCAGGTCATCTTCGCTGAGTGAGCGCGGAAAGTTGCGGGCTTTGTAGTGGAGTAATAATGGCGTCAACCGCTCGTCCTGAAATTCTGGATGAAAATCAGCTAGCTCGCGCTCATCGGCATTGCGTACCGCTTCTACCCGCAGGCGGTCACGGTCGTTCAAAAAGCCATCGTATAATTGTGCTTCTGGATCAGGTAGCTTCTTGAAGGCTGGCTTGTTTTCAAAAATAGTCCGTAATTTTTCAGCAAAGTCTGGGTTGTCTAGCAATATATTTTGGTGCTTTTGGACAGTCGCTATGCCAAGCGAAATCTTCTGCCAGCCATCACCCTGTTCCAGCACACCCAGTGGCGCCACCGCCGGACAGCGATTATACTGCAATTCTTTGACTGGCAATTTGACGAAGTCCTCAGCTTGCCGCTCCTCCCAGGAAGCAAAGATTTTCTTGGCCAACTCCTCTTGGCTCAGCCCAACAAACGGCGTCGGATCATAACGCAGGTCATAGACAACCACACCGCCATTTCGACTGGTCGTCAGTGGAAAGGCCACTGTAGTTTTAGCAAACTCTTTGTCGTACCGCCCGCTGGCATAAACAAACGGTTTTTTATCGTCGACATTGACCAGCTGCTGGACTAGTTTTTTGTCACGCATTTTTAGTAAGTAATCATACAACTGCGGCTGCTTTTGCTTGATCAATTTCGTCACGGCAATCAATGCCGTTACGTCCGCCAAAGCATCATGGGCATTTTCGTGAGCTATGCCATTGGCGCTAGTGATTAATTCCAAACGATTGCTCGGCTCGCCCTTAGCATCAAGCGGCCAATTAATTCCTTCCGGCCTCAGCGCCCTGGTCAATCGCACTACGTCCAGCAAATCCCAACGCGAGCGACCGTCTTTCCAGCTCCACTCGTACGGATCATGAAAATTGCGCCACAACACATGGCGGATAAATTCGTCGTCAAACCGAATATTATTAAAACCAACTGCAATAGTGTCGGGCGTGAAAATCTCCTCGCTGAGCATCTGCGTAAACTGTGCCTCAGTGTAACCTTCCTCGACCGTTTTTTGTGGCGTGATGCCAGTCACCATCAACGCGTCAGGACTCGGTAGGGTATCATCATTCAGCGTCACTAATAGATTATACGGCTCGCCAATCGGTTCGAGATTCATGTCCGTCCGCTGTCCAGCAAACTGCATGATGCGGTCTTGCCGCGGGTTTAGTCCGCTGGTTTCCAGGTCGTAGAAAAAAAATGTTTGCGCCATACCTATAGTATAGCAGAAAGGGTTTACCCACCTATCGTCATCACCTTAACTCCAGGTATTTTCTCGTAATATTTTCTAGCATTGTGTAGTATTTTTTCGAATGCCTTGTCTTCAGTTGATTGATGTTTGTATATAAGAAGTATTCCATTTTTGGCATTAAACTGCAACATGTATTTTTTCATCGAATTAAATGACTTAGTTTTCTTTAAACTCCTTTGCCCGTACAATTCTGAGTGTGTAGACAACTTTAACTCAATAATAACTGGGCCAAAAAATCCATGATACACCTGAAAGTCAGTTCGCGTTCCATCCAGCTCTTGAGCCTCACGCTCAAATCTAGTATGTATATCCGACTTATTGTATTTTTCCAATAGTAAATTTTCAAATCGTATAGCAATGTTTCTTTGTGCGTCCACTTCACTATTGCATAACAGAGAAGATCCCTCCTGCTTCACCCACCTATCCAGTGATCTTATAATCTCTTCAGTCTCAAACAAAAGCTCACCCTCAGAGCAAATTGCCCTATCATCAATTGAGTTTAATCGATTAACTAGCTGTATCGCCGCCGCGTATGGCTGCTCGTCGCCCAACTGTTCCAAAAATCTTGCCTTAATATCCTCAAGTAGGCGTCGAAAGCCAGCAGTCGCATACTCTGGATACTTCTCTACCTCTTCTTCTATCAGCCGCACTATACCTATGTCTTTTGTATAACTAAGGTTCTTAAAATAGCTTTCGCACACCCTCCAAAGATAAAAGGCATATCGGCTCCATCCTTCGCCTCTCCCATTTATCTTGAACGACTCTCTCAGCAAGTCAGTAAATAAATCAATCCATTTACTGTTCGTTAATCCCGCTAGAGGCTTGGCGATGACCTTGTCGTTCAGCTCTGCTTCATCATCACCTATAGCATAAAAAACTCCAGAAGGACGTTCTGGGCAATTAAATGCCTTTTTCTTTAGTAATTGAAATCTTCGTGCAACAGCATCCTCATCTTCATAATTAGTAATTAGCATATCATCAACTCTCTGAAGAATTAGTCTGCTTGAGTCATCATGCTTTTTTTCATAATAACGTAAAACTTCTAGCAAGAATTCTTTGTCTGGCATAATGACTTCAGCAACACGCAAGGCTTTCACTTTGTAATGAACCATTATGTCACTTTTGAGTATAAAATTTCGCAATATCGGTACGGCTTCTTTTACTGAATATTTATCAGCAAAATCGATGAAGTTTTCAGGCAAATGTTGCGCCTTATCAGCATCTACATCTTTGTAAGATTCTACAATATTGGCTCTGTCAGTATCATCAAGCTTTATATTATCAAAAATATCATGCCGCTGTTCTTCATACATATAAGGGAATAGACTAAGAATCTTTTGCTTATAAACCCCTAAATCCGTCCTTTTCGTAAGATACCCAAATAAAACTGCCGTGACAGCCTGAGGTACACATCTAGAAATAGTATACTCTCCGCCGCCCCCAGGATACTTCTTCGTATAAGCAAACTGTATCCGTGAATCATTAAAGTCATCAAGTATATGCTTTTTTAGCCCTTCCCATATACACGCAACTTGCTCTTCAGTATAATTCAACTCCTCTCGACGACTGGTGTCTTCTAAATAATCTATGATCATTTTTGCAGCCTCATACAAAGACCCCAAACTACCATCTTTTAAATCATTGCAAATCTGCTTATAGATCGTATTAAATTTAACCGTTGGCTGGTTTAGTTTATCCTGCCTCCGCATTCGCCTCATTTCATTGTCGAGCTGTTTAAACTCGTTTGGTAGTAGCGTGCGGGCACGCTTCTCAATGGCCACCTTATCAGGATTATCACTAATAGCTCTCGTTAATAAATGCCACAATCGCCATCTTTGATTATCCTCCGCCATCAGGCTGATTATCTTATCAACCGCATCAATGGTCATATTTGGCGCAAGAAATGAACGCATGCGATATAACAAAGTATCACCATCTTTACCGCCATGAAGTGAGCGTTCAAGTATTTCATCGAAATATGATGAGTCTTTTTGAAAAATTAAATTAATAATCTCTTCTACAAATTTGGAACGTTCGGCATAATAACCATGTTCGACTTTAACGGACAAATATATAAATTGTTTCAGCATAGACAACCAGTCATCATGCCACAACTTATCAACACTCACCAGAAACTTACTCTTACCGTTAAATATCAACTTATCGTGCCTGATTACGGATAGCACAAGATTTTTATCAATTGCTAGTTTTTGCAAAAAGTAAGTAATAGATTCTGGCTTATCCAATTCCTCAATATAAAATCGTGAGTCGATGACTTCGCGCTTCATTCCTTCAATGTATATATCTATAGCCGCTTCACTGTTCCTGTCTGTTTTGTAAGCAAAAGATTGTATGGCGTCAAATATAGCAGTATGGTTTCGGTGTGCGGATAGCAGTAACCTATTTAGCACTGACTCGTCATTAGTTGCCATCAGGGAATGTATGGCATTATACTGTAAGTCATACTTATGATTTTTAACTCTCCTGCAAGCTATCGTTAATAATTTTTTAACAAGCCGCTGGCTATCTTCTTTATTATATCTATTAAGAAGCAGTGCTTCGCCGCAAAATACAATGGCATTTAACAACATAGTATGGCTAGCTTTTGTATTATGCTTTGAGATAACAAACTCTAATACCGACGCTATTTGATCTGAGCTAGCATAGCGAGCTAAGTTAAATAAAACCTCACGATCAATAAATGTAGCCTGCCTCTTATGTTGACTCCATATGCGGTCAAATATGTATTCCTTATCAGAACTAGTCATGCATACCGCATTTACCCCTGTGACTAATAATTCCGTATCATCGTTTAAAGTTATACCTTCTGGCTGCAGATCAATAATAAGACGTGCCATCTCTGGCATCTCATCGACTAGATATGACAGCGTGTTACGCCAAGACGGTATAAGTCGACGAGTTTGACTGTCACAGGCTAGTGTGAACGCTTTTCGGATTGGATTCGCCATCCGAGCTATATATTTTGCCGCAAGATATTCTTGAATTTCTGCATTAGTAAAATATATCCTCCCTTCTACATTCTTAGTGAGTAAAGCGTGCTCATATATATCTTCTATGTCTGTATTTCCTAGTAATAATTTTACATCCGATGAAGCCCTGTCAATAAAAGTAATGAAATCATCAGTCGATATTTCAGTAACTTGAGCAATCTTCATAGTAAGTGCAATATGCTCCAAAAAACGCTGCTTTAGTTCTGCCAATTGACGTCCTGACTTCTCGTCCTCACCGAGGAGTTGCTTACTTACAAGTAACGCAAACAACTTCGGCTTATTAAGACCTTCTGTATTAAAATTCTCATCCTCTAATTTCTTGGCAATAATTTCAAGATAGCGAGGGTTTTGTAGAATTGAACTGTCACCTGTACGTCCACATCGCAAGCTGTTAAATAATTTCCTGATAGAAACTTCTTCAACACCAATCTGCTCTAAAAACTTTTTTGCTTCATGAGATTCAAGCGGGTTAATGAATAGATAGTGTGCATCTGGGATTCCTCTAAATATATTTTGGTATTTGCTAAAATAATGTATACGACTTGATATTACATACCTACATTTTGGATGTCCATTGATATGATAGGCCAGCCCCCTGATTGTCTCTATAATATCCCGATTTGGCGACTCATCCAGACCGTCTAGTAATATAATATCAGTATCATCGTGTATACTGTTTAGTCGAAGCCATCTATCTAGGCTTTGCCCTGACAATTTAGTCTTAAAATCTATCCTACGTGCATTTTCATATAGATCTTCGAGTTCTTCAATAAGGCGTGTCTTACCCTGGCCTGGCTCCGCTACAATAAAAGTTACTCTGTTTTTTAAAATATCTGATAGGTCATCAATATGAGTATCGTCGTCATCATAGTCAAAAAAGTAACTACCTCTGGATTTGAGTTCCAGGAGTGACTCGTAGGAACTTGCGATATAGAGTCTTGGTTGAATATATTTCATCTTTATATATAATTATAGCCTAATTAATCCTAAGATGTAGATCAAAATAATTTATATCAAAATTTGTCAACACTGCACTTTAATCTATTGCTCAACCAGCGTAAACGGCATCGATTCGCCAATCCGCACTACAGTCTCACCGACTGCGCCCTGACGGATGAGTTCGTGAGCGATGCCCATTTTTCGCATGATGTCGCGCAGGCGATTGACCGATTCAAATTGGTCAAAGTTTGTCCGGCGAGCAAACTTTTCAATTTTAGCCCCGTGGATAATGAAACTAACCGCATCTTCATCGTTGACATTACCAGGTTCCGCGCCAACCACCCGCTCTACCGTCCAGGCATCAGATGCTGCTTGCGCGTCCAAAGCAATGACTGGTAAATCATCGCCTTCTTCTTCAATCAACTCAGCTTCCCGCGCTCGATAATCCGTAACCTCACGACGCAGTAGGCGTAGTAGTTCGGTCACGCCAGCATGTGTCTGCGAGGAAATCGCCAGCACTGGTGAACCATTGGCCACGTTTTGGAGCGCCGTCGACTGCATGGCAATGATTTCATCATCCAATCCTTCACATTTCGTCAAAGCGATAATCTCTGGACGCGTCGCCAATTCTTCGGAATATTTTTCCAGCTCGCGGCGAATGGTCTGATATTTTTCCGCCGGGTCGTCACTATACGCGTCAATCATATGCAGCAACACGGCCGTCCGCTCAACGTGGCGCAGGAACTGGTCGCCCAAGCCCTTGCCCTCCGAAGCGCCTTCAATCAGCCCCGGAATATCAGCGATCAAAATCGAACCGTCATCCACATCCGCCACACCCAAATTTGGCGTCAAGGTCGTAAATTCATAATTGGCAATTTCCGGTCGGGCGTTAGAAACCACGCTCAAAAATGTCGATTTACCAGCGTTAGGGAAGCCAACCAAACCGACGTCGGCCAATAATTTCAATTCCAACTCAGCCTCAAACTCTTCACCCGCCTCACCAAGTTCAGCAATCTTTGGCGCTTGGCGCGTGCTGGACGTAAAGTGCGCATTACCAAAACCACCGTCACCACCGCGGGCGACGACCGCCTGTTGCTGGTCTACCGTCAAGTCTGCTACCACCTTACCGTCACGCTTGACCAACGTACCCATTGGTACTTTGACGACCAGCGGCGAACCACTTTTGCCGCGCTTGTTGCGCTTGCTGCCGTCACCACCATGTTCCGCTTTCAGCTCTGGTTTATAGCGAAAGTTCAGCAGCGTATTTAAGTCTTTGGTCGCTAAAAATACCACATCACCGCCACGGCCGCCATCACCGCCATCAGGGCCACCCTTGTCAACATATTTCTCATGCCGAAAACTGACCGCGCCGTTACCGCCTTTGCCAGCTCGTACTAACACTTTCGCTGTATCTACAAACATATCTTTATTATAGCAAAACGCCCCTGAATATACAGGAGCGTTTGTGATTATCTTAGCGATAGATTAATGAATATAATTATAAGCGCCTGGGTTGGTCAGCTCACGATGAGTGATGACATTATAGCCAGCAAAGTTCATGTCGCTCACAAATACCCGACCGTTCTCAACCCTGTCAACGATCCCAACGTGTCCGTAGTAGCCACCTGAGCTCTGGAAGATAGCACCCGGAGCCGGTGTCTTGTTGACCGTAAAGCCAGCAGCACGTGCACTCGCAGCCCAAGTATTGGCGTTACCCCAGAAGCTACCAATTGGACGACCAAGTGCCAAACGTCGCTCATATGAGTACCATGTACAGTTACCTGGTGCGTATCGGTTACCAACAGATGCAGCGACGTTACCGTAACTTACGCCACTATAACCAGAATGACTATTACTGCTTCGTCCACCGCGCGGTGCGACATACCCTGGGCGCTCATTTTCTGGCAGTTCACCACCAGGCAAGACGATGCGCGTATTGACCGTTGGCTGCGCCACGCGATCCAGTGAGTTATACAATAAAACTCGCTCAGCATCAACTTTATACTTTGAAGCGATGGCGGCGACAGTATCACCCTCTTTAACAGTATAGACCACACCATCAACCTGTGGTACCAACAGTGTCTTACCCGGTTCAACAGCGTCAGAGGTCATATTGTTTGCCCAACGCAGCGTTTGAGTTGAAATCTTGAACTTAGCAGCAATTTTAGCTAAATCATCACCCGGCTTAGTAACATATTCAGTAATACCACGCTGAGACGACGTTTCCGGTTGGATAAGCTGCGGCTTAGAGATAACCTCTGCGTCAGTTTGAGCTAACTGCTTCTGGATTTGCAAAGAAGTAGTTGCTTCGCGCAAGTCACCAGCAGATGGTAAATCAGTAGCCTCTGCTAAACTAGCGACAGCGTCAGCCACCTCTAATTGATCGACTGACATTTTTTCCTTACTTGTGGTTGTAGACTTTGGATTTGGGTTAGCAACCTGAGACTCTTGGGCGGAAACCTCAACTCCGGTAACCCCGGTCCCCTGATGATAATTATTAATAGTCAAAAATGAAACAATAAGTGCAAATAGGGCTACATAGATAGAAGCTGACCGTACTCGCGCTAGACGACTCTGTCGAGTCTTTGATGTGTTACGAATAATCGTTCTCCTGCATTGACGTTACCGCCAGTGCTACTACCATAATGAGTCTTTCTTCTCGCAATAGAACAGGATACGTTGTCGACCTAATAATTAGTGATATTTCATAAACGATTAGTTTTGTGCTGTATCCGTACGACCGTTCTGGCAGGCTCAACCCCAAACAGCCAAAATAAAGTTAACTGTTCATGGTTAAGCTGACATCTATTATAGTCTATATTGACATTTAAGTCAAAACATTTTTAGAAAATACATTTTGTCAAGATTGCTGGCATTTTTGATGACAATGCGCCTTGGTATTAGCAGTGTGCTCGGCATCTGTTTTAGCAAAATAGGTTATATTATCATCGCCACTGAGGAAAAAGAGGTAATCTGTCTGTGCCGGATCAGCAACCGCATTCAGTGCACTTAGCCCGGGAGTAGCTATCGGTCCCGGCGGCAACCCTTTGTGCACGCGAGTATTGTATGGGGAGTCAAGCTGCGTATCACGAGTGACGCCCATCTTGTCAGCAGCATACTGATAGGTCACATCCGACCCTAAGTTCATACCTGCTTTCATCCTGTTATAAAATACGCTAGCAATCTTTCGCTGATCTTCACAGATTTCAGTGCCTACACCGCAGCCGATTGACTCTTTCTGAACGATGGAAGCGAGCGTTATGCCCTGATACAGCGTCAATCCGCGTTTTTTGAACTTTTCTTCTAAATTATTTTTTCTGGCTACTTGATCAAACTCTGCTAATGCTCGCTGAATTGCTGATTTGGCGGTTGCATCACCGCTCATAAAATACGTATCACCATAAACAAAACCCTCCAGGTCAGCGCCTGTTGGCCGTGATTTGAATACATAGCTGTCGTAGTCAGCCTTAAAGGCGGATTCAATATCGGCATCGTTATATCCAGCTTTTTTGAGGGCGCTTTCGACTGAGCGATAATCTTTTCCGCGTAACGTACCGTCAGGGTAGAAGCGAACAGCCATCTCATCAGATTGACCGTCGATCAGATGTTTGATGATCTCAGGTGTTGACTGCGATGGCTTAACAGCATACACGCCGACGTTAAAACGAGCATCAATTCGCTTCAATTTGATATAGCCCAAAAATGCGTACCGACTGCGGATAAGTTTCTTTTCTTCCAGAGCAGATGCCACCTGAGGAGCTGTCATGCCGCTGGTGATATTGACCCGCGTTACGGTCTGGTCGCCTGTGTTTACCGCCGAAAGATTGTGTATATACCAACCAGCTCCAGCTGCAGCAGATAAACCGAGCACTGCCACCAAGCCAGCTACCACAATCATCCATTTTCTCGACTTACGAATCTGCATAGTGTACCTCCAAATAATCCTGCAAAATAATACTGGCAGCCTCAGCGTCAATCTCACCTTTATCTTTAACGCGACCTAACCGACGTTCAGCTTCAACGCTACTGAGCGACTCATCTTGATAAACCAGCTCAGCATCAAGCTCAATCTCAGAGAAATCATCAACAAACTGCTCTACAAAAGCTGTCTGTTTGGTTGGTTCGCCCGACTGATTGCGCGGATAGCCGACAACGATGATATCAATATCATGTCGTAACACCGTTTCCGCCAGTTTGGTAAAAATCTCATCGTTATTCTCCAGCCAACCAAACGGCACAGCGATTCTGACTGAGGTATCAGCCATAGCCAAACCAATTCGTCGTTCACCGACGTCCAGTGCCAGCAAATTCTTACCGGCCATTATCCAATTTAAATTCTATACTAATATGTTTGTCATTGTTTGGCACGGTGCGCACCCAAAACGGTGAGAATTTCGTATCAACATCCTGCACACCTTCGATTGACTCGAGGCTCGACTGAACATCACCATAGTTTCGGCCCTTGACCTGTTCTTTGACTTTGTGTTCATCAATTTCTGGGCCAATTTTTGCATTGGCCGTCAATCGAACTTGCACGGCATTATTACGCTCACTGTATTGTGCAAATTTTACCTCATTAGACCCATCATTATAGATCTTTTGGTTTTTCTTGCTGCCAATTTCTTTCTTGAGCGTATCCTCCAAGAATTGTTTCATATCAGAGCGATCAATACCCTGCATACTGGCTGTCACTGTTGTTTTCAACTGAACTGTACCGCTGGCTTCATGGTCAACCGCCACTGAAGGAGTAGGGTTTGAGCGAGCCTCTTGGTAGCTTTCATTGATGACGATGCTTGAAGATGGGAAGAGTGCCTTGACTGCTGATTGCAGTGAAGTGTCTTTTTGGGCGTCAAGCTTAACTTTAGCTTTGGCAACATCATCAGCCGACACCACAGTCACTTCCCGACTCGAGCCGCCACTCATTGCGGTGCCCGCCGCCGAAAAGCCGCTCACATTTGAAGAATAGCTTCGTGACGATAGATTGTATTCACTACCAACCTGAGTTGCTTGCACCTTGACGGTTGCCACCGATTGGATGACACCGCCAGGACCAATTGAGGTGCCCGACAAGCTGGCTGGCTCTGTGCTGACAAACGTATAATCGCCCGACGAGAAGGACGTTCCAGCCGGAATTGTTAGCGTCAAGCTTGATACCGATGTTCGAACAAGGTGCATCGTACCACTTGCTTTTTCACCAACTTTCTTCTTACCCGTAGGGGTGAAATCGACGGAAATATCTTTCTTTTGTTCTTGACGCAACGACTTGATGGTGTTGTTAGCAGCATCAACCTTTCCGTCCTGCTTTAACGTAACGGATTTATCAACCGTAGAAGTGGTCGTTTTAGCTGTAATCACGACTGTAGCATGTGGCGCAAACCAAATCGCCCAAACCATGAACAGAACAAATAGAACGATACCGCCGCCAATCAAGACTAATTTTTTGCGGAAAACATTAAAATCTGGGACTTTTGGCTTACCTTTGCCTGCTGGCTTAGCAGGTTTTGCTGGCTTTGTTGGCTTTTCATCCTCGGCTATAGCTGCATCGATAGCATCATCAGCCTTATTTCGTGCTTTTGGCGTCGCCTTATCAGCCAATTCACCGACCGGTATCTCACTACCGTCAATCACATCATCGCCGTCATCAACATCGATGGCTGGAATTTCTGCAATCTCTGGACGAGACTGCAACGTCTTGGCTACTGGAATGCGGGCTGCGGCTGCCAAACCACTGAGCGCCTGGTCACTGGTAATCAACACGATGCGCTTCTCGGCATGTTCTGCCGCACGATTTAATAATCTCATATTGACCGCGCTCTGCAATATACCAACCCGTTTAGGAGGCACCAATGCAACGATGCGCGCCTTTGAATCTTTTATCTTGCTGACGATGTTGGTAATATCGTCTTCAACATCGATATAGATAACGTCTTTGTTCATTTATATTTTCAGTAATCGATTAATTTTATCCATTAAGCCATGAGCGTCTTGGCCACTTACCATTGTATCATACCCCACGCGCAACAAGCCCATGGCAGTTACAAATGTGTGGTCGGTGATATCACCTGTTGTATCAGTAATACCAACCACCTCGGACGGTTTGATGCGCTGCACCACTGGTTTTTTCGTGAATGGTAACTCTTTGTACCATGGTTCATTGCCCAGGGCGTCAACCAATTTTTCTAAGCTGGCGCCTCCACCACACAGTAAAATCCTATTTGGCAAATGATCAACACTATCAAATTCGCTTAACGCCAATTCTACTCCAGATAGCCACACATCAAGCGTCTTATCAATCGCACTATCAAGCCGCTTCTTGACCGACGGCTTAACGTACTCATGACCAAGATTGAGTTTTAATTTTTCAGCATCTTTATAACTGAGATCAAGCTCCGTGGCAATTGTTCTAGTGAAACTGCGACCACCGATGCCAAACATCCTGGTGCCTTCCACGCCACCGTCATTGACCACGGCAATGTCGGTCGTTCCACCACCAACGTCTGCTAAAATTGCAGTGAATGAACTATTGGCATCTGTTCCCAGCACACTTCTACTGACCGCAAATGGCTCAGCCGCTACCGCTATCAGCTCTAGCGCCAACTCATCAGCCACCTTTTCCAGCGCACCGATGTGCACCATTGGCGCAAACGCGGTATAGATCTGCACTGCCACGTCTTTACCCTGAAAACCGATTGGATTTGACACCTTATAGCCATCAATGTGCAAGCTCACCAAGGCTGAGTTGACCAATTTCACTTCGACGTCTTCATTGCCAGTTTCCAGCGCGATCTGTGCTTGAGCTTTGCCTTGTGCTCGCTCCTGAACTTTTTCGATGATAAATTCCATCTCGGCAACGTCCAACGCTCGTTCTGGCTGCGGACGACGATAGCGGATGGTGTTCGTCATGCCTTTGACCAATTCTCCAGCGATACCAATCACGACGCGTCGCGCCTGAACACCCGCCTTTTCCTCAGCTTCGGCCAAGGCTGCTTCACAGTTGGCAACTACGCCAGATATGTCAGCAATTGCCCCAGAGTGCATATCACCCAATTCTTGCTGCTTGCGACCAACACCAATAACTTCAATGGCATCATTTCGCACTTCAGCGATCAAAGCCTTAACAGCTTCTGTACCAATATCTAGACTAACTAGTAGATCTCGTTCTTCTTTGTCGGTTTTTTTGAGCAAGTCTTTTAGTACCATACCCTAAATTATATACTGCTGATGCTTTTTGAGCAAACTTTATAGCCTATTTTAGTACGGCTTTTACGCGTCGCACACCGGCAGAGCTGGATTCTTCTTTGATTATCTTAAATCGTTTACCGTTTGGCGTACCGTCATCATCTTGTGCCAACTGACCAGTATGATCCACATGCGGACCACCGCAAATCTCGAAACTAGCCCGCTGGTCACCTTCGCCCATCTGATAGACCTTAACGGTATTGCCGTAGCGGTCACCAAAGGCACCAACCGCGCCCAGGTTGAAAGCTTCCTCGGTTGGGTATTCAGTATAGCTAACAGGCAAGTCTGCCTCAATCCAACCATTAACCAACCTCTCCACCTCGTCCAGCTGCTCACGCGTAACCTTGGTATCATTATTAAAGTCAAACCGCAAACGTTCAGCAGTAATATTGCTGCCGCGTTGCATAACGTGGTCACCCAATACTCGTCTCAGCGCTGCGTACATCAGATGATTCGCCGTATGCAGTCGACGGTGTGCCATAGTCTGACCTTCCAGCCCACCTTTAAATGTACCTTTGGCGGCAGTTTGAGAACGCTTACGCTGCTCCGCCATACAGGCGTCAAATTCCGCCTTCCAATCTGCCGCGAGCTGAATATGATGACGCTTGGCAATCTCGACACTCAGTTCATATGGGAAGCCATACGTATCATGCATAGTGAAAATTTCTTGACCCGTCAATCCGTCAGCAATAAAGCTCAACAAATGCTTCGTACCCTTAAGTAACGTGCGGGCAAAGGCTTTTTCTTCCTTCATCAGCGTGATGATGATCTTGTCACGCTGTTCAGCCACCTCTGGGAAATCTTGAATATACAAATCAGCGATGACCGGCACAATTTCCTCGAAAAATGCATCCTGAATGCCCAATTCGTGCGCAAAACGAATCGCCCGGCGCAATAAGCGGCGCATCACATAACCTTGCTCTTTGTTGCTCGGCACGCAGCCATCAACCGCCAGAAACGTCGCCGCTCGCAAATGGTCAGCGATCACCCGCATAGCCTCAGTATGCTCTTCGTATTGTTTGCCGCTCAGGTCTTGTAATTTTTCAATGATCGGCCACATCAAGCTAATCTTGAAAACGTCTGGATCATCGATAGCCGCTGCCGCGATGCGCTCCAGGCCCGAACCATGGTCGATATTTGGCTTCTCTAACGGCTCAAACACGCCATCGGCCACCTTTTTGTAGGCCATAAAGACGTTATTGCCAATCTCTATAAAGCGTCCACAGTCACAGTTTGGATGGCAATGCTCGCCAAAACGCGCGTCATGCTCAACCGAGGTGAACTCATAAAACATCTCGCTATCCGGCCCGCATGGATCCCCAATTGGCGTAGTTTCCGGCCCGCCATTGCGACTCCACCAGTTTTTGCTGCCATCATAGTAAAAAATCCGCTCGCCTGGTTTAATACCGCGTGCATAGCCAGTTTCTTCTGAACCGATATCAGCTTGTCCACTACTCAAACCTGCTTTTTCGTATAGTTCCGCCCAAATTTCCGCTGCCTCAGTGTCTTTCGGGATATTATAGCGCTCATCACCGATGTAACAGGTGACATAAACGCGGTTCATGTCTAGTCCAACCTCTTCCGACAAAAATTGCCACATCCAATTGATCTGCTCTTTTTTGAAATAATCGCCCAAACTCCAGTTACCGAGCATCTCAAAAAACGTCGTGTGACGGTTGTCGCCAATGTCATCGATATCTTGGGCGCGCAAACAAGTCTGGCTGTCAACGATACGATTGCCCTCAGGGTGCTTGGCCTCGCCCAACAAATAGCTAATCATCGGCTGCATACCAGAACCAGTAAATAGCGTAGTTGGGTCGTTGTGCAACACCAGCGGTGCTCGATTGACAACAGTGTGACCATTGCTCTTATAAAAATCGAGGTATTTTTTGCGGATATCTTGAGCTTTCATATCTGTTAATTATAGCACAATATAAAATCGCCCCAAAGCGAGGCGATTTCAAATAGCTCATATGATTATTCAGCGGATTCTTCTACTGGCTCTTCTGGAGCTTCTTCTTTTGGCTGGTTTTTGCGCAATTTTTCTGGGTTACGGATGGCTTTGTGCTTGTCAGCAGCTGGTTCTTTAACCCACTTTGGCAATGTAACGCCAGCTTCTTTCAACAACTTAACAACACGTGGCGTTGGCTGAGCACCATTGTCAAGGTATTTTTGTGCCAATTCAACCTGAATATTTGCTACTTTTGTGTGTGGATTGTAGCTACCAACATAGGCGACAACGCGACCGCTTGATGGGTGGCGCTGCGCTTCCTGTACAGCTAGACGGTAGACTGGGTAGCCTTTGCGGCCCAAACGTTGCAAACGAATTGCTAACATATAATTATCTTATTCCTTCTCTTACACTCTTAGGTTAATTCTTATTCTGTACCAGTGTACACTATTTTACTGCATGCGTCAATCTGTTTGGATAATCCCACCACCCAAACATTCCTCGCCGTCATATATCACGGCCGATTGACCTGGCGCGACGGCGCGCTGCGGCTCAAATAGCTTGACTGTCACCTTCTCGCCAATGTCATTCATGTGCGCAACTTTCGCCTCAATCAATGGCGCACGGTGCCGCACCCGAACCTGATAGGCGCCGTCTTTTGGCGGCTGGCCAATCCAGTGAACGTCAGCCAGTGTCAACTCTTTAGGCCAGAGATTTTCATCATCAATTGAGCGCGATACGTAAACCTCGTTCTTTGCCATGTCCTTGCCGACGACATAATACGGCAAGCCGCCACCAATATTTAGACCATGCCGCTGCCCCAAAGTGTAAAATATCGCCCCATCGTGCCGACCAACAACCACACCTGTTTGCTGATCGATGATATCGCCCGGACTCGTCTCGACATATTCTGACAAAAACTCACGAATTCCCACTTGCCCAACAAAGCAAATACCCATCGACTCCTTTTTGCTAGCAGTCCACAACCCCCGCTCTTTGGCCATCTGGCGCACCTCAGCCTTGGTAAAATCACCCAGCGGGAACATGGTCTTTGCGAGTGCCTCCGACGTCACCCGGTAGAGGAAATAGGTTTGGTCTTTGTTGTCATCGTGCGCCCGAAGCAAACGCCCCTCGCTCGTCCTGGCATAATGCCCCGTCGCGATATACTCCGCACCCGCTGCCATCGCCGCCTCTAAAAACAACTTAAACTTCACCTCTTGATTACACATCACATCAGGATTTGGTGTGCGACCCGCTTGGTATTCGCGGATCATATAGTCAACGACATTTTGCTTGTACTCTTTTTGAAAATCGAACACCTGAAAATCGATCCCCAGCCCCACCGCCACGCGCTTGGCATCAGCCACATCCTCAGCCCATGGACAGTGCATACCCGGCAAATCTTCCGACCAGTTTTTCATATACACGCCAGTTACCTCGTGGCCTTGCTCGACTAGTAGCGCAGCCGCTACCGACGAATCAACACCGCCCGACATACCGACGAACACCCGAGCCATCAGCGTGTTCCCCCAATGGTAAACAAGCCAATTTTGATCAATTCACCAACTGCCAACCACCAACCCCACGGCGTCAGCCACCAGAGATCACCCCAATGTTTATCACGGCTGACGGGGTGTGACAGCACCTCCACACCAGGTACTTGCGCCGCAAACTCAGACCGGGCTCGTTGCATATGATAACCGCTAGTCACCAAAATGATACGCTTCATTTTGCGAGCAGTGATGACTGATTTTACCTCAACTGCATTTTGTTTTGTCGTCTCAGAATGATCTTCGATGATGATATTTTTATCTGGCACACCCTGCGACAATGCACGACGTTTCATAGCCTCAGCATTGGACAAGCCCGTCTTATCAGCTGCCGCACCCGACATGATGAGTAATGACGACCATTTCTGCTTATACAAACGAATTGCTTCGTCAGTCCGCGCATCAGTGTCTCCGCCAGAAACTGCCACGATAGCATCAGCCGTCGCACACTCACCAGAGCCAGGGCCAGAACACTTCGCCAAATCGTCTGGCGCTAAATACATTGTCAAGCCAATGATAATCACCACCACAACAACAGCCAGTCCAATCAATCGATGAATCATTTCATCCTCTCCTGCTCTTTTCGGACTGCCTGGATGATGAGCTCAGCTGCTCGAACAACCATTGCTTCATCATTCAACCTTCCGAGGGTGATGCGTAAACTGCCATCAATATCTGAGTCGCTCAAACCAATAGCCGACAGCACATGCGAACGCGTGCCAGAGTTAGCAGCACAGGCACTACCCGTCGCCACCATTACACCATGCATTTCCAACAAAAAGACCAGTCGTTCAGCGTCCAAACCCGAAAAAGAAATATTCAAAAAATTCGCCAACGACTTTTTACGATCAGACGAAATGATCATTTCCGGTAGTTCAGCCTTGAGTCTCTGAATCATACCATCACGTAATCCCTGCAGTCGCTTGACTTCAGCTTTGCGCCGTTTGGCAGCCAAGTCCAAAGCCTCAGCAAAACCAACCACCCCAGCCACATTTTCCGTGCCACTGCGAAGACCTAGCTCCTGTCCACCTCCGACAATGGTTGGCGCAACATGTACGCCCGGGCGTACCCATAGCAAGCCAACCTGTTTTGGTCCGTAAACTTTTGCCGCACTGAGCGTCAGCAAATCAACGCCCAATCGTTTTACTTTTATGTCCAACAATGCCGCCGCCTGAGATGCATCGGTATGGAAATAGAGCGGTGTCTCCTCGCCAGCAGACCGACGCCGCTCCCGCTCTGCTTGAATGACGCGAGCAATCTCTTCAATTGGTTGCACAGAGCCCAGCTCATGATTTGCCAGGGCGATTGATACAAAACCGACATCTGGCGTAAGAGCTTGCTTCACTGCTTCTGGAGTAATCCTCCCTTTCTGATCTGGTTGAATCAACACTGGTTCTCGGTGGCGGCCAGCAGCCGACAAAACTGATGCGTGTTCGATGGTCGCAACTGCGCAGGTTGCCCGCTGCGCCGCCTGAAACGCCAAATTAACCGACTCTGTAGCACCAGCCGTCATCACCAATTCATCCGCAACAACGCCCAGAACCTGGGCGATGCGCGCTTTAGCAGCTTGATAGTCACGCTTCACTGCAACACCAGCAGCATATGGGCTGGATGGATTGAAAAATTTCTCAGAAAAATAGGGCTGCATCACCTCAACCACCAACGGGTCCATCGGCGTTGCCGCCGCATGATCAAGATATATCAAATTATCATTCACTGTTATCTATTATACCACCTGTAAAGGTTTGCCGGTGTCTGGATCTTGTTTATACAATTTGCGCGAAACACGCTCATAATACTCTTTCACCGCCAGCACAAAGTTGTGTAGTTCCTCTCCTTCCAGGTAACTGTACTGGTAGTTTGGCTGGACCTTTAATACACCTTTTTCTTGGATCTCATATTTGGTTGTCAATTCTTTCACTTTGCCGTCAGCGCCAACCACTTCTTCATACCAAATCCACGTTTTCTCATCCAAGTTGAAAAATTCTCGGCGCTGCACATGCTCGGGCTTGTCACCAAAAATCGTTGCACCAATTTGGCTTTCCATCTGAATCAATTGTCGCTCGGTCAGCGGTTTAGCTGGTCGATCTTTGCGGCGAATTCGCATCAACGGTTTTACCGACTCGTCTGCAAAAACGAGACTTGCAGCTTTTTTAAGAATCTTCCTCATAGCGCGAACCTCCTTATGCCGCTAATCCAAAATCGGATTTATTTATAGCATCACTCTGTCGCAGTTCAGCCAAACGCTTACCAATATCACTGGAATACTGGACCGCTTCACTAGGATCTTTAGGATGTTCAGGGAATTTGATCAATACTATTTGTGGAGCTTCCATCGATTTGGCTAAGCTTGATGCTTCACTCTCGCCTGTACTGCCACGTATGGCAGCACTTGACAGTGAACGAGTATCGGCATTTTGATGTGTAGCAAGCTCGTCAGCAGTTTGATACGTAGCAAGCTCGTCAGCACGACCGACAGGAGTAGTCTCAAAATTCAGCGTATCTGCCTCTTTTAAGGCAGCTTTCAACGCCGCATTAAGTTCTTTGTCGTACGTACCCGTGTTGTTCTCTCGCATATTTCTCCACTATTACAAGCCAAAAAGTGTTACCGTGTTATCGGTCGCTACTTTTTCGAGGTCGTGAAGCGCTAGCTTGCGCTCCGCCGCCCAATACTTCGCCACCAACTCCACATATTCTGGCTTATTCATCTTACCACGAAATGGCTTTGGTGTCAAGAATGGCGCATCAGTTTCTAGTAATAATCGCTCCAGCGGGACAGAAGCAAACAATTCTCGCTGCGTTTGGTCTTTGGTAAACGTGCTAATGCCATTCAAACCAACATACAGCCCGCGGGCAAATCCCTTCTCCAAATTGCGACGCGTATCAGTGAAGCTATGCAGAACACCGCGTACGCCATGGAAATTATCAAAAATCGGCCAAAAGTCATCCCACACCGACGGCTGGTCGGGCGCGCCATCGCGAATATGAAAACTAACCGGCAGATCATAATCCACCGCCAACTGCAGCTGCGCCTCCAGCGCCTGAATTTGCACCTCGCGCGGGCTGTGATTGTAATAATAATCAAGTCCAATCTCGCCAATCGCCACAATTGGTGAATTATCCTCTCTACTTGTAAGCAGTTGTTCCACCTCACCCCAGCCATCTTTGCTGTCATGCGGATGAACGCCAATTGCCACCCAGGCATAATCGCGGTTTGCGGCAAATTCCACGGCTTGCTGGCTACTGCGCTGGTCAGTGCCAACGCAAATCATGCCAATGCCCGCTGCAATTGACTGCTGATATAGCTCCTCACGATTGTCCGCGAAAAACTCAGTGTCGTGCAGATGACAATGCGAATCGATCAAACGCAAATCCGTCGCTTGAGTCGCTTCTGCTTGGTTCATCACTTGCTGCCTTGTACGTCTGTTTTTGGTGCGCGTGGGTCGGGCGTGTGGAGATATTTGCGCGGGAATAATGGCGTCAGCTCTGGTGGTACAACACCACTGGCAAACATGTCATGAATCTTCTCAGCAGTTTGTGGCATAAATGGGCGCAGCATGTCAGACACTTGCAGTAATGTACCGCAAGCATACGCCAAGATCTCGCCTAGGTGTGCTTCAGCTTCTGGGTCTTTGGCCCGTTTTTTGGCAACCTGCCACGGCTGGACGCGCTCGATGTACTGGTTCAGTGAGCGGACAATTTGCCAAATCTCATCCATGGCTTGGTTGAAAGCAAAGCTTTCCATGGAGTGGCGGTATGGGCCCATGTCGTGTTCAGCTTGCGGCGCATCGCCGATAACGCCTGCTTGGTACGACTGCACCATCTTGGCCACCCGCTGCACCAAATTACCCAGGTCATTGCCCAGCTCGCCATTATAGGCCGCCTCAAATTTCTCCCACGTAAAGTCGCCATCGTCCTGAGTTGGCACATGACGCAGGAAATAATAGCGAAAGGCCTCAACGCCATAGTGCGGGATGATGTCAGCTGGGCCGACACCGTTGCCGAGACTCTTACTCATTTTGGCACCGCCAACGTTGATAAAGCCGTGTACTAGTAATACCTTCGGCAGCGGTAAATCCAGCGCCATCAACATTGCCGGCCAAATCCCAGCGTGGAAGCGAAGGATATCCTTGCCAATAACCTGCACGTTTGCTGGCCAAAAACTCTGCCACTCCTCAACTCGGTCAGGATAGCCGATGACCGTGATGTAATTACTCAGCGCATCCAACCAGACATACATCACCTGCGTATCATCGCCTGGCACCGGCACGCCCCAACTGAGGTTCTTGCGCGGACGCGAAATTGACACGTCTTTCAAGCCATCTTTCATCAATTCCAAAAACTCTTTTTTACGAAATTCAGGCACAATTTTCATCTTGTTTGACTCAATCGCCTGGCGAATATTCTCCGAAAATGCACTGGTTTTGAAATAATAATTCTCTTCGCTCAGCCGTTGGTATGGTGACTGGTGGTCGGGACAAATGCCATTATTTTCAGCTGCTTCCTTGTCGGTGACGAATGCCTCACAACCTTGGCAGTACCAGCCCTCGTATGTGCTTTTGTAGATGTAGCCAGCCGCAGCCAGCTTCTGCCAAATATACTGCACCGCACTAACATGATGCGGGTCGGTCGTGCGGATAAAATCCGTCGCTGAAATATTCAACTCGGCAATCATGTTTTGGAAATTGCCATGCATTTGATCGACGTAAGCTTGCGGTGTCTGATTTTGACTAGCAGCTTTGGCAGCAATTTTATTGCCATGTTCATCCACGCCCGTCTGGAAACGCACCTCGCGGCCGTTTTGCCGCTGATACCGCGTCCACACGTCCGCCAGCATATAGTCCATGGCGTGCCCAATGTGTGGCAAACCGTTGACATAAGGAATAGCAGTAGTAATGTAGGCGTGTTGTTTAGTCATGATACTCATTGTATCATTATCTGGAACAATTTTCACCGATATGCATTCGCCGAGGGCTCATCCACGCATCATTGCTACCACTGCAATTCGCCCCGCCGTATCACCCGATGAGTGCGAAAAGTAATGCGGATCATCTGCCGTGTCGATTGGTGAGATGACAATATTATCGGCCGGAACGCCCGCCTGGATGGCCAGCGAACAATTAAATCCTTGCATGTCCAGATAAATCCCGTCAGCTGTTTGACGGCAGAAATTGTGCCAATTCGTATCACTTGTATGATCAAAATAATCCATACGATAATTTTTCTGCGTGATGCTTGGCGACATCCAAATTTTTAAATCTTTTACCTGACTACCCCGCCTGACAAAATACTGCACCGCCTGAGACATTAACTGCGCAACCGTCGAATGCCGACCCAAATGCGCCAGCATAAGCGCCCGGCGTTTTGGATCGTATATAATAGTGGCGATACAGTCCGCCACTGGTAAAAATAAACCGATGCCAACCGCTTCGGTATATAGCGCGTCAGCAAAAATCCCCTCGTTGCTGTGCTTAACTGTGTCAGTTTCAGTAACTTCGGCGATATTATCAAACGTTTGTCCTTGGTCATATGAAATCACGTGATAAACAACGTCGTCATAGGTAATATCAATCTGATTGCAAAACCGCCGCCGATTGTCCAGCACCTCAGCTACGTGGCGACCGCGAATACGGTTGAGCATAGTGCCATCATCTTTCGACGAAACCGCGACCAACAGGTCAGAAGGAAAACAAGTAGGCTGATCTGCCGCAATCATCGCACCCGCCATTCTTTGAGCAGCCGCTGCCAATCCGCAATCGCCAAATCTTCAGCACGAGCATCAGGAGAGATACCGGCCGTTTTCAGCAACTGTTCGGCAGTGTCTTTGCTAACACCCAGCCCACCGCTCAAGCTAGAACGCAGTTTTTTACGTTTGGCCGAAAAACCGGCTTTGACGACACGGAAAAAGTCTTTTTGGTCTTCAAGAGCAACCAGTGGTTCGGTGCGAGTTCTCAACACCACCACTTGCGAATCAACTTTTGGCGGTGGCGTGAAAAAATGCCGTGGCACCTCAATATCGAGCTCTGACTCAGCAAATAGCTGCGCGCTAACTGCCAAAATACTCATTTCGCCAGGCTCCGCTGCGATCCGCTGGGCGACCTCTTTTTGCACTAGCAACACCGCCAAACTCGGCTTATTTTCCGCCGTCATTAGTTTTTCGATAATTTTACTGGTGATATAGTACGGCACATTGGCGACTACTTTATAGCCCTTCGGCAGCTGATTTAGATCAAATTGCAAGATGTCTTCGTTGATAACTTCCAGGTTTTTACCAGGAAACTGCCCCGGCAATTTACGTGCCAAATCCGCATCAAATTCCACCGCTACCACACGCTGAGCTCGTGCCAATAACCGGCTGGTCAAGGTACCAAGTCCTGGCCCAATCTCCAACACTACATCATCCTCATCAAGTTCCGCCGCCTCGGCAATCTCTGCCAAAATCTCCGGGTCACGCAACCAATGCTGGCCTAATTCTTTTTTCGGTCCGCGAGCTGATGCCATCTAGCGACCGTCTCCGTTCGTCCAGTCAGTCGCCAGATCAAATCCATGTGGATGCCGAGCCGCAAAACCGCCAGTGTCGTACACTTTACCAAGCCCCATGCTGGTTTCTACCACCGAGCAGCGCGGATAATTACCATAATTTGCCGCTACTAAAATATAGCCATCTTTATCCACCTTGGCGCCGTCCGCCCGCACAGTATAACCACCGCCACCGCAAGCATTGATGGCAACATTCATCGGCAGATCATAGTAGGTTTCGCGGTGCGATATGCCGCGTGAGTCGGTAAACTGCTGGGCGCTTTTGGCTTTGGTCAAGGCATTCGGCAGCCTGGCACCAACAATCTCTATCTGCGCCACAGGCTGATTGGTAATTTGTTCAGCAACTTTATTTTTCGCAACTTCCGTGCCATCCCCCTTCACTTTCACGCTATGCGTCACTTGTTTAGAGCCGACAGCACCCGCCTGCTTCACCTGTTTGAAACCAACGGCGTGTGCGTAACTTTTTGCTGACTGTACCTCAAACTGGACTGGTTCTTCGGTGATGACGGTATATTCGTGAATTGCTTCTCTTCCTGTAGCTTGGGCGGATTTTCTCTGAACTGATAATACCGCCAGAACGATAGTCAACGCTGTTGCAGCCATCAGCCCTGTTATCATCACTGCTACTTTTGGAGTTTTTAGTAAAAACCAATACCGCTTCATGTATTTCCTACAGATTACCTGATATTACCGGTAGATGTCTTGTAGACCCATCCTTACCTTACAGCTTGGCCATGGCTGCCAGCCACGAGCTTTGTATGTCTGCCATGCTTTCTCGTCTTGCACTGATGGCGGAGCGTCAGAAGCTACCGAATAACCACCAAAGCCTCCCCAGGTTCGCTTGTCAAACTGATACGCGCCATAATAACCGTTTCCGGTGTTTGATGTATAACCTCCTTCACAACTTCTCAACCGTGCCAAGGCCTCAGAAAAACTACCAGAGAAGGTGTTAGCACTCTTGGCGCCCACTAGCTCAACGCGCTTCTTTGGCTCAACAGTTGTAACACTCGCAATGATACGGCGTGAAATTTCCTGACCATTTCTCATCTCAATTTCATAGGTAACGTTCTTTTTACCCGGTGCGCCAGCTTCTTTGACCTGTTTGAAGCCAGTCTCTCGGTTGGCATCTTTAACCTGCTCAACAGGGACGGCAATTTCTTCCTCAACAGTAACCGTCTGCTTGCCATTACGCCAAACACTGAGGTGCATACCAGCAGTGATAGGTGTTGATTCAGGAACAGACATGCCGTCATCTTTACCGAGCGTTATGTTTTTCTCACGCAACAATTCTCCGACCGTACGAGCCATCGTCCTGACCTCAGTGGTTTTGCCATAAAGCGTCAGTTGTAATGGTGTAGCTCGGTGAATTTTCAAAATAACATCAGCACCGTCCAGTAAAAAGTCGCTCGGCGGTTCAATGGTTGTCTTGTCCTCAGGGTAAACAGTCACGCCCGCAGCCTGTGCTATCAACGGTGTCGTCTGCTGGGCGGTCACCACACGAACTCGGTGCGTACCATCCGCCACTGTTACTGGTCGCGCACGATAGACGTTGACATTATACTTTGTCGACACCAACTGAGTGTCAAGGCTCGGCTCGACAACGTCATGCTTTTCATCAACTGAGATATCAGCCGCCTTCAAGGCCTCTTTGACCGTCCCGACAGTGGTGACGATGGATCGTTCCTGACCCCGATCATGAATAGTTACTACCTTTTCACCATTTGGAGCAGCTGTTGTTGACTCCTTGACTTGTTCTCGAGCCAGAGCATTGTCAACTAACTTCACGCTCGCAATCCCAAAGATAGCAATCGCTACGACTATCATCATTCGCGCTGTACTGTGGTGAATTTTCAGTCCAAATTTCATACTCATAGCGAAAAACGCTCTATTGATTATAGCAGAACTCGCTCATATTGGCAACCGACTAGCACTTTTCTAATCGAGCAAACTCAACATTCAACTTCTTGGTTTTACCGTTTTCAAAAGCTACTACCACTGCTAAACCATCAACTTCTATGACCTCGCCGACGCCAAATTGCGGACTGCGCACCCTATCGCCGACATCCAGACCGATTTCATCACTGTAAAATTCAGCCTCTGGCACAAAGCTTGGCGAAGCAGGTTTGTCCAATCCACCACTCAGAATTCCCATCTCATCCAAAAAGCGCGACGGCAGATTGTACGCTATTTGTCCAAATTGCGTTCTGGAGCTAGCACAGGTGATAAATAATTCTTGGCGAGCACGAGTGATGCCGACATAACAAAGTCGCCGTTCTTCTTCGACGTCCTCAGCTTTACCGCCGTCGAACACGCGGGAGTGCGGTAATATCCCTTCCTCCAGGCCAGTCAGAAATACCACCGGAAATTCCAAACCTTTCGCGGCGTGCAGTGTCATCAGGGTGATTTGCTCTTGTGCTTGATCATCGCTAGCAGACATCAGCGCCATCTCTTCCAAAAACGTCGGTACGTCAACATAGGCTTTAGCCTCAGCCACCAGGACGCCCAGGTTTTCCATTTTTTCTTCTGATTGCACGCTGCCATCATTGATGAAGGTGCCGTAGCCCGTCTGGTCAATAATTTTTTCAATCACGTCAGCTGGCGCCTCGTCAATCGACTTTTGCAAATCACTGAGCAACACCCCGAGCTCATGCAGTGAATGCTTGGCACGTGGCGTCAGCCCCTGCGCCTCGTTCACCGCCAATAACCCATCGATGATAGGCGTCCCTTGCTCATCATTCCACGCCAAAAATTTAGCCACACTCACCGCGCCAATACCTCGTTTTGGCACATTAACGATGCGTGAAAAACTCATCCTATCGCTCGGCTGATAGAGCAGCCGCAGATACGCCAAAACATCTTTGACGACCGCTCGATCCAAAAATCGCAATCCGCCCACAATTTTGTATGGCAAATAGTTTTGGCGCAGCGCCCGCTCAATTGCGTAACTTTGGGCATTGGTCCGATACAACACAGCGATGTCATCTGGCGAACGCCCAACACTCAACTGACGTCGTATCTCATTGGCGATCACCTGAGCTTCTTCAGCTTCAGAGTACAGCTGCCACAGCTGCGGATCCGCACCATCACCACTGTTGGTCCATAGATTTTTGTCAGTCCGATTGACGTTATGTTGGATGAGACTATTTGCCAAATGCAAAATTGAGCCAGTCGAACGATAATTTTGTTCCAGTTTGATGACTACCGCCCCAGGAAAATCCCGTTCAAAATTGAGGATATTGGTATAGTCAGCGCCACGAAAACTATAGATCGATTGCGCGTCATCACCAACCACTGACAAATTGCGCTCCGGCCCGACCAATAATTTAATCAACGTGTATTGCACCGTGTTGGTGTCTTGATACTCGTCGATCAGAATATGCTGAAATTGCTGCTGCCATTTTTGGCGAATGTCAGGATGCGTCTTAAACAATTCAACAACTTTCAGTAGTAAATCATCAAAATCAAGGGCCGCCGCCTGACGAAGTGCCTTCTCGTATGCCTGAAATAGCGCAGCGATGCGCTGCTGCACAGGGCTTGATGCTGACGCCGCATACGCCTCCGGATCTATCATGTCATTTTTAGCGTGAGAGATGGCGGACAATACCGAACGCGGCTTGATGTCACGGTCGGTCATATTGTGCGTTTTCATGATTTGCTTGATCAAGCTCAATTGGTCATCTGTGTCATAAATCACAAATCGTTTGTCCAGATCCAAAGCCATCCCATCCATGCGCAAGATGCGAACACAAATGCTGTGAAATGTTCCCATCCACGGCATAAACCGACGGTCGTCTGGATTTTCGTGCAACAACACGGCTAGTCGCTGCCTCATCTCTTTGGCAGCCTTGTTCGTAAACGTTACTGCCAAAATATGGCTTGGCCAAACATTCTTCTGTGACACCAAATACGCTATGCGGTGCGTCAACGTCTTCGTTTTGCCACTACCAGCACCAGCCAAAATCAACAATGGCCCAGATTCATGCTCAACTGCCCGGAGTTGCTCTGGATTCAGTTCCGTCAATATATCCATTGTACTATTGTACCAGCAAGAAGTAATATGCGGCAGCTCCGCCACCCGCACCCAGCAGCAACAAGATCAAAATGATAATAAAGCTCATCACTCCAGATGGTTTCTTCTCTTCAATAGGCTGTGGTTGAGCTGCAGCCGCTTCAAACATTGGAGCAGGTTCTGGTGTTGATGACTCCGCTGGCTCATTTGCGTTCATTGCCACTGCTGCCTGTTGATTAAACACTGGTGTTGACTGAGAAGCACTCTCACTGTCTCCATCCGCCGCAGGCTGATCATTCTCTACATTATCCTCTTCAGGCATTTCCGCCTCAGCAGCGCTAGATTCATTGGTCAATGAGTCTAGCTCAGCAACCGTAGCGGCCACCTCTGGCGTTTGCTCTTCTTCAGAGGCGTCAGCATCGCCGTCGGCCAATTCGCTCTTGATCCCCATCTCCAAAGCCATGAGCTCTCGATCGAGGTCAGAGTTGGCGCTGACTGATTCTTCAGCTGCGACTTCTGGGCTCGGCTCAAGGCTCAGTCGTGGTTTACCGCCCAGATCATTTTTCTCTGGCGCTGGCTGTGCATCATCCGTCGCTTCAGCACCCATCAAATCTGGGCTGACCATGGAAACCTCACTGTTCTCGTCAGAACCGTTGCTTGTACCATATGAGCCCAATGGACGCTTTTCGATAGTCGCGCTAGCGTTGCTCACAAACGGCGAAGCTAATGATGACGTTGCTGATTGCTCTGACGGTGCTTCAGCAAAGCTCGACGTATCCGCTGGCTGCTCAGTTGATGACAATGACTGAGAAATAGCATTTGCCAAGTCTGTAGTATCTAAGGTCGGCGCTGCCGTCTCAACTGGCGTGTTGCTTGACACTGAATCGTGACCGCCAGATATATCCATGCGTGGTGTTCGCACTGGGTTGACCATTGGATCAGCCACCACTGTGTTGGTACGAGCTGCTGCCGATGCTGGACGTGTGCTCATAGCAGCTGCACTCATTGACGATGGCGCTACCACGTCCATAACACGACCCGTGTGCCGTGGAGTGACTGGTGGAACAAACACTGGTTTCTCCGTCTTGTCTTCAGCTTCGGGCGCTGGGGTTTCATCAGTAGCCTGATCTGTCACAGCTGCCTCTGATGGCTCCGGCCGAGCTGGCTCTTCTACAACAAACCCTGGCTGGGTGTTGGTAGCTTCAGGACTGTGAGTAGCTTCCGATTCAGGTGTGATCTCAGGCTTCACTTCAGGCACAACCTCGGGCTTTGCCTCAGGCGCAATGAAAACATGACCAGATGTTGACACTGGCGCCGTCGGTTCTTCAGCTGGCGCTGGCTCTTTAGGTTCATTGCTCTCAGATATAGGCTTAATCTCGGTTTTCCCAACCTCAGCCGCAGGAGCAGCATCAGCCGCCTGGCTGTCAGCTACCGAAATTGTTTCAGGTTTTTTATCATCAGCCACGGCAGCTATTTCGGTCTTTTTGTCATCAGCCGCTGGACTATCTGAAGCACGGTCGCTGTCCTGCTGGCGCTGATTCATCAGTGAATTCACTGCCCTGTCCAGTTCCTCAAAGTCAATATCTGTCATTTCCCCTCCCGATTGCTGTTATGTGCTTTTTCTATAATATCGATAAATTGATAGGCGTCCAAACTAGCACCACCGATCAACAGACCATCGATTCCATCAATACGCAAATAATCACTTGCCTTTTCAACCGTTATGCTACCGCCGTACAAGATTCTCACCTCAGTTGCAGCTTTTTTGCCAAATAGCTGCTGAATTTGACGACGAATCGTTTTAATGGCTCGTCGCACATCAGCTGGGTTGGCACTTTCTCCGGTACCAATTGCCCAAACTGGCTCATAGGCGATCACGATGCGGTCAAACTCATCAGCCGTCACATTGGCCAAACCGCTCAGCAGCTGATCGTGCAGCGCATCAGCTGTCTCACCAAGGGTTTTTTCTTGTAGCGTTTCGCCAATACACAGGATTGGTTGCAAATGATTACGCAGCGCGGCTTGAACTTTCAACCTGATGTCGCGGTCACGCTCCTGGAAAACATAGCGCCGCTCCGAATGCCCAACAATGACGTAGTCGACCAGCCCGCGCAGATGAGCCGCTGGCACTTCGCCAGTGTAATTACCATAATCACGCCAGTAACAATTCTGAGCCGCCAGTTTGATGAGTCGGCGATTCACTTGCAGACTCAGGCTCTGAAGCGTCAAAATCGTTGGCGCGACCACTGTTTCTACATCACGATGCGACGAAATCATCTTCATCAACTTATGCAGATAAAGACTTGCTTCTTGCATAGCTAGGTGCATTTTCCAGTTGCCAACGATTAACTTCTTGCCCATATATTCCCCTTATGCTTTTTAGTGTACCACTCCAAGCCCATATGCGTCTAGTAAACTCTCAATTCCTGGCAGTTTTTTTCCAGCCATCAACGCCAAACTAGCCCCACCACCTGTGGAAACATGACTAAACGCTGCGCCGTCATGACCATCCCATTTCAGTACAAAATCAGCCGTATCACCACCGCCGACTACTGAAAGCGCCTGCTTGTTTTGGGCAATCGCTAAACTGAGACGAGCAGAACCAATAGCAAAGGTCGATTTCTCAGCCAAACCAACTGGACCATTCCAGATGATCGTTCCCGCGTGTGCTAGCACCGCAGTATAGCGTTCAATGGTTTGCATACCTATGTCGAGCGCCATGTCAGTGGCGCCAACATGGGCCACACTGACTTCACGCCGCTCTTGACTGTCAGGGCTTTCAGCTACTGCAACGTCTGTTGGCAGCAACAGAAAATCATCCACATGTTCACGACCAACTTTTTGTTCCACTGCTTGATAAATCTGGCGAATGACGTCGTGCTGGCCTGGCTCAACGCGGCTTTTTCCCATATTGTACCCCTTGTATTCCAAAAAGGTATTTGCCATGGCGCCGCCGATCAAGATCTGATCAGCCTTATTGATAAACTCATGAATCATGCCGATTTTGTCAGAAACTTTGGCACCGCCGACGATGGCGACTAGCGGCCGCTTGGGACTAAGCATGGCGCGAGTGATGGCGTCATATTCAGCACGAACCAAGTCACCCGCCACCCCAGGTATATACATGGTAATTTCGTGTGTACTGGCGTGTTTTCGGTGCACCACTGCAAAGCCGTCTTGCACAAAATAATTAGCCTGGCTAGCCCGAGCAATTGAGCGCGCAAACTGCGTGTCGTCAGCTTCTTCTTCAGGATAAAACCGCAAATTTTCTAACAAAATAATTACCCCAGAAGATCGCCGCACTGTTTGACGAACCTTGTCGCCCACACAATCATCAACAAATTTCACTGGATACTGTAACAGTTCTGACAAGCGCACCGCAACCGGTGCTAGACTGTATTTTTCGTCTCGGCCTTGCGGACGACCCAAGTGGCTGATCAGCACAATCTTACAATGCTGCGACAACAGATATCTCAACGTGGGCAAACTGGCACGAATTCGTAGATCATCAGAAATCTCACCATTTTCGAGCAACGGCACATTATAGTCAACCCGCACCAACACTGTTTTATGGCGCAAGTCAACGTCATGAATTGTCTGTTTGAAAAATCGTTTGCCCACCCTTTGATATCCTATATACTAATCATTTACTCCAGTGTCAAAACGCGTATCGTATCAGTTTTGCCGGCGCCTGGGCGGTGGCCATTGACCAACACCAACGTTGCCACACCATCACCAAAGTAGCCTTCATTTTTCAGATCACGTGCTAGGTCAAGACCATGACAGTTCTCTGGTGGACGCATGTACACACGAGTTGCGTAATTCAGCGCCAACTTCTGAGCTGTTTTGAGGTTGTCTGTCAGGCTGATGATTGGCATGTTTGGACGGAAAGCACCAATATTGACGGCCGTAGCACCCGTGTCCGTCTCTGCCACAATAGCATCTGCGTTGAGGTCACGCGCCAAACGAGCAGCTGTGTAGCTGATGACGGCGTCATTTTTCTGGCGAGATTCACTCTTCGTTACTGGCATGACATCACTGTGTTCCTGGGTGTAGAGAATGGTTTTTCGCATGGAATCAACCGCTTCAATTGGGTATTTACCATTGGCAGTCTCATCAGACAACATCACCACATCAGCACCTTGGATGACCGCGTTTGCCACGTCGCTCACTTCAGCGCGGCTCGGCTCAGGATTGTCAACCATACTACCCATCATCTGAGTTGCTACGATCACCATCTTGCCGTGCTTGCGACACAGCGTGATAACCCGTCGCTGCACGACTGGCACAATCTCAGCGCCAGCTTCCACCGCTAAGTCTCCTCGTGCCACCATGACACCATCGCTCAACTGCACGATCTTTTCCAAGTTTTCTGGAGAGATGGCAGATTTTGTCTCAATCTTGGCGATGATCTGCGCTTCAGAACCAAACGTCAACAAACGCTGCCGCAAGTCAACGATATCAGATGCTGACTGCACGAAGCTCAAAGAAACATAGTCAAAGTCTCGGCTAGCCCCCCACTCAATATCTTCTAGGTCTTTCTGGGTCAAAATATCACCGCCAAAATCAGTGTCAGGCAAGTTCAAACCTTTTCGGCTCATCAAAAAGCCATCGTTTTGAATCTCAACCTTGATGGCAGTTTCGCTGACGATTTCGCGCACAATTGAACGAATTTTACCGTCAAACATGTACAGCGGTTCGCCAACTTTCATCTTGCTGGCCAAGTTGTATTGCACTGGAAGATTGAAGCTTCCGTCATGTTCAGCAATTTCTGAATCCAGCACTAACATATCGCCGATTTTCACTTCCAACATGTTGTCTTTCAAAATGCCCAGACGAATTTTTGGACCTTGCAAATCTTGCAAAATTGCGACTGGCTTGTCTTGTTCGCGACTGGCGGTACGAATCCACTCGATTTGCTGCGTGCGCTCTTCGTAGCTACCGTGGCTAAAATTAAGACGGAAACCGTTGGCACCAGCGGCCATCAGCTCCGATACTTTTTCCTGGCTCATGGTTGCAGGACCAATTGTTGCCAAAATTTTGGTACGTTTAAAAATAGGTTTACTCATTTTTAAAATTATATCACGAAATAACAGTGATGGAAAATGGTTGTGTTATCTGACTTTCAGACTATCTTCTGTCTTGGTTATCAACGGGTCGAGGAAGAACTCAATGATGCGGCGCTGGCCGGTGGTGATTTCGGCAGAGACGCTCATGCCTGGCAGCAATTTGAGTTGATTTTGCTTGGAGCTTTTGTCGTCATTCAATTTAATCTTAGCTTTATAAATGAGGCCTTTCTTGTCGTCCTGAATAGCATCAGGACTAATATTTTCAACCGTCCCCTCCAGGTAGCCGTAACGCTGGAATGGATAGGTAGCGACTTTGACGACTACGCGCTGGCTAGGTTTGACAAAGCCGATATCTTGGTTGTCTAGCGCTGCATCAACATAGAGTGGTACTTTTTCTGGTACAATTTGCGCCAGCTGCTGGCCAGCATTCACTACGCCGCCAATTGTTTTCACCGTCAGCGACAGTACTGTACCATCGACGGGCGCAGTGATGATAGTCTGCGCCAACACTTGCCTGGCTTTGACTAGATTATTTTCCAGTTCAATAATTCGTTTTTCCGCCGTGATGATTTGATTATTAAAAGCACTGTTGGTTTCGGCAGTTTGGGTTTGCGATTGATTTTGCGCCTGAGTGAGCGCCGACTGCGATTGCAGCAGTTGCTGATTCTGACCAAGGACAGCACTGTCAGCGCTAGTGATTCGCTGATCAATATTGCTCAGTTCATTCTGCAGGCGCAGCTTATCGACAGGATTGGCATTTGGTAATTGTTTTTCAATCTCGGCCTTGCGATTTTTAAGATTTTGCGCGTTGGTTTCCAGCTGGTTTTTCGCTTGCTGATTAAATTGTAATTGTTGCTGGTAGTTAGAAATCGTACCATTTACAGCTTGCTGCCTGGCCGCAGAAAGTGCGGTTTGCGAACTGGCAAATTGCCGCAACATGGCTTTAGTCTCGTCTGGCAAATCTGCATTGTTGATGATCTCATCAGTGTTGCCACCAACAGCTAGCCGCCGCAAAATATCGCGCTCGACTCGCGCCGCGTTAAGGCTTTGATTGGCGGTAGCAACATCTTTTTCAGCAGTGGTTTTATCAAGCGCCAGCAAGGTTTCACCCTTTTTAACGCGCTGGCCTTCATGCACATTAATATTTGTCACCACGCCAGAAATCGCCGGCTGGATAACCTTGGTACTGCCTTCAGTGGAGATTTTACCGTTAGCTACCGCTACAATATCAATCCTGCCAAAGTATGACCATGCCAACGCCACAATCAGCAACAATGTAACTAGCCAAACCACCAACGCGCCCAGCGGAGCGGCTGGCGTTTCAACAATTTCCTCAGCTGCTGGCAAAAATTCATACTGCAGCCGGTCGCGTTTTAGCCAACTCATGCTTCGTCTCCTGACTGTTGCCTATGCAGGTACGCGTACAAACCATTCTTTTTCAGCAGTACCGCCGGCGTACCATATTCAACCAATTGGCCGCGATCAATTGCCATGATTTTGTCGACCGATTTGAGCGTCGACAAACGATGCGCGATGATAATGACCGTTCGACCAGCCGTAATCTGCTTGAGATTTTTCTGAATGATATTTTCCGACTCATAGTCAAGCGCTGATGTCGCTTCGTCAAAAATCAGGATTTTAGGATTATGTAGCAGCGCCCGGGCGATAGCGATGCGTTGCTTTTGCCCGCCGCTCAAGCCCTCGCCTTTCTCGCCAACTATCGTATCGTAACCGTTAGGCAATTCGGTAATAAACTCATGCGCGCCAGCAATTTTTGCTACCCTCACAATGTCATCCATGCTGCTACTCGGCACATGCACCGCGATATTATCACGCACGCTGGCATTAAACAAAAAGTTTTCCTGCAAAACCACACCAATTTGCCGGCGTAACCAGCTCGGGTCGGTAGTAGCAATATCGACGCCGTCAATCAAAATCTTGCCTGATTCTGGCACGTACAATCGTTGCAATAATTTAGAAATCGTACTTTTGCCCGAACCGCTGCGCCCAACCACTCCGACCACCGTGCCAGGACGAATGCCAAACGACACATCGCGGATGACTTCCGGGCTATCTGGCGCATAGCGAAAACGCACGTGTTCGAACCGCACATCGCCAGTGATACTCGGCAGGCGCGACTTGCTCGGATCAAGTGTCGGCTCCGGCTTGATGTTAAAGATATCACCCAACCGCTTCATCGAAATACCCGTTTGCTGAAAATCCTGCCATGACTGCACGAGGCGTAATACAGGCCCGCTCACCCGGCCGCTCAGCATCCGAAAAGCAATCAGCCCGCCGATAGTCAAGCTGCCCGCCATCACCATATGCGCACCGACCCATAAAATAGCGATGTCAAAAATCTTTTGAATGAGTTGACCGAGCGCGCCAGCATTGCCTGACAGTAAATTAGTTTTATAACTAGCGCGAACATAATTACTCAGCCGACCCTCCCAATTTTTCTGAAGTTGCGGCTCCAGCGCAAACGATTTGATAGTCTGTGCGCCAGTGATAGACTCAACCAAATACGATTGAGATTCAGCGCCAGTGTTAAATTTTTCATCTAAACGCTGGCGAAGCAGCGGCGTGATTATCCAAGACAAAATCGCAAATACCGGCAGACTGCCCAATACCACCCACGTTAATGTCGTGCTATAAAACAACATGACAATGATATAAACAAACATAAAACTAATGTCGATCAGCGCCGTCATCGGCGTACCAGTCAAAAAAGCCCGAATCCGCTCCAATTCCAGCACCCGCGCCGTGGTGTCGCCGACCCGCCGCGTTTCAAAATACCTTAGCGGCAAAGCAAATAAGTGCCGAAACAACCGCGAACTCAAAATTACGTCAATCCGGCTAGTGGTATGAGTGAAAATATAATTACGAGCAATGCCGAGCATCCCCTCAAACAGCGCGATAATCACCAACCCACCAACGATGACGTCAAGCGTCGAGACGCTATGATGCGCGAGAGCTTTATCAATGACAACTTGCGTCAAAATTGGCGTGAAAATGCCAATAATCTGCACTACCAGCGCCGCCAGCAATACCTGAAGTAGTGGCTTTTTGTATTTGATAATCGTCGGAATAAACCACCTGAGGTTGAATTTTCTGTCCGCCTCTTTCCAAAAACGCTGCGTAAATAGTACTACCTGGCCAGTCCATTTGCGCTCAAATTGTGCTTTGGTCAGCACGGTTGGTGGCGTGCCATCGGGCATTAGCATCAGCAATTTTCCGTTATCCACTCGGGCGAGCAAAGCAAACTTTTCTTTTTTCAAACCAACCACAGCGGGCAACGGCAGTTTCGCTAGCGTTTTATACGAAACATTAGCAGCCTTGGCTTTTAACTTCAGTGATCGCGCCGCACGCAACATATCTGCCTCGCTCATACCAACCTTCGGGTCGATAGCCAAGGCATGCGAAATCTGCTCCGGATCAGCCGGTAACCCATGAAACTGCGCGATATTCACGAAACAATACAGACCGGGGTCAAGTTTTTTCTGCTCTTTAGTCACGACAAAACACTACTTACTCCCACCTCAGTTTCCACTAGTGTAGCAAAATAGCGGCGCGCGCCAAAGCTTAAGCGGTTGGCGCCGTCCAATATTGCGAAATAATAGACTGCGCTTCAGCTGAGTGCGCCTCAAGAGCTTGTTGCCAAGTCATACCATGTGAATTACCGAACGACGCCATAGCTTGAATTAGTTGCTGGACCTTTTCGGGCTGAATAGTATAGCCGTCTTCGGCCTGAATTGTTTCAATTCTTCGGTCGCTATTGTAGTTATACCATTCTTGTATCTGAACGGAATCGGCTGAACCACACATCTCTAACAACAAGTCACTACTGTATATTTTCTTAAACATAACCTCCGCATGGTTATATCCAAGCCGTATTGTATCATTACCACCAATATCAGATACCCTATCTTTACCGTCGCCTCGAGCAAAGACATAGGTATCATCGCCTGCATCACCGATCAAATAGTCATCGCCCGGGCCGCCAACCAACGTATCGTCACCTCTACGACTCCAAAGTGTATCATCGCCACCCATGCCATAATACGTCACTGACTTATCATCATAGGCAGTGAGATTATCTTTCGCATCGGTACCAACTAGATTATGCATCTTATCATCAACTGTCTCAGCAGTCCATACGGTACCGTCTGCAAATTCAAACCTTTCAATTCTTCGCTGCGGCGTTGCATAATAACCACTGTAGTTTGATGAACCGAAATGACTGACAACAGTAACCTTATCATCAGTGTCTTTAAGTGACAGGACGAGATTATAATCACTGTACCAAGGGACACGAGAGATTATAATATCTTCTGGCCTTATGCCTTCACCAAAGCGAATAGTGTCAGTACCGTCGTAATCATTAATCGTATCTTGTCCATCACCACGGTTAAAGACATAGATGTCGTCTCCGCGGAAGCTATCAATTATATCGTTGCCTCTACCACCAACGATCAAATCGTTACCTTCTCCGCCAGAAATTCTGTCATCGCCATCCTCGCCATAAAGTTCGTCATTGCCCTCACTACCAACAAGTGTGTCATTACCTCCACGTCCATGATATACCACCTTTGCTTTATCGTAAGCTGCCAGCCGATCGTCATCTTCCGTGCCAGTCAAATGATGCATCTTATCATCAATATCTTCTTTTGTCCACACTGTACCGTCGGCAAACTTGATCTGCTCCAGCGTATGGTTTGAGCTCATAGACGGCTTTGTCGGATTAAAATGACTAATAAAGGTGATTGCATCATCAGTGCCTTTTAGAGATATTTCAAGACTCCAGTCTCTGTTTACATACACCCGTTTTAATACAACATCTTCTGGCTTAATTCCCTCGCCAAACTGAACCGTATCAAACCCGTTGTAGTCTGTAATAACATCCTTACCATCACCGCGATTAAAGATATAAACATCATCGCCCGCAATACTAATTATTTTGTCATTACCCTTTCCGCCAACGATCAAATCGTTACCTTCATCACCGTAGAGTTGGTCATCACCTTCATCGCCGTAGAGTTGGTCATTGCCTACACCACCCCTGAGATTATCATCGCCGCCGCGTCCATAATACACTACGTTCGCCTTATCGTACGCCGCTAGCTGATCACTTTCTTCCGTGCCAGTCAAATGATGCATTTTGTAGTCGATGTCATCCTTCGTCCACACGGTACCATCGGCAAATGTAATCTGTTCTAATGTATAATTTGCATTCAGGTATGGCTTTACTGGGTCAAAATGGCTAATAAAAGTAACTGCATCTTCAGTCCCCCTAATGGACATTACAAGACTCCAGTCTCTATTCACGTAAACTCGTTTCAGTACAATGTCCTCTGGCTTAATCCCTTCACCAAACCGAACCGTATCAAACCCGTTATAGTCCGTAATGATGTCCTTACCGTCACCGCGGTTAAAGACGTAGGTGTCGTCTCCACGGAAGCTATCAATTATATCGTTACCTCTACCGCCGGCGATTAAATCATTACCTTCCCCGCCAGAGATTCTGTCATCGCCGTCCTCGCCGTAGAGCTGATCATCACCCATAGCACCCCTGAGGTTATCGTCACCGCCCAGTCCATGATATACTACGCCGCGCTTACCATACGCTTCTATCTTATCTGCTCCGTCAGTGCCAGTTCTATTGTGCATCTTGTCGTCAATATCTTCCTTCGTCCACACCGTACCATCGGCAAACTCAACCCGTTCAATTTTCACTGCCGGGTTGTCTACCGATCCCCAGGGTGAATTCGTACCAAAATGTTCGTATACTGCCACTTTGTCGTTGGTGTCTTTGATACATAGTTCGAGATTATGTCCGTAGCCATTGCCAACGCGCTTGATGACAATATCATCAGGACGAATACCATCACCAAAACGAATTGTATCCATGCCACCAGTATCGGTAATTAGGTCCTGCCCATCACCGCGGTTGAATATATACATGTCATCGCCCTTGCTTCCACGAATGTTGTCGTTACCTGTTCCACCAATGAGCGTACCACCACCAGAGATGTAGTCATCACCAGCATCACCGTAAAGTATATCTTTACCGCTCCTACCACTAATATTATCATTACCAGCTAGCCCGTGGTAAATCACTGGCGCATTGCCGACCATGCTAAAATTATCGTTACCATCAGTGCCCACCATATCATGTGCACGACGATAAATTTCATCAATATCCCATGCCGTTCCGTCGGCAAACATAACCCGCTCAATTTGATTACCAGGGCTAGCAATATCCTCCTGCTGATAGTAACTGTACCGGCCAAAATGATAATTAACCGCTATCTTATCCTTAGTGCCCACAATGGACAGTTCCAACGAAATGCTTTTTTCCTCAGTCGATACGACACGGGCAACGACATCATTCGGTGATATTCCCTCGCCAAATTGAATCGTATCAAAACCGTCAGTTTCTTCAATATGGTCGACACCATCGCCGCGAGAGAATAAATAGACATCATCACCAGTTCCACCACGGAGTTGGTCATTACCCGCTCCGCCAGACAAAACGTCATTTCCACCATGACCATATATCGTGTCATTTCCATCATCACCATACAGAAAATCATTAGCAGAACCACCGACTATACTATCATTACCGCCTAATCCATGATAGGTATAGGCTCCATCCTCAAACGATGCCAGATAATCTGCATTCTCTGTACCAACCATATCATGTGCACGACGATAAATTTCATCAATATCCCAAGATGCACCATTACTGAAAGTGATTCGTTCAATTTGACTTCCTGGATTATCAGCGTGCAAACGGTCACTATTGTAAATACGCGTACCAAAATGACCATCTACTACAATCTTGTCGGTTGTATTTTTGATGGTAATCGCCAAAGATATTTTATTACCGTAGCCTGAGACAGTCTGCAAAATAACATCCTCTGGCAAAATTCCCTCACCAAGCTGGATTGTATCAAAGCCGTCGGTCTCCTCAATATAATCAGTGCCGTCTCCTCTCGAAAAACGGTAAATATCATCACCAGCTCCACCACGGAGTTGGTCATTACCTACACCACCAACAAGCACATCATCGCCACCCATGCCATAAATCGTATCATTGCCAGCATCACCGTAGAGAACATTGTCGTTATTATCAGCATATAGACCATCATCACCATCTCCAGCGGCAATTAGTGTGTAGTCATCTTTAGTATTGAGAGAGTCTCCCTTATCTGTACCATTGAGTACTTTCTCACCCGCAAAGTCAATAATACGACCATACTCTGCTGATTGCTTAACATAGTAATTGCGCAAATTCTCAAACTCTACGCTCTTTTTCAGCCCATGATATTTCATGACTCGTGCAAATTCACTCAGTAAATCAATACCAGCTTTAGCATCTTGAAAAATTGTAGCATCTAGCACCTTGAAAGTATCTTTAAATGAGACAACATCGGATTCGACTTTTATACTTGCCATTATATCTTTTAATTGTACCTGCGAGACCAATGACACATATACAACTTCAAATAATTTATCATACGATTTTTGTAGCAAAAGTGCTGCATTCGTATTCGGTGAACCTCGAAACTCTGTGCCAAAGAACTTCTCCAATACAGCTAGTTTCTGCGCGTCAAACGCACTACCACGGCTCTTTGGATCAACAGAACCTACGCCCGCCCAGTGCACTAAAATCTCCCTAGTTAAAGCCTCGCGCTTTATGCTATTCTTTTCCTGGACAAATTCTTTTACCAAATCATGCAAGGAGCCGGATTCGTCTTTCATGATTGCCTTATGCAACGAACCAACATTACCCGCCCCCTGCACGTTTGGCAATAGTGCAACGTCGTCAGAAACGCTAACTAGTGATGGGTCGATAGATTGCAACGGATCGCGATTTAGCAGATATTCACCAGTCATCCGAGAACTACCGTCTGCTAGAGTAAATGTCCCCGTTCGCACTTGAACATTGTTCGCACTATCGGTCACGCCGGTGTTGCTGTACGACAGTCCAATGGACACAATCCCCAAATCAACCAACTGTTTCAATTCACTAGCAGAGGTGACGCCGTCACCGTCAGAATCTTGCCAGATTCGTAGCAACGTGTATATTGCGTCGTTGTTATCAATCTTACCGTCCTTGTTATCGTCATATTCTGCCAACGCCGCAAAGCCACTTGACGCCAATGTCTTACCATCTTTCATCAGTGTACGGTCGCCAAATAACTCATTACCGCCATTGATAATTCCGTCGCCGTTTCTGTCATAAGCTAGCAGCCCCTCTCCCGATCCAATCCACGACGTTCTTTCGGCAAAACCACTATTGTCCAAGTCAAAAAATGTATTCGACTCATCAATTGGCATTGTCGTTATTCCATCGCCATCCAGATCAAACACCAACGGGTCAATACGGCGGTCTTGATCAGCTTGAGCTTTCTGCGTATCGACATATGCTGACATGAAATCACCTGAAGCCAAGCGACGTTCAAATTGTTGCACAACATAATTTGCATATGCTATTTGATCGTGGCTATACGGACGATTAGATACAGAACCATCAGGTAGGATTATAAAATTATTGTAATATATGACGCCATCCTGTGACATAGTCGTTGGTAATGGAGGTTTGCTAATGACATCCGTGGTATAGTTCTTGTCAATCTTTGCACGCTCAATAACTTGAAAAGCATTAATTAAATTAAACAAATCACGCAGATTACGAACCGAAAGTTTTTGATCTGCTACGGTTTCTGTCATTTTATATTGCAATCCGGGCTTACTTGGATCATCACATAGAAACCTGTCCAAATTGTGCCGAGAAGTATTGAAGAGGCCCGAACCATCATTACCCCCAACTCCCTCATACCCACTATAGACAGCCATCGTATCAGTAACCGAATATCTGCCCGGCCCGCCTGCGATAGTATTTTTTATATTATTTATTTGACGCTTATATTCTAGCATATCTATATTGCCCTTACTAAGCCGCAGCCTAACGGCCAGCATTTTACCAAGGGCGTTAAAATTGACTCGTTTGTAGTCCAGGTCTGAGGTATCTATATGCTGTATCGTGCTGCCAATCGGTACACCGTACATCCCGACCCAATCTAGAGAGTTTACGTGGTCGGTTATATTGTACTCCTTAAGCCTAGCCAAGGCAGACACGTCAAGAAGATTAGTTCCTATTCCAACAGCATTAAAGGTAATCGCCTGAATACCTCCATAATGACTTCCTGACGAAAAGTCTGAGGTTCTATATGTCAGATAGGAGGCCAGGCCACCACCCAGTGAATGACCTGTAGCAGTAGCGTTGTTGTATCGAAGATATTTGAGGGCATCTTTTTTGCTAATATTATCATTGCCTGTAACTCGTGCGACGACAGACTGAGCAAATTCCAACGTATCCCAAAATTGCGCCAAGGGCGACAAAACCATGGAACCAATTTGTGTATCTGTAGCAATGTCACTCAAGGCCGGCAGAAACCCTCTGTCGAGTTCGGTACCACGAAAGGCAAGAATAATTTTTCCGGAAGGAGATCTAAAAGCTACCCCAGCAAAACCAGAAACATCATCTTTTTCAGAATATACGAGAGTATAAGAACGGAGAGGGCTAGAGGGATCTTTGAGGACAGAGAGCTCAGGCTTGTTTAAATCTTTTTCCGTAACAGCCTTACGCGAAATAAGTTCTTCAATGGTTGCACCTTCAAGAGATTTATCAAAATCTAAATATGCTATAGCACTTAAGCTCAGATATTCTAGTGTATTTAATGACATATCATTCTCCCATCTTAACAATGCATGACTCTACGTCGTCTTTGCTACCTAATTTATTTTTATCAAAAAATATTTCACATCTTATTTGCGAGTTATTGTTTCTATTTATGTCTAGATCTACACTGTATATCCCCTCTTTTCGTAGCTTCTCTACTATTCTAAATGCATAAGAAGACTTTTGGCTGTCGTTCGGAGCGTTTATTATTAACCTGTACAGGAAGCCTTTGTCCTTGGTTTTATTGTCCTCATATTTGGATTGTTTATTCACAGAATCTACCAAATCTTCAGATAAGACAATTTCTGCCCGTGCGCTATCTGCTTTATAGCCATTGCTATTAGCGTTAACTTCTTTGATGATAGATTCTAACTCCCTGCTGGCTTGGACTGACCAGATGGCGGCGATGTATTGGTCGCTACAGTCAGAGGGGTTCAAATAGCTGCAATCGATGTCAAATTTTAGTTTTGGGTTTGACACTAGGTATGCTTGCGACATCCATATACCGTTGACCCCAAAACCTCCGTGTTTATGCTCGGGTCTTTCGATCTTAAAGTCTTCTTTATATTTATTTTTCAGATACTCAGACATCTTGCTCTGAACACCAGTTAATCTATTTTCATTTCGAACATATAACCCAGCCACGGCAATAATAAGCAGTACTGCTAGGCTACCTAGGAACAGTAATAATCTATATTGCTTATTCTTTTTCCGGTTGCGCTTCTTGGACATTAGGCCCTCCAACAGTCTTATCTTTATGCTCTCATTGTAACCTAACCACAAGCAATATACAACGAAAATATAGACAGCCAAAGCTGCCTATATTTTGATAAGTTCATAGTGGTGACCTTACCGGGAATCGAACCCGGATTGCCAGGATGAAAACCTGGTGTCCTAACCGTTAGACGATAAGGCCAACGTCACGAATTATAGCAAATTATCAGTCAGTTGTCTACAAGTGACTGGCGCAATTTTCCGCTTTATTTCTCATTTGGTGTCGTTTCTTATATAATAATAGTCATGGCAAAGCAAAAGAAGAAACGCAACAAAAAGTACACTGGTGTGGACGCTGCCACCAAGCGACCATCAATCACTCGCGTTAGTGCGGTCAACCGCTCACGGTTTGGGCAGTGGCGTCATGATCACCAACGACAACTCAGCATTGCGCGTACTGTCGCCATCATCATCGTTGCGCTCATCATCATTGTTTCGGGCGTCATGAGCTTATTCTGACGCCATCTACTTCACCGGCAGACGAAACCCAAAGGTACTGCCTTTACTCTCTTTTGATTCAAATACCATCTGGCCGCCGTGCGCCAGGACAACTTTGCGCGCCAAAAACAGCCCGATCCCCGTACCGTCTGGGCGTTTTTTGCGAGCGTTTGAGCCACGGAAAAACTTACTGAACAAATTTGCTTTCTCCGCGTCAGGAACGCCGATACCAGTGTCTTTGACGGTAAACACCACATCGTCATCATCTCTGGTCAGTTTTACTTTGATGGTCGTGTCGGGTTTTGAGTAGTACAGTGCATTTTCAATCATATTCATCATCACCTGTCGCAACTTTTCACCATCCACCATGGGCTGCGGGATGTCTTTGTCTATATCCACTGCTATTTTAACATGTCGTTGCTTGGACATGGTTTTTAGGAATGCAACTTCGTCTTTGACCAGTTGCACCAAGTCAGTTGCTTGACGGTTGATGACGAATTTGCCCGTTTGCAGCCTGGACACACTCAAAAAGTCACCAATGAGCTGCACCATTCTTTCACTTGAACCAAAGGCTTCGGTCAATACAGTGCGCTGCGTCGCGTTGATTGGCCCCAGGTCGCCTTCCAACATCATATCCAAATAGCCCTTGATGCTGGTCAGCGGGGTTCGCAGCTGGTGTGATGCCATGGAGATGAATTCGTCTTTGGCAGCATCCAGTCGTTGTAGTTGGCGGTTGCTAATCCTGAGTTCCCTCGTTGCATCGATGATTTTCTGTTGCAACGTTTCGTTAAGCTGCCGTACTTCAGCCATGGCGAGTGAGTTTTTGACTGCCACCACCAATTCACCACTCATGGTTTCCAGGAGGGAAATATCTCGCCGCGTATAGCGCTTGGCTCGTCTGCCAAACAACACACAACCAACACATTCGTGGTCCATGGCTAGCGGCAGGATGACTTCAATGTGATACATCGCCAAACTTTGCTGCAATGATTCATCCGCCAAATCTTTGACGAGCACCACTTCGTTGTAGCGATAATGCCGATGGATATGCTTTGTCAATCGTGCCACGTCAATCGCCGGAAGGACTCGTTTGCTGGTGCTTTCTAGTCTAAAATTGTCACCAATCTTCACCGCTAGCGTCACAGATTCTGCCTGAAATGACCGCCGCAAAAAGCATTTCATGCGCTTCAAAAATACGTCCAAATCAGTGCTGCGTAGTAACAACATGCCCATCTCAGCAAAAAATTCTTGCTTGCGCATGCGACTGGTTTTCAAAACATTAGTTGCTTTTTTTAGAGATTGCCCATAGTCCCTATCCATGCATATAAATATAAGCGATTTAGGCCTTCTCGTCCAGATATCTATGCTATAATGAGCCTATGAAGAAGATTGCCATTATCGAAGATGATCCAGCTATTAGCCAGATGTACCGCATGAAATTTGAGGCTGATGATTTTGACGTACGACTCGCAGCCGATGGCAAAGTGGGCGTCGAATTAGTTGAGAAATTTACCCCAGATATCATTTTGCTTGATTTACAAATGCCGGAGATGGACGGGCTGACTGCCTTGAGAAAAATTCGTTCGCACACGTGGGGTGAAACTGTGCCAGTCATCGTCCTAACTAACCTGAGCGAAGAAGAAGCGCCCGATGAACTGCGAGATCTCAACATTCACAGTTACATCGTCAAAGCGAACTTGACACCACGCCAAGTGGTCAGCAAAGTCAAAGACGTTATCGGCTAGGCTGGCTAGTTCTATTTCTGCCGATTGGCAATCGCCAGGCAAGCATTGATCAAATTATCAAACAGCGCCGCCACTGTTAGCGGTCCAACGCCGCCTTTTTCGGGCGTGATTGATACGTCCTGCCGGTCACGCACTTTGCTGGCAACATCGCCAACTATTTTACCCTTGTCAGACGCGGTGCCGGCATCTACCACGATCGCGCCAGGCTGCACCATATCAGATGAAATAATACCGGGACTGCCCGTGGCCGTGACGATTACCTCAAAGTCCACCAACTCTGCCAGATCATCTCCCATGTCAAATACCACCGGTTCCAAACCAGACCGCTGCCACATGTCCGCCAATGGCGCGCCCACCAGTCGACCATACCCAACCACAACGATGCGCTTTTTCGACAAATCAATGCCATGACCCGACAGTAACCAATTGATAGCCGTTGGCGTCGCCGCTTCAAACGACGAACAAGGATTCAGCCCATCGACATCTTTTTCTGGCGCAACCGCAGCTAATATTTCGTCCGTCTGAGTTGGATCTTTCAACGGCAATTGGACGATAATCCCCTGTACATCTTCTCGCGCATTCAGCTGCTGAACCGTTTCCAGTACATCTTCTACATGATGAATCTCTGTATCGATCAGAATATCCGCGCCATAGTTACGCTTCAAACGCATATATGTTTCAATCACTGGATTGTCAGTATTGGTGACAATTGCCAGACGCGGCTGAATATGCCAGGCTTGACGCAGTGCCCGGACTTGCTTAGCTTGACGCTCTTTGATAAAACTTGCCAAATCTGTACCAGTCAGTATTTTCATCTCTATCATTCTACCAAATGAGTCTGCTTGAGTACAGGTATCAGCTATGGTATAATGCTAGAAGCTTGCGCATGGCGGATGTAGCTCAGTTGGTTAGAGCGCTGGATTGTGGCTCCGGAGGCCGTGGGTTCGACCCCCATCATTCGCCCCAAGCATTGATTTGTGGCATAATATGTGCTAAAATCACACGTATGGGCCAGTAGCTCAGCTGGTTAGAGCACCTGCCTCTTAAGCAGGGTGTCGAGGGTTCGAGCCCCTCCTGGCCCTCCAAAATAACCTCACACGCGTGTGAGGATTTTATTTTGCCTTATGCATACGGATTGTACCGACGGGAAGGCGGTTCGTGAAATGATGACCTTGGTCTGTTGAGTCCCATCGGGCGAGCGTTGGCATTTGAAGATTGCCGATTTGGCCTATCTGTTTCAGTCTTGGCAGTATGCGGTCTTCTGTTTGAAAGACTCTGCTCTGCCGACTGCTTGGATTTATGATCATGCCCCGAAGCTACAACCCCCAATTCCATGCCAAAGCGACGCACATGCCCATGACAACGAGCCATGGCAGAGCTTTGATAATTATTGATGTATTGGCGATCTGAATTTGCCCGATGTTTTCTGTTGATGCTTCGTCCCGTATGTCCGTACGCCGTAAAACCGTCAATCGACCCTCGTCGAGGATCAGATAGTCTCATCATCAGTTCTCGAGACATGCGTGGTTTTCGACTCGCATCCATATTTGATACTCGTAATCCTATGGCGCCCCGAGTAGGATTCGAACCTACGACCTTAGGCTTAGAAGTCCTCTGCTCTATCCAGCTGAGCTATCAGGGCGTATTCACATTATAGCATCTTTCTGCTACAATGATACAAGCTTGCGGGTGTAGTACAGCGGTTAGTATGCAAGTTTTCCAAACTTGAGATCGGAGTTCGATTCTCCGCACCCGCACCAAAGTTACGATAATTCCCATCCATAAAGGGCATCATGGATCCATATTTTTACACAGAGAAACCAAAATACCGACCACACGACATCGAAGATGCCTCTGAATTTTATGACATCATTGAGCGCAGTAGTCTGACTCATCAACTGTCTGACTCCAGGCCGTACATCTACTGGACGATGGAAATTTACGACAAAGCCAATGGCATCAAAGGTGGCGGCGGTTTGGGCGTGCTGGCAGCAGACACACGGCGGGTGGCCGAAAAATTAGACGTGCCGTTTGTGGTAGTCACGCCATTTTACCGCAGCGAATCACACCAAAAAATTACCAACCTCGAGCAGGAAGAATTTTCAGAAACTGTCTCACCACAAGACTATGGTTTTGAATACATTGACGACGTGTCCGTCAGTTCACGCGGTTTTCCCGACGCTAGTTTGAGCATCTTCAAAAAGGCACTTGGTTCGACTCAGTTTGTCACCATCTCAGAGCCAAACTTTGGACAATTGTACGAAGGTGAAGGCTCGGGCGATCACCGGCTATACCAAGAAGTCGCGCTCGGGTTTGGCGGCTATAAAGCCCTGAAACTACTCGGCATCAAGCCAGCTGTCATTCAACTCAACGAAACCGCGACCATTTTTGCGGCATTAGCTCGACTGGACGAACTATGCGCCAACGGCATGAACCTGTACGAAGCAATCGTTTACGTACGCAAGCACACGCTCTACACCAACCACACCCTACTCCAGGCAGCCGAACCAGAATTTCACCGCTCGCAATTTGAGAAACTGGTGCTGCCAAATCTCAAAAGCAACGCCGTGCGCTGCTGGCTGATGGAGCAATTTCGGAACGACCGTTTGCGACCGAACCTGCTGGCAATTGAGCTGACCGAAGCCAAAAATGGCGTCAGCAAATTGCACGCCCGCGTGGCAAATTTCCGCGACCGCAACAACGACAAGGTCAAATTTCATGCCATTACCAACGGCATCGACCTCGAGACATGGGTGCTACCAGAAATCATGCAACTCTACAGCGAGAGCGGGATTATCGATAAATTTGGACTGCCAACAGATAATTTTCATGCCAAGATCGATACCTTGACCGCGTCAGACCTCCGTGCCATGCACCGCGCTGGGCGTGCCGCCTTAAACCGTGTGCTAGAACACCGTAAAGACCAGTACAATCACCCTGTACAAATACCAGAAAATGCATTGCTATTTGACTTTAAACGGCGCTTTGCCAACTACAAGCGACCATATATGCCGTTTACCAACCCGAAAGCCCTGCGACAGATTTTAGTGGATTATAATGCACACTACATCTTGGCAGGAAAAGTTCACCAAGGTGACACCGTGATGTATCAACGATTGCTTGAAATTTTACAATTGGTAGACACCGACCCAATCTTAAAAGAGCGGGTTCACTACATCCAAGATTATGATGAAGAGCTGGGGCGTGCCCTGGCAGTTGGCTCAAACATCGCCATCAACGTGCCGGAAGTTGGCTGGGAGGCTTGCGGTACCTCATGGGAAAAAGATATCGCCAATCTCAAATTGCTCATTTCCACCAGCGACGGTGGCGTGGCGGACATCAAGCCAATCGCCTGCCTAGAAGTTAGTGGCAAAAACTACGACGAAGAAGTTCGTTCACTGTATCTCAACATGCACAAAGCCGCACGCATCATGCAAAATGATTCACTGCTGGAAAAATTAACTCATCGCCAGCTCAAAGCGTACCTACCGATCATCTCTGGCGCGCGCATGATGAAAGATTATCTCCACTTTTTGTTCCCAAAGCGGTGATGTTATTCGTTGATGACTTCAACTTGCGCACCCAAGCGGTTCAGGCGCTGAGCCAGATCTTCGTAGCCACGGTTGATGGAGTACACGTCGCGCAAGGTTGATTGACCTGGTGCTGCCAACATCGCCAAAAAGACGACAACGCTTGGTCGAAGCGCCGGTGGCGCGATGACGTCGGCTGGTTTCCAATTGGTCGGACCGCTGATATACACTCGATGTGGATCGACCAGCTCAATGTGCGCGTTTAACTTGCTTAGTTCAGTGAAATAAATTGCCCGGTTTTCATAGCTCCAGTCATGTACCAAGGTCCTACCCTCAGCCATGGTAGCGATGAGCCCTAAGAACGGCAAATTATCCATGTTAATCCCTGGAAATGGCAATGCGTGAATTTTGTCTTTTGGCGCAACCAGCTTGGAGTGTTTCAGCGCGATGTCCACTAAACGAGTGCGGCCATTGTTGGCTGGGTATTCGTCGCTCAGTTCGTACTGCAGACCCATCTCAGCCAGTGTCGCTAGCTCAATTTCCAAAAACTCAATTGGCGCTCGGCGCACTGTAATCTCCGAATCAGTCACCACGGCCGCCGCGATGAAGCTCATAGCCTCGATCGGGTCTTCAGACGGCGCGTATTCAACAGGTTGGTTGATCGATTTTTTACCTGTGATAGTCAAGGTAGTGGTACCAATACCTTCTATTTTCACACCTAATTTTTCCAAGTAGAAACAAACGTCCTGCACCATGTAGTTTGGGCTGGCGTTGCGGATGATGGTCTTGGTTGGTGACAATGCCGCTGCCATGATGAGGTTTTCAGTCACCGTGTCACCACGTTCAGTCAGGACAATAGTGTGATCACCCGTCGTGACATTAACCGTCGCGTAATAACTGTCTGGTTCCGCTTCTACCTGCATCCCAAAATGCTTCAGACCCGACAGATGAGGCTCTACGGTGCGCTTACCGAGATTACAGCCACCGGCAAACGGCAAACGAAAGTCATGGTATTGATGCAGCAGCGGACCGAGAAACATTAGTACAGTGCGAGTACGCTTGGCAGCAGCGATATCCATGTCTTCTAGCCTCAGCCGAGCTGGCGGCGTGATCTCCAAGTCATTGCCTTCGAGCCACCGTGTTTTGACACCGATGGAATTAAGCACTTCGATGATGCGGTTAACTTCTTCGATGCGCGACACCCGCCGCAATGTCGTTTTACCTTTGTTGAGTAAACTAGCACACAGCAAAGCCACTGCAGCATTTTTACTCGTTTTGACGTCGATACTACCAGATAGTCTGTGTCCACCCGAGACGCGGAAATTGATCTTGCCAGTTTTGTTAAGCAGCATGATATTATGGCTCAATACCTCCGAGATACGCGACAACATTTCGAGGCTCAGGTTTTGCTTACCGCTTTCAATACGATTGATGGCACTCTGAGACGTTCCCAAAGCATCGGCTAATTGGGCCTGCGTCAGATTTTTTCTTTGACGATTTTCCGCAATGAGCGTACCGATCTTTTGGATGTATCGATCTGTATTCATGCCGGCAGTATATCACAAATGATATAATAGTACAAATGGTATAATGAGGTCATATAGGAGAAATTGACATGAAAGATCAAGCAATTGAACGACTCATCACTGCGGAAATTGAGCGACAGCAAGCAGGGCTAGAGCTCATCCCCAGCGAAAACTACGTTTCACCAGACGTGCTCAAGGCACTCGGTAGCGTATTTACCAACAAATATTCTGAGGGCTACCCTGGCCGGCGCTACTATGGCGGACAGCATAATACCGATCAAATTGAGCAGTTGGCGATTGACCGTGCCAAGCAACTATTTGGCGCTGACCACGCCAATGTTCAGCCACACTCCGGCGCCCAGGCCAATGAGGCGGTGTATTATGCGTGGTGTGAGCCTGGCGACACCATCCTGGCGATGGATTTGGCGCACGGCGGACACCTGACCCACGGTGCACTAGTCACCCGCTCAGCCCGCGAGTATAACTTTGTCCGCTACGGCATCAAAGATGTCGAGACGGGTGAGATTGACTATGAAGCAATTCGCGAGTTGGCACTGAAACATCGACCAAAGATCATCTTGGCGGGCTTTTCGGCCTATCCGCGCGAACTAGATTACGCCAAGTTTGCCGAGATTGGCAACGAAGTTGGCGCTATGTTGATGGCGGATATGAGCCACATCGCTGGATTAATCGTCGGCGGTCAAGCCAAAAATCCGTTTGACTATGGCTTTCACGTTATCACCACTACCACGCACAAAACCCTGCGCGGTCCGCGCGGTGGCTTGATCTTGTCAAAAGGTGTCGTCGGTAATCCTTTGAAACGACCGGAAAAAACCTTGGAGAACTTACCAACGCTCATCGATAGAGCAGTTTTCCCTGGCACCCAAGGCGGTCCGCATATGCATACCATCGCTGCCAAAGCGGTGGCTTTTGGTGAGGCGTTACGCCCAGAGTTTGCAGCGTACGCCCAGCAAATCGTAAAGAATGCGGCCGTGCTGGCAGATGAGCTGAAACGCGGCGGCTTAAAATTGGTAACAGGTGGCACCAGTAACCACTTGATGCTGGCAGATGTTTATGGCAGCTTCGGTATTGACGGCAAAACCGCCCAGGAGCGGCTGGAGGCTAGTGGCATCACCACCAACGCCAACGCCATCCCGAACGACACCCTACCGCCATTTCGTCCAAGCGGCTTGCGCCTCGGTACACCAGCAGTAACGACGCGCGGCATAAAAGAGAGTGAGGTTAAACAAATTGCTGAATGGATCATTACGGCAATTCAAACCGATGACCCAAGTGTTCACGCTGAAATCAAGCAAAAGACTGAATCTTTGGCGAAAAGCTTTCCACTTTTGTACTAAATTTATACCAGACTCAGCAATAGATATTGGAATACTTTATAAAAGACCCCCGCCTTACAATGCTGGGGGTCTTCTTCATATTCGCTATACTAAGATTAGCAGTTACCCGCCTTAATAGATTCCCTCTTAGCGTTCTTCTCTTCACTCCAAGTGACAATTTCAACACCAGAAACAGGAGTGCCACAAGTCTTTACCTGAATCCTATCTTTTTCTGCGGCATTTGCACCACTAGGCTCGTCAGCCGTTACCCGACTTAAAACATCAGATGGCACCTTTATTGTATTGAAGGTCGCGAGTTTACTTGTGGCGTTTGTAGCATCAAGCCACTCACCCTGATCCGCATGATATGATGAAATTGCACTCAATACATTGCGCGCATCTGAAGATCGCTTATCATCTCGTGCTTTTAGTGTTACACCGTTGTAGGCAACGATTGAGATTGCTGCCAAAATCGCGATAACAACGATCACGATCAAGAGCTCAACAAGTGTGAAACCTTTAGTTTTGTTTGAAGAAATCATTTCTGATTTGCCCCCTATTTTTTGGTTAAGTTATTAACAATTTTGATTGTATCAGAGCGGTTTTAAAAACACAAGCGTTTTATCATTGTGCGTTGAGCGACCGAGCATACATGATGCCAGTGTAGCTAATTTCGCTACCTGCAACTTGGCGTTTAGCCGTCAATTTGATCTTGACAGCACTTGGTTCAGCACTGGAAATATTGATATAGTCAATCTGTAAATCAGTTGCAGAATTTGACGACATCACCGTTTCCGTCTTTGGACGCTGCCAGGTATTTGGTGAGGTTTGGCACGCGTTCATGGAAACTTTTCTCATGAGCTTGGAGCCGGAAACTGAATACTCCAGGTTGTATGACAAGGCTTCTTCGAGCAGGAGCCCAGCGCTCGCCACTGAACAGTCCTTTTTGACCAGTCGCCGGTCGGTTGCTAGTGGGTTCTTGTTGGTGACAAAATTATTGGTACTTAGCGCAAATGATGAGTCAGGGTTGATAACCAGACTAGTACGCACGTCTTCTTCCATACGATCCAGTACCGCCTGCACTTCGTTTTGCAGCTGAGAACGAGCAGTCGTGCGCATGGACTCCGTCGTCAAACTGATAACGATACCAACTATACCCGCCAAAATGATGATCACCAACGGCGATATCACCAACATCTCCACCAGCGTAAACCCGCGCTGAGACTTACTGTGAGACATAGACCGCATGAGAAACTTCCTTTGCTGGATTGTCATACTTGGCAGTGGCCGTCACGCGCATCACCCCGACGTTTGGCTGAACACGGCAACGTTTTAGTGTGATGTTGACTGTTCCGAGCAGCGCATTGGTACGAGTGATGGTCTGTTCAGGGTGAGACGAACCAAAGCAGAGTTGCGATATCTCTTGATAGGTGCCTTCAGACCGCAGCACTTCGTACGCCAAAGTGCTAGCCTCCGACAGTTTGCGGGCATCACTACCACGAAACACTACTACCTGATATAGCTGATAGCCACTAATGATAAAAAGTGATGCAACAAACAACGTAATCATCAGTTCAACGACGGTAAAACCTTTTCTCATCACCTGCTCTTCTCCACTATTTTCCACTCAAGGGGCTGCCCCTCGAGATGATACATAATGATATAGCCCTGGCATTCGTCAGTCAGTGTGATGCAGCGGTTGCCTGAACGGTTGATAGCAAAATACGCGTACGCACCGTTGGTGTGACCTGATGGTTTATGCGTATTATAGTCGCTGGTGTAAGACATCAGCATTGAGCGATTTAGTGGAGTCGAGTGTGATCCGTACTGCAAAACACCAGCGGAGACAAACTTCTCACCTGGTAACGGACCCTTTTTTGCAGCATCTGATAGCTCGGAAAATATTTGGTCAAAAAGTGCGTCAGTCATGGCGCTACCGCCCGCACCATTGACCACATGCGCTGGATAGCTACCAGCTGATTTGATGATATTGTTTGACGAGTCACGCAGTTCGCGAGGATATAATGATTCTAGATAATTTTGAATAGTCGCGATATCACCCTCACGCGTTTTGTCACGAGTTGAAACTTGATATGACCGAAAACTAACGGTACCAATGGCCAGCAAAATAGCCATGATAGCCATCACGATAATCACTTCCACAACCGTGAAACCAGTTCGTCGACTCATAGTATAAGCATAACCAGAAATGAGCGTCAGTGCAAGCCTATAATTCTAATGGTTCTTGCTCAATGCGGACATGAAATTGGTCATACACCGCCTGGATGATGGCTTGGCGAGCAGATTCGAGGTCATGATAGGTTGCGGCATGAGGATTGGTCAGTACTAACGCGTTTTTGTCATGAATTTTCATGTTGTGAAGCTCTTTGCCGCGGAAACCTGCTTGATCGATCAGCCAACCAGTCGGAATTTTATAAGTCCCATCTGGCATAGCGTAATTTGGTACATCAGGATGAGTTTGACGAATCGCATCCAGCGTCTCTTGACTGACCATAGCATTCTTAAAGAATGAGCCGCTGTTAGGCGTCACGGTCGGATCGGGCAGTTTGTCGTGTCGAATGGCAATTACTGCTTGGCGAATGGCTGCCGGGGTGTAATCGGTGATGTGGTGCTCATCGAGATATCGCTGCAAGCCAGCGTAAAATGGCGGCTGCGGAGCTCGGCGCGACAGATGAATGGTGATGGCCGTGATGCAATAGCGACCCATCTGTGAGCCACGGAAAATACTGTGGCGGTAAGAAAAATGACACTGATCAGCTGGCAAAATAACCATGGCATCTTCGGTCGAATCGTACGCCTCAACTTCCATCAGGGTATCTGCTATCTCTTGCCCGTACGCACCAACATTCTGCACTGGGGCAGCTCCAGCCGTACCAGGGATAGCAGACATTGCTTCAATCCCGCTCAGACCCATGTCTACCGTTCGCGCCACCACTTCGTCCCAAACTTCACCAGCACCAATTTTGAGCGTTACTGATTGCTCATCTTCTGACACAACCTCAAAACCCTTGATACGATTGAGTAGTACAACGCCCTCAAAACCTTCGTCTTTAGCGATCACATTACTGCCGCCACCCAACACAAAAACCGGCAATTGTCGCGACTGGGCATCGTGATATATCTGTGGAACCTCCTCCACTGCCGTGGCTTCTGTCAAAAAACGTGCGTTACCGCCCACTTGCATGGTGGTGTATTGTTTGAGAGAAATGTCTGTGGAAATATTCATATGGTGATATTATACCACCCTTGATATACTGTGTCATTTTCATCAAATGATAAGTATGGTATAATTTAACTCGGTATGCACCCGTAGCTCAGCGGATTAGAGTACTTGGCTTCGAACCAAGGGGTCGCAGGTTCGAATCCTGCCGGGTGTACCATTTTCGTCATAATCACATTGAAATCTTTACTGACGAGTTGACACGCCCCGTTAGCTCAACTGGATAGAGCATCGGTTTCCGGTACCGAAGGTTGCAGGTTCGACTCCTGTGCGGGGTACCAGAAATGATAATTACGCCTCTGTAGTATATAGACTACAGAGGTTTTTTGATACCTTAAATTCTAACCAATTTGACGGTCGCTCGGGGCCTCACCTACTGCCGCGCGAATCTGCTCAGCAGTGATGATGGTTGTGCTGCCTGGCGCAACTGTGCCCGCCAACAGCTGCTTGGCAACGGTGTTTTCGACAGCGCGCTGCACAACGCGTCGCATAGGTCGCGCACCAAGACGTGGATCGTATCCAGCATCAACGAGTAGCTGCTTGCCCTCGGGCTCGACGGCAACTTGAATTTTCTGAGGCTCAAGCGTACGGTTAACTCCCGCCAAAATCAAGTCGATGACTTGCAATAGTTCAGCTTTGCCTAGAGGACGGAACAACACAATTTCATCAAATCGGTTCAAGAACTCGGGACGGAACAAATTGGCATTGATCAGTTCATTGATGAAAGTTTGTTCAAATTGCTCCAGCTGATAGCCACGCTCGATGTATTCACGAATACGGTCAGCACCAGCATTTGACGTGGCGATGACGATGCAGTCGCGAAAACTCACTTCTCGGTTTTTCTCATCACGCAAAATACCTTCGTCCAGCAGCTGCAGCAGCGTCGTCAGCACTTGTGGATGCGCCTTTTCTATCTCATCAAGCAACACCACCGAGAACGGCGCTTTTTGCACCTGAGCCGTCAAGCTCAGCGGATCATTAGCCCCGTCCGCGATCAAACGAGCAACGTCCTCGGCGCGAACAAATTCGTTTAAGTCCAGTCGCACCAAATTGCCCTCGCCACCAAAATACACTTCTGCCAAGGCCTTTGACAATTCAGTTTTACCAACACCAGTTGGCCCCAAAAACAGGAAAGTGCCGATGGGGCGGTCAAGATTTCTCACGCCAGCGCGCGCTCGACGGATGGCGTCGGACACTACCGACACGGCACGTGATTGGTTGATCATACGCTGGTGAATCAATGATTCAAGGTTTAACAATTTCTCACGTTCATCACCACCAGAGGCCGCAGCGATCTTGATGCCCATAGTTTTTTCCGCCGCATCATCCACTGACTGCGCGGTGATGAGACCACCCTTGGAGATGCTGGCGGTTGATTCCAATACTTTCAGCGCTCGCCCTGGCATAGCCAAATCTTGGACGTAGCGATCACCAACTCGATACGCTTCATTGAGCGCCTGCAACATGTACGTCACGCCAAATTGATGCTCAAACGAAATCAGTTGGTCGCGCATAATTCTCATGGTTTCAGCACGATCCGTCGGCTGGACTGCTAGCGTATTTAACGCATGAGCCAGCTGGGTGTTACGTTGGGAAATCTGCAAAAATCGCTGCTGATCTAGAGACAAAATGATACGCAGGCGACCGGCTTCTAAAACGGGCAATAGTAAATTACTCATATCCACCGAACCAACGCCCTCTTCAAAAAATAGCTGAGCATTCTCCAAGCACAAAATAACATTTTTTGAGGCAAATGCTTCATTGAGCAGCCTCGTTACTAGCTGCTCCAATTCACCACGACCGCCTGCCACAGAAATCAACGCCGACGCGTCAAGCAAGAACACTTGCTGATACAGCAAATTAGACGGCACTTCCTTGTGCCCATCGATCAGCATTTCTGCAAATGCCGCGATGAGCGTACTTTTGCCGACGCCATCTGAACCAACCAGGGCAACATTTTGGCGACCGCCTGTATTGAAAATTTGCAGCATCTGATCTAGCACATCAGTATGTGCGTCCAAACGCGTCATGATCGTCCCGCCTGACACTTGCTGACTCAGATTTTGGGCAAATCGACTGAGCAGCGGCGTATAGCCAAACGACCAATCCCGCGCTATACCACCAGTGCGCAGCGGTTTTTCTTTGAAATCTTCAACCAATGCCTTTAGCCGCTCATACCAGCGAATCCCCTCCAGTACATCCTGAAAATCCAGCTTCAAGCTTGCCAAAATAGCGTCGTGGCTCGGGAACACTTTAACGATAGCTGCTGCTACAACTGCACCCGTCACTTTGGGGCTATTGGTTTCCTGCCAGATGTCAATCGCTACTTGCCAGATGGCGTCGGTCATCCGTGGATCATCGGACGCAATGTTACTCAGGAAGTTCGGCGTCAGCCCAAGGCGCACCGCCAAAAATTGACCAGCCCGAGTTTTTGAGATAGCCATCACTAATTCTTGTGGCGTTGGGTTTTTGCTCAATTGACCCAGCAAATCTGCAGCCATGACATCATCAAGCGTCGTCGGATGTTTGCTCACTTCAGCGGTTTTGAGATCACCCTGCCACCAAATCGTCAGCATCACAAATGGACCGCTCATACCCACCAACAACCAACCGATTGGCCCGTGATGAATCACTGACCAGCAGCCCAACAAGATCATCGCTAGACTACACAGACCCAGTAGTAAATGCCAAACATCACCAAAACGAACCGAAAATCGCGCCTTTTGCGACCGCTGGCTATCATAGCGAATTATCGGCTCGATATTCATGACGCTACTCCCATCTGCCAAAAGATGATGCCTATCAGTGGCGCCAATGGCAGCAGCAGCCAAGCCGCAATGATCAGCACGCTCCACAACATTCTAACCAGAAGGCAAATAAGCCCAACTGCTATCAAGATTGTCCGCAAAAATGCGCCAAACACCCTGGAAAATGATCTATCAAGAAACGCTCGAAATTGCTCCGGCAATCCGCCCTGCACCACACCAGCAGATATTTGCCGAAATGGATTAAACAAGGTTTTGAACAATAAGCCAATTGAGAAAAAATCAGCTGTTTTTAATAGACCAACATAGACTTGCCTGACGTGCTTATATAGTCCAGTTCCATACCACCACTGAAAGATTCCCACCAAAAACATATTATCAGTATATCACGACTCGCGCGGTTGGTGCTATAATATCTCTATATGATTCGACACATAGTGACAACCGCCATCGGCAAAGCTGTCCGTGGCGGCATGAGATTACGCGGCGGCGGCTCGGCCCTGCCAGGCCTAGTGGTAGAAAAAATTGACTCAGGCTTCATCCCTCGCGCGCTGCAAGATTTACCTTACGGTGTCGTCGTAGTGTCAGGAACCAACGGCAAAACTACGACAACAAAAATCGTCGTCGAGCTGTTGGAAGCGACAGGCCTCAAAGTCTTCACTAACCGCACTGGTAGTAATTTTTCTCGTGGTGTGGCGGCAGCACTGTTAGGTGCTGTCAACCAGCGAGGTAAATTGGACGCTGACATCGCAGTCCTAGAGCTGGACGAAGCCTGGGCTGTTAAATTTGTGCAACAGGTGCAGCCAAAATATTCGCTGCTGCTCAACGTCATGCGTGACCAGCTGGATCGATTTGGCGAGATAGACACGGCAGCCGGTTTCTTGGAAAAAATTGCGGCAGCCACCACCGAGCGTGTAGTTTTGAATCGTGACGATCCACGGGTCTTTCGCATCCATGAAAAAACCTCAGCGGCAGCAACCTATTTTGGTTTGACGACTGACCTGTTGCGACTGATGCCGACCGATGATTCCCTGAAGACTGGTGATGCTGTAGCCAATGAATCGGTACCTGCAGAGGTGGTACTCACAGCTGTAGCGGAACAAGGCGCTGAGTTCTTGATAGATGGCACACGTCACAGAACTGAGGTCGCGCTTAGTGGCGTATACAACCTGTTGAATGCGGTGGCGGCCTTGGCGCTCGTTCGAACCATCGTGCCAGAAGCGCCAGTTCCTGTCTTACTGGAGGCACTATCAAAAGTCAAACCAGCGTTTGGTCGCGGCGAGACCATCACCTATAACGGTACGTCCATTGATTTACTATTAGTGAAAAATCCCAGCGGCTTTCGACTCAGTCTCCTGTCATTTGGCAAGCGACAACGCCAGACTATGATCGCCATCAATGATAACTATGCGGACGGTCGCGACATGAGCTGGCTGTGGGATGTTGATTTTTCTGTGCTGGAAAATATCAGCGTCGTTAGCGGTGTCCGAGCCTACGACATGGCACTGCGGCTAAGCTATGACGAGGTCGCAGTTGGTACTGTCGAACAGGATTTGGCAAAAGCGCTGGATGAGTTTTTGGCACAAGCACCCACAGAGCCAAAACAGATTTTTTGTAGCTACACTGCCATGACCACCCTGCGGCGATTACTCAGCGAAAAAACAGATGTGGAGGATATCTCATGACAACGATCACCATCATCCAATTATACCCTAAGGACATGAATCTCTACGGCGACTGGGGCAATACCTTGGTGCTCAAAAAAAGGCTAGAGTGGCGGGGCTTTGATGTCGAAATCATTGACCACAATCCAGAAGACGCAACTGACTTCTCGACTGGAGATATCTTTGTGGGTGGCGGCGGACAAGACGCTGGGCAATTAGCCATCCAAGATGATTTACTGTCACGCGGCGAGGAGCTAAAAAACCTGGCTAGCAACGGTGTTCCCATGCTGCTCATCTGTGGTATGTATCAGTTGTTTGGGCGACAATTTGTCACCAATGACGGCGCTGTCATCCGCGGCATTGGCGTACTGCCCGTGGAAACGACTGCCGGAGAGGAACGACTCATCGGCAATATCACCCTGGAGAGTGAACAGTTTGGCACAATCGTTGGCTACGAAAATCACAGCGGCCAGACATTTTTGGACGACACAGTTCAGCCACTGGGCAAGGTAGTCCGTGGCGCTGGCAATAATACTACTGATGGCACCGAAGGGGTCCAATTCAATAACGTCATAGCAACCTACCTGCACGGATCGTTATTACCGAAAAATCCAACGATCGCTGATTTTTTGATAGCCAAAGCCTTAGAGCGCCGCGGTATATCTGCCGAAGATCTCAAACCGCTTAAAGTTGATACTCTGGCGCAGACAGCGCAACAGGTTGCAGCTGAACGACCTCGATAAGCAGCCGCGATATCTACCAAGATTAGTCTTTAGCTGTTATGCCAATTGAAAAATCCACGCCATAATTCCATGACGTGGATCTGATATTACTTCGATGGTCGGGGTGAAAGGACTCGAACCTTCGACCTCACGGTCCCAAACCGCGCGCGCTAGCCAACTGCGCCACACCCCGAAATGAGGTAACTACCTGCAAGGTATTGTAGCACATTGGCGCAGTAAAAGCTAGTCTTGTTGTAGCTATAATTGTATAGCTGGCGCCTATGCTTTGGTTGGTGATATATCGACTGAACGCTCAGCCTTATCAACTGGCAACGCGTGGTCATGATCAAAGCTATAGACTAAGATTTTGCCAAACGGCATTTCTAAGTCTGCGACCTTGTCGTCTGGGATTTGGTCAAGATATTTCACCAAGGCGCGGATAGAATTACCATGCGCCACCAATAGCACATTTTCACCGTCCTGCAGTCGTGGCAATATCTCGGTCTCAAAGTACGGCACAACTCGTGCATACACGTCTTTCAAGGTTTCGCCGTCTGGCACTGGATAGTCCCAGCCGCGACGAATGCCATTGAATGCTTCTTCACCAATCTGGTCTTTGACTTCCCATTTGTTACTGCCTGTCAATGTGCCATAATCACGCTCGTTGAGTTCTGCTGCATGAATGGTCGGTAATGTGGTGATTTCTGCGCCTTTGAGCAACGCGTCAAGTGTTTGGTGAGTACGTTTCAAGGCAGATGTGTATGCCACATCAAACGTCGTATCTTTCAGTAATTGACCAAGCCGCACCGTGTCCGAGATGCCTTTTTCCGTCAGACCGATGTCGGTCAAACCTGTCCATTTACCTTGTAAATTCCATTCGCTTTCTCCGTGACGGGTGATGAACAATCGTCCAGACGCGCCCTTGCGCACTGGCGTATCGCTACTACTGCTTTTATCGCCACCAGTTGTAGAGAATACAATTGTTTCCGTATCAGCATTGTCATCATCAGCGATTGCCGTTTCAAAATATCCCGACTGATCGTGAGCCCAGGCTTTCAGTGGCCATGGTAGCAGCAATTCACCTTTTAGTACTTCCTGTTTGCTGATAAATCGCCACTCTTCGATCTCTGGATCGTGCGGACTGATGGCCGTGACTTGTGACTCTTTGATGGACGCTGTGAAGATAAATTGGTAGGTGATAAATCCGTCACCCATGCGCTGCGCTACACCCATCAATGACACATCGCTTGGATTGATGACGATACCAACTTCATCCTTCACTTCTCGCAGTGCTGCCACCAGTGGTGACTCTTCAGTGTCAACCATGCCGCCCGGCAGAGCCCAATACGTCTTGTAGTTTGCCTTAACAATCAAAGCTCGACCCTCAACATCCTCCAACAGGACGGCAGCGCCGGATGGTCGGGCGTCCAAACTTTCAAGCCATTGACGTCGTTCTGCTCTCATAAACCCATCCATTATTTTGCAAACTCCACTGCCCGCGTTTCGCGGATAACATTAACTTTGATAGTACCTGGATATTGCATGGTTGATTCAATCTTGGTAGCAATATCACGAGACAATTTGATAGCACTCAAGTCATCAATCTTTTCTGGCTTGACAATCACCCGCACTTCTCGTCCGGCAGAAATTGCATAGGCCTTGTCGATGCCCTCAAAGCTGGTGGCTACATTTTCCAAGTCACGCATGCGTTCAGCAAAGTTCTCCGCTGAGATGTTACGCGCACCTGGGCGTGCTGCTGAAGCAGCGTCTACCACACGGACCACCAATGCCTCTGGTGTTGTCGCTTCAATATCGTCATGGTGTGCCTCGATAGCGTGAGCAATTCGCTCATCCATGCCGTATTTGCGTGCTAATTCTGCCGCAATGTGGTGGTGTTTACCTTCAATCTTGTGCGTCACTGCCTTACCAGAGTCGTGCAGCAATGTTGCAATCTTTGATATACGAACGTCAGCGCCAATTTCCTCAGCAATCATCCCTGCCATTTGCGCCATTTCAGTAGAATGCTTCAGCACGTTCTGACCATACGAGGTTCGGAATTTCAATTCACCCAACAGGCGCAGCATTTCCTTTGGAATACCAACAACACCCGCTTCACGCATGGCATCTTCACCAGCCTGCTTGACTTCTTTGTCAATCTGTTTTTGCGCCTTGGCAACAACTTCCTCGATGCGCGCTGGATGGATGCGTCCATCTTTCATCAGCATCTCCAAACTCAAACGCGCAACCTGGCGACGAACTGGGTCAAAGCTCGACAACACCACCATACCCGGTGTATCGTCTACCAAAATGTCGACACCAGTGGCACGCTGCAACGCCTGAATATTGCGACCTTCCTTACCGATGATGCGACCTTTCATCTCATCATCAGTCAGTTTCACCGCCGTCACGGTGCGCTCAGCCGTTACTTCACTGCTCATTCGCTCCATGGCGGTGAGTAAAATAGTCTGAGCCCGCTCTTCAGCATCGTCCATGGCCTCGTGCTGCAATTTTGCAACCAATTTGGTGAGGTCATCACGAATGTCACGCTCAGTCATCTGCATCAATTTTTCGGCTGCATCTTTCTTTTTCAGGCCAGCAATTTTTTCCAATTTTTCCTGCTGACGGGTACGAATCTGCCGAATCTCATTTTTCAAATCATCGATCTCATCTTCGTGCGCCCGCAATTTTTCTGACCGACGGTCCAGCTCTTCAAGCTTGTTATCAAGCGTCTTTTCACGGTCCGCCAGACGATTTTCCGTTTTTTGCCACTCTCGACGACGCTCATTCTCAATTTTCAGTGCCTCATCTTTTGCCTTAAGAACGATGTCGCTCGCTTTGGTTTTTGCGTTCGCCAAATCTTTGTCAATTTGCGACTTCGCCTGTGAACGGCGTACTGTTTGATACCCATAGAGCGCGCCCGCGCCTAAACTGGCCCCAACAAGTGCGCCAATGACAATTCCTGCCATACTTCAGTATTCCTTTCCGACCGACTGCCCCTGAGTATTCGCCTCAAGGAAATATATCAACAGCCAATCAACTTCAAACTATCTAATCCGGCGAACCGCATCCTACAAATCGCCGTAATTTAATTATACACGGTTTCTGGAGTTTTGACACGGAAAGCACGCAATGTCTCTAATTACTTGCTTTTTACGAAAAATATAAGGCCAGCAATAACAAACGGCACCCAAATCATAGAGTTAAAGAAGTAATCAAATGGTATGAGTATAAACCACACTATATCGCTGACATATAATGCTAAATAGCTCAGGACAACAGCAGTAATAATCCTCCCAATCAACATTATTGGCAGAATCGCCAATAATGTAAGACCAATCTTGCGATATTTTTTTGCACGTTCAGCCACCTCCTTATCGACCTTACTGCTATTCCGAGATTTATTATATATCCAGACCAGCTTGTCTTTGCATGTCAGTAAATACCATAGATACATTGACCCAACCGCAGATATCCAAGCCGCTACTCCATAAGAATGTTTCATAGTCATCAATACATCATGCGCAATGACACATGATGTATTCATTACTTCACTACGTTCGCATCCATAAACCAGATAGCAAAAACCTAATATTTTGAGGACAACAAATATCAGTAGAGGTAAGGCTGTTACATACACTGCGATAATTCTTTGGCGGTACCTATCAACTCGACGATCCTCCTTAATAACCCAAGCGCTCTGAGCTGCAAGATTAATGCCAAATACAAACAGCATAAAGCCAAGCCCCGCCGTGTTACCACGGCTAGTATCGCCATTTGAGTTAACAAGTCCCAATACGAACATGGCGACTGCATACAACATTATCCCTAGACTGCCAATAAAAATAGCTGCCTCTGCTGCGCTATTCGGCTGCGGAGTGCTTGTCTTTACAGTTTTTGCGGTTTTCCTGCGTTTTACGGGTTGTTTTGGTTTTACGGCACGCTCTGTCATGCCGTAAATTATACCATAGCCGTCATTATTTTCGTGGCGCAGTGATGTGAGCCGCAGCACCATATTCTGGCATGACAATTTTCTCGTCTTCACCGGAGCGTAATTTTTCCAGGGCTTGCTCCTGCCAATTTTCGCCCGTCGCGCCAACGATTGGCACCTGCAAACCGTCAGCCAGGGTATTGGCCACCGTCAGCCCAATCCTCAACCCAGTAAAGCTTCCCGGCCCTTGCATCACGCCAATGCCAGTCAACGCGTGCATGTCGGCATTTTGTTTGGCCAAGCTGTCTCTGAGAAAGCCCAACAGTCCTTTGGCTAAGGTGCGGTCAGCCTGCCACTCATACGATACTGAACCTTCTTGACCGACAAGTGTCACATAACAAACCGGGGTTGATGTATCAAGTAGCAATAACATTTCATCTCCTCTCAAAAAACGCATCAATAGCACTAAGTAGCCGTTCGGAACGAGCACCATTAGCAGTAACCTCCAGCTGTCGCTCTGTTTCAGTCGTGGCGGTAATCGTGATTATCAATCGGTCGCTCGGCAGCACTTCATTAACCGCGCCTGCCCATTCAATGACTGTGATGGTTGAGTCCTCTTGCATCATTTCAGAAATTTCATCACCCATGATACCGGCTTCACCCAGGCGGTAAAAATCATAGTGACAAAGGCGCAGTCCATCGCGCGCATCGTACACGCGCGAAATGGTAAATGTCGGACTTTGAATTGGTTCGGTAATTGCTAATCCTTCCGCCAGACCCTTAGTAAGCGTAGTTTTGCCAGCGCCCACATCGCCGATCAGCTCTATCACTTCGCCACCAGCCAGCGCCTGACCAATCGCCCGCCCCAGTGCTTTCATCTCCGTTTCATCATATATCTTCACACTTTTAGTATATCATTGTTTTTTCAATTCAACTGGTCTATACTAAAGCATAAGTGATATGAGAATCTCAGATAATACGATTGAGAAAATTCTGAAACAGGGTGGGATCTTAACAGAATCGCAGCTTGCTGATTTAAAGACGACCGCCGAACGTTCCAAACGCACCCTGCAAGAGACCATCATTGAAGACAAGGTGCTAGAAGAACGCGAACTGGCTAAACTAGTTGGTGATTATATCGGTACGCCATTTGTAGAAATTGAGCCAAAAGATATTCCTGATGAGGTCCTAAAGCGCATCCCAGAACACATTGCTCGGCAGTACAATGTCGTGCTGTTTGCGGTTGATGAAGATGGCGCGCCGATGCTAGCTATGGAAGACCCTGACGATGTGCAGGCTCTCAATTTTATCCAAAAAGAAATCGGCTATAACCTGCGCGTGTTCTTGGCGACGAAAAGTAATATTTTGGATTGTTTGGAAAATTACCGCGGTGATGTGAACGACGAACTTGATGAAGTCATCGCCATCCAGAGAGATGATAGCGACGCTGAAAACGCCAAAGAGGAAGAGTTTGCTGAAGATTCACCAATTGCGCAGACTGTCAACCTGCTGCTCGAGTACGCCATCAAATCACACGCTTCCGACATCCACATTGAACCGCGCGAAGAATTTGTGCAGGTGCGATACCGCATCGATGGCGTCCTCAGAGAAGTGAACAAGCTGCCCCACAATGTTCTGGGTGCGCTGGTCAGCCGTATCAAGATTTTGTCAAATTTGAAAATCGACGAACGCCGTGTGCCGCAAGATGGCCGCTTCAAAATCAAAGTCTCCGGTAAACAATACGCTTTGCGTGTATCAACACTGCCAATCGCTGACGGTGAAAAAATCGTCATGCGTGTGTTGGATGAATCAAACCAGGCTATTTCCCTAGAAAAATTGGGCTATTGGGGCTTGTCCCTGGCAACCATCAAAAACGCCATGGCACAACCAAACGGTATGATTCTAGTGACCGGGCCAACTGGTTCTGGAAAATCAACCTCCCTGTTTAGCGTGCTGTCAGAATTGAACACTCCTGATGTTAATATTTCAACCATTGAAGACCCGGTCGAATATAAAATTCCTGGCGTTAACCAGACCCAGACCAATGCAAAAGCCGGCATGACCTTTGCTTCAGGACTACGCGCACTGCTCCGTCAAGACCCAAACATCATCATGGTTGGAGAGATCCGTGATGGTGAAACTGCCAACCTCGGCGTGCAGGCGGCACTGACCGGACACTTGGTGTTCTCAACCCTCCACACCAACAACGCAGCCACCTGTTTGCCGCGTTTGCTCGACATGGATATTGAGCCGTTTTTGATCGCTAGTACGGTCAAGGCTGTCATCGGTCAGCGACTCGTCAGACGCTTGTGTCAATCCTGCCGTCAAGCATACGCCCCCAGCCAAGAAGAACTAAATTATATCACTCAGATGTTCAATATAACACCAGAGTCAATGCCGCACCTACACGAGCTTGAAGAACAGGCCGCCTCAGAGAACATTGGCGGCGATACACCAATGGGCACGACAGACGCAACCATCGTTCAATTGTGGAAGCCATCACCGGAAGGTTGTGATGAGTGTGGACACAATGGCTTCAAGGGTCGCGTTGGTATTTACGAAGTGTTGGGTATTTCTGTGGCCATTCAAAAGATGATCACCGCGAACGCCACCAGTAATGATATTCAAGAACAAGCGATTAGCGAAGGTATGATCACCATGCAGATGGATGGATTGATCAAATCATTCCGCGGCGTCACAACCATTGAGGAAATTTTACGTGCAACGAGGGAGCAATAACACATGACTAGTTTTAGTTTTGTCGCGACAAAAAAAGATGGCTCAACGCTATCATCAACCATAGAGTCAAGCGATCGCGCGGCTGCCATCCGCTCAATCCAAGCGCAAGGGTTAAAATTGGTCAATCTCAAAGAAGCAGGTACAAAAACCGGTCGCAAACGTCGGCGCAAAATTAAGTCTGACGAATTGGTGATGTTTACTCGTCAGTTAAGCTCCATGGTCTCGGCTGGTGTGCCAATCCTCCGGTCACTCGAGTCAATGACAGAGCATGCCGAAAGCGCGTCATTCCGCTCAATCATTGGCGACGTCTCAAAAGACATCGAAAGCGGTTTGTCGTTTGCCGATGCGCTGGCGCGATACCCTGACACGTTTAATGATGTGTATGTCAACATGGTTCGTGCTGGTGAAACCGGTGGTATTTTGGACGACATCTTGAAGCGTTTGGCTTTGCAGCAAGAAAAATCAGCATCCATCAAGAAAAAGGTTAAAGGAGCCATGACCTATCCAATGGTGCTGATCGTCATTACCATTGGTGCATTTTTTGGCTTGATGATCTTTGTCCTACCAATGATCGGTAAAACCATCAAAGATCTGGCGGGAGAAGATGCCGAACTGCCAGCCTTAACCCAAGCTATGCTGGGGATCAGTGCCTTCATGGTCAATTTCTGGTACATTCTACTACCACTGGTTGGTGCAGCAATTTATGGTTTCTTGCGTTACATCAAAACACCTGGTGGCAAGAAAAAATATCATCACTTTTTGGTGCATGGACCAATTATCGGCAAAATCATGAAAAAAATTGCCATCGCTCGCTTCACTCGCACCTTCTCCTCACTCATTGGTGCTGGAGTGGCGGTACTGGAAGCACTTGAAGTGACCTCCAAAGCAGTTGGTAATAACGTCTATGAAGAATCACTCAATAATGCGGCCAAGCGCGTAAAAAACGGTGAGGTATTTTCAAAAATCATCGCTGAAGACGAGGTGCTATATCCGCCAATCGTGGCACAGATGTTAGCAGTTGGTGAAGAAACCGGACAAACCGATCAAGTCCTGGTCAAGGTGGCTGATTTTTACGAAGAAGAAGTCGATACCGCCATCGCCAGTATCAGCTCCACCATTGAGCCAGTGATGATTGTTTTCATGGGTGGTATGGTTGGCTTGATCGCCGCCAGTGTGATGATGCCAATCACCGGATTAGCAAATCAAATTAAGGGTTAGCAAATCAAATTGGTTATGGTATACTAAAAAAGAATTATATAAATGTGTGGGCAATATTGTGAGTTCTATATTTTACAAAAATAAACCAATCATTGGATTTGATTTCAGCAAGGTGGGCGCCCGAGTCATGTCACTGGACGTCGCAAAAATGAGCGTTCACGGCTACGGGGCTATTGATTTCGATCCATCCAAGATGTCTGACGATTTAGAAGTCTGCTCGGACTATATCGTTACGCGTATCAACGAATTGTTTGAAAAAAACCTAGTCGGTAAACTGAACAGCAATCGAGCTGTGCTCAGTCTGCCAACATCACGCACCTTCTCGCGTACCTTCACCGTGCCTAAAGCCCAGGAAGCATCTTTGCGAGATGCGGTCAACCTGGAAGTTGAACAATATATACCAATGCCACCAGATCTGCTCTATGTCGACCACCAGATCATCAAGCGTGATAAAGATTCACTGACCGTACTCATGTGCGCTGCGCCGAAAAAGGATATTGAAGTAATGACGACCATCGCCAAACAGTGCGGTATTGAAATTGCCATGATCGAGCCAAGCATCAACGCCATCGCTCGTATTTTGAAATCAACCGAGAGCGGCGGACTACCAACCGTCATCTTGGACATTGGACCATCGACGACAGACATCGCAATTTTAGACTCTGTTATACGCGTGACTTCTGGTGTCAATATCGGTGGCAACACCTTCACTCTCAACATTGCCAAAAAGCTCAATACACCGCTGGAAGCAGCCCATCAGCTGAAAGTTCTGAGCGGTCTAAATTCTGGACCAAAGCAAGCGCAAATCACCAGTGCGCTTAAGCCAAGCTTGGAAACAGTCGTCAAAGAAACCCAAAAAATCATCCGCTACTACTCTGAACACTTCCCGAACGAGCCAAAGATGGAACAATTACTCATCGTCGGTAGCGGCAGTAATATTCCAGGATTGGGTGATTATTTTACTAACGAGCTGATGATGCCAAGCCGTACGGCGAGCCCTTGGCAGGCACTGAACTTTAGCTCATTGCAGCCACCAACAAAGCAGCTGCGAACTCACCTGATGACAGTTGCAGGTTTAGCACTGGTTGATCCAAAGGAGATTTGGAAATGATAAACTTATTACCTCAAGACGAAAAACGTCAAATTATCGCTGGACAAACCAATAGGTTGCTCGCACGCTACTGCGTCATCTCGTTGGCACTAGCAGCGTTGCTGTTCATCTATATCGGCATATCCTACTTTATCCTGATGAAGTCCAAGTCAGATGCCGAAAAAACTATTGCCGAAAGTAATCAACAATTGTCACAGTACAAAGAAGTCCAGCAACAAGCCAAGCAATTTTCAGACAACCTCAAAGTCGCCAAATCCATCTTAGACAAAGAAGTGCCGTACTCAAAAATCGCAGTCAAAATAGCCCAGGCACTACCAAGAAACATCGTCCTACAATCTTTGGATCTGGACGCAACCACCTTTGGTAAACCAATCAGCCTTACTACAAAAGGCAAAAGTTACAGTGACGCTCTGGAGCTAAAAACCGCCCTAGAGAACAAGAAAGACGTCTTCCAAAACGTCCATCTAGTGTCAGTAACTGCCAATGAAGCAAAGGACGGCTATCCAATGTCAATCGTCATCAGCGTTGTTATTCGCCCGGAGGTGATAAAATCATGAATATACAAAAACTTCAACTAAACGCAACGTTAGCTCGCATTTTATTGTCATTAGCCCTCGTCTTTATATTGCTTGTTATGACCGCTGGGTTCTATATGGCGTACAATTTTATGAAAGATTCAGCTCAACAAGTCGCCAGCGTGCAAGCTGATGCGAAAGCTGCTGACAAAAAATTACAAGACGTTAGATCACTCTCGAGCAAACTGGAAAAATATCAAGACAGTGTCAAAAAGGCAGAGAAAATTGTTGCTGAATCTACCAGCTACAAGTATCAAAACCAGATCATCAACGATATAACCGCCTATGCACGACAGGCCGGTGTTGGTATTTCATCATTTACCTTTCAAGATGATAGCGCAGCTTCAAATGGCAAAAGCAGCTCATCAACAGCCACCAAAACACCAGCTACACCAAGCCCGTCTGGCGCTAAGAGTACATCAGTCTCTATCCAAATGAGTAAAGACCTCGACTACGTGCGTTTCTTGCAGTTCTTGCACCTACTAGAGCAAAACCTAACCCGCATGCAAGTAGCAAACATATCCCTCGCTAAAGGAGATAGTCCTCAACATGTTGAATCACAAGCATTAAAATTGGAGCTTTACTTACGATGAACAACTCACCATCTGTCGGACAATTAGGCGTAATCCTGGCACGATTCCTGCACCGCTATCACATCACGTTGTACACCATGACCATCGTGATTGCAGTTTCAGTAGCCATATTCCTGATCAGCAGCGTCACCAGCTCCGGTGACGATGTTGATGCAAAAGTTGTAGAGACTACCAAGTTTGACACCAATACTATCGATCGCATCAAAGAGTATAACAGCTCGTCACAAGCGGCAAAGCCGTTTTCTCTGCCAGCCAGCGGAAGAATTAACCCATTTGTTGAGTAAGGTAGTATAATAGATATTGTATGTTAATTTCAGCCAGCAGATTTATGAACACTCCGGTGATGAGCCTCCAGACAGGTGCGGAGTTAGGCAGGACTGCTCGCGAAATAATCGATCCGCGTAACTTATCAATCGTTGCCTATGAGCTGGAAGGTCCGCTTCTCGACCAGCGGCCAACGCTGCTTAGGCTAGATGACGTGCGAGAGATCGGCCCACTCGGCATGATCATTGATTCGGCTGATGAACTCGTCGGTGTTTCAGACGTCATAGAACTACAAAAAATTTACGAATACAAATTCGTTTTGATGGGCAAACATGTCGTAGAAAAAGACGGTCGTAAAGTCGGTAAGGTCATTGGCTACACGGTGATGGCTGGCAGCTTTCTCATCCAACAACTTAGTGTGAAGCGTCCGCTGCTTCGCAGTTTTGGCGATACCGAAATGCTCATTCATCGCTCACAAATCGTCAAAGTGACTGATGACCAAGTAGTTGTAAAATCAGCAACTGTTCCACATCCAGAACAGCACGTCGAGAAGCCGGTTTTACAGGCATACGAAAATCCTTTCCGCAAAAAGCAGGCATCGTAAAGCCTCAGTTATTTACTTCCTCAACATCATTCAAAGTAGACACCACATCGTCATAGGAAAAGCCTTGACGCACCAGATACTGCACGAACTTTTGTCTATCACCCGCATATCGACGGTGCTTTTTGGCGATAACTTTCCTCAGCTCCTGCTCGTCCGTACGGTCAGTTTTTTCAAGCGTTTGCGCGATGATGTCTGCGTGAACACCCTTTGAACGCAGCTCAGCCGTTAGCTTACGTTGACTTACGCCTTTGCTGAGCTGACGATTTTCCACCCACCACCGCGCAAACGCTTCATCATTAACATATGCTTTCTGCTGGAGCTTACTCAGTACTCGCGACGCCACCCGCTCTGAATAGGCTACAGGATTGTTCATACCAGTTTGACTCTTACGGAGTGTTGGCTGAGTTTTTCGCCATAAATAATCCCTGACTTCCTTAACTGAATGTGGTCGCCGCAAGCAATATTCAAGTGCTCGCATATACAGCTTGCCAAATTGGCTCTCTTCTTGCAGTTTCTCCAGCTCTCCATCACTCAATTCACGGCCGACCTTAAGGCTTAAGTCAGTCACCTGAGCGATATCCAAACTAAAACTGTATACGCCATCAACACTCACATTAACGCGGTTGTTATCGCGAGCCTGAAGCGAGATATCAGTGATTTTCATAAAAATATTATAACGCGAAGACGGTGAGCTCGCTACTGGCAGAGGTTACTCGACTACCTCGACCACCTTGCCATGCACGCCGTTGTAGCAAGCAGCAGCACGCGGCTCGGTGATGACCAGTAGTTGCCCTGGAATAGCGCTCGTATTAACGTCGTCAAGCGTACCGGCCTCGACGCAACCAAGCGTGATGTGCGGGCGGAAGCCATCGACATCTAGCCCCGGATGAATACCATCCAGTGCCGCGAGTAATTGCTGGCGCGCCTCAACCATCCAGGCAGTTTTCTGCGTGCGCAGCTCCACCCAAACACAGTTGCCCGCTTTATCTGGCAGGAAATTAACTCCATCAAGCACCAACTTATCGAGGGCCGGCAGTGCCGCAGCGGCTGCTTTGAGGCGTGGCATATCCTGCTCAGTCACGTTAATCAATGTCACGTGTGGGATAAACTCGCCAAAGTCAAGGTTCATTGCTTCTGACAATTCTCGAAGATATGCATTCTGCTCATCATCAAAGACGAGGCTAACTGACGCCATATGTTTTTCGACTGGATATGCGGTTTCTGCTGCGCGCATCAGCTGTCTGCTTCTTTGACCTTGTCGCGAACCTTCTGATCAATTTCTGCCAGAACCTCAGGGTTTTCTTTCAGATACAATTTGGTTTTATCGCGGCCCTGACCGATAGTCTCGCCGTTATATTTGTAAAAGGCGCCAGATTTTTCAACAATGCCGTGCGTAGCCGCCAAATCCAGAATGTCGCCAGTTTTAGAAATGCCTTCGTTATACATAATGTCAAATTCAGCGATGCGGAATGGCGGCGCGATCTTATTTTTCACCACCTTGATCTTGGTGCGGTTACCGAGGATATCGTCGCCAACCTTGATCTGCCCGATCCGGCGAATATCCACCCGCTGCGAGGCGTAAAACTTCAACGCGTTACCACCCGTCGTCGTCTCCGGATTGCCAAACATCACGCCAATCTTCATGCGAATCTGGTTGATGAAAATCACTGTCGCTTTCGACTTGTTGATGATACCAGTCAATTTACGCAGCGCCTGGCTCATCAGCCGCGCCTGCAAACCCATGTGCGAATCACCCATGTCACCATCAATTTCCGCTTGCGGCGTCAGTGCCGCTACCGAGTCCACCACGATGAGATCCACCGCGTTTGAGCGCACCAAGGTTTCAGTAATCTCTAGTGCCTGCTCACCGTTGTCTGGCTGCGACACCAACAGGTTTTCGGTATCCACGCCCAACCGCTTGGCGTAGCTCGGGTCAAGTGCGTGCTCAGCGTCGATGAACGCTGCCGTACCGCCCTGCTTTTGGATTTCGGCAATGGCATGCAGTGTCAACGTTGTCTTACCCGAACTTTCTGGGCCATAAATCTCAATGATGCGACCCTTTGGATAGCCGCCACCCAGCGCCAAATCGAGGCTTAGCGAGCCTGACGGAATCACTTCAACATCGACTTTATGCGCCTCACCAAGCTTCATGATCGAACCATCACCAAACTGCTTGGTGATTTGATCCATCGCTAGGCCCAAGGCTTTCAATTTTCCATCATCAACCTTTTTCTCTGCCGCTACCGACTTTTCAGTTTTTACTGCCTTTTTTTCATCAGTCTTAGCCATGATATTCCCCTCCTTAATTGATACTTTTATTATACATTCTCTAGGGCTTAAGGCCAAATTTTGCTATAATAGCAGTATATGAAAAAATGTTCTGGATTTACTGTTATTGAGTTATTATTTGTCATCATCATGCTGACCGTTGGCTTGGGTGTTGCGGTGATGCAGGTCGGAAAAGTAAAAAATGCCAGTGATGACAGCCACAAGAAAACAGCCATTAACGCCATGTACTACAGCCTGGAAGAAAGCTTCTACAAACAGCACGGCTACTATCCAGAAACTCTGACTGACGATACCCTACCGACTATGGACAAAGCACTACTCACCGATCCAAAGGGTAAAAAAATTGGCGATGCTAACAGCGCGTATCGGTACGAAACCCAAAACTGCCAAGAAGGAAAATGTAAGCACTTCACTTTGAGAGCAAAGCTGGTTAACGAGAGTGATTTCGTTAAAGAAAGTCGCAACAAATAGCTCAGTTACCAACTACTAGTCATCAACCGGGCGGCCATTCTTAAAGGCTTCAATAGCGTTATTGACAATTCCTATCTGGTGTTTTGGATTGGCTACGAAATGAAAGATGTAGGTGGTTTCTTCACCCTCGGTACTCAGCCGGATGGTTCCATAGTTAAAGATCATCTGTATAATGCCCGATTGACGAAAACTAGCATCTTCAATACTACCAAGGCTCACTGTTTGCTCATGGCGAGAAAACAAACTTTCTTGGATTTCTTGGATTACACTTTCATTGGTCATGTAAAATTGGTTTTGTAAATAAACCCAAAGTGCCACCGCTCCACCCAACGCCGCCAATATAGCGAACAAGGTCGCGATGCCAAACATAGCTGTCGGAGATGGTACTGGCAGTAAACTTCCGCCAGTGATCAGTGACGGATACAAAAAGGCGAAGCCAAATATCACCATAATGATAATGGCCGTGATGGCAATTGGCGCAACAATACCGATAGGGTGACGCTTGATGTCCAAAATAACATATTCACCTTCACTCAAATTAAGCTGTGGGTACTGTGCCACTGATTCTTCATGTTTACGCTTCAATTCTTCGCTAATCACCATTGGCTGCGGTTCAAGATTGCGTACCGTATGAACCACATCTGGTTCATTGGCATACTGGCTACGAATACGTGGATCAAAATTCTGCCCCTCCATTGATTCTGGAAGCACAGTCACATGAGACGGGCGCTGCGTAGTTGTTTGCTGCGACTCTTCAGGTTGTGTATCTTGGGGCGGATGATAATACAGTGGCCTACCCTCAACATCATATGCGGCTGGCTGTTGATTGTTCGACTGGGGCTCCTTCGTATCCATATCTACAGTTTATCATTTTTTAGGTTGATATCCCAAATGCGCCTGAGCACGCAGGGTGATGCGACGACCGCGCGGCGTGCGTTCGATGAAGCCAATTTGCAGTAAATACGGTTCATAAAAATCCTCAATCGTCGTTGCTTCGTCACCCGTCAGGGCGGCGATGGTGGTTAGACCCACTGGGTTGTCGCCGTAATTTTCTAGGATTGATTGCAGTAAATTACGGTCAGCTGGGTCTAATCCCAGCTCATCCACTTCCAGCATTTCCAAAGCGCTCGTTGTCGTTTTTACATCAATTATGCCATCGCCGTTGACGTCGGCGTAGTCACGCACGCGCTTGAGCAGGCGGTTGGCGATGCGCGGCGTTAGGCGGGCCCGCGTCGACAACAGGTTCGCTGCTTCATGCCGAATCGACGACTCCAAGATGGCTGCACTCCGCGTCACAATTTTAGCGATGTCCTCTGGCTCATAAAATTCCAGCCGATAAATATGCCCAAAGCGATCACGCAGCGGCGCCGCCAAACTACCTGTCCGCGTCGTCGCGCCGATAACCGTAAACCGCGGCAGATCCAGCCGAATCGACCGGGCTGCCGGACCTTTACCGATGACAATGTCCAGCTTGAAATCTTCCATGGCCGAATACAAAATTTCTTCCACCGCCCGACCAAGCCGATGAATTTCATCGATGAACAAAATGTCGCCGTCTGCCAAATTCGTCAAGATTGATGCCAAATCACCTGCCTTTTCAATGGCCGGGCCGCTGGTGATGCGCAAATTTGTCCCCATCTCATTGGCGATCACCGTCGCCATGGTGGTCTTGCCCAGTCCCGGTGGGCCGTACAGCAGCACATGATCCAGTGGCTCGCCGCGCTTCTTGGCCGCGTCAATCGCCAACCGTAAATTACGCTTCAATCGCTCCTGACCAACATACTCACTAAAGCTCTGCGGGCGCAGACTAACTTCAATCCGCTGCTCTTCTGTATCATCACTGTGCGAACTGGTATCAACTATTCTCTCAATTGCCATACATTCATTATATCATTCACAACGGAGCGAACTAATCTCTTGTAAGCCGACTACGTAGTGCCTGCATAATTTCGTAAAATATCTCATCACTCACCATATGCACCGCACTCTCTAGGTGCCGCGGCCATTTTGGATCAGGAAATTCCTCACCAGCAAATGTGGTACCGCCGAGATACCGCGGGTACAAATGCCAGTGCACGTGTGTTGGCTGGCCAGCCTTAACCGCATTATTCATCAGACACTCCCAGTTACACACATCAGCACCAAACGCTTCTTTGACCGCCTGCTCAATTTGACGAATCACCTGATGCAGCTCCGTCCAGTCTGCCTCATCCAGATCCGACAATGTTTCCTTGTGCTGGCGCAGAGTGATAAATGACTTACCCAAGTAGCATTGGTTTCTGTCAAGCACCGCCACCCAACGTTCGGTTTGTAGTATGACATTGTTGTCGGCTGTTGTCTGACCAACGAGCAGTGGACAGATTTCACATTCCTTCTGTGTCGTGCATGTATTCATGATACCTCCTGGTATGAATTATACCAGCCATGCACTATTTATTCACATTTACAAAGACACGCCTGAACTCGTAAGAACAGTTTTGCCAATATGGTACGGAGATGATACCTGCTTCTCCTGAGCCATTGGCCAATCCTGAAATATTTCTTGGCTCGGTTCATCCAGTTCTGGGTTAGTGATGAATTGCCTATTCTCGGCGATCTGGCGTACCATTTGTTCAATCACTTCTTCTGGAACACCACACTTTCTCATGTCCTTTTCCAGATATTCTTGATAGTTCGGCAAAAATAAATCCTCCAATTCCTTGAATTGCTCCTGCCACGACAGCTCTCGACATTCTTCAACCCGAAATCGCATGGTATAATTCAAAAAATCTTGACCGCCTGATCGCCAGACATAACCAAGGTCAGCGTGATGTAATAATTTTGCTTGAATACTATCACGACAGATTTGTTCTTTTGGACCAGGGATGGTGCCAATGATTGCACTTTTCATGAACTCATACTCAGCTGAACCGGGCTCATAGTACTCGTCAAGAAATGAGACCGCATAATGCTCTTTGGTAGCATAACCATCTGGCGGCGAGCCAGCCTCAAACCCAGCATCGTGCGCTGCTGCCGCCACCAACAACAGATCCTTTTGATCTGAATTCATTCTGTCCGCCGGGATCACATCCGTCAGCGCACGTATTGAGCGCATCACGTCCACGCCATGTGCAGGCTGATGATATGGATAATTCGGGTAGGTAGTCAACAGCTCAGCTGATAGCTTAGCAAGAGAGGCTGCTTGTTCTTTGTTATGAAATAGTGCCGTGAGATTTTCCTGTGAGGTGTATTGGTCCAGCACCTTTGCTGATACTGTCAATTCAGGATCGACCAATGTTGGGTCTTCTTGGTTAGCACGGTTTCGTTGTTCCCATAACTTTTCGTCAAGAATTTTTTCAGCAGTAGTTCTATTCACAGCCCTATATTATATATTATTTGTACTATTTAGTCAATAGTACAGCGTCGTGAACCCTGCAAGCGAGCTAGCCTGAACGGATATATTTCAACCCTTATTATTTCTTCAGTGCCTCGATCACCCGCTGCGCCGTTGGCAAATTAGCATCAACATTTTCCAGCGCTTTAGTAGCATCAGCCAAGGTATAGCCCAGTGCCATCAGTGCCTCTAACGCTTCATCGGAGGTGTTCAATTCAGTCTGGACTGGCGCGACCGCTCGACCATACTGCGTTGGCAAGCCGACTTTATCGCTCAAATCAACCACCACGCGTTCAGCAGTTTTTTTGCCGACGCCAGCAGCTTTTTGTACAAACGCACTGTCAGCGTTAGCGATGGCATTGCGCACGTGCTCTGCGTCGCCGAGGCTGAGAATTGCCAGTGCCGCCTTTGGGCCGACACCCTGAACGGTGATGAGCATTTCAAACATCTTCTTTGCCGCTAGACTTGAAAAACCAAACAATTCTTCCGCCTGCTCACGAACATGATGATAGGTATAAAACTTGACATCCTGATCCAGCACCACCGCGTCAAAATCACCAGCCGCCACGCTAACTTCATAGCCAACACCATGAACATCGATCACCAGCGATCCATTAAATTTCTCGGCAACTTTTCCAAAAACATGTGCAATCATAATTCAATTATACCCGATTCATCGCTGCATGAGTAATTGCTGCCGCCAAGGCATCGGCACAGTCGTCTGGTTTTGGCACGTCCTTTAGCCCCAAGTTTAAGCGCACCATTTCCTGGACTTGTTTTTTATCAGCCTTGCCATAGCCCGTCAGCGTCTGTTTGATTTGTAGCGGCGTATATTCGGCGATCGGCAAGCCCGCTTTTCTCCCCGTGAGCATCGCTACACCACGCGCTTCCGCCACGGAAATCGCTGTCGTGACGTTACGAGCAAAAAACAATTTTTCAATCGACATCACGTCAGGCTTAGTCTCAGTAATGATCTCCGTCAAACTGTCAAAAATTTCTTCCAGCCGCTCATCAATTGGCGTGTGTGCTGGCGTTCTGACAACTCCCGCTGTCACCAGCTTGAACTTACCGCCCGAAAAATCAATCACACCAAAACCCAAAATCCCCGTTCCTGGATCAATACCAATAATTCTCATGTGTTATATTATAACAATGATTTGGCCGCTCAGTCACTGGCTCATCTTCGCAATTTTCGTATCAATTGCGAAAGCTCCCAGCGCCATTGCCATGCGCCGTAGCCTGCCGCCAACAAACTAACGCCACCAAACACCCACCAGCCCCAGGTTGCACCAGCAACGTGTTGAACGCCCGCTGTCGCCGAGCCAACAACCGGCATGCTAGCGGTTTTTATTTTCCGACAACGCCGGGTGGTTGGGTTGCGCTCAAATCCTTCCGGACAGTCTTTCAAAATGTTATCTGCGGCAGCAATTTTCTTGCAGCGACCAGTTGCCGGATTACGAAATTGACCATCAGGACATGGTTTCAAGGTTTTGGCAGCGGCTGAGGCGATTGAGCGGCACCGACCCGTTGCTTCACTGCGGTAATAGCCCTCTTTGCACGGCGTCACGGTCTTTGCCGTTTCAATCTTCCGACAGCGACGAGTTTCAGGGTGCCGATATTGACCGGCTGGGCACGGCGCCAACACATCAGACACAGCAGGCGACACCGAAATCTTCACACATTTACCCAGTGCACTACGCTCATACCCACTCTGACAATCCGCATATTCCTTAAACACATTGGCGGCATGCTCGGTCACCGCAAATGTCTGCATCCACTCACCATCAAGCAAGCTCCAAGAAGCGTCCTTTGCTATTTTGTCATATTCAGTAGCATCAACCTCTATACCAGCCTCGTCCAAGATATACACCTTACCCTTGGTTTTTGGTAATTTTAATTTCGTATGATTCATCTTAACCGTCCACAATTCGCCAGACTTCAGCTCAATATCACCAAGGACATCCTGTGAATTGTTACTGCCAATTGCTAACTTACAGCCGGCCGTCGTGATGGTTTTATTACTCCCATTCACCAATTCAATGAACGGCTCATCAACATGAGAAGCAATTTCATTCAACTTCAAACCTTCACACTTATTCAGTGGTTTTGGTGGCTCAGGAGTTTTGCAACGTGGACGCGTGTACGGCATCACCTCCTGATCATCAGCTGTTTTGTTTGATGAGAAGTCAGCCAGATTATTTTTCGAATCAACGATGAGTCCGCCGGCAAAACAGCGCCAGACAGTTTTGACGCCACCAGTCACAGGCGCAGCCAAAAACTTCTTTGTCTCACCCCAACCAACAATATCCGCCATTGACCCATCAGCCCGCGACAGCACCACCGACCCTTCACCCTGGATCATACTCGATGCCTTATCAAACCTCACTGCTTTGGTTAGCGCTGGATCATTTGATAGCACCAGAAAATCATTCGCCAAAATCACCTCATCCTTAAACTCTTTTCCGCCAGTTTTCACATCAGCCCTGTAGTGTTCAATGTTCCAGCCCGCCAAGGCAACATCACTGTCTGTTGGATTATACAGCTCAATATATTTCTTGTCGGGGCTAACTTTTGAAATCAACAATGGTACTACTTTTTCGAGTGCTTCGTCAGTTGTTGATGCTGGCTGAGAGGTTGGATGTGCCGGCTCGGCAGCTAGTGGATTAGTTTGTACTACCGGTTTTGCAGTCGGTTGCTCGCCAACTGAGCTTGGCTCTGGTTGAGCCGAAGGCACAGTAACAGCCGGGTTGGGACTAGATGGTGATGCGTCGTTTGCTGGCGCCTCAGCCGTCTGCGATGTTTCACCGCTAGACGCTGGCTCAACTCCCAGATTATCAACCGCCAAAACTGACGGCGACGGCATAATCAATGCCGCGATTAGTATCATAAGTAGTGTGTATCGCAAATATTTCATGCTCGCCCCTTGCTTATGGTTAACTACTTTTAGTGTAGCGTACTTTTTGCCAAAACAAAAACCGCCCCGAGAATGAGGCGATTTTTTCTGATAATCATGCTATTCTGCTGTGATATTGGCGTTAGTGTGTACATTTACCACATCGTCTAGGTCATCCAGCGCGTCAACTACCTTCATCAATTTCTGTGCCGTTTCCGTATCAGCGATCTCAACTGGTGTATTGGCGATGTAGCGCAGCTCGGCATCTTTTACCTTCAGACCCTGCTCAGCCAATGCATTTCTAACGTTCGCCAGATCTTTCAGTTCGGTGTAGACGATAATCTCGCCGTCTTCCTCGACCGCATCCTCAGCGCCAGCATCCAACACTTGCAGGAGCAATTCTTCGCCCCTGCCCTCCACGGTGATCACACCCTTGCGGGTGAATTGAAATGCCACGCTACCAGCGTCAGCGATTCGCCCGCCATTTTTCACCAGCGCGGTTTTCACTTCTGGCAAGGTGCGATTGCGATTGTCGGTCGCAGTTTCGATGATGATACCGACACCGCCCGGGCCGTAACCTTCGTAAGTAATTTCTTCCAGCGCCGCTGCGCTTTTGTCAGCCACGCGATCAATCGCCCGCTGGATATTAGCACTCGGCATGTTAGCAGCCTTGGCCTTTTCGATCGCCATCGCCAAACTTGAATTCAATGTTGGATCAGTACCGCCACGCGCTGCGATCGCAATTTGATTACCCAACTTCGTGAAAATCGCACCGCGCTTCGCATCAACAATCGCTTTCTGCCGGTGCGTGGTTGCCCATTTACTATGTCCTGACATGTGTTCTCCTACCGTTTATCTATGTTCAATCTGTTAGTATTATATATCAAATACAGACGTGAGACAATTTACGCCATCAACCCCAAAGCTGACAATACGTTTGGCATGTCAATTTCATTGTCTTTTTGTACGCGAACAACCGGGTAGCCATACTGCTGCGCCTCAGCTTGAATTCGCTGGTCAAACAGCCGCGCCCAAGTAATCTCATGTTCCTTCAGCTCATCAGCATATGTGTCAGCATCCGCATATAGTCCGCGACTAAATATCGCCTTCCTCAACGCATCATCACCTTCGTCAGTTAAGAATAATGGTCGCACATCGCTACTAGTTTGTAATGATGGCAACAGTGACGGTAAAATATTCACCCCCTCCAATATAAAACCTTCACGCCAGGTAAAATCATCCTCGATTAATTTCTTATTGCCAGGCCAGGTTTCAATGCCGTGCATGTATTCCCGTTCGGCTATTTCTTCCGGTGAAAACTGCTGGAAAAACTCAGCTGCTGACAATCCGTGCGCCGACAATAGATGCGGATATTGTTTTGGATCTGCCACGCCCTGCATGACCAACCGTGTTTGATCAGTTGACAGCCACGGCAAAGCCAACCTCCGAGATAACTCCCGCGCCAAGGTTGTTTTGCCAGTTGTTGGCATGCCGCCAATCAAAATTATCATTCTTGTCATGGCATCTATTATATCACTCGACTATATTCACCCTCCCAAGGTCCAATTTCGTCTGCTTCTTCATCCACCACATAGCACCAATCATCGCCGCATACATCAAACCGCATTGCCACCAAGTGATATTCACTTCCATCTGCGCCCACTCCAGGCTCGCCAGCCAGTTGGCCGCCTGAATCATATAACTCAGCAGCCAGGTCGTCGGTAGCGCAATGGCCGCACCAATCATCGGCACTACGGCCAGCACGCCCGACGCAAAGGTCAATAGCATCGCCAGCGGCACGAACGGCAAAATTAGCATATTAGCGATCAGCGCTACATTACTAACCACGCCGAAGCTCATCATCAACAGCGGCAGTGTCGCAAGCTGCGCCGACAGCGTCTCAACCAGAATTTGCCGAAACGCGCCAGGGTCTTTGTCGCCAAAGAAATAGTTGTGCAGCAGCGGCGCCAGGATGATCACGCCCGTAAACGACGCAAAGCTCAGTTGCCAGCCCAAATCGCCCCAGCCAAATTGCGGATTGACCAACAATGTAATCGCCGCCGAGACTGGTAGTAACACCAGCGGATGAATCGTCCGCCCATAATACCAGGCTGCCAAACTGAGTCCCGCCACCAGTCCAGCTCGCGACATACTCGGACTCAAACCCGTTACCGCCATAAAGCCAATAATCATCGTTGCCGCGCTGAGCATTGCCAGATATTTTGACTGCTTGGCAAATAACCGCCGCGCCAGGCGCACCAAAATTGTCAAATTATAACCGCTAGCCACCACAATGTGCGTCAGACCAGCAATCTTTAGATTATCGCTCAGTTCCGTCGGCATGGCTCGCCGTAGCCCCAACAAAAATCCCAAACCCAGCGCCGACTCAGACTCTGGAATATGTTTGCGCACTCGCTCGGCAAACCAGTCGCGCACCCCAACCGCCACGTCGCCCGGGACTGGACGCTCGACGCTGTCAATTTTCGCTCGATACATGCTCGCCGAAAAAGCGCCAAATCCCGCCGTTAATTTGCCTTGAGTTTGAGCGATGTCACTGCGTTTGATGGGGCGCTTGTCAGCCGTCACCACCCACAGTTGTCCTGCCAATTTCTTGCCGTTGATCCGTAAATCGCTCAGTCGCAGAACTGTTTGCCCCTTCTTATCAATGTCGGGGTCTTCCAAAACACGGCCCTGAATAACTGCGGTTTTACCAATCAGCGAATCGTACACCTCCAAACCGGCTCGGCCCAGCTCACCGCGCCACAAGCCAACTAATCCACCAGCGATAAGTGCCACAATCATCAACGCCCGCCATCTCCAGACCATCACCACAGCCATCAATCCTAACCCAAGCACCAAAGTCCGCCAGTCAAACACCGTTGACCGTGGAACATGATGAATAGCAATGACGCCAACTGTCAACCCCAAACACCACGCCGCCACCAACCAAGAAATATGCACTTCTCTGGTTAGATTGCGTATCGTCATATGTCTTTAGTATGACACATATTCTTGAAAGGCATATGTTAAAAAGAAGATGTTCTAACGCCAGGATATTCTCGGGAACATATTCTTTGGAATATTTCACGCAACTCATTCAGTCTGTCAGCTGAAGGTAGTTGATCTCTCCCGATCCCCGGAACTATTTTAGGCAAGTCCAAGATAAATCGCACGGACTGAGACGCCGACTCATCATATGGATCAATATCGTTTCTGGCTAAAATTTCACTCAATTCTCCCCAGAAGATTTTTTGCAGCCTACTCTCTCCTCCATATGTTTTAGTGAGTTCAGACTGGTTAATCCTCTTTCGTGAATCAATAACAATTTCCCGCAGTCTTTTAATACACTTACGAAAATGCTCTTCATATTTACGGTCAAGACTCCTGATCTGCTGAGTAACTGTTCTTCGAGAGTCGCCACTTGGTAGCATACTAGATGCATTCCTCCGTAATTCATCATCTTCATGACCAATTACCTTTGATAATAATGCCCAGCCTGATGCCACCAAAGTCCCCTTTCTGTCTACCGGCTGCCGTTTAGAACCTTTGCTATCATACTGCTGCAGTAGCCTTTGTGACTCCGCTTCATCCTGTAGGCATTTCATATCTTCAATTGCAGTATCACGCCAATACGTAAAAGATTTTATACTATCACCAGCACTTCTTTTTTCGTCATAACTAAAGTCACCATTACCGTCAAAATCATCCAATATTCGTTCAATTAGCGCCGGCAAGCCGGCAGACTGATAGTCCTGCCATTCTGTAAATCCATATTCTTCTAAAATTTGATCAGCCCGGTGCCAAAAACGATCAGCTCGCTGCTGTTGATCGACCGGCATATTACCAATAAAGTAGATATTACCCGCTCCCTGACTATCCGCCAAACCAGTCTGCATATCACCACTAACATACGAGTCCGGTGCTAACAAATTAGGCCTCACGGCTCTCCTTCCCATACTCGAGAAACATTCACTCAGTCCTTTAATCTGTGCTCCAAACTCTTTTTTACGACGCTGGCGGTTATATGCAAAGCTCAAGCCACCGGTTGCTATTCCTGCCGCCACTCCAGATAAGCTAACCGTTGGAGCAAAGTTAAACCATTCTAGCGCCCCGCCAGCAGCACCCGCCAGTGTCGCTCCTCTAACTCCAGCTAAGCCCATATCAATGGATAATTTTCTCCTATATTCTTGCCCCAGGAGGTCATCAATCTTTGTTAGCACACTCCCGACACCCACTCGGTAACGAGACATGCCACTCCATATCGTCACCGGGTCTTGTCCCAGCTGGATATATTGAGCATATCCAACTGGCTCTTTGGTAGTTGGGTTGGTTACTTCTTGAGCGCCAGAAAAAATTGGGACACCACATCGCATCCCAACAAAATTCTTCAAATCATCACTGTGTTTTTCTACTATTTTAGTATATCGGGGCGGTACGTTTAAGTCGTCTAGATACTTCGTCATGTCCAAAGTTTTCTGCCACACCCGAATAATATCACTGCATATGTTCGTCATCTGGAGGGCCCACCGGGGCTTGAACCCGGGACACCCTGCTTAAAAGGCAGGTGCTCTAACCAACTGAGCTATGGGCCCATCAAGAATGAACTTTTTCATTCTAGCACATAATACGCAGTATATCAATGCTTCTTTGGACCAGGTTTGGACTTTGTTTTGACAGTGTGCAGTAAAAATAAATCCGCCAAACCCACCCCCAAGCCAGCGGTAATAATATATTGGCGCCAGGAAGTCAGCTGCCGCACTACTGTCTGTGCCGCACCATCAACCGCAAGATATTTCGCCAAGACACCGACCAATAGCGCCGCCACCAACAAGGTAATGACAGCCGCCGCCACCAGCTTTTCATGTTTCTTGTGATATTTTGGACCACCAACCATCAGCATCCCCATGGGTACGAGCAGCAATATTAGCGCCGCTACCACACCATCAGGCAGCCACGGTAGATTGATACCCACGCCACCCAAAATGACGCGCACAGCTTCCATCCACAATTCCACAAAAATATACCCAGCAGCAGCCGCCAGGGCCAGTGGACCGATGCGCCTACCCGTCACCAACACCACCACAAAAATCACCACCAGAACCGCCAAGAGCAACACCGCTACATTCATTGCGTCGCCTCGGTCGTAAATTCTACTTTGGCGCCTTTGACGATGCTCGATTTTTTAGCTACACCAGCAGCCACTTCCAAAACGTAGCGTGCCGGCACTTTTGGTTTGTATATTTCATACGGCTCAGCATCAGGCTGCACCTCATGCTCAATGTGTACTACTTTTTTGTCTTTATCTAACCAGATGATATCGAGCGGAAAACTCATGTTACGCATGACCATTTCCCACTTGTCATCACCCTCAAATTTAAACAGCATCGCTTGGTTTTCCGTCAGACCAGACCGATCACTCAGACCCTTATACCGCTGCTCAGCCGTTTCCGCAATTTCAGCCTGCAATGTCGCCTGGCCAGCCCTGACCACGACTGGGCGAGGCTTATTGACATCGCACAGCAGAGTATAGGCACCGTAAGCGATCATCACAATGATCATAATCATGATACATCGAGAAATGAAATGATGCCCCTTACGAGCTGTCTGCATAAGCTCCATAGCTCAATTATAACACTTATGTTTTATATATAAACCACGGGCTAATCAGGAAAACAAACCGCGCTTTTTGGAGGTGTTAAATTGTTCCAAGAGCTCACGTTGTTTTTTGCTCAATTTGGTTGGCGTATCAACGATGATACCAACGATGTGTGGGCCACGAGCGTCATTTCTCAGGTGTGGCACGCCATGCCCTGATAGCTTAAAATCAGTACCGCTTTGGGTGCCAGCCGGAACTTTCATGCGCACTACACCGTCCACCGTTTCAACATCAATTTCCGTACCCAGCGCCGCATCAACCATAGAAACGTGTTCTTCCGAAAGAATGATATCGCCTTCACGAGTAAACTTTTTGTGAGCTTTGACTCTTATCTGAACATACAAATCTCCCCGCTCACCATCCTGGACCGCTTCGCCGTGCCCGCGCAAGCGAATAGCCGCACCATCATCAATACCTGCTGGAATTTTGACCGTAATCTCGCGGTTCTTACGCGTCGTTCCCTTGCCGTGGCAAACTGAACATTTCTTTTCAGGGATTTTACCTCGACCATTACAGGTTGGGCAGGTGATAGCTTGTTGAATTTGCCCAAAGATGGAATTCATCACCCGCATCTGCTGACCAGACCCTTTACAATCATCACACGTCTTCAAGCTATATCCAGGCTCAACACCCTCGCCTTTACAGTGTTCACATTCATCATCCATCGTCAGGCTGATTTTTTTCTCGACACCAAAAATAGCTTCTTCAAAGGTCAAAGCAACCGTTGTCTCTATGTCACGACCGCGCCGTGGACCGCCTTGCCGCCCAGCGCCGCCACCAAAGAACTGACTAAAGATGTCGCCAAAGCCACCACCAAAATCAAAGTTGACACCTTCTGCACCAAAACCGCCAAAGCCTTCAAATGGATTGCCGCCAAAGCCACCGCCCGAAGCTCCGCCGACACCGGCATGACCAAATTGGTCGTATCGCTGTCGCTTTTGCTTGTCTTTCAGAACTTCATAGGCTTCATTGACCTCTTTGAACTTCTCTTCATCACCGCCTTCTTTATCAGGATGATATTTCACTGCAGCTTTACGAAAAGCCTTTTTGATTTCATCTTCAGAAGCGGTTTTAGACACGCCTAACACTTCATAATAATCACGTTTGGTCATATATTCTATTGTACGGTTCGTTAGCACTCGTGTCAATAGAGTGCTAGTTAGATAGCCAATTTACATAATCTTTTGACTTTTTTTATATTCTGTGATATATAGAGAAGCATAGGCTTTGTAAAAACATAAATACAAGTCGAAGCGAGGACAATATGGTACAGACAACAGTAGCCGTAGAACGGCCGAATACCAACCTTAGCACAGCTCCATCGAGCTTTGAAGAGCTGGAGAAAAAGTTTTACTCGCTTGAAGAAGAAAAACAAATCGAAAGTTTAATGCCGCTGGCTAAAAAACTGGCCGAAGAACCAGAACTAGCTGAACAATTTGGCGTGTTCAAATGGCTAACTATAGGTGATTATGACCGTGAACAACGAAATGCTGGTAGACACCCTTGGCCAGAGCTAGAAATTAACGGTGAAAAACGTATATTTTCAGTGCCGATCATCGCTGGTGTTGTCCGCTGGGAAGACCGCGACGGAGAGCCTCAGTACAGTGCCCTTTCGGTTATGAAAGATAACTGGCGCGGCGACCCTGACGCCTGGCTGATAACAGAATTTGACTTTGAAACTGCAGAGACCAAACGGCTTGAAACGCTCGGCACCACGGTTGATGCCGCCAATCAAGCCAACATTGCCATCAAGCCGCGGAATTATCACAACATGCCACCATTAAGCCGCCCAGCGGTTGGCAAGACGCCAATGCATCAGCTGGAAAGAATTGCCGTTACGCTTGATCCGACCTACCATTCGGTGCACGCAGAGTATCATGAGCCCTACCAAGACCGGCGGGAAGTTATGGACATTGAGCTGCTTTGGGAAGCAATGTCGCGTGAGATTGGTGAGCGAGTTGATGACCTATTCCCAGAGTCTGATGGCATGGAAACCGCTCCATCAACAGGCGCTCCCAAAAAACTTGCTGCCTACACACTCCAGCAGGTTATGAAAAAATAATTCAGCAGAGTTTCATCAAATTCGTGATTTAACTGCGCATAGTGCCGCGTGCAATTCACGAGCATCGCTATACCGACCCTCCCACGGTCCGGTAGCGATTGTCATTATTTCTAGCAAATCTTTTTGCTGAGCCAGCGCAGGTTTGATGCGGTATTCTGGGAAATCACTACCTGATTCCCAAATCAAATCATGCGTTAACTCATGAAACACTATACCGATGGCATACACATCAAAGCGATAGTCAATGAGCGAACCCAATTCGGCGATTTCTGGCGCATGCTCCCTGTTCCAGCTTGAATGCGGTCTGGTCTGTACATACGGAGATCTAACCTGGTTATAATCAAACAGTGTCAGTATCGGCCGGCCCTCAGTCTCATCGTAGAAGATATTCGTTGATCGGATATCATGATGCACTAAACCTCGTTCGTGAAGGTAGCCGGCAGCCTCTGTCACCTGTACCATCATATCGAGCACTGTCCTGGCGCCAATCTCACCATCATTAATCTTTTGTTGTACAATATGTTTCTGCTTATCTAATGTAGCGCCCATGATCGGGTATATTTCGTGGAGCGGCTCTCCCTGCGCTGTCCGAATAGCCAGCGGCGCCAGGAGATGTTTTGGTTGCTCGTCCATCAATTGTTGCATCAGTTCGACCTGGGGGCTAGCTGCGCATGCCAGTATATGTCTGCCTACCTTATGAACTCTCCCTTGCTCATCAACTGTAAAACACGAAGAATATGTATCAAACTGGTGCATAATTACTTATATAGCAATTCGCTGACAGCGGCGCAAGCATAAGCCTAGCCCAGACAATACAAAACTACCCCTTGAGAGGGGTAGTTTATGTCACGAGTCGAGGCCGAGATTATTTCTCGTCAACCACCTCACCCTCGACCGGCTCATCTTTGTCGGATTTTTTATCACCCGTAGATTCATCAGCCTTGTTGTCCTCAGCAGCTTGCTGGTACATTTTGGCACCGATTGGCATGATGGCATCCTGCAGAGCCTTGATTGCCGCTTCTAGCTCATCTTTGTCATCAGCATCTTTGTGCTTTTCTGCCTCCTTGACCGCTTCGTCAATCGCTTTCTTGTCGTCCTCAGAAATCTTATCCTTGAACTCATCTGGCATTTTCTTTGCCTGATAGATGGCGTTTTCTAGCTGGTTTTTAGCGTCAACGGTTTCGCGCTTTTTCTTGTCCTCATCAGCGTGGAGTTCGGCTTCTTTCTGGGCTTTTTCGATATCTTCTTTGCTCATGTTGCCAGAGTTTTGGATGGTAATTGATTGTTCCTTACCGGTGCCTTTATCTTTGGCAGTAACATTGAGGATACCGTTGGCGTCGATATTAAACGTCACTTCAATCTGTGGCACACCGCGTGGTGCTGGCGCGATGCCATCGAGCTCAAAATGCCCCAGGCTCTTGTTATCTTTAGCAAATTCGCGCTCACCCTGCAAGACATGGATTTCTACTTTTGGCTGATTGTCAGCGGCCGTCGAGAATACTTCGCTCTTGCTGGTCGGCACAGTGGTATTGCGCTCGATCAGCTTGGTCGACACACCACCCATCGTCTCGATACCAAGACTCAATGGCGTCACGTCCAACAGCAATACGTCCTTGACATCGCCAGCCAGCACACCACCCTGAATAGCTGCACCAACCGCCACCACTTCGTCTGGGTTAACGCCTTGCATTGGGTCTTTGCCGAATAGCTTTTTCACCCGCTCAACCACCGCTGGCATACGGGTCATACCGCCAACCATGACGATTTCATTGACGTCAGATTTTGATAATTTAGCGTCTTTGAGCGCCTTTTCGACGGGTACATCGAGGCGATCTAACAAATCCTTCACCAAATCTTCCAACTTGGCCCGTGTCAGACTCAGTTCAAAGTGCTTTGGTCCATCAGCATCAGCGGTGATGAACGGAATATTGACTTCGTATTCAGTAACTGTCGACAGCTCCTTTTTGGCCTTTTCGGCTTCGTCCTTTAGACGCTGCATGGCCGCATTGTCTTTGCGTAAGTCGATGCCTTCTTTAGACTTGAAGTCGTCCAGGAAGTAGTTAACGATGACGTTATCGAAGTCCTCACCGCCCAGGTGGGTGTCACCATTGGTCGCTTTCACCTCAAACACGCCGTCGCCAAGTTCCAGAATGGAAACGTCAAAGGTACCACCACCAAGGTCAAAGACCACGATGGTTTCGTCGTTTTTACCCTTTTCCAGGCCATACGCCAAAGCTGCCGCCGTTGGCTCATTGATGATACGTTTGACCTCTAGACCGGCAATTTTACCAGCATCTTTGGTAGCTTGACGCTGCGAATCGTCAAAGTAAGCTGGCACGGTGATAACCGCTTCAGTAACTTTTTCACCCAAGAATGCCTCAGCATCAGCCTTGATCTTGCTAAGGATCATAGCTGAAACTTCTTCTGGTGTGTATTCTTTGTCGCCCATCTCTACTGCTACACCGGTACCTTTTTTAACAATCTGGTATGGCATGATATCGAGGTCTTTTTGGACTTCCTTGTCAGTAAACTTACGGCCAATCAAACGCTTGACACCGTAAATAGTGTTCTTTGGATTGGTTACACGCTGACGCTGAGCCACTTGTCCGACCAAGCGTTCGCCCTTTTTATTAATTGCCACCACTGATGGCGTGGTACGGTTACCTTCGGCGTTAGCAATAACTTCTGGCTTACCTGCCAGCATATACGCAAAGGCACTGTTAGTTGTACCGAGGTCAATTCCGATAATTTTACCCATATGATTCCCCTTTCTTATTATAATCACATCTGGTTTTTCTTATATTCATTTTAGCACTCTTTTATGTCGAGTGCCAACTATTTCAGTATAAATAATTAGCACTCGCGTGTCAAGAGTGCTAATTATTTATTTAGTGTCTTTATTACATCTTTTTGCGGATGAACCAAACTCCGGCACCACCAGCTGCTACCGCTACTACTGTTACAGCGATGACGCTAGCACCGGTATCTGCCAAGTAGCCGCCCTTGTTGGTCGCCTGAGTATTCTTGCCAGTACCGTTGGTTGTCGCACCGCCAGGGTTCGTAGGGCTAGCAGGATTACCCGTACCGCCACCAACACCAGGGTTGGTCTGCTGTTGGCGCTCGTAAACACCGACTGGATCTACGATGGTGCCATTTGCAGCCTTATCCTCGTCACCAAAGCCGCCATCAGTCAAATCATAGGTTACTGTCGTATGCTTACCATCAGCGGTCGTGCCAAATGTCACGCGATTAGTGATATCTTCTTTAACAGCACCGCCACTTATCTTGACCACGGCTAATTGACTATGATCAGCGTAATGTTTACTCAGGGTCAGCGTCACGCGCGTTGTGTAGCCGACCTTGGCAGTCTGGCCGGTACAGTTGATAGTAAAGCCAACGATGTCACGCAAGACACGGCCGTCATAATCATTCGGAGCAGCTGCCACTGCGGCTGAAGCAATGTTGTAGCACTGGGTGCCAGCTGTAGCAACAGTCACCGTACCACCACCTGGCTGCGCAACAGTCGCTGAAGTGGTTGGCGTGGTTGGCGTTGGCGCTGGATTGACAACAACAGCGTTCAATTTTGCTTGCAGCGCTGCTTTTTTAGCAGGATCTTGCACCTTATTCACTAAGACCTTAGCGGCATCAACGGCACTTTGTGTTTTATCAGCTTCTGCCTTGGCAACTGCAGCCTGAGCAGCGTCTTGAGCGTCTTGCTCTTTTTGCTTGGCGCTAGCCACTGCACTGTTGAGGTTAGCGATCGCTGATTGAAGGTCTGATGCAGATGGATTTGCCTGGTTCAAGATGGCCTTAGCAGCGGCAAGAGTTGAAGCAACTGTCGGATCAGATTTGATGTATGATGGCGTCGCCTCTGCAGCAGTGATGGCTGCTTGCAAGCTTGCTTTATCAATTTTCAGTGCATCGAGCTTGCCCTGTAAGGCTGTGCGTGCATTGTCCAGCTCAGACACTGAGGCATTCGCGTTATTTATAACTGCTTCAGCTGCCGTGACCTGTGCCTGAAGAGCGGCGATAGTGCTACTGCTCATGCCGGCAACCGTGGCTGGATCTTTAGCTTTAGCGATCAATGCAGTGAGGGTTGAGCGAGCACCAGAAATAGCGTTGGTTACCGCATCGAGCCTTGCCTGGAAGGCGGCCTTCTTGCCTGCGTCACCTACTGCATCAACTTTGGTTTTAGCGGCAGCAACATCAGATGGACGCTTGGTCGATTCAGCATTTGCTACTGCTGCTTCAGCCGCGGTAACTTTCTGCTCCTCTTCACTTGGGCCAACTGGTGCATTGTTAGTAGTCGTGTAGATGGCGCCACCGTATGCTGCTGCAGCGATTTTCGAGCCGTCGGCAGAGCTGGCAATTGCTGCCCAGTTTGGCACACCAGCAGACGTCTGAGCCACCCAGGTTGCACCACCGTCATTTGAGCTGTAAATGTATCCACCGCCACCAGCAGTTGCTGAAAGTTTTTGACCATCGTCAGAAATAGTAACCGCAGTCCAGTTATGAAGTCCATCAGCCGCTCGCTCAGTCCAGGTTGCACCAGCATTGGCGGAAGTGTAAATCCTGCCACCAGTTGCTGTTGCTACTAATTTGTTGCCATCGGCGGAGCTAGCAACTGCTGACCATTTACGAGAGCCAGAACTTGCCCGTTCGGTCCAGTTCGCGCCAGCGTCGGATGAGGTAAAGACTGTGCTGTCTTTGGCTACAGCTACTAGCCTGTTGCCATCGGCGGAACTAGCGATTGCCGTCCAGTTGTGAGACCCAGGGACACCACGTGCGGTCCAGTTCACGCCAGCGTCGGATGAGGTAAAGACTGTGCTGTCTTTGGCTACAGCTACTAGCCTGTTGCCATCGGCGGAACTAGCGATTGCCGTCCAGTTGTGAGACCCAGGGACACCACGTGCGGTCCAGTTCACGCCAGCGTCGGATGAGGTAAAGATATAACCACCCCAGTCGTATAGTGCAGCCAGTTTATTACCGTCAGCAGAGCTGGCAACTGCTAGCCAGTTGCGGTCGCCTGCCCCAGGGTGCTCAGTCCAGTTCACGCCAGCGTCGGATGAGGTGTGAATCTTACCGCCCCATGCTGCTGCGACCAATTTACTGCCGTCAGTAGACCCGGCGATTGAGGACCAATTTTGAGAACCTGCCGCATCACGCTTTGACCATGTAGCACCCGTCTTTGGTACAGGTGTCTCAGCCGGCTGTGTGCCCGCACCCTTTTGGAATACACGAACGTAGTCGATCAACATGGTTTGCTTCGGGAAGCTATCTGAAGGAGAGATTGGTTTCTGATCTGCATCTGCCTCCACGTAGTCGTTTATGATAAAGCGCCATCCCTCATCAAACGTCCTTTTGATCAATGATGCGTCAGCTAATTTTGTCAGAGGAGCAGCTGGTGTACGTTCAATCTCCTTGCTGTCAGTAGGACTGGCGTGATAATGATACGCGGTGATCGGCTTGTCGTCCACAAAATATTTAACCGTCTCGCCATCATACTCAACCGCCCACGTGTGCCACTCATAGGCCAATGTACCTGGCTTGGAGCCTGCTCGGTGTTCATCGCTGTGGATAATCCTCCTGGTTCGCCAACCATTTTTCCAATTGCCAGAAACGCCATGATGGTAACAGGTAGCATGAGTGCTTGACCAGGTGTATGCCGGCGTGTAGGAGTACCATTCGATGATATCTAGCTCACCGTATGGGTCATTGGCGTTAGGATTATCATTACAATTCTTTAATGAGACACCATTAACCATCCACAGTGATGGCCGTGTACCGTTTTTTCCATTCCAATTGAATTTGGCACGAATCTCGGCGCGGAAAGGTTTTGTACCATCCACCACCTTCGTCTTATTCGTCACCCGACCGCTAAGGTATCGTGTCATCTTACCACTTGGACATGGCGTTTCGCTAGCATTAGAGTCATTCAATGGTTCATCAAGATTTGCAACACAGTGGCGCTGCGTTTTGATCTCTAGATAATCATTGTTGACAACCTTGACGTTGCTCGGATTGTAGGCTAGGTGATTATTGCCATAATTATCTTTATTTTGTTTGAATACGTCCCAGCTATCAGGCACTGAGGTGCCTTTAAACTCCTCGCTCCACACAACGCCCCATTGACTTGCATTGGTGCTACCGTTGTACAGTAAAGCTAACAATAAGATACCACCAGCTGATACTAGTGCTACGAATAATCGTTTCGCCATCCCCTTTTTCTCCCTGTGTTTATGTTAAAAACTCTTGCCAAAAATTATAGCGCTAATACGTTCTGATTGCAAGCATTGTTGTAAATAAAACTATTGATGTCTGGGGTGAAATACAGTAAATTATCGCCGCGTGACTTTGACCATTGCGTCGCGAATCACCGCGCCGTCAAGGGTATAACCAGCACGTAGCTCTTCAGCGATAACCTCTTTTTCGCCATCAGCCGCTTCATCAAATTGCACCGCCTGATGTAGCTCAGGATTAAACAACGCTCCTGGTTTGGCATCAATTTTTTCTAAGCCAATTTCTTTGAGCTGCTTGTCGAGCTGTTTGCCCAAACCAGCCACACCTTTAGCCCAGGCGTTATCTGCTAGCTCCTCCGGCACATTAGCAATCGCTCGCTCAATTGTGTCAATCACTGGTAACAGTTTCATCACTGACTTGGCCTGACCCATGCTGTGGGCTGACTGCTTTTCCGCCTCGACGCGCTTACGATAATTCTCAAAATCGGCCCGTGTCCGCTGTAAGTCCAGGGTCAACTCATCAACAGTATGTTGCAAATCATCAATCTTCTTGTGTTTCGTCATATTCCTCCTCTATCCTTACACTTCCTCTAACATCGCACCCGTTCGCCTAACCAGCTCCATCGTTCGACGGTAATTCTGCCGAGTCGGACCAATCACGCCGATGTAACTGCGATCACTAAACGATGAACAAAACTTACTGATGATCAGGGTCGCGCCGCTGGCTTTACCGATTGGGTTCTCACTACCAATAAACACGTTGAGCGGTTCATTGGGCGCAGCTTCAACCAGCCAGGGCTCAATATTGTCAATCAGTCTAGCAATCGCCTGAACATGCCCACCTTCGACGAATTCTGGCTGAGAAAATAGCTGCGTCATACCATTCATGTACAGATGATCACCAAACGAGGCAAAACCAAAATTACCCGTCAGCTCAACCAGGCTGTCAACCGCGCTGCGGATGGCCCTGTCAGATTTATCAACGTGCGAATTAACATGTGCCTCGATCGCCCTCGCACTGCGATCGATACCACTTGGTAGTTCAGTCATTTGAGCGGCAGTGATACCATTGACATAAAACCGATAGCCTTTGTCAGTCGGGATACGGCCGGCACTGGTGTGTGGCGCCTCAATAAAACCCATCTCCTCAAGCTTGGCCATTTCGCTGCGAATAGTGGCGCTGGACACGCCAAACAACTTGGCCAGCGTCACGCTGCCAACTGGCGCCGCAATCTCGGCATATTGCTCAATGATGGCGGCTAAGATAGCCTGCTGGCGTTCAGTCATGGCTATATTATAGCGTACATCTGGCACTCATACAAGTAGAGTGCTAAATCGTCTTCTGTTTGGTACGACGCGCAGTGGTACGAGTGTGAGTGAACTGCCTGGCTGCGTCAGACGATAGCATCAGGATGATCGTGATATTGATGCCGATGAACGCCAGGGTGCCAACGCTTGTCCAGGTAATTTTGCCGATAGTCAAGGTGAATGAAGTCGCCAACACTGACAGGCTCGACAATATCATCAAGAGTAATCGGTCTTTGTTCGAGCCGCGGAACGTACCTCGTGACAGCACAGCTGTTATTGCGACCCAGCCCGCGCTCAAACTCAGCACTCCTCGGATCGTCCACTCCGCTCCTGTGGCGGCGACAGAAGTATCTAAGCCCTCAATGATAAAGTCCTGGGTCGTCTGATGTAGCAATTCATCAAACAACAGAAAATCAAACAAGGCACCCACCAGGACAATTGCCATAGCCAAGACGGTAAACAAAATAGCAAACGATATTTGCGGTGGCCGGCGACTCCATAACTGTTGCAGCACCGTATCGTGTTCTTCCGCGGAAATGACATATTCATGCGCAGTTGCATCCAAAATAACCCCTGCTCTTTCGGCAATTGTCTGCTGATTTGCTACAACTGCCGCCAGTTCCAAGACCGGCAAGTCACCGTCAGTCTGGATGCTGTCACCACCGCCATTTCGTGAGTGATAACCCGTCGAAAAATCTTTCAAATTTGTCACTGCCACCTGTGGTGTATGTTCGGTGACGGTACTCACAATATAGTCACGCTCGATGTCAGTATTTTCATCAATTTTATGAGTAACTTGCAGAGTAAACAATGATAGTCCGACGCTTTTGTCATATGTCCCCGCTGCCAGCCAATCAACCTGATGGCCACCAGGCAGCAACCAGCCCTGAGGGCAGCGCCAAAACCGCACGTGATGACGTTTACCGGGGCTGCCATCTACTTCTTGCTGGTAGGCAAAGTCTTGGCGACGGCCAAACAAAAACAGCGATGACACAGGAGCTGAAGCATAGCTCCTGCCAGTCAGCGTAGAAAAAATTATCTTCCAAGCTGACCGAACGGTGATTTCATCAGCAATCGTCCAACCAGCATCAATCATCGCTTGATGTAGCTGGGCTTCTGAGCCTCTGAGCGCCACATTGACTGGGTCACCCAATAATCCATCAGCGGTCCGCGTACGACCAATGAAATAGTTTGGCACATACAAACTACTTAAAATACGGTGTAGCCGAGGCAAAGCTAAGTATGCCATGATAACCCAAAACAGCGCAAAAAACGCCACCAGCCACCAGCCGCCAGAATACCAACCCTCGCGCCAAACCAACCAACCGAACCAAAATGAAGCCAAACCAGCTACCAAGAAAAATACTTGATCAATCAGCGCAGACAATGACCATGGCGAACGACGCAGGGCCGAAGCTCGTTTTTGGATATGGTCAGAAACCTGGTGACGATAACTCATACGATACTATTATACTGTCGAATATTTTCTAAAAGCCTCCTTGCGGCCAAACGGGCTTCATCATCTTGCCGATTAAACAAGTCGCCACGTTCGATGATGTCATGACATACACGAACCGCTCGATCAAGGTCATCATTAATAATAACATGATAATACGGTACAGAAAGTGCTTGTGTCATTTCTTTGACAGAACTAGCCAACCGTTTCGGCCACTCAGCGTGAAATGCTTCCTCAGTAGTATACCGACTTTTCAGACGAGTAAGCCAGGTTTCGTAGTCGGGAGGTATGATGAAAATTGAGATACTTTGCGGAGCTAAAATTTCATATTCAGCAGCGCCTTGGACATCAATATCAGCGATGACTGTCTTGTTTTGTTCATGGGCCGTCTGAATCTCAGCTGCCGAGGTGCCATATACTGTACCATGGACAAATTTAGCCTCGATAAATTCTTGATTTCTCAACATTTGTGCAGCCATGGTCAAGTCGATGAAATGGTAATCGACACCGTCAACTTCTGGGCGGTTATTGTTGATGCGCGGCGCACGTGTTGTGTGCGAAACGATGCTACTAAAGTACGGAAACTGCAATAATCGCTTTTTGATGGTGTCTTTACCGGCGCCAGAGATGCCAGACAGTAGGGCAATCTTGGCTTTCTTGATCAGCTCGACGGTTGGCTCAGTTGGTTGATAATCAGCAATCAACCGCTCCAATTCGTCCATGCGTTTAGCTGTTCCTACGTTTGACGATCCAAAGGATACCTGCACCAATACCGACAGCTGCGAGTGAAGCGAGTGGCCAGACATTGTCACCAGTGTCAGCCAAGTAACCTTTGCCAGTTGGCTTTGTTGGCTGGGCAACTGGCGCGCCAGGATTGGTTGGCTGAGCAGGAGTTGGTGTTGGGGTTGGCGTCGGGGTTGGTGTTGGTGGTGTTGGTGGAGTTGGTGGAGTGACTGGCGCTTCCTTAACGGTCGCGGTACTGATGAAGCCATTGTTCATAGCTGCGGCAATGCGAACACCGTCACCAGACATCGCGATGGAAGACCAAGCGCCAGTTGCGGCTGTGGTCTGCTCTTCCCAAGTTACACCAGAGTCACTTGAAACGTATATCACACCGCCAGTAACAGTTGCGGCCAATTTGGTGCCGTCGGCAGAGCTGGTGATTGAAGTCCAAGCGCGGTTGCCAGAAGCGACTTGTTCTTGCCAGGTCACACCTGAGTCGCTTGAGGTGTATACTGCACCGCCATTGACAGTCGCGGCGAGCTTAGTACCATCGCTTGAGCCGGTGATTGATGTCCAAGCACGGTTGCCCGAACCAGCCTGTTCTGTCCACGTTACACCTGAGTCATTTGACGTAAACACTGCACCACCGTTAACCGTTGCAGTCAATTTGGTGCCGTCAGCAGAGCCGGTGATTGATGTCCAAGCACGGTTGCCTGAACCAGGTTGCGCGGTCCACGTTGCGCCTGAGTTACTGGAAGTAAATACTGCGCCGTTTTTAGCTGTTGCAGCCAGTTTAGTACCGTCAGCAGAGCTGGTGATTGAGGTCCAATCAAAAGAACCACCGGTTATACCATTACTTCTCCAGGTTTGACCTCTATCCTCTGAGGTTAAAATATAACCACCCCAGTGGTACACGCCAGCCAGTTTAGTACCGTCAGCAGAGCTGGTGATCGCAATCCAAGCACGAGAACCAGAATCAACTTGCTCTGTCCAGGTTTTACCTGCATCATCTGAGATGTAAGCTGAGCCGCCAGTCATAGTCGCAACGAGCTTGGTACCGTCAGCAGAGCTGGCAATTGAGGTCCAAGCGCGACTACCAGAACCAGTCTGTTCTGTCCAGGTAACTACCTGTTTTGCGTTAGCTGACTGACTAAACACCGCAACCACCGCAGCGATTACTACCAAGCATCCCGCTTTAGCAGCGCGGGCTATCGTTCTTTTTCTATTACCCCAGAGCGACCCCATATAAATAATCTCCTTTTTATTGTTTTATGACAATGTCTAATATAATCACTGTCAGTATATCACGATAGCGCTTACGTTAGCAAGCATATCTTGCCAAGTATTGACGACTTTATAACAGCTCACGCAAAATGGCTTGCCAATCAGGAAATTCATCTGAGCCAAACCGGATCAATCGTCCTGAGAAGTCGCCTGCACCGTTTGCTGTCCGATCATCGATCAAGATATCACCCTGGCTTAGATGCTTGACCGACGAAAAAACAACCTTGCGAAAGAAAATATTTTCCCGGCCGTCACCACCAAAGTACTTCTTTACCCACGCCAATTTATCACCTAGCGCCGTCGGATTTTCCCATGGTGATGACGACAGGATATATAGATCATATTTTTCTTTCAAAGCATCAACTGCCTCAAGAGCCCCAGGCATTGGGTCCATCAAGGAAAAAATGCCTGGGATATTGTCGTACTCACCGGTAAATTTCTCCAGCAGCTCAGGCGAAACCTTCGTAAGGGCAGACTCAAAATCTACCAACACACCGTCCATATCGATATGAATAATTGGTTTATTATTTTCGGTCATCTTTACCTCTACCTGTAAAGAATGAAAAATCACGATACACAGCCCTCCCGTCACCAGGTGCACTGCCTTTATTTCGGTGAATAAACCCCTGCTTACGAGCAGCTTTTAGGTCACCAAGCGTAGGGAATGCCGTCACTTCACTCCATTCATTTGGCAAGCGACGTTTCGTGACAGCAAAATTACTGTCTACACCTCTAATCACGACAGCTCTTATTGTCTTTACACCCATACGCCTCGCCAATGTTGTTCTATGCATGCCGTCAACAAGCAGCAGTCCTTCATGACTATCTTCCTCAATAATAGGCGGAAGCATAACTCCGCCCTCCCCATTTTCTTCATCGACAATATCAATTCCACCAGTTCTCATATGAAGTGTATCTTCGCCATACGGTAAAACAAGTTCCCGCAGCTCCTGCTGCTTATCCACGCCAGAATCAATAACATACCGCTGTGTTGGCTGAAAGGTATCAATATGAACATCCTCAATAGAGATATCACTACCAGCGTATGGTCGTGCATCCTTATCAGCCAAAGTAGAGGCTCGATATAGATTGCCAATAAGCTCCTCTTGGGATTTAAATCCTTCTACTTTCACTATTCTCTCCTCAACATTATTGTAAACGCTTCTGACGGAATGTCAACCTTGCCGAAGCGTTTCATACGTTTTTTACCACGAGCTTGCTTGGCGAGGAGTTTCTTTTTGCGGCTGACATCGCCGCCGTAGAGATAGCCAGTAACGTCCTTGCGGTAGGCACCGATGTTTTCGCGGGCGATGAACCTGCCGCCAATCGCCGCCTGCAACGACACTTCAAAACTCTGACGCGGCACCACGTCTTTGAGTTTTTTGACGATTTCCCGGCCCAAGCCTGGCGCCTCCGAGCGGTGGCACATGACACTTAGCGCATCAACCATCTCGCCCGCCACATAAAAATCCACCCGTACCAAATCTTCCGGCTGATAGCCCGCCAGCTCATAGTTAAACGAACCGTAGCCGCTGGTAACCGACTTCAATTGATCATAAAAATCCGTCAGCAGATTTGCCAGCGGTGCCGTAAAAGAAATCAGCGCCCGCTCGTCGATGTAACTGAGGTTTTTCTGCCGGCCGCGCTTGGCGACAATCAGCTGAATCACCGCACCGATGTAATCTTGCGGCACCACAATTTCACCGTCAATCCACGGCTCGCGAACCTCGGTGATCTGCGCTGGGTCAGGTAGTTCGCTGGCTGATTTGATATCCAACTCCTCGCCGTTCGTCAGGCTGACTTGATAATCAGTACTCGGATTGGTGACGATGAGGTCCAAATTATACTCGCGCTCCAGCCGCTCACGAATAATATCCATATGTAACAAACCGAGGAAGCCAATTCGCACGCCATAACCCAGCACCGGCGAATTTTCCGGCTCAAACTGCAGCGCTGAATCGCTCAGGCTCAGCTTCTCTATCGCTTCTTTCAGATCATTATAATCCTCGTTGGATACTGGGAAAAAGCCCGCGTAGACAAAGGGCTTGACTTCTTTGTAGCCAGGCAGAGGCTGAACGATGATTTTTTCAGTCATGTCATCATATTATAGCATTGTACAGAGATGCCGTCGAATTACTATAGTCTATATTCATCACGGAGTATACGACGTGTGCATATCAACTCGTCTTGAGGGCGAGGCTAATGGATACATATAGGGCAGTTCTCTGTTTGGTACAATATCATAATATCGACGATGCCGATCGTCATTAAATTCAGACTCATTGCCCTCAACAAAATGTAGCACTGGATGATTCCTCGAAGTAGTATCACGCTGCACCAGCAACCCAGCATGCGACCACGTTTCTGACGTGACGTCTGGCTCCAGCCCGTACTTGGCAAGCAACAAAGCAATGATAGGCTTACGGATGACCGAGGTGTTTCCTGGCTCAAGACCAAGTGCAGGAGTTACCTCCTCAAAGAAATATTCCAGCATAGAAGTACCAGCCCGATATTCAGACGGAGCATCACGAAACAGCATGCCAGCGAAGCACGCCTTTTCGCCAAGCCTCGCATAACTAAGCCGCGCCATGGGCTTCTCCGCATTTTCCCCAAACATAATTCTCTCTACTCCAGACGGCGCAGTTCGCGCGTGAGCTGGAACGCGGTCCCCATTGGCAAACGTAATTGGTGGTAAATTATTCATAGCTCATTGTAATATTTTCTTACTATCAAATGATACTATACCATCTTAATTTAATTATGTCTATCAAATAGCGTCTTTGTGAAACGATTCTACTGATTAACATACCGCTCAATACGCTTAGCCCGCAGTGTTAGCATGTCAGTCAAGTCCTGCAGATATACTGTGTACTGCTCAACGGTCTGAGGCAACGGTGACGATTGGAAATTATCAAAATCTGTTAGTATGTTAACTTGGTATTCATCATCAACAAAATCTTGCAACAAGAAAAAATCGACATAGCCCCGAAAATCACCAAACCACTCAAAAAAGTCACGATAACGATCAAAAACATCAGCTAGCGGACTGTCTTCACCCCGATACCAGCGGGCAATACACTCTAACGTCAGGTCAAACCGATCACCAATTTTGCGGTTCCAACCCCTCGCACGATTGATGGTTTGCGTGCCACCGCGTAGCTCACTGGGGAAGATAATCTCCGAACCAATACGCCAATCAATATTATCTATTGCCGCTAGAACATCTCGTGGGGTCTGTTCAACAATCAACTTATTACGCTTCCAAGCTTCAAAGGTAGCTACTATATTATCACTTGAAACAGGAATCTGACACCGACCGTCACTGGCTATCAAGTACGACCCCTCATCTAGCATAGTCAGTTGACGACCATTAGGCAGTGGTTTAGTCCACAACTTAGCGTGATAGCGTTTTAACGTCAGGCTGTGCTTATCTGGATCTTTACCATTAGCGTCTTGACGACAATCAAACCAAGGATCAATCATCGCTAGCCTATATACTTCTTCAGCGTCACCGTATCGCCCACTCGCGCTTCACGCGTGGTTTTGAGGTTAGTGACGATGTAGCCAATTTCACCAGTGTCCAGCGATGGGTCGGGGATCATGCCGGGGCTGAGATGGCCGACCTCCAGCGCCAAGCCGTTCGCGCCAGTTGCCATCATGTGAATCGCTTCACCCTTTTTGATTTGCCCGTCAACCACTCGGACATACAAAATCACCCCGCGGTAATCATCATAATAACTATCGAAAATCAGCGCCCGCGTCGGAAGATCAGCCAACACAACATCAGGATGCTCGACCGCCAGTGGCGAAGTCGGCGCCGGAATTCGCTCAACAATCGCCTCCAAAACTTGATTAACATTCTGTCCAGTTTTAGCGGAAATATGAATAATCTCACTCTCGTCACAGCCTAGCAGATTGATCACCTGCTTGGATACGCGCGGCACATCAGCGGCTGGCAAATCAACCTTGTTCAGCACCGGGATTATCGTGAGGTCTTGCTCCATCGCCAGGTAGACATTCGCTAACGTCTGCGCCTGGATACCCTGGCTGGCGTCAACCACCAACACCGCCCCCTCACAAGCCTGCAACGAGCGACTAACTTCGTAGCTAAAATCAACGTGACCAGGCGTGTCGATGAGGTTGAGATCATACGACCCAGCCAGTGGCAATCCTTCCGATGAATCGGTAGCCCTGTCGCTGGCGCTGCCTGCGACATTCGATTCAGAGGAAGCGGTTGCCGCTGGCTGGCGGTAATGATACTTCATCCGCACCGGCGCAAGCTTAATAGTGATGCCCTTCTCGCGCTCCAAATCCATACTATCCAGCAGCTGCGACTTCATCTCGCGCTTCTCCACCGTCCCCGTCATCTCCATCATTCGATCAGCCAGCGTCGACTTGCCGTGATCGATGTGAGCGATGATGCAAAAATTGCGGATAGCTTCCATCAGCGTCGTTTCCCATCCAAACGCACAAACAAGAACTTATTCACTTGCCTGATGATCGGCTCAACTTCTGGTAATTTGAGCATCCGCGACATTACCCCGTAGGCCAGGAAACTAACACCAGCGATAATCATGAACTTTGGAAAGGCCGAGAAGAAACTGCTGTCACTTTCACGAAATGGCAACACCTGTAACATCAAATAACAAACGATTCCTGCTACCGTTGATGCCACGATCATACGCAACACCGCCGCCACGAACGAAGTATCAAACAAGTGCGGAATTCGTTTTTCTAACACAACAAATAAAATCACTACCTCAATGACAGCCACTGTCGACTGTGCCCACGCCAGTCCATAGGCGCCCATTTTCAGCACCATTGATAAGACAATTGCCAGTACCACATTCAAGCCAATAGCTGCGAAAGAGATGTTTAGCGGTGTTTTTGTGTCCTGTTGTGCGTAAAATGCCCGAGCCGCCATGTGATAAATAGTACGGAACAGAATTGCCACAACCAGACATCCCAAAATACCCGCCATCATCGGATCTCCGGTGTTGCGGATAAAGTGAACAACATACCCTCGAGTAAAGAATGTTATGACAGACACCGGCAAGGCCATCCAAATGATCACCCGCAGCAATTGACGCAAATCTTTTTGAAACAAATCCTGGCGATTATTGCCCAAATGCTCGGTCAACTGAGGAAAAGCTGCGTTAGAAACCGCCACACCGATGAGGTTGATCGGCATCATGTGTAACGTTAAAGCCTGCTGATAAGCACGAATAACACCATCACCCAGTCGGGAAGCCAAGTTCACTTCCACCAAGCTAACAGCGTAGTCCATACCCTGGTCAACCGAACGCGCTGGTAGTAAACTCAACACTTTGCGAAAACCGCGGTTACGCCAGTGCAGTTTAAACTCATAGTCAAAGCCCAAACCGACCAACCCGACAGCACTAACGATGAGCTGCATTACCGAACCAAGCACCACACCAAGCGCCACGCCCATGATGCCGCCCTCAAAGATCTGCCAACCAAAGATATTGATACCATTCGTAAACCAAACAGTGCCGATGATGATACCAATGTTATAAATCATCGGCGCCAGAGCATAAAACGTGAAACGCCCCACTGCCTGCTGAATACTAGCGATGACAGCAGCAATCGCAAAGATAAATGGGTTCACGGCGATCACTCTCATCATACTGACTGCCAACGCATGACCCGATTCGCTCATCCCCGGCGCAATGAAATAGCGCATCAACGGATCAGCAAAGATGATGATGAGCACACTAGCAGCCAGGGTGGTTAGTGCCATGAAATTAATCATGCTGGAGCTGATCTGCCAAGCTGACTGTTTATTTCCCTTGGTCCACCGCTCATTAAACACCGGGATGAAGGTCACACTCAGCGCGCCAGACACCAAAATAGCAAACATAAAGTCCGGCACCATGAACGCTGCGGTGTACGCATCAAGGCCAACGACATAGCCCGCCAGCCCCGCTTCCTTATTGGACATATAAGCAGCATTCAGCAAGCGGTCGCGCCAAAATCCCAGCAGACTACTCAGCAGCATGGATCCTGCCAATAGACTGGCTGCCAATTTCACGGTCAGCCGCTGATTCACTTTGGTGACTGCTTGCCGAACTCGCCCCATAATCGATTATGCGTGAAGTTTTGCTTCCTTTGGCAACTTAGTACCCTTGAGTATGTCTACCACTGCTTCTTCTTCCAACGTTTCGTCCTTGAGCAGTGCAGCGGCCAGTTTATCCAAATGTGAACGATTGGCTTTCAGAACCGTCATGGCCCGTGCCTTCGCTTCATTGATCAGTGCTGCTACTTCTTGGTCTATCTGCTTCGCTGTTTCGTCTGAGTACGGCCGTTCTCGCGTCATCTTGTCAAACATCAATCCGCCATTATCTTCGTGGAAGACTTGGTCACGCAACGCCTTACCCATGCCTTGCTCAATCACCATATCACGAGCAATCTGGGTCGCATTACGCAAGTCAGAGCCCGCTCCAGTGGTAATACCGTCATCACCATACAAAATCTGCTCAGCCACTCGTCCGCCCATGGCCCGTGCCAAAATGTCTTTAAATTCATAGACATTGGTGTAGCTTTTGTCCTCTGGCGGCAAGAACCACGTCACACCGCCGGTACCACCACGCGGAATGATGGTAACCTTATGGACTGGGTCAGAATCCGGCAAAACGTGACCGACGATGGCGTGGCCAGCTTCGTGGTACGCAGTCAATTCCTTCTCCTTGTCGCTCATGACTTTTGCCTTGCGCTCTGGACCAATTGCCACTCGTTCAAACGCTTCGGTCAATTCCTCGTTGGTAATCTTTTTCTTGTTGCGCCGTGCAGCGATGATGGCAGACTCATTGGCGATGTTTGCCAAATCAGCACCGCTCGAACCAGCAGTCTTTGCCGCCAACGCATCCAAATTAACTGTGTCGTCAGTTGGCTTGTTCTTAAAGTGAACCTTCAAAATAGCTTCGCGGTCTTTGCGCTCTGGCAGCATGATATTAACTCGCCGGTCAAAACGACCAGGACGCAGCAACGCTGGATCCAACACATCTGCTCGGTTGGTAGCCGCCAGGACGATCACGTTCGTGTCGCCGTCAAAGCCATCCATTTCCACCAAAATCTGATTCAAGGTCTGTTCGCGCTCATCATGTCCGCCGCCCATACCAGAGCCACGTTTACGACCAACCGCGTCAATCTCATCGATGAAAATGATGCATGGTGCATTTTTCTTGGCCTTAGTGAACAAGTCACGGACTCGTGACGCACCAACACCAACAAACATCTCCACGAACTCTGAACCAGAGATTGAGAAGAACGGCACGCCTGCTTCACCAGCCACGGCTCGTGCCAACATGGTTTTACCAGTACCTGGATGGCCGACCAACAACACGCCTCGTGGAATCTTAGCACCGAGCTCGCGGTATTTCTTTGGATTTTTCAGGAAATCAACAACTTCTTGCAAGTCTTGCTTGGCGTTATCATTACCAGCGATGTCTTCAAAGTTAACCTTTTCTTTGTCTTCGCCATACAGTCGGGCTTTTGATTTACCAAAGCCCATGGCTTGGTTATTCTGCCCCTGACTCTGTCGCATCATGAATACAAAGAAGCCGATGATCAAAATAACCGGCACAAAGGTAATGGCAACATTCCATACCACCTCGCCAGTGCGTGACTGCGGCACAACCTTGACTTCAACTGGCGCGTCTTTCTTGAGGCCTTGTTCATAAATGCTGCTATTTTCTTTGATGGATTTTTCCGTCGGCTTATCTTGGTCTTTAACTGTCACCGTCAGGTCATTGCCTTGGACTTGGATGAGTTTAATGTCGCCCTTGTTCGCTCGGCTGACCACATCGCTCAAAGCCACTTCCTTCAAATTAGCGTGCTGCGCAGTTGACGCATACACCGCTAAACCAATCAATACAACAATCGCCCAAAAAAGGCCCAGTCGCATAAACTGACTGATTTTATTCTTGCCATTCTTGTTCGGCATCTTTACCGCCATACTCTGAAAAATCCTTTCTACCTAAACCAATCTTTTTGATTATAGCAGTTTTTAATGATAATTTCATCTCTAACCCTTCACCGATCTGCCAGACCGTACCGGGCTTACCCGTCTTGAGCGCCATCACCGCCCGCTCGAGCTGCGACGTCAGCAGGGAAGTAGCAAACTCTTTTCGAAGATACTCCGCCAGTAATTCCACCGCTTCAGCCATATCGATACTGATGAAAAAATACCGATTGAGCGGCTCCGTCAAAAGCTGTGCTGACTCGTCAGTAATCGCCTCTGCTAACTCCAACTGCTCTTGCCACAAATCGTATAGCTGCTGTTTGGCATCATCTGGCAGGTTCATCAACTTACGCCGCAAACGATTACGCGTATAGACATCACTGGCGTTGGTCTCATCCTCAACCCATTCCAGTCGGCGCCTCAATGCATAGGTTGTGAGCTGTTGTTTGGTCCAATGTGTCAGGGGCCGCATGATCCGCGAATCACCAAGCACCGCCAGCCCTCTCCAGCGTGTCCCTCGCGCCACATTCAGCGCAATCGTTTCAACCACGTCGTCCAAGTGATGCGCGGTCACCAACTGTGCACCATACTTCTCGGCCGCCGCTAACAAAAACGCATAGCGCCGCTGCCGAGCAATCGCTTCATTAGCTCCCAGCAGTTCTTCTCTTTTGCCCTCGAACAAAAACCCATACCGTCGAGCCAGTGCTTCAACAAACTGCGCATCAGCCCTCGAATCAGCACGCATACCATGATCAAAGTGCAAAACCACACATTGATACCCTTTGTGCGCCATAAGATCCAGCAACACAACGCTGTCAATCCCACCACTGACTGCTACTGCATATTTCATCTTTTCCATTATAGCAAAGCATGAGTGGTTTTGATATTGATAAAATCAATTCAGCTCTTGGTGAAACAGCAATACCATGCTATAATCACCCTCAGACGTGGCACCGTAGCTCAGCTGGTTAGAGCGCAGGACTCATAAGCCTGAGGTCGGTGGTTCGGGTCCACCCGGTGCTACCAATATTGCAAGCCAAACCTCCATGAATCATGGAGGTTTTTCTTTAGAACAGCTTATTTATCATCAAGCGCTTTGAGCTTTCTCAAAACAAATTCGCTCATTTCTTTTGAAGTCCGCTGGTGCTTCCACGTTTCAAGTTGTTGTTTTTGAATACCTTCTAAAAACGCAGTTAGCTCGCGCTCTGCAATTGCTTGCTCTGTCATGATGTATTTGGTCCTTGTTTTTGTTTAATAATGAAACCTAACTCTATATTAGCACATTTTTGACAAAAAAGCAATAGCAATATCACAAAATCCTCATGATTATTTTCCCTTTTTAAACCGCCTATGCTACACTGATATTAAAGGAATATTCATATAAACATGACGTACGCCATACTCTCATCACTTGCTATCGTCCTTCTGGCAGCTGGCATTCATGCTAGTTTGCAGTTGAGCGTTAGTATGTTGACGCTGATGAGCGGTCATGCGTTAGGCAAAAAGACCCGCCATATGCTACTGCTCCGACGGATGAATAGCTTCGTGCTCGGTGTTTTTTTGATGACGCTACTACTGGCGACGTTCACGGTTCATATCTTAACCATCGTCATTAACCAAACCGTGATCATCGAACGACTCGTCGCTTCCGTTACCACAGGTATCGCAGTCGGATTAGGCTTAGCGACTTGGGCATTTTACTATCGCCGCAAGCAAAAAACTGGCATCGTCCTGTGGTTGCCTCGTGGTATGGCACGCTTTTTAGCAAAGCGTAGCAAAGCAACCAAAAGTAGCGCCGAGGCCTTTTCACTCGGCATGACGAGCGTCATCGCTGAATTGATTTTTATCATTGGGCCACTCCTAGCGGCCAGCCTAGCCATCATCAGTCTGCCTTCTGGCCTCTTCCAGCTGTCAGCCATCCTGCTCTACGTCGTCGGTTCACTTTTACCGCTCCTTGGCATTCTGATTCTTGTTGGCAGTGGCTACAATATCGCCCAAATTCAACAATGGCGTGAGCAGTACAAATCATTCCTGCAATTTGTCGGCGGTAGCTGCCTGTTCATTTTGGCGTTTTATCTGTTCATTGACCGCGTTATGGGGATAACAAGCATGGGGATTGGGTGGTGATGCAGATAACGATTGTCAAGAAAAATAATCACCGAGGCACTGAACCGTTTGACCCAGAAAAGCTGCACCGTTCAATCGTCAAAACCTGTTGTAGCGTTCGCGTACCAGACGGCCAAGCGGAGGATATCGCAGCTCAAGTAACGTTTCAGGTGATTGACTGGTGCAAAGAAAAACCAGAAATAACCGCAAACGACATACGGCGAACCGCAACAACTTTCCTTGAACCTCTGCACTCTGATGCCGCGTACATGTATAAAAATGACAAACTTATGATATAACCTAGGGGGCAACCATGGCACAAAAACCAACATTTGATTATGATATTATCGTCATCGGCAGTGGAGCAGCGGGAGCTCCAGCGGCCAGCATTTTGGCGCGTGCTGGCAAAAAAGTTGCCGTCGTCGAACGGGGAACTTTCGGCGGAGAATCTCCTAATTGGGGTGACATGCCGCTGGGTGCCATGCTATACGCAGCTGAAGTGTTTTACAACGCCAAACGCGCTGCCAAATTTGGCCTACGAACCAACGCGCTCAACTACAATCACCCGTCGCTCCTGTCCTGGCGAGACACCGTCATCAAACGCACTGGCGCAGGCGGCAATCGCTATTATTATGAAAAGCAAGGCATCAGTGTCTTCTCTGGCAACGCTCACTTTCTCAGCCCTAATGAAATTACCGTCAATCGTCGCCATTTGTCAGCCCGCAAATTCTTAATCGCTACGGGAGCGGCCTGGGAGAAATCGACCATTCCTGGTAGCGACAATATCCCGTACCTAACACCAGAGAACATTTTGTCATTGACTCGCCCACCGAAAACGTTGTTCATCGTTGGCGGCAACGCCACTGCCATGGAAATCGCCTATCTATACGCTTCATTTGGCACCAAAGTCTACGTTGCAGAAAAAGCCAATCGCATGTTGCCAGAATTTGATATTGAAGTCGGGCCAATCGTCGCAGAAGATGCAAAAGTTAACCGTAATATGACCATTTTGACACGGTCTCGCGTGGTTGCCCTACAGAAAGAAGGTTTGCAAAAGCGCGTCACCTACATCCAAGGCCGACAACAAAAATCAGTGCGTGTTGATGAAATCTTGGTGGCAGAACAACGCGTCCCACAGACTGACATGGGACTGGAAAATGCTGGCGTTGCTTACACTCACCAGGGCATCACCGTCAATGCTCGCATGCAAACCTCAGCAAGACACATCTTTGCTGCTGGCAATATTACTGATCCAACCATCCAAACCCACGCCGTCCTGACCCAAAGTCGAACTGCTGCTCATAACCTGACCCACCGCACCGCCATTGAGGCTGATCTAACGCCAAATTTGTTGGTGGCCTTCACCTTCCCAGAAGTTGCTCAGGTTGGGTTGAATGAACAGGAATGTATCAAACGCGACCTACGGTACAAAACAGCTGTCGCTCCGCTGACCCTGACGGCTCGCAGCAATATCACAGACTGCCGCAATGGCTTTGTTAAATTGATCGTTGACACCAAAGGCGTGCTCATCGGCGCAGCCATCGTCGCCCCACACGCCAGCGACCTCATCAGTGAACTCAGCATCGCCGTCCGTCATCGCCTGACCGCCAAACAGCTCATCAGCACACCAAGCTGCTTCACTTCCTGGTCAGAAGCGACGCGAATTGCCGCTGGTAAATTACTATAATTTATCCCCGAAGCTATGATATACTGAACTGAGCGGGGGCGTAGCTCAGGGGTTAGAGCAGTCGGCTCATAACCGATTGGTCGCTGGTTCGATCCCAGCCGCCCCCACCAAACATCATGATGATAAAAAAACTCGACAAACACGAACTAAGACGACTTATCTATCACATCCGCCACGATTATTTGACGCTCAACAACGTCATCATCGCTGGAGCGGTTTTGATAGCACTCAGCTGGGCCTGGGGTTCGGTTGAAGCTATGCAGAGAAATTATCATTTACAGCAGCTGCTGGACAATAAAAAGCAGCAAGTCGAGTTAGAAACTTTAAAGGTATCTTTGGCTGAATACGAAGCCAAATATTACCAGACTGTTGAATATCAAGACTTGGCAGTTCGCCAGCGGTTGGGTCATGGATCACCAGGTGAAAAACAGCTGATCGTACCGTCGACCGATGTCGAAACTGAGAAAACTGCCACGGTTTCCAAGCAGCAATTAACCGAAAGCAACCTCCAACAATGGACTAATTTCCTGTTTGGAGCCAATCGAAAGAAGTCCTAAGACTGGCGACATTTGCTAATACTCCTTGTCTATGCTACAATCATCTATGTGCCGCGGGGTAGAGCAGCCTGGTAGCTCGTTTGGCTCATAACCAAAAGGTCGTAGGTTCAAATCCTACCCCCGCAACCAAGAAAAGATCCTCTCATTACCGAGGGGATTTTTTCTTGTTACTGTTTAGGCAGTCTACCAGACCGTAAATTATCTTCACACAAATGATTGTTATCTGACTTTTCAACCCTTCGTGAGAACCGTTGTCTTACGCTACTACCTGCTTTGCCTGTCTTTGACAAGGTCTCGACCAACACCACTGGATCCATCACACAGAAATCTTTTAGTGGACAAGCCCGACAGGCTATCCTGGCAAGCTCCAAAGCTTTCTGCCGTTCAGTAATGCTTCTTTCGGCAGCCTCAGCCGCACCTCTGATCTTATCAGCCCTGCCCATGTCGTGCATCTTTCCTGCACCCCGAGACCGGTTGGCAGCACCAGCCAACCGTGCAGTCTTTAGCAGCAATTTATTTCTTCCGGCAAAATTACCAGAGTGCGCTCGCTGTAGGTGCTCGTCATAACGCTGCTCAGCCGCACGATCAGCCTCTTCTCGGTCTAGCCTTGCCTGCAGCTCGTCTAAATCAACATCAGGACTTACTTCAGGAAATACAACGTCCCCTTCATCAGTTATAGCAACATGAGATGTCATAATTTCGCTCATGATTTTATTATATAATAATACATCTAAAAAATCAAATAGCTCCCCTGTTGGAGAGCTATTGTATTGATTGCGAGTATTGCTAATTATTTCTTTTTAGAAATGGTCAAGAAACCGTTGCGTGGATTTTCTTTAACAACACGGTCCTCTGGAAGATCGCATGGTGTACCCTTGTCGTTCTTTTCTACCTTTGCAAAGAAGTAGATGGTCTGAGTCTTGCCACCGCGCAGAGTTACTTCAGTCTTGTGCAAGTAGTACGTAACGCCCTTTGAGTTAGTGTGCTTGTAAGCCATGTGGTAATACCTCCTATTAGTACTTTACCTTATAAGATTACTACCCCTGTTGGCCCCTGTCAAGCCTAAAAACGCTTCCGGCGACGTAAAATAAAGCGAAGAATGGCTAAAACCACGAGTCGACCTATGATGATAAGACCGATTATTACCGTGACAATCAACGACCAACCAGCAAAATCTGGTGACCAGAGGGGCGAGGTAAAGGCGTGGTAATACGGCTCAACCGGTAACGGCTTAAACTCACTCATCACCGCTTGTCCGCCAGGAATTTTTTCTAATTCTTGGTTGATGCAATTTGTATAGCGCATATCCGGCCAACGCCAGCCGTTGGACCGTGCGATCGGCCCACAAACAGCCTCAGCCTTTTGAAATGCATCACCGTTGGCAGTGCTATTGGTACTTTCTTGATAAGCTTTTTTATGCCGCTCATTGTCTCGTTCATACGTCTTAACCAATGCAACTCTGCCAGGATCGGCATTCATGTGAGTGCTTACAAACCTCTGTAGATCATACAATCGGCTCGCCAGCCCAACCGAATCGTCCGTCTTGTCTGCAGCGTACACCGCTTCACGACGTTCCACCATGCCAACATTATTGAGCCGTAGGAATGTTGCTGTGATGAAAGCAAACATGACAAACAAAATCAATAGCTGCCATGTTTTGATCTGCTCGAGTCGACGAATTTTGAATCGGACGTTGCGTTTATCTGTCATTCCACCCCTTCTTGATCTAGTTTTAGTATAGCACACATGCCGAGCGGCGGGCGAGAGTGGTATAATAAAGCCATGCGAATTTATTTTTCAGGAATCGGTGGCGTCGGCATAGGACCATTGGCTGAGATTGCTCACGACGCTGGGTATGACGTCTGCGGCTCAGACCGATCAGCCAGTCCTCTAACTGCGGCTTTGATGGAGCGCGGCATTCACGTTGCCCTTGATCAATCAGGGACTTTTTTACAAGAAGAGCACGACAGGCAACCGTTTGATTGGTTTGTCTATACCGCAGCTCTGCCGGCAGATCACCCTGAGTTAGTACTTGCTCACAAGCTCGGCATCAAAACCGGCAAACGCGATGAATTATTGGCACACATCATATCTGATAAAAACCTAAAGCTCGTGGCTGCCGCTGGCACCCACGGCAAAACCACCACCACTAGTATGATTGTGTGGACACTGCAACAGTTAGGGATTCCAGTCAGTTATTCGGTCGGCTCAACCTTGAGCTTTGGACCAAGTGGCAAGTTTGACCCAACTAGTCAATTTTTTATTTACGAGTGTGACGAATTCGACCGGAACTTCTTGAATTTCAAACCATGGCTGAGCCTCATCACTTCAGTTGACTATGACCACCCTGACACCTACCCAACGGAAGCTGATTATCTGGCAGCTTTCCGCACCTTTGGTAGGCAGTCTGAAAGTGTCGTCACCTGGCAGGAAACTGCTGCGTTTTTTGATGATGACAATGTACAAGTGCTGACCGAATATCACCCAGATATCCACTTGACTGGTGAGCACAATCGGCGCAACGGGATGTTAACCCTGGAGGCAGTCAAGCGCATAACGGAAACTGATGAAGCAACCATCATCACCAGCATCAACCAATTCCCTGGCGCTGGTCGTAGGTTTGAAAAATTAGCCGAAGGACTGTATTCGGATTATGGCCACCATCCAGTGGAAATCAAAGCTACCCTACAGCTCGCGCAAGAGTTGTCTAGCCACGTGGTATTGGTCTACCAACCGCATCAAAATGTTCGCCAACACGAAATCATAGCGCAGTATACTGCAGATATATTTAAAGCCGCTGAAGAGATCTATTGGCTACCAACCTATTTGACTCGCGAAAATTCAGAATTGCCAATCCTATCCCCACAAGAATTAACACGCCACATCGTTGCTTCGCGCCCTGACGTCGTAACGTTTGCCGAGCTAGATGATGCGCTATGGGATCACATCACTGCTTCGCTCGATGCTGGAAAATTAGTCTTATGTATGGGCGCCGGAACTATTGATCATTGGGTGCGACAACGCGCCACCACGCTGGACACTTAGCGATTATCGCCACTGCCGTGTAGCTGATGACGCTGCTTGCGACTCAACAGTTTCTCGTTGTTCATCCGCGCCACATCTTCCAAGCTCGAGCCCAACAAATGCGCTACCGCATTGACATACCACAAGATATCCCCCAACTCTTTGAGGATCTCTGCCTTGTCTGACTCCTCAAGGCTTCCCTGCTTGTCACGCAGCAACTTTTTGATTTTTTCGACTACCTCACCAGATTCACCAGCCAACCCCAACACTTGGCCCATCAGCTGCGGGCTGATGTCACCGTATGCGTAGTTGTCTGATAATGTGGTGATGGCTTGATCTGCATAATCTTGTATGTTCATTATTCTCCCCTTTATTATTTACCTGCTGAAAACTCACTCGCAGGGACTAATTCCCATTCGTCTAAAAACCTGTCAAACAATGACACATAGCTCGCTCGTGTATTATCCCAGATTTGTTCAGGCAGTAGCGCCGCTATGTCGTCTCGTGTCAGCCACCGCACATCCATTGATTCGCCCGCAGCCAACTCGTGTTGTGGATCTTCCCGAACTACCAGTGCGTAGCAGGTGTCTGAATGGTAATGCTCAGGTGTAATGTTGTGGGTGTTCATGAGCAGCGGCTGCGGGTGAAGTGTTACTTCTGGCATTGCCGCTTGATGCATGCGCAAGGTTGGTTGCAAAACCAACAATTGCCCAGCGTCATAGCCAGCTTCTTCGCGCAGTTCATGCAACATCGCCGCCCATGGCGTTTCGTCCAATTCTATGTGTCCACCCGGCGGCAGTAATTTTCCTAGTTTTTTATGCACATGCAGCAACGCCCGCGGTTGATCGCCGTCGGTGCGAATGACATATCCGGTAACGGTGTGGTCGTGTTGGTTGGGTGCGGTGTGAATGTGTGGCATATTAGTTCCTTCTCCCGTCAGCTTTGGCATTAACAAACTTTGTAATTCTCCCTTCGTCCAGCCAGCGCTGCTCATAGGATGTGAGGATCTTATAGTCATCCGCCAGCTCAGACTCATGCAAATCAAATGTCAACTCCTGCAAAGACCACCCTTGGCTAACCAGCTGCTCCAAGCTCCAACAAAAAAAATCAGTGTTATCGTGTTTGATGAGCAAGGCGCCCTCTGACGATAGTAGGTTGCGATACACTGCCAGGAAATGCGGATGGGTTAGTCGCCGACCAGCCGAATGCTTTCGAGGAAATGGGTCAGAAAATGTTAGCCAAATGGTCTCGAGTGATGCCGGAGCAACCAATTGATTAATTTGATCAGCCCGCGCTCGCACAAAAAAGATATTTGCCAGTCCGCGTGCCTCAGCCTCTCGGGCACCCTTTTGCAGGCGATCACCTTTGACATCAAGCGCCACAACAGTCTGTTCTGGATGACGCGCTGCCTGCTCGACGGCAAACAAGCCATTGCCCGCACCTATCTCCATCACCGTCGGCTGTTTATCTAACTGATCTTTTACCGCCAACCATTCGTCATACTCAAAACACAGTGGCGAATTAGCAAACAAAGCAAATTTATATTTCTTGCGTTTACGGGTGATGATGAACTGATTCGGATCGACAAAACTCATATTATTCATTATACTAAATCTATTATGGATACGCTTACTAAGTATATTTTAGATTCCTCCAATTTCGATGAGTGGCTGAAGCAAAATGGTCTGGGTTGGCTGATGGAACAGCGTTTCATCGAGGCATGGAGTACGGTTATCGGCGCCATCATCGCTTACTATATTGGCCGCGTGCTGCTAAAATGGGGCATCAAAAGCGTTGTGCGGTCGACAGCAAAGCATCGAGATTGGCACAAAAAAGATATCGAGAAACGTCAGGAGACCTTGATTCAATTGCTCCGCAGCTTCTGGCGGATCTTAATGATTGCCTATGCGTTGGCAGTGGTTGCAAATAAACTCTTTTTGGTCGATCTGTCCCCGCTGTTTGCTAGTGCCGGGATCATCGGTGTGGCGTTAGGTTTTGGTGCGCAATCACTAGTCAAGGACTTCCTGGCTGGTATCTTCATCATCGCCGAGAACCAATACCGCGTTGGTGATGTTGTCGACATCATGGGTGCGGTCGGTAAAGTGGAGCGTGTCGGTACCCGCTCGACAGTCGTGCGCGACACCGACGGTAATGTCCATTACATTCCAAACGGTACCATTCAGCAGGTCATCAACAAAACCATGGGGTACAGTATCTCTCGGTTTATCCTACAGCTCGATCCGTCAGTTGACATCTCAGCCGCCACCGAAATTATCAATGACATCGGCTATAAATTATCCTTGGAAAAATCCTGGAAACGAAAAATCATCGACCCACCAAAGTTTACTTCCCTGGGCGATATCACCGGACATTCAGTGGAAGTGATCATTGCCGGTAAAACTCAGCCCTCAGACCAATGGAGTGTCACTTCAGAAATGCGGCGGCGACTGCTGCGTGAGTTCGAAAATAATGACATCAAACTAGCCACGCTACCGCTCACTACCAATGGACCGTTGAAAAAATAGTTATTGGTTTGACTGACTTTGGGTAATTCCTAGACTAGCGTCACTTAGCGCATCAACTGAAAAATTCTGCGAGCTTGTAGTTTTTTCAGCCTCTGCTTTGTACAGCTTCATAAATTCGTCTATGGTTGATTTGGTGATTTCACCCTGCGCCGAAAATCCCTCGTCTAGCGCCTTACCTTGATCGATCTTTGAGCGCATCGACTTGTACTCTGGGCGGCTCAAATCCAACCGCGAAGCTCCTGATGCGTAGTAGATAAACATCGACAAAGTCACTAAGATCGCAGCTAGCAACACCGAACCTGCGATAAATGCCGGCAATTTATGCTCCATTATTTGCTGGCGTATCACTTGAGTTTTTCCTTTATCTTTTCGACTTTAGTACCATACTCAGCGATAATGTCGTTGAGCTCGCGAACTGATGATGACAATTTGAGCCGTGCATCACGAGCAATGTTGAACTGAGCATAAAAATCAGTTGGCTGATTTTTGCAATCAATCTTCAGAAGCGCTGCCAAGGCAGATTCATATTCATTATACCGAGAGGAGAACAATGACCGACCCTTTTCAAACCGACTCGTCAAAGAAACGAGGTCCGCAGCGTCAATCTTATTCACAGCCAGACGACCGTTCATGCGTGCCATCAGGCGCGAAGAAATATCATTGTACGCTTGACCGGTGTTTACTCGTAAAATTGCGTCACTATAATGCAGTCGACTGAGATTTCCACGAATATCCTGGCAATTGGCTTTGATGGCATCGATCCCGTTTGCGGATTCGGCTTGACCATCAAGCGCTTTCACGACGACCGAAGACCCGACAATCACACCAAAAACAATCATCAAAAACGCGAGACTTGTAACAGCTTGTTTCATCTGTTCCATTGTCCCGCGTTTTTGGATTGTTGTCAAATTATTTCAGGCTTTTTTCAACATCACCTTTAACGTCGTGAGCCGCTTCGGTGGTAGCTTTACCTACTTTTTGCGCCCCAGACTTCAGAGAGGCAGCTGTGTCTTTTGCTACCGTCTTTGCCTTTACTGCACATTTGTCAGCATCTTTTTTCAACTCGTTAGCTTTTTTCTTTAAGTCTTTGCGAGTTTCCTTACCACTTTTTGGTGCAGTCAATACACCAGCCGCAAAACCAGCTACCGCAGCACCCAAGACAGTTAATACTTTTTTCATAGTTTCTCCTTTGTTTGTTTATTGTTAGATTTTACTGATGAATCCTTGCTATTTCCGCCGAAAAAGCCGAGAAGCTTCAGTAAAGACTTTTCTTGGTGACAGCCATTCTGTTACTTGCGCAATATTGTGTGCTGCTGTTTCAGCTTGGCTGGCAATACGTTTGAGTTTTACCAAGAGCGAAATTATTATACTGAATAAGATGATGATCGCCACCGAATGGACCACAATCACCGCAGTCATCAGTATAATAACTGTTTGCATGTCTTCCATACCTTTCCTTTGATTTGTTGTTTATATTTGTCGTATCGACTAGTTACTATGATAGCATAGACGGTTTAAAATGTCAATACTTATATTATCGACTAATGAGACCGTCTTGCCGCAAGCCATCCAGTGCCGCCGCAAATCGTGGATCGTCCTGTAAATCAGCGGTGATTTCAGCGAGTGACTGCCCACCAATATACCGACGCAAAATCTCACCGCGCATCTGGCGGAGACTACCAGTGAATTGCGATTGTTTGGTGTAGTGGCGACTAGCAGACAATTTACCCTTACCCTGAGCCTTCAGCTCACTGCCATAATCCATCAGTGCCCAAAACCACTGGCGCGGATTTGCCCGGTCCATCGTCCGCTCGACGATAGGCAAGATGTCACGATCCGCCACTGCTGTCTGGTCCGCAAAGAAATGATTAAGATAGACGGTGCGAATATTTGTCTCAATGAACGGTGTTGGTATTTGGTATACATAGTTCATGATGGCGCCGGCAGTATTGATACCAATACCTGGCAATGCAATGAGGCCATCTAGTGTAGTCACCGGGGTGCCAGCGGCGATAGCTTGTGCTGCGCGGTGAAGATACTGAGCGCGACGGTTATAGCCCAGTCCCTGCCATGCACGCAGTACTTCTGTTAGCTCAGCGGCTGCCAGTGACTCAATATCCGGAAACGCTGCGGTAAACTCTTTGAACTTCGTCAATACGCGAGCAACCTGGGTTTGCTGCAACATCAATTCACTCACCAATACATAGTAGAGCGTTGGCTGATCACGCCACGGCATCGGCCGGTATAGTTCGCGACCTTTTTGGTGGATCAGCACCTGAAAATCATCAGTCGTCATTACTCTAGTATACGTGAATCAACCCCACAAAGACTAATTGTGTTATAATGGCACGGTTATGAACATATTTTTTAGACGATATATTTCAGAATTTGTATACGGAGCAGTTGATGGCACCGTGACAACCTTTGCCGTCGTGGCAGCGTCGGCCGGCGCAGGGATTTCCAGTGCGGTTATCCTCATTTTAGGCGTTGCAAACCTCATTGCCGATGGTTTTTCGATGGGCGCTAGCGCCTACCTGGCAGCCAGCGCTGAGCACGAAGGATCAGCCCGCGACACACAAAAACGGGCTTCGCCCAAAATCATTGGCTCAGTTACGTTTTTGGCCTTTGTTGCCGTGGGTAGCGTGCCAGTATTGCCATACTTGATTGACGTCGTTGCAGGCTCAAAAGTGCCAAGCACCACCCTGTTTTATGTCAGCTCCGCACTAACAGCAGTCGCCTTCCTGACAATTGGTTTCATTAAAGGCAAGGTTGGCAATCAATCGCCATGGCGAGAAGCTGCCATCACTTTACTCCTCGGCGCAGTTGCCGCTGGACTGGCGTACTTTGCCGGTGATGTATTGGCGGCGTGGCTGGGCGTTCAGTTATAATCATGTGAACATTCTGTCCTCGACAACTGAATTGAATGTTAGCTCTAGCATTTTCTCAATAGCTATACCAATATCCTGATATAACTCAGTAGTGTTTTTCGTCGTCAGATCATCCTCGGCGTAGCCCAAAAGTTTCGCAGTATTTATCACTTCCTCCGCGCTATTACCTTCTATTTCAATGTATGGTTTTAGCTTTGGCCAACGGTCAATGACGACCTGGACGCCATCCAGGTCATATTCTTGCCGTTTGTTTTCTTGATAGCCACGTGGCTTAATGCCAATCTTTGCTAAGATCTCTAGTGTCGTTTCTAGGTCGGAGACTTCAACCTCCCACTCGTGAGTCCCATCAATAGCCTCGGCGGTTATTTCTTTGACAGTCAGAGTAGCGTGTTGCCCATCAGAGCGCAACCGTACCCAGCGATTTGGTGTCGCCGGAATTGTATCAAATACGTAACGGCGGAAATTATAACTACCAATCTCCTTAGCGCCAAGCCTCGCCAGCTTTGCCACAATATCAGCTGGAATAACATCGTATATTTTAGCTTCATACTCTATGTTTGACACGAAAATCCTTTCACACTCTCACATCACCATCTTGGCTCACGTAGTTCTTGGCACCGCTACGGTACATGGCAGAAGGTCTATTTTTGTCATCAAACTCATATTTCATCAGCTCGCCAAAATAACTAAAATGACTACTTTTTGCAATTTTTACGGTAGCGTCATCGACTACTTCCAACTCTTCAGCCATATTAAATGGTCGCCAATCATTAGACCATAAGCCTCTCAATCCTTTTACTGTATCAACGATCTCATACACGCCGTAATCATTTGCAAACCGCGCTTCAAATTTTCGGTGGCGTTTATCAGAGGTATCGCCAAATTGATCAATAATTCCTAGTATCGAATTTGTAACTATTCCTGGCGCCGTATCGTACGCGTTCGCCAACACCGAAACAGTTATTCCATCATCAAGTTGTAAACACGTATTGCTGATGAATCCTGGACAGCCACCACTATGACCAATGAGCCATTTACCATTTTTAGCCTTTTCTATATCTAAGCCCAGCCCGTAGCTACCTGCATTCGCATCATCAGCAACTTGCCACGATGGGCGCTGCATTTCCCGTTTGGAAACATCACTCAACAATTTGCCTGAGCCGACCTGTAGAGAAGCAAAGAATTTTACCAAGTCATGCGCCGTTGAGCAAAATCCCGTGGCTGGCTGCAGCACGCCGGTTGTGATGTGCCGAAACGGTCGACGCTGCTGTTGCAAATCAAACCTACCATAACCAGTCGCCATGTAAAGTTCCGGGGAATATTCGGTAGCGGTTTGTTTCAAATCAAGTGGTGTGATGATGTTTTCCGTCACAACATCAGCGTATGTTTTGCCGCTGACTTGTTCAATTACCAAGCCCAGCAAACCAAAACCAAAATTGGAATATTTAAATTCGGAATTTGGTTCGAACACCAGTTGTGATCGCATGATTTGCTGCTTGAATTCATTTTCATCTGGAAATGCTCCTTGAAACTGCCAAAAGCCTGACGCCTGACCGTCACGAATCACGCCTGCTGAGTGGCTCAACAATTGACGCAAGGTTACGTCACGCCAACGCTGATCGCTATGCTGCGCCAGCCACGGTAGATGCGCCGTCACTAAGTCATCGATGCGTAACTTGCCGCGCTCTTGTAGCTGCATTACGGCCGTGGCGGTAAAGGTTTTTGAGTGTGAGGCGACGTGAAAGAGATGGTTGGTTGTTAATTTCTCATTATTTTCTATATTTGCCAGTCCATAAGCTTTATTAAAAACCACTTCGCCGTCTTTGGCTATCGCCACCGTAAATCCCGGCCAGCGCGCCCATTGACTGCGCAGCATTAGCCATGAGTCAATGAATTTCAGCGTTCGTTTGGGGATTGTTTTCATAGATTTCTAATAACTACTATATCACGAACTAGCTGGCCACCATTTCAGCACAAAATTCCGGTAGCCTGGCGCGAGTTTGTCAGTAGTTTCAATCTCCGCTCGAGCGAGCCAAATCGGGCGCTCCTCACCGCCATCACAGGCCCGACTTGGTGTCTCAATACTATCATCAGCTATGGCCGTGTAGCCAAGGATAATTTTATGGTTTCTAGCAGTGGTATCATATGGGTCGCGCACATAAAAGTCAGCCGGCGTCGCATCAGTGGTGATACCTATCTCCTCGCGCAACTCCCGCTCTAGCGCTTCATCCGGCATTTCACCGGCGTCGATATGCCCGCCCGGCAGACCAAACCCCGCATCACCCCAATGCCGCAACAACAAGGTGCGTTTGCCGTCACTGCTATACAGCGCCACTTTTACACTAACTTCGTGCCTATCATACATTACTTTCAGTATATCCGTTTCGCTATGATTCGACAATGTATTCGTGCTACAGTAGAGATATGAGTGGTCATCCTTCCTCGCCCGCCATACCTGGAGTTAACCTGGGCGGTTGGTTGGTGCTCGAACGATGGATGACGCCAAGTGTATTTGCCGGAACAGACGCGACCAACGAATATGAATTATCTAAAACCGCAGATGGTCGAGCGCGCATCCAGCAGCATCGACAAACCTTCATCCAGGAAGCTGATCTCAAATGGTTAGCGCAAGCTGGTATACGACTACTACGATTACCGATTGGCTACTGGGCGCTTGATGATCAGTCGCCGTATATATCAGCAAAACCGCAGATTGATTGGCTGATGGACATGGCTCGGCACTATAACTTACAGGTTCTTCTCGACCTCCACGCCGCGCCTGGTGCTCAAAACGCCAGCGACCACAGCGGTAGTGGCAATACTGGCAATGTTCAATGGTATCAACGCGCCAATCAGCGAAGAACCACACAGATATTGCTGGATATCGCCAGTGAATACGGTAAGCATCCAGCGCTGTGGGGTATCGAACTTCTCAATGAACCGTTGGTGACAACACGACGCGAACGATGGCAACTGTGGTGGTGGACACACAAAACGAGCCGGAAATTGCGTAGTAAATTGCCGCCTCATGTGCACATCGTGGCGTCTGACTGCTACCAGCCAGCCTGGTGGTCGGGACGCGTCGGCTCTAACACGCTGGATATACACCATTACCAGTGCTTTTCCGATGCGGATAATCAAGCGACATCGCTAACTCACCACCGTCAGGTTCTTGACCAACGGTCTGACGAGTACCGCGATTATGCCCAGCAACAGCCGCTAATCATCGGTGAGTGGAGTGCCGCTCTGCCGCCAGGCATTGCCAGTGATAGTACCGAATACACTCACTGCCAATCGCAACTTGCCGTACCAGCAAATGTCGATGCCTGGTTCTACTGGAGTTACAAAACCGAAAGCCCCGGGGCCTGGAACTTTCGCGATTGCCATGCTAAGGGGTGGTTTGACGGTATGCTTAGCTCGCGGTAGATGGTATAATGGATATATGTCTTTTCCTAAATTAATCTACAGTATCGCAGTCCTGGTCATCATCGCTTGGGTATTGAGCATGGTATTTCGCCTTGCCGCCTGGTTGATCAATGGGTTGCTTTACATTGCAGTTCTGGTTGTTATCATTGGGCTTATTGCACAGTTTATCAGCCAGAAAAAACGACGCAAATAACTCGCCTGTCACTATAGAATAATCACGGCAGTTTATTCCGCCGTGATATATCTTATAAACCTAATTCTCGTAACTGCGCTGGATCAACTGTTGACGGCGAGTCCATCATCACATCGACACCCGAACCATTCTTTGGAAAGGCTAAGGTTTCGCGAACATTAGTTTCGTCGATGAGCTCCATAAGGATGCGGTCAACACCAAAGGCACAACCAGCGTGCGGCGGCGCGCCGTATTTGAAGGCGTTTAGCATGGCGCCAAACTTTTCTTCAACGTAGCTTTCGCTAAAGCCAAGTAGGTCAAATACTTTGTATAGCACTGCTGGGTTGTGGTTGCGCACGCCACCGGAGCAAATTTCGTAGCCGTTCATCACCATGTCGAACTGGTCAGCCACGATAGCCAGTTTTTCAGCATCGGTCGTCGCCGATTCCAGCACCTGTAGGCCGCCCTTTGGCATACTAAATGGATTGTGGCCAAAGTCAAGCTTCTTGCCGTGGTCATCCCATTCGTAGAACGGAAAATCGATGATCCAGGCAAAGGCCACCACGCTCGGGTCTTTCAAGTTGAAATGGGCGGCAAATTCGTTACGCAGGCGACCAAGCACGGCGTTGACAACTGAGCGGGCGTCGGCACCAAAGAACACGGCGTCGCCATCAGCCGCGCCAGTTTGTTGCTTAATCGCCGTGATCTCTGTTTCGCTCAAGAACTTAGCAATTGGCGATTTCGCTTCGCCATCTTGATAAGTAATGTAGGCTAAACCACCCGCTCCTTCACTCTTGGCAATGTCAGTGAATTGGTCAATTTGCTTACGACTAAGACTTGCGCCATTTTTAACACAAATCGCCTTGATACACTCGGCGTTTTTGAATACGCCAAATTCGGTATTATCAAACGCATCGGTCAACTCAACCAGCTCCATACCAAAACGCAAATCTGGCTTGTCCGAGCCATACGTCTCCATGGCGTCGCGGTAGGAAATGCGCGGAATTGAACCGCCATCACCAACAGGCAGGTCGCTCAAATCCAGCAACTTTTTGCCCGCAAACTCGGTCGCGAGCTGCCGCATCAACGGCTCAACTTCCCGGCGAACTTCCTCGCCGTCCTCAACGAAACTCATCTCCAGATCCAGCTGATAAAACTCGCCGTACAGTCGGTCAGCCCGCGGATCTTCATCGCGAAAACACGCCGCCAGCTGGTAATACCGTGGTACACCGCCAACCATTAGCAGCTGCTTGAACTGCTGCGGCGCTTGCGGTAGAGCGTAAAACTTATCTTCCTGCAAGCGGCTGGGGATCAGAAAATCACGCGCACCCTCGGGGCTGGAATTTGCCAAAATCGGTGTCTGAATTTCGATGAAGTCCCGAGTATCCATATACTGATGCATCCGTCGGTACATTTCAGCGCGTTTTTTCAGCATCTCCTGCATCTTCGGGCGGCGCAGGTCGAGGTAGCGATACTTAAAACGTAAGTCCTCGCCTGCCTGATTCTCCTCGGCAAATGGCTGGATTGGCAAGGTTTCAGCACGGTTCAAGATTTCCAGGTTTTTTACCACAATTTCTACATTACCACTGGCGATATTTGGATTTTTCAAACCTTCACCGCGCTCAGTCACCACACCGCTGGCACGAACAACAAACTCATCGCGCAGACTCTCCGCCAAACGAAACGCTTCCGCCTGCTCAGGATTAATCACCAGCTGCACCAGCCCAGTATGGTCGCGCAGGTCAATAAAAATCAGCCCACCGTGATCACGACGTGAATGTACCCAGCCCGCCACGGTAATCATTTCCCCAACTTTTGTTGGTGTATCAATTGCAAAAGTCCTCTGTTTCATATCTGTTTATTATACCACAGCGGCAACAGTTTTATGCTATAATCGCCCCATGGATAGCTATACGGTGGGCACTGTAGTCATCTTTTGTTCAATTACATGGATTGTCGCTAGTCCTTTTGTAGTGTTTTATTATCATAAACGAGAACAGGTCTAATCCAGTCACACCACTCAGCGACCATGAACTGCTCACCAAAATTCGCTCCATGTCGCCGTATAATTTCGAAAAATACATCGCTCAATTATTTGAGCATTTTGGCTATTCGGCTGCAACCACCCCGTATAAACGCGACGGTGGCATCGACATTGTATTATACAAAAACGGCGTCCAAAGTTATGTCCAATGTAAAAAGTATATTAAACAAATTGTCAAAGTATCCGAAGTGCGTGATTTTTATGGTGCAGTTGTTGATCATTTACACGGCGGCGAGGCATTCTTTGTCACAACAAACATCTTCTCATCGGACGCACGAAGATTTGTAAAATATTCTACCAATGGCAACAAAATACGGCTTATTGATAACACGGGACTACTTACCATCATTCGCGCCCTTGAAGATAAAGGTGTCGTAATACCAATTCCTGACGTATCAGACATATCTCAAAAGATTAAACCATGCCCACGCTGTCGTGGTGGTCATCTGGTGATAAGACACAGCAAAAATAATCATTCACCATTCTACGGATGCTCGAATTATCCCGAATGTCGATACATGCAAAAGATAAATTCTTAGATAGTTTCGGTAGTTTTTGGGCTATTATTGCCACGTGGATTGTGCTCGGCTACCTTACGCAGATCTTCATGGGTATCAAATTCATCATTGATTTTCTTTCCTAAAAGCGCTTCCAAAGCATCTTCCAGGCTTAACAGTCCAACTGTTTCACGGTACTGGTTGATCACGATGAATAGATGGTGTCTGGTTTTGATGAAGGCAGCCAAAGCTTGCTGCAACGATTGGTCTTCTCGAATGTAAAACACAGCGTGCTCCATGGCATCAGTAACGTGGTGCGCTTTTTGCGACTTTTTGGCATTACCGATGGTCACCAAATCTTGCACATACAGCATACCCACAACATGATCAATATCCCCATCAATCACCGGAAAACGACTGTGCCCTGTTTGATACAGCCCATCCAGAACGATGGGACCTAGTACTTCATCTTTACCTATGCTATCAATCATAGTACGTGGAATCATGGCGTCAGTGACTTTCATGTCCTTGAACTTGAGACTATTGGTGATAAGCTTTTTTTCGTCCTTGGACAATGCATCGCCAGCGTTCTTGACTATCTCCAGCAGTTCTTCACGCGATTCAACATCCAATTCACTACTTTGTGACGGTACAACAGAACGGATTGCCCAAAATACAACTGAATACTTTTCAATGCAGCGGATGATTGCTCCTTCATACCGTTCATAGATGCGCTGTGAAAATTTCTGTAGCGGCGACAAGCGAGCCACGGCGCCCGAATAAAGCGCGATGACTAACGACACCAAAAAACCAACTAGCCAGTGAAACAACTCCACACCGATGACACTGAGCGACACCAATAATAATGCCGTGATCACCCGCTGCAACGAAAATAAATCAGCCAAGTAGGTGTGGCGTTTCAGTAGTAATTTTGCTTCCTCGTCACCCTGGCGCGCCCGACGTTTCAATTCAAATTGGCTATGTGACGAGAGCTGTGGATGTACCCCTAGTACCAATATCAAAACGACGATAATCAATCCATATATAACACTTAACAGCAATACACTCATGGTTTTATTTTACCTGATTTTATGCTATTATTGCTAGAGTTAATTTGGAGGACAAGAATGAACGGAAAAACCTGGGGCGTATTTATCGCAATCGTGGTGACGATACTTGGTGGCATGGTATATCTGTCAGTAGCACACCGCTTAGATATTAGCGATATCGCCAAAGATCAACTCACAAAAATCATCCCTGCTGAAAAGCGTAATGGCGACATTCAGGAGCACACATTTGGGGCTGACAAGCCTAAAGTTACGATTATTGAATACGGTGATTATCAATGCCCGGGTTGTCGCACTGTTGCACCGCGCATTAAATCAGCTGTCGAAAAGCACAAAGATAATGTGCAATTGATCTTCCGCAACTTCCCACTGTCTGGTCACACTCACGCTCGCCTAGCAGCGTCAGTAGCTGAGGCGGCAGGCTTGCAAGGTAAATACTGGGAAATGCACGATTTACTCTACGAAAACCAAGACGCGTGGAGCAATGCCCAAAATCACAAACGCAACGATATCTTCATGGGCTATGCCAAGCAGCTTAAACTCGATGAATCACGCTTTGCCAATGACCTAACAAGCGACCGCGTATTGCAAAAAATTAGTTTCGACACTGCCGTTAGCCGTGCACACGAAATTACTGCTACACCAACCATATTCATCAATGGCAAAAAGGTAGAAGACCTCAACAGTATTGACGCTGAGGTAGAAAACGCGCTCAAGGCAGCAGGTGTTTCTACTGAGGAAAAGAAGGCTGAGTAGATTACCGTAAATCAATCTAAAACCGCCCGGGTTTAGCGCTCGGGCGGTTTTAGATATGTTATTGTGCTATGTATGTTTGCCATTCGGCAGGCACTACATCCACTGCGATCTTTTTGCGTCGTGATGACACAAAATTGATTGCTATCGGCATGTATCTGTACTCCTTCGTACTAAATGCAGCCTCACGCGCTTCGACCTTTATTACAAACCGCAACTCAATGCTTCGGCGCGAGACACGTCAACCATAGTACCAAAGGAAATATAGCACGTCAAGTGCTTACTCCCTACTTTATTACTTTTAATTTTAGAATAAGCGGAATCGCTTGGCAAGTAGTAATGTTAGTAAAATTAACAACAGTGTGATACCCATGATGGCAGCGTAGGCCCACCACTCACCCTGAAACGGCAATCCGATATTCATGCCATACATACCGTAAAACACATTTGGCACTGCTAGTAGAATAGTGATAGTCGTCAGCACCTTCATGCGCTGGTTCAGAGTGTTGTTAGCAATAGTTGAATAAGCGTTTTGAATACTGTCAATCGTTTGGGCACTTGAGCTAATGGCCACTAGCAACTGGCGAGCGTGCAATATGATATCACCAAAGGCTTCAATATCACGCAAATTAAATAACTGCCGACGATTTGCTTCCAATTGCCCAACAACCGTGACTAAGCCCTCTAAACCACTTCGATATTCATTGAGGCTATCTTCAATAGCGACAAATTCAACAAAGTCCTCGTTTTGGACATCAAAATGTGTGAGCCGCTTGCGAGCACTGGTAATTTTGGTCGATAGCGCATGTAATCGCTGTTCGTATTCGGTGATGATAGAGGCGATGATGGCTGACACTACCGCAGAGGGCTGACGCGTGTCAGTAGTCATAAAAGCATCGGTGTCTAACGGCGAAAAAGAAGTATGCGGACTGGCAGTTACCAGTCGATCACGTGACACTGCGATAAGTATCGGGGCAGTTTTGGCGGCATCAGCCGGACCAACTGGTAAACGCAAGAAAATGTATTCTACACCATTGCTAAACTCTGCTCGTGACAACTCACGGACATCACAAACGTCACGCAGGATATTTGCATTCAATAAGAGCTTGCCCGACAAGTCGTCCATATCCAGCAATTTACCAGATATATGCACCCACGCATGAGAGCGAGGACGACTTACCTTTTCTAGACGCTCACCCGCCGCTGATCGCTCAAAGTATTCCACCACCATATACTTTGATTATACGAAAAAAGGCTATGTTTTACTACTAGCAGTAGTTATTCCCAGCGGAACAGTTTAATAGCCAAGGTGTAGACGATGACGATACACAACAGAACTCCACCAAACTGCGGCAGAACTTCTGTCAGGCTGGCGTGTTCTGTTGATATCAACCGAAGGCCATCAACGACGGGAGTCATCGGGATACATTGACTAATAGACCTGAGCCACTCTGGGAACAAGAATGATGGGAAGAAAGCACCAGACAAGAACATCATCGGGAAAGAGATAAGATTGGAGAGTGGCGCTGACTGATTTTCGTTTTTGGCCCACGCACCAACGATCAATCCAAGGCCAACCATCATCACGGCAGCCAATGTCAAGAATGGCACAAACAACAACCAGTCGCCACGCATCGTAAATTTAAACAGCAGCATACTGACAACCAGCATCAAGGTAGCGCTTGCCAAAGACACCAAGGTGTAGACGATAGCCGTAGAAATAATGAGCTGACCAGAAGTAAACGGTGCAGCCCGCAGGCGACGGTAGTTGCCTTTTTGCTTTTCGGTTGGCATTTGGTTTGCCAGACCAAAGATACCCATGCTCATCAAACTAAACGCTAATAGTCCAGTGAAGGTGTAATCAAACGTCTTCAGAGCTTCATCGCCAACCGCCTGTGAAGCTACCTTAAACGGCGGTTCTGGCTGACCCATAGCTTTATTGATACTACCAACAATCTGACCCATCACAGCGGTCAGTGCACTGGCAGCCTGATCTTGCCCTTTAGCATGCAGCACGTTCAGCGTGCCAGACGGTCGAGCTTGTGCACCTTCACCTTTGACTTCACCAAACTCTTTTGGTAGCTCAATGATACCGTCAATTTCCGAACGCTTCATCTTTTCCTTAGCTTCATCGATGTCTTTCACGTCCTGAACTTGCAGTAATTTTGACTTGTCATTTTTTGCACCATCGACAAACTGCTTGGCGAACTCAGTGTTGGAGTGATTGATGATGGCAACCTTGAAATTGGTCGTCTGATTATTAAAAATCGAACCAAACACAAACAAGAAAATCAGCGGGAACAAAAAGGTGAAAAACAATGCCATTTTGTCGCGCAGCAAACGCTTAAGACCAGCTACGACCTGACCAATGATACCTATCCAATATTTTTTCATACTACTAATCCCGTATCGCCTTTCCTGTAAGATCGATGAAAACGTCTTCCAAATTTGCTTGTTCAACCACCTGCTTTTTCTTAAAGCCGCGCTTGAGTAACTGTTGAATCAAGTTATGTGGCGAATCGGTGGTGATAATCTGACCATTGTCCATGATCGCCAATCGGTCGCACAGCAATTCGGCCTCATCCATGTAGTGTGTCGTCAGCACGATAGTAACGCCCTCTTCGCGTATTTGCTTGATCAGCTCCCATAAGTTGCGACGCGCTTGTGGATCCAAACCAGTGGTTGGCTCGTCCAGAAACAAAACTTTTGGACTATTGACCAAGGTTGACGCGATGGCAAAACGCTGTTTTTGTCCACCGGATAGCTGCTCGACATAATTCTTGGCTTTCTCTGTTAATTGAACCTTGGCCAGTAGCGCAGCCACGTCAACTTTACTACCATACAAACTGGCAAACATTCTCAATTGCTCAGTTAATGTCAAGTGATCATAAAAGTTGGTCGACTGCAGCTGAATACCAATGATGTCTTTGATCTTCTTGGGATGTTTAGCTACGTCAATACCATCAATGACAGCTGTACCACCGTCGATAGTGCGCAATGCCTCCAGCATTTCTAGCGTTGTTGTTTTACCAGCGCCATTGGGACCCAAAATACCGAATATTTCGCCCTTTTCGACACTGAAATCTATGCCTTTTACCACTGTTTGATCGCCGTAGCGTTTGGTCAAACCGTGGACGTCAATAATGTTACTCATACTTCTAGTATAGCATTAGTCAAGAAATAGGGTTATTTGGTTCTGTGTACCGCTAGCGGCGGCGCAAGAAATAATAGCCAATCAACAATGCCGCCACAGCGCTGACGCCGGTGATCTTCCAAAACATTGCCGGGTCATCCCCACCAGGAACTGGCACATTCATACCAAACAATCCAGCGATCATGGTCGGTATGGTGAGCGCCAATGTGATGACGGTCAGCAACCGAATGGTTTCGTTCAGGCGCGTATCCATCACTGCCCGGTAGCTATCGCGCACGTTGGTGATGGTACGCAGCAATGATTTACAGCGACTAATCACCTGCTCCAGATCAATGGAAATATCTTCAACATCCTCTTTGGCATCCGACCGAAGCATCAACGCTTTGTGAGCAATCATCCGCTCCACTGACAAGTTCATCGGCACCAAGGCGTCCATATAATCATTCAGTTTGCGCTCATATTCAGCTAATGTGGCAATATCACGCGCTCGCAATGTTCGGATGTCGCCAGTCGCCGCCCGCATTTGACGGTTGATGGCAGCCACCCGGCGCTGATATTGTGTTGCTAGTGCGTCAATCATGTCAACCAGCAGGGTAATTCGACTTGACGTGGATACCACATGTTTATCAATGAACGGCTGCCACAATCTACCTAGGCTGTCTCGCGAAATAGTGATGATATAATCCGCATGAATCACAAACAAAATTGGCGTGGTAAAATCATTAAAATCATCGTCAGTATCTGGCAAGCGGGCAATCAAATATGTCCGCTCATTGTCCGCGTCCAAACGAGGAACCTCGTGAGGGTCCAGTGCGTCAGTGATGATATCAGCATCAATCCCCAGTGACAACAACTGGGAAATCTCCTCTTCATTTGGCCGCTCACAACGAATCCAAGAACCTTTGACTAAGTTCTCTCTGATGGTAAGCTTGCCAGAATCGTCAGATTTAAGATACTGCAACATACCTGTTATTTATATCATGAAAATTAGATAAAAGCAATGCTTTGGCTATGAAACAATCCGCGTGCCCGCTGTCCCGTCGATAGCCTCGGTGGTCTTTTCCAATGAGGTAATGACTGCGGTACGACCATCGCCACCTGACACAAATTGTAAGGCTGCTTGCGCCTTTGGCAGCATGGATCCAGCTGCAAACTGACCGTCGTCAATGTGTTTTTGCATCTCTTCTGCAGAGATTTGCCCCAAAGCTTCTTCATTTGGCTGGTTGAAATTGACCTTGGCTGCATCAACCGAAGTCAAGATGAGCAGTGTATCTGCATGCAGCAAATTAGCCAAGGTTGCCGCTCCAAAGTCTTTATCGATGACTGCTTCGACACCCTTGAGCGTGCCGTCTTCCTGACGCAATACGGGGATGCCGCCACCACCAGTTGACACCACCAGAACACCCGCTTCAACCAAGGCTTTGATGATCGGCGCCTCAACAATTTCCACTGGTTTTGGTGATGGCACCACACGGCGCCAACCACGACCAGCATCTTCCTTAACAACATAGCCACGCTCAGCCTGCACCGCCTTCGCTTCTTCTTCTGAATAGAAGGGGCCAATTGGCTTCGTTGGGTTTTGGAACGCTGCATCATCCCTAGAGACAATGGTCTGTGTCACCAAACTAACGGCGTGCTTATCAGTCATCTGATGAGCCCTGAAGCTGTCTTGAAAGGCTTGCTGCAACCAAAAGCCGATCAGACCTTGACTCATCGCCCCACAATCATCCAGCGGTAAGCTCGGTACATCATCGGTATTAACAGCCTCTTCATGCAAGACAATGTTTCCCACCTGGGGACCGTTGCCATGAACGATAGCTATTCTATGTCCTGCTTGAACAAGTGGTAATAACTGCCGTATCGTCTCAGCCGCTACTCGACGCTGTGCTTCTGAAGAGGCTTCGCCCTGCTTCTGCAGGGCGTTACCTCCAAGAGCAACGACAATAGTTCGCTGCTTATCCATAGACTATCCTAATACTCCAAAGGCAGCGATGACCGCAACGCTGATGATTGCGAAAACTGCCATGATTGGTGCTGAACGTCGCAGCCATGCGCGGTATGAAACGCCAGCCAGTGCCAAACCACCCATCAGAGAAGCAATGGTTGGCGCCATCATATTAAGTAGACCTGACGCTGTAGCAAAGGCTGCCACCATGACTTCTTTGCTTGAGCCAACCAGATCGGCAATTGGCGCAATAACTGGCATGGTTGCTGCTGCCAAACCTGATGATGATGGCACAATGAATGACATTGGCAAGTAGAACAGATACGCCAGCACACCAACAACGCCACCGCCAGCATCTTTCAACAACGCTTCGCCCCAGCTAATGATAGTATCTTGAATCTCACCATTGGTCATCACGACAGAGACGCCGGTTGCCACTGCGATGATCAAAGCAACTGGCAAGATATCTTTCACGCCATCAATAAAAGTGTCGACTGGGAAAATACCTTCCTTCTTAAACTCTTTATAGTAAATTGCGGTAATAACAATTGTTGAGATTAAGAATAATGCGGTAATTTCATTAAAGTACCAGTCACCAAAGGCCGCACTGTGCACTACGCCAAATACTGCACCGATAATTGGCAGCTCTGAAACCCATTTAAACAGGTCGGAGAATAATGTAATTTCCCAACTTCCCCAAGGAATCAGCGAAAGGACCATCAAGACAAACGTAATAGCGAAGACGCCCATGACGACTTTTCGTGGACCAGTAAATTTTGGTACGTTCGTCATATCCAAGGCTGCTGTGACTGGCTTATAACGAACATCTTCCTTGTACTTGCCTGCTTTTACCTTTGCTGCGTAACGCATAGTAAAGATGATTGCCGCGATCAAACATAGCACCAAAATGATAGACATAATTGGAATAACATTGCCCAATTTAACATCAGCAGTCTTTGCGGCAACACCGGTGGAGAATGGGTTAATAGTCGAACCAAGCACACCAGCACCAGCACCCAGTACAATCACCATCACACCAGTCATTGCGTTATAGCCGGCAGCGATCATCATCGGAATAACTAGCGCGTAAAACGCCACAGTTTCTTCCTGCATACCGTAAGTTGTACCACCGATGGCAAACAACGTCATTAAGATTGGAATGAGCCATTTTTCTTTGCCCTTCATCTTACGAAGTAGCGCACCGAGCGAAGCATCCAGGGCGCCAGTCTTCATGGTAACGCCCAAGAATCCACCAAGCACCATAACGAAGACTATAACGTCTAGCTTATCGGACATACCTTTAATGGGTGCCGTGAAGACGTCCCATAAGCCTTGCCGGTCATGCTTGTCAACTTTCTCTTCTTTACCGTCCTTTTCTTCAGTGACGGTGCGGTCTTTTTCAACCACATGATACGATCCCGCAACACGGTTACCATCGTCATCGGTCTTATAGACGCCCGACGGAATAATCCATGTCAATGCTGCCATGATCGCAATCACGACAAACAAAATCGTAAACGCCGATGGCGATCGAAGCTTCTGCTTTGCTTTTTTAATTTTTTCTACCATTGCCTCGGAGCCTCCTTCACTCCCTTATTACGACAACTACTACAATGTCAAAGCCATGACAGCTTTAATTGTATGCATACGATTTTCCGCTTGGTCAAATACAACTGAATGTGGTGAGCGGAACACCTCATCAGTCACCTCCATTGATTCTAATCCAAAATCTTCCTGAACTTTTTTGCCAGTGATAGTCAATGCGTCATGGAATGCTGGCAAGCAGTGCATGAATTTTACTTCAGGATTGCCTGTCAGGTTGATCATGTCACGGTTAACCTGGAAGTTGCGTAATTGGTTGATACGCTCAGCGAACTTGTCTTCCTCACCCATCGACACCCAAACGTCAGTGTAAATCACGTCAGCATCACGCAGAGCTTCCTCAAAATTATCAGTGATAGTGATGCGCGCGTGGCTTGATCGTGCTAAGTGATGCGCCCGGTCTACCAGCGACTGTTCTGGGTGTAGTTCACGTGGTGCCAAGATACGGAAATCAACGCCCATGATGGCTGAACCAATCATTAGCGAGTTTGCCATGTTATTGCGGCCATCACCAACGAACACCAGCTTGGTGCCTTTGAGCTTGCCGACATGCTCCTCGATAGTCATGAAATCAGCCAGAATCTGTGTCGGGTGGAATTTGTCGGTCAGGCCGTTCCAGACCGGAACGCCAGCATGACGAGCCAATTCCTCAACTGTCCCGTGATCAAACCCGCGAAATTCAATACCATCAAACATCCGGCCCAGCACCTTGGCGGTGTCTTCAACTGTCTCTTTTTTGCCCAGCTGAATGTCATCTTTGCCGAGGTATTCTGGTGCGACACCGAGGTCGTTAGCCGCTACCGTAAAGGCGCAGCGTGTGCGAGTTGAGGTTTTCTCAAACAACAGCGCCACGTTTTTGCCTTCATGAATTCGGTGCGGTACACCAGTGTATTTCAAGCGCTTGTATTCACGTGCCGTGTCCAGCAACAGGCGGATTTCTCCAGCAGTATAATCATTCAGCGTCAGGAATGATCGTCCTTTCAAGCTCAACGCCATTATACGTCCTCCCTCACTATTGGCATACTCATACAGCGTGGACCACCGCGACCGCGGCCAAGTTCTGATCCATTGATTTCAATCACTTCAACACCAGCATCGCGTAATTTCTGGTTAGTGACGTAGTTGCGGTCATAGGTTACCACCACACCAGGCGCAATCGCCAAGGTGTTTGAACCGTCATTCCACTGCTCACGAGCGGCAGCAATTCGGTCGCCACCACCACACTCGATCAACGTCACAGCTGGTAAGCCCAAGGCGACTCGCAAGACGTGCTCCAAGTCAGTTTCACGAGTGATGCGTGGGAATGGCTGACCTTCAACTTTTTCCAAAATAAAGCAGTTGATTTTACCGCCGTGATCGCGAATTTCTGGGTGAATGGTAAATTTGTCGTGGTCAATCATGGTAAACACTGTGTCGAGGTGCATGAACGCGTGCGACTTTGGAATTTCCATGGCGATAACCTTTTTGAAATCAGAACCAGCAAACAGTTTGGTTGCCATTTTTTCAATTGCTTCAGCAGAGGTACGCTCGCTGATACCAATCGCCATCACTTCTCGATTCAGCACCAACTCGTCACCACCTTCGATGGAATAATTTTCGCGACGGTCATACCATACTGGCACGTTTTTGCCAGCAAACCGTGGGTGATGGTCGATGATATAGCGCATGAACAATGACTCACGACGGCGAGCTGGCCAGTGCATCTTGTTGATGGTCAAACCACGGCCGATGGCTGCACCTGGGTCACGCGTAAAGTACAAGTTTGGCATTGGGTCAAGATAAAATGGATAGTAATCTTTCTCGACCATGTCATGTAGCTGCTGATGGTGCTCTGGTGGCAAAGTGATTTCATCTTTACGAACACCAGCCATCAACTTGCGAACCATGGCGTGGGTTGGCAAGTCTAGCAAAAATTGACGCAACGTTTCAGTGACACGACGAGTGCCTTGCTTGGAGTTAGCAAGCATGTCGTCGACAAACTGCTCACGCAACGCATCAGTTGTCAAGGCTTCTGTCGCCAATTGATCCAAGTACAACACTTCTACGCCACGCTCACGTAAAACTTGTGCAAAAGCGTCATGTTCTTCTTGTGCTTTTTTAAGATATGGGATGTCGTCAAATAAAAGGTCGGTCAGATAATCCGGAGTCAAATTTTCCAACTCCTCACCTGGCCGATGCAAGACAACTACTTTTAATTTCCCGATTTCCGATGTAATATGTATTGGATCCATACCCCGTCCCCTTTTTGTTTATGGTTATACTTAATAATATAGCATATACCAAATAGAACACAAGCATCATTCAGGGGTTAGTTCATCGCCGAATGATGGCTAATGACGACTCGACTGCCACCCGAGCCGGATGGCGCTTCAGCCACTCGTCAACCGCCCGCGCTGCGCCCGGCAACGCTTCATTGGCGTAGTCATCAACAACAATCGTTGCTTTTTTATGGAACTTGCCGTCACACACGCGGAATGAATCGACGATTGATTCATAAAAATCGCCATCAAAAAATGCAAATATGATATCCTCCGGTACGTCGTCAGGAGCAAAATCAGCAAACCAGCCTTTGTGGATGATCGGCAGTTTCAAGCTAGCCTTTTTGAAGTTTTGGATGAAGGTTTTGCGCGGCGCCAATAGTTCGCCGGCTTTGAACTGCTCGCCCGCAACGCTGGCGTCGGCTTGGGTTTTTTCCGGCAAGCCCGCGAACGAATCGTAAACATGAAATTCGCCCGTAAAATTATAAGCGTCCAGCAACCGCCGGATGAATAAACTGGTCGTGCCGACATAACAGCCAAATTCCACAGCGTTACCAGTCGCGCTGCTTTGCAGCACTATTTCCAGCTCGCGCAGCAAAGCGCCAAGTTCTTTGGCGTCAACTTGGTCGGAGATGATGGGATATTTGGCAAGGAGTTGGTCGGTGATATTCATACAATTTAAATTATAGACAGTTCACTAAATATCAACAAATGGTTGATGGCGTATAGCTACATATTTTAAGATTCTATAGGTTACAATATAAATTAGTAGTTAATGAATAATCACGACATTATCAAAACATTTTCGCCAAAACAACTGGATATAAGACGGTTAAGTTTATTACAATCCGCCTTACGAAAATCGAGTATAATTGTATATGGCGAAATTCACGGCATCAAAGAAAATGCTGATATCGTTTATAACTTGGTTAAAAAACTTGGCATACAACGATTGGCTATTGAGGCCAGCCCTACTGTGCTTGACTTCATCAATTCAGTAAAGACCAATTCTTATGATTTTTCCTTAGTTGATGAAGACCTTTTTGATTCGAGCATTCTATCTCTTGAGATGATAAAAACGATAGCAATTCTTCTGCAGCAAAATCAACTTAAAGAGCTCGTTTTTATTGATACATTTTTTGACAATTTAGATGAGGATGCCATCATACCACCAAGCCCGCAAGAACGAGAAGAGCAGCTAGCTAAAAATATCCTCGGAATTGACGGCTCTCTACCAACATTATGTATTATGGGACAATGGCATACGCAGCCCAAAGTTGTTACAGATGGCGAAACACGGCATGAATCAGCGTTATATCGCTTGAGAAAAACAAAACCAAATGTACCGTTTATTCACAATATCTATCGACAAGGAGAACTATTTAATGATGGAAAAATAATTGAATTACCAGACAACCCAGCAGTGTCGTCTTGTTACGAGATCGTCCAGAAAACCGATATTGATTTTGACCTTTACGTACCCAAAGCGACAAAAATATCACTATGCTAAAATCATAGTATGAAAATCACGAGCCCTGCGTTCGCCGAAAACGCTAAAATACCAAAAATTTACGCCAAGCTCGGCGGCAATCAATGCCCGCCGCTCAAGATTAGCGGCGTACCAGCAGACGCCAAAAGTCTGGTGATTATTTGCCACGACCCTGATGCGCCTGGCCGCGATGGATTCTATCATTGGACAGTTTGGAATTTACCGGCCAAAACCACTGAAATTTCTAGCGAATCGCTACCCGCAGGCGCCGTCGAAGGGATTACCAGTTGGGGTCGGCCTGGCTGGGGCGGACCGCAACCGCCGTTTGGCACACACCGCTATCAATTTTACGTGTATGCGCTGAACACGACACTGGATTTACCAAGCGACACCAAGCCCAAAGAACTCATCGCCGCCATCACGCCGTACATCATTAGCCAAGCTGTGCTGACAGGAAAATTTGGCGTGTTTGATATTTTGCGGCGGGGATAAATCATCATAATATACATAAGGTTTTATATGACATAGACCCTACTAAGGCAACGGGTAGCGTACTCACAGGGTGCTTAGATTATCTATTATATAATCCCACAAATATCTCAAATCCTGCCACTTATTAACATCGTCAGCGTCCTTCTCTTTAAATCTACTACCTACAGCATCTTTGTTAATAAGTGATCCTTGATATTTCTTAACACGATTCATATAACCACCCCACTGTACCAATTCTAAATTTCCATCATTGCCAGTAAGTATATCTTTACCCATATACATTTCAATTGACCCCGCGAGGCCATTAATATTCATATTAATCTCGCCCTGGGGTCCAATAGTTGGATAAGATGTCATTAAATCTAATTCAGGATATTGTATCACTTTAATGTTGTTAGGTAAATTACGGGGTAAATTAGTCATTGCCTCACTTGCGGCAGCATCATTGTCTAGAATAGCTAAGATCCTATTATTAATACCCGCGGCAGCAAAGCTCTTTATCATTTTCACTATAGCGGCGGCGTTAGTCTCTGGCCTAAAACTTGTATCCAAAAAACGTACGTTACTCTCAAGTTTTGGGTAAATAACGTGCAGCGCTTTCTTGAGAGTTTTGATATCGGTAATCCCCTCGGTTAAAATTATAGGTGGTACAGTTATAAAATTATCGAACTCATAATCCAACCAACCCGCTTCAGCCAAGTCACTAATATCAAGTACCGCTATATCACTATCTTTTACACTCTCATTGTGTACTGCACCCCAGATAGCGACAAGCTCGTTATTGAAATCAATTTGTCTAAAAAGTTCATACGATAAATCTTTAAGCGAGATTTTGTTGGTCTTTAAATTATTAACCTGCTTTATTTGGTCTTCATAATCCAGCTTCATTTCATTGCTAATATTGTTACATTCTTTTATTAGCCGCTCAATATAGGCATCTAGTGACTCGTTAAATAATTGTGCATTATATCCATATATAGAGAGCCTTTGCTTCAGAGTAGCTACGTCAATTACAGCCAGTGCGATCTCCCAGTCTACATCATCTTCAGTATAAGCATTGTCGTACATAGAAAGGCCATACTGCTTAATTAATCTTACTCCGTCTTTCCCCCGACCACGAACAATATCATCTTTTGTATATAAACCATCCACTATCTGGCTAAAGCCATCGTTCCAATGCAAAAGTTCTTGGCCATTTATATAAAAACTCGCGTAACTGCTCATTATTATCACCTACCCATCACTCAGCAAACTGGCTATTATACAGCTCAGCGTAAAAGCCATTCTGCTGCAGTAGTTTGTCGTGTTTACCTTGTTCGATGATGTTGCCGTCGCGGACGACCAAGATTAGATCAGCGTCGCGGATGGTGCTCAGCCGATGGGCGATGACAAAGCTAGTTTTACCCTGCATTAATTTATCCATAGCTTTTTGAATGAGCACTTCGGTACGGGTGTCAACCGAGCTGGTGGCTTCGTCCAAAATCAGCATTGGCGTGCGCGCCAGCATTGCCCGGGCGATCGTCAGCAGCTGCTTTTCGCCCTGTGAAATGTTCGTTGCTTCCTCGCCCAGCACCATATCGTAACCGCCTGGCAGCGACCGCACGAAATGGTCAACGTGCGCTTCCTTGGCGGTGGCGACCATTTCTTCTTCGCTGGCTGTTGGATTGCCGTAGAGCAAATTTTGGCGAATCGTGCCGTTGAATAGCCAAGTATCCTGCAGCACCATGCCAAACATTTGCCGCACATCGCTGCGCTTCATCTGGCGAATATCCACACCGTCAATTTTAATCGCGCCGCTGTTAATTTCATAAAATCGCATCAACAAATTGACCAAGGTGGTTTTGCCGGCGCCTGTCGGACCGACAATCGCCACGCGCTGACCTGGCTTGATGTGCGCCGACAAACCTTTGATGATGGTTTGGTCAGGTTTGTAGCCAAAGACCACATTGTCAAATTCGACTTCGCCCTTGACGTTAGCCAATTTTACCAAATCCTTACCTTCCATCTTTTCTTCCGGCTCGTCCAAAAATTCAAACACGCGCTCGGCGGCAGCGGCGGTCGATTGCAACACATTGGCGATGTTAGCAACTTGCACCAGCGGCTGGTTGAATTGGTCGATGTATTGGATGAACGCCTGAATGTCACCAATTTTCAGCCGGCCGTTAATCGCCAGCCAACCGCCCAAAATCGCCATCACGACGTAACCGATATTGCCGATGAAATTCATAATCGGATAAATCAGCCCCGACAAGAACTGAGCTTTCCAGGCGCTTTCCTGCAACTGATTGTTCACCCGCGAAAACTTAGCCAGCGACTTTTTCTGGCCGTTGAACACCCGCATCACTTGATGGCCGCCATACATTTCTTCGATATGGCCGTTCAATTCACCCAGCTGCATCTGCTGGCGGAGGAATTGCTTTTGCGAGCTTTTGGCAATCAGCGTCACTGCGCCGCCAGCCACCGGCAACACCAATAGCGCCACCAGCGACATCTGCCAGCTGATGGAAAACATCATCACCAAAATCCCCAACACCATCACTGTCGAAGACACGACCTGCGACAGGCTTTGATTGAGCGTTTGGCTGATGGTATCGACGTCATTAGTAACGCGGCTGAGGACTTCGCCGTAGGTTTGCTTGTCAAAATAACTCAGCGGCAGGCGGTTGATTTTCTCGGACAATTGCTGGCGCATTCTGAAGGTGACCGTTTGCGTCACTTGGGTCATCAGCCAAGTTTGAATGTAGCGGAAAATGGCGCTGAATACGTACAGTCCGATCAATAAAATCACCACTCGCCAAATTGCCTCAAAGTGAAATTCTGGGCGCTGGCTAAGATCTAGCTTTTTGATGGTATCAAGCTGGTTGGACGGAATTTGACTTTCAATTTCCGACTTGTTCGGGAGCCGCTTCAGGACATCAGCACCGGTCGTGCCAGCTGGCAGCGAAGCACCATTTGGTAGTTTACTGGTGATGGTTTCGTACGCCTTCATGCTGACATAATCTTCGACGATTTGGTTGGTGGCGCCGCCCAAAATCTTCGGGCTGACAATCGCGAAAGTCGTACTGCCGACCGCGAAAATCGCCACCATAAGCATTTGCCAGCGAAACTCTGCCAAATATTTGGCTAACTTCTTGACCGTGCCTTTGAAGTCTTTGGCTTTTTCGCCCGCGCCCATGCCGCCGCCCATTGGACCGCCCATCTTCACTGGCTGGCGTTTTTTCATGCTTTGCTGAGCCATTACACTGCTCCTTTCGCGGTCGTCGCCGACATTTTTTGCAGGTCATCTTCCGAAAGCTGGGAGGCAGCAATTTCTTGATAGACTTCGCAATTTTTCATCAATTCCTGGTGCGTGCCTTGACCGACAATCTTGCCCTCATCCAGCACAATGATTTTGTCAGCGTTCATGATGGTATTGATGCGCTGACCGACGATGAGCACAGTTTTGTGCTTGGTTTCTTTGGCGAGCGCCAAACGCAATTTGGCGTCAGTTTTGAAATCCAGCGCCGAGAATGAATCGTCAAAAATGTAGACATTCGGCTCAACAGCAATCGCTCTGGCAATCGACAAACGCTGCCGCTGGCCGCCGGAAACATTGCTACCGCCTTGAGCAATGTCATTTTTGTAACCGTTTTTTAGCTCGCTGATAAATTCAGCGGCTTGAGCGATTTTAGCGGATTTTTCTACCAATTTTTGGCTGGCTTTGGCGTTACCGTACTTGATGTTACTGGCGATCGTCCCGCTAAACAACACGCCCTTTTGTGGTACGTAGCCGATTTGATCGTACAAATCCTCCAGCTTCAGATTTCTGATATCCACGCCGTCCAGTAAAATCTGCCCCGCCGATACATCATAAAAACGCGGAATCAAATTGATCAGCGTCGATTTGCCCGAACCCGTACTGCCGATGAACGCCGTGGTTTGCCCCGGCTCGGCCGTGAAATTGAGGTTAGACAGCACTGGTAGATCGGCGTCAGGATAGGTAAACGTGACGTCTTTGAATTCGATTTTGCCCATAGCATGACGCGGCAATTGCTGCGGCGACTGCGGATCAACAATTGACGGCAGCGTGTCCAACACCTCGCCCACTCGCTTCACCGACACGGCAGCCCGCGGCACCATGATAAAAACCATCGACAGCAGCAAGAACGAAATAATCACCTGCATCGCATACTCCAAAAACGCCATCATATTACCAATTTGCAGGTTACCGCTACTAATCAAATGCGCGCCGAACCAGACGATCGCCACGCTGGAAAAGTTCATCACCAGCGTCATGATCGGGTCAAGCAGCATCATCAGCCGATTGACAAATAAGTTCATCTTATTCAGCTCGGTGTTGGCTTGCTGGAACTTTTTCTGCTCAATTTTTTCGTTGTGAAAGGCGCGGATAACTTTTAAGCCGACTAGGTTTTCGCGCGTCACCAAATTCAACTTATCCACCAGCGTTTGCAATTTCTTGAACCGAGGCACGGCAATCACGAACAGCACGGCAATGATGACCAGCAGCACCGACACCGCCAGCGCAATAATCCAGCTCAAATCTGGCGCATTGTGGATGGCTTTTTGCAAACCGCCGACCGCCATGATTGGTGCCAGTAGAGCCATGCGCAATAGTAGAATTGACGTCATCTGAATTTGCTGAATGTCGTTGGTCGAGCGGGTGATCAGCGAGGCGGTCGAAAATTTATTGAAATCCGCCAGCGCAAAACTCTCGACTCGCTCAAACAGTTCTGTCCGCAGTTTTTGCGCCATACCAGTGGCAATCCGAGCCGCCAAAAACCCGATGACGATCGAACACAGTCCGCCCGCTGCCGTCACCACAATCATCGCTAGTCCGTTATGCCAAATTGCCGGCATATCTTGTTTGATGATGCCGTTATTGACGATTTCCGACATCTTGTCAGGTAGCCACAAATTTGCCATGACCATGGCGTAGGTAAAGCCGACCAAGATGATAAACATCAGCCAGTAGCCGCTAAAAATTCGTAAGATATGCTTCATAATTGTTCTTTTAGTACCTCAAATCCAGTCTCTATTTTACCATAATACAAGCCAATCGTCACAGAGCCTCATTGGACAAAAGTATCCGCTGGACGTATACTGTTTTTAGCGTCGGGGTGTGGCGCAGCTTGGTAGCGCGCACCGTTCGGGACGGTGAGGTCGTCCGTTCAAATCGGATCACCCCGACCAGGAAATTATTTGAAGCGTACGTTCAATCAATTAGAACCTCTGGCAGCTAGCAAATTAAAGGAGGTTATATGCGGCGACGAGTTAATGTACGCGGAATTATTATCAACGATCAGGGCGAGCTTTTTTGCCAACAATTGACCGCCAACAATGGCAAAGGGCGTAATTTTTGGTGTACGCCGGGCGGCGGCTTGGAAATGGGCGAAAGCTTGCTGGACGGTTTACGCCGAGAAATGATTGAAGAAACGGGCGTTAAGCCAGAGATCGGCAAGTTGTTATTCATACAACAATTCGCCGAATCAGGCGAACAATCAGCACACGGCCCAAATGAGCAATTGGAATTTTTCTTTCTCATCACCAACTGGCAAGATTACCAGCACATCGACCTGAAACAAACATCGCACGGCGTCAAAGAAGTGGCGAGATGTGGCTTTGTTGATCCAAAAACCACGCGGATTTTGCCAAGCTACCTGACAGAGGTTGATCTGGACTGGCTGATTAACAAATCAACTGAAACTCAAATTATGAGCGAGCTATAACTACTCTGTTCTGTCCTTATCATCCTCAGGCTCATTCACCTGTTCTTTAGTAGCAAGTTCCGCACGCACCTCCTGCTCGATCTCTTGGCGCAGTCGTTGACGCTCCTCGTCAGACACCGCCCGTGCCTTTTGTTTATAAGCCTGCGCCCGCATCAACACAGGCGTCACCACCAACCCAAACACCGTTAAGATACCAAAGATAGTCAATAATTGCCAGTTAGCGGTTAAAACATCACCGCCATGTTTTTGCCACAAAATGCTCAGACCCACTAAACTTAACAAACTCGCGCTACTAATGGTCAGCGTCACCAGTCCTGAAATGATTGAATCGTTACGTTTGAAGGAAAGAAACTTGGCAGTCAATGCAGTCAGCGATGTGATGATAAACGCGGTAATTGTCAGCTTGAGCAATGTTTCTTTGAGCCGACCGCAAAGCATATAATCATACCCTTCAGCAAACTTGTAACTGGCGCTCGTATTACAAATACCTAAAGAAGGTAATAATTCCCACACCAATATCAACGCGCCCAACAACCACAAAGCATTGACAATTAACGATACGACCGACAGTGTTTTGATCAAACGCTGCTCATCCTCCAGGCGGGCAACTCCTCCCATAGCAAACAGTGAGGCAACTGCGGTAAACAAGGTAGTTGTCAAGATGCGCCAGTCCACTGGCCCAGACAAAGTAGCCATGATTCCCATGAGAGCACAGACTGAGAAAAGGCTGATGGATATATATAATAAAAATTGACGTATTTGTGATAACTGATTCGTTTGTTTCATGTTGTCACTATACCATAATGTTTATGTTAGCGCATGGCCCGAATCATCTGTCTCAGCTGCTCGACCGCTCGAGCACGACGTTCTTCTGTCCAATAGGTATCAGCCGTGGCCTTCTCGCCATCGACCGTGGTTTCCTGCAGGAAATGACCGACGATGTGACCGTCTTTCAGCGCCGTCACATCAGGAACATACACTCGGGGCTGTCCATTCTCATCAGTACGAAGATGTGGTTTTAGTTTCTCGACCAATTTTTTATAGGTATCGTCATTGGTTTCGCGGGCATGGCGAATGTCGAGATAGTAGATCTTGTCCAGCCCTTCGGCTTTGGCGGCTTCATCAACCAGTGGTGCTAACTGCTGACACCACGGACATTGCTGAAAGCCAAGGAAAATCAAACCGCTGCCTGATTCAAATTTCTCCAAAACCTCGCCGGCCGAAGCAAAGACGAAGCGATTATCATCGGCCACGCGGGAGTAAGCAGCCTTGAAACGGGCGGCGTCTGATGGTTGTGGTGACGGAGGTGTCTGTGAGCGCGACCAGATATACCAGCCGCATATGACGGCGACAATAATACCAACAAAACCGATGGTCAAACACAGCCATGTGTTATGGTTTTTAATGACTGTGCCGTGTTTCATCTGGACCTCCTGTTATTTCCCTTTGACACCGAAAAACTTTCGTGCTCGCTCAGTCACCGGATGATCCATCACCTGCTCCGGTGGACCGTTTTCGATGATCTCGCCCTTGTCCAGGAAAATCATCCGCGTAGCCACTTCGCGCGCAAACTTCATTTCATGCGTGACGATGACCATGGTCATGCCTTTGGCGGCAACCTCACGGATTACGTCCAACACTTCGCCAATCATCTCAGGATCAAGCGCCGAAGTTGGTTCATCAAACAACATGATGTCTGGCTCCATAGCGAGGGCTCTAGCGATAGCCACGCGCTGCTTTTGCCCGCCCGAGAGCTGCGAGGGAAAGGCGCTAGCCTTGTCCGCCAGCCCCACGTCTGCGAGCAATTTCTTTGCCAAGCGCGTCGCCGCCCGGTCAGACAATTTGCGTAGTTTCCGCGGCGCTAGTTTGATATTATCCAGCACGCTCAAGTTCGGGAACAAATTGAACGATTGAAACACCATACCAACTTTTTGGCGCAAAGCGTTCAGGTCGACTTTCGGCGCTGTTGTTTCCACTCCATCGATAACAATGCGTCCGCCGGTCGGCGCCTCCAGCAGATTCAAGCAGCGCAAAAAGGTTGATTTTCCTGAACCACTCGAGCCAACGACCACCACCACTTCACCTTCGTGAATCTCAACGTCGATATCCCTGAGCACGCGGTTGCTACCAAACTGTTTTTTGAGATTAGCCACCGTGATAATTGCTGGGCGCTCAGCGGTTGGTTGTGCCACTTCCTTCACCTTATTCACTGCCATCTTTTAGCCTCCTCTCCACTCGCGTCATCACGCGGGTAAATATCGCGGTCAACGCCAAGTACATCACCGCTGCAGCAAATAATGACTGAAATGCCGTGGCCGTTTGAAACCGAATATTGTCAGCGCCACGCATGATGTCATTCAGCCCAATCCAACCGACGACTGAGGTTTCTTTTAGGAGGGCGATGAATTCGCTGATCAGCGCCGGCAACGAATTTTTGAGTGCTTGTGGCAAAATCACCAAACGCATGGCCTGCCAGCGACTAAAACCCAGCGAACGAGCTGCTTCCATTTGCCCCTTGTCAACGCTTTCGATACCGCCGCGGATAATCTCGCCAATGTAGGCGCCACTGTTGATACCAAAGGCGATGGCCGCCACAAAAATCTTCGGCATGAATTGATATGAGCCAAAGACCACGTAGTACATAATTAATAGCTGCACCAGCAGCGGCGTACCTCGAATGATATCGACATACACTTTGCCAAGCCACGCTAGCGGATTCCAGCAACTCAACCTCTTGGCCCACGAGTAATGACAAAGTGACTTAAACGGTCGTACGTCCGAGGTTCGCAACAGGGCGATAATGATACCAATGGCCGTACCGAGAAGCAGCGACAAAACGGTCAAAACCAACGTTACCTCTAGACCGTGCCACAAATACAACCACCGACCGTCGCCGAAAATCACCTCCAGAAAATTCACGATTCAAGCTCCTTTTTTTTCATCGACTCAAGCGCTGCGGCGCCAAAATGCTTGCGGATGAGATTGTCATATCGACCGTCTTTTTTCATCTCCGCCAACACTCGGTTAATTTTTTCCAGCAAGTCATGGTTATTGTTTTTGATGGCAATCGCATAATGCTCGCTCGATAACTCACCTGGTAAAATCTCTAGGTCTGGAAAACCCGCCGTGTACTGAGCAGCCGGCGCATCATCCAAAATGACCGCCTCGACGCCACCAGCATTGAGCTCGGTCAACACGCTTGGTGCGGTCGGGAATTGCGACACCTTAGCGCCAGCAATTTTCCCGGCCAGCGTATCACCCGTCGTACCTAACTGCACACCAATTTTCTTGCCCGTCAGCTGATACCTATTACGAATTGGGTTACCTTTTTTGACAATGATCCGCTGCGATGCAGAATAATACGGCTCGGAAAACAGCGCGTTTTTGGCACGCTCCGGCGTCACCGACATACCTGCTACCGCCATGTCAATTTGTCCTGATTCCAACGCTGGTAGCAATCCGTCAAACGACATGTCTTCAATCCTCAACTCTTTATTCATACTACGGGCAATTTCTTTGGCTAGATCAACATCAAAGCCAACAATTTCATTGCCCTGCTTGTACTCAAACGGTTTAAAGCCAGCATTGGTACCCATCACCAACACGTCATCACTCTTACCAAACCCACCTTCACGCTGCAAAATATCAAACGCCATGAAGCCAATCAACGCCACAAACAGTCCAAGACCGATCCACCAACTAATTCCAAAGCCTTGACGTCGCGTTTTCGTTCCGTTCATGCTTATCAGTATACGCGCTTTGTGCCAAAATGATAAGCCCTAAGCGCATCAACACCTACTGCGTATAGTGGTATAATTAGATACTATGAAGAAAAAGATTCTCAGCCGTGTCTGCAGTTTTCGCACTTTTGTCCGCATCAGCATCGTCCTGATGCTGGCTCTCAGCGCAATATTCATCGTCGCCAGTCAGTACAAAACCGTGCAATTTCGCGACGCCAAAATTGATGAAATTTTGTTCTATTTTAACAACGGTCTAGCGGGCGGACAATCCAGTAGCCTAGTTTCAGCAGTTTGGAGCAATGTGCCATATGCTATTGGATTATTTGTCATCTTACTACTCCCTATACTCCTCAAACTACGCTGGAAGACAATGCCATTTCGACTGCGCCACCAGACCTATTACGCAAGCGGTATCTTTGTTGTTAGTCTGACACTCCTGGCGCAAAGCTTCAGTATCCCCGCCTATGTCAGCGCTCTTACTCAATCCTCAAAAATCTACGACAAGCACTATGTTGATCCGCGCGGCGTCAAATTGACATTTCCAAGCACCAAACGTAATTTGATTTATATCTATGTTGAATCGCTAGAAAATACGCCCGCTTCCAAAGCCAACGGCGGCATGAGCGACAAATCAGTTATTCCAGAGCTGGAGAAATTGGCGCTGACCAACACTTCATTTTCACACCAATCCTCCGGCCTTGGTGGCGCCCTACCTGCCCATGGTACCACCTGGACAGTCGCCGGCATGACCGCTCAGTCCGCTGGCGTGCCACTCAAAGACGGCGGCGTGTTTGGCGGCCGCGACCGCAACGGCATGGGTGATTTCAATAAATTCTTGCCCGGTGCTTACACTTTGGGGCAAGTGCTCCAAAAAGCTGATTATAATCAATCATTTATCATGGGCTCAGACAAAACCTTTGGTGGGCGCGATAAGCTACTGGAGCAACATGGCGATTACCACATCATCGACTTCACCTACGCTCAGCAGCACGGTTTGATTCCTCAGGACTACAAAGTATGGTGGGGCTACGAAGACAAAAAGCTTTTCCAATTTGCCCGCGATGAAGCAACTCGTCTCAGTAAATTAGACAAGCCATTTAACTTGCAAATGCTGACCGTTGACACGCACTTCACCGACGGCTGGCTGGACAGTGACACCTGTAAACAACAATTTGAAGCAAAATATGACAACGTCCATGCCTGCGCCTCCAAACAAATTGCCGCCTTCGTCGAGTGGGCTAAACAGCAACCGTTTTACGCCAACACTACTATCATCATCAGTGGTGATCACCTCGGCATGCAGACGCCATATTACGAAGAGAAAATCGCCGGCGCTCCCTACCAACGAACCGTCTACAACGCCTTCATCAACCCTGCCGTTCAGCCAACTCGCGCCACCAACCGCCAATTTGCCACCTTTGACATGTACCCATCGACCTTGGCAGCACTGGGTGTGACAGTAGATGGCGACCGCATGGGGCTGGGCACCAATTTATTCTCAAATCGCCAGACACTGGTTGAACAATTTGGCGGTATTGACCAACTCAACGCTGAACTCAGCAAACGATCGAGCTATTATGAACGAAAAATTTTAAGCAGCTCATAAGCACATCACCTCACACTGCCTCTTGCCGCAACGTAACAATACGGGGCTCAGCCCACAGAAAAAGGAGGACATATGCCACCAACCATAAACCAAGAAGAAACCACCAAGCCCCTCGAGCAGTTTGGGACGGACATCACGGCACTGGCGCGTGAGGGCAAACTCGACCCAGTAATCGGCCGCGATGAGGAAATTCGCCGCACCATGCAGATCCTCAGCCGACGCACCAAAAATAACCCGGTGCTGATCGGTGAGCCGGGCGTCGGTAAAACCGCCATTGTCGAGGCTTTGGCGCAGCGCATCATCAAGGGCGACGTGCCAGCGTCGCTAAAAGACAAGCGGCTGATCTCCTTGGAGATTTCGAGCTTACTGGCCGGCGCGAGCTTCCGCGGCCAATTCGAAGAGCGCCTGAAAGCAATTTTGAAAGAAGTCGAAGAGGCTGCTGGCGAAATTATTTTGTTCGTTGATGAAATTCACACCATGGTCGGTGCCGGCAAAACCGAAGGCAGTATGGACGCCGGCAATATGCTCAAACCTGCCCTGGCGCGCGGCAAACTACACATGATCGGTGCGACGACATTAGCCGAGTATCGCCAGCATGTCGAAAAAGATGCGGCTCTAGAGCGGCGCTTTCAGCCAGTCTATATTGGTGAGCCGAGTTTTGATGATACCGTGGCGATTTTGCGCGGTCTGAAAGAAAAATATGAGGTGCATCACGGCGTTAAAATCTCTGACGATGCCATCGTGGCGGCAGCGCGACTGTCGACTCGCTATCTGCCTGACCGCTTTTTGCCTGACAAAGCGGTCGACCTCCTGGATGAAGCCACCAGCGCCCTGAAGATGCAGCTGGAGAGTGTGCCAATTAGTCTGGATCGGCTCAATAACCGCCGCTTACAGCTGGAGATTGAGGAAGCCGCACTGAAAAAAGACAAATCCGACCACGCCAAAGCCCGCACAGAGGAAATCAAACAGCAAATCACCGACCTTCGGGCTCAGGCCGAGGTGATTGACAGCAAATGGCAGCACGAAAAAGACATTCTCCAGACCGTCAATACCGCTACTGAAAAAATGGATAGCCTGCGCTCGCAACTGGAAATCGCCGAACGCGACGCCGATCTCGCCACCGCCAGCCGCATCAAATACGGCGACTTGCCAGAACTGGAGAAAAAGCTGGCTGCCGCTCGCCAGGAACTGGCCGCCATTCCGCCGGCTGACCGCTTGCTGCGCGAAGAAGTCACCCCTGATGACATCGCTAGCGTGGTGGCGCGCTGGACGGGCATCCCGGTGGAGCGGCTGATTGAGACTGAATCCAGCAAACTAGCCAAATTAGAGGAGCATATCAGCACCCAAGTGATTGGTCAAGACAAAGCCATCGCCGCCGTGGCCAGCGCCATTCGCCGCTCGCGCGCTGGCCTCAGTGATACCAACCGGCCAATCGGCTCCTTCCTCTTTCTCGGCCCGACTGGCGTCGGCAAAACAGAGGTGGCCCGTAGCCTGTGCCGCGAATTATTCGACGATGAGCACGCCATGGTCCGCATCGATATGAGCGAATATATGGAGCGCCACGCCGTAGCCCGGCTGATTGGTTCGCCGCCAGGCTACGTCGGTTACGACCAAGGCGGCCAACTCACCGAAGCGGTCCGCCGCCGCCCCTACAGCGTGGTACTATTTGACGAAATCGAGAAGGCTCATGCCGACGTCTTTAACGTGCTACTCCAGGTGCTGGACGATGGCCGCCTGACCGATGGCCAGGGCCGAACGGTTGATTTCTCCAACACGGTTATCATCATGACCAGCAATGTTGGCTCACAGGCAATCATGGATTTTTCTGGCGATGATTTGTCGGCACTGGATAATCAGATGCTTGACGTTCTACGCCAACATTTCCGTCCGGAATTTCTCAACCGCATTGATGATATCGTCATTTTTGACCGCATTCGACCAGAGGCCATGCGAGCGATTGTCGATGTCCAGTTGACCAAAGTCGCCCGCCAGGTCAAAGACAGCCGCGACATCACACTCGAATTTGACAACAGCGTCCGCGACATGCTAGCGCGCGACGGTTATGACCCAGCCTTTGGCGCCCGACCACTGAAGCGCTTGGTACAAAAGCGGGTGCTTGACCCATTAGCATTGGAGTTAATTGACGGGCGGATTCATGATGGCATGACGGTGACCGTCAGCGTCGCTGATGGCCGGGTGACCTTCCACTAATAGTCCCTTCATTTCTATCAATCACAGATACCTACTTCCGTGTGGTTTGAGCCATTCAAAGTTGCGCTCATAGCAAGAAAAAGCGCTCCAGCCATCAACCGGAACGCTTTTTGATAGATTGTCATCAAACCGAGGGATATTACTCGGTTTGATTAGCCTCCGCCCGCGTCAGCTTGTCGACCATCGGCAGGATCAAGTAAATACCGATGATAGCCGCCAGTAACCCAAGACCAACGATGGCAAAATACGTCGGTGTTAATACTGGCTTCAGTGTCGTCGAGAACATCTTCGTGAATACTGCCCCCGTCCAAACACCGATACCACACGACAGGATCGAGGTGATCAGCAGCGGTGCCACCGATTCAACCATCACCAAACGCTTCAGCTGGACGAGGCGCATACCACTGAGACGCAAAGTATATAGCGAACGGCAACGTTCCATCAGCCCGCCAATCGTCGAAACGATCAGGCTCGCCACTGCCACAAATAACGTCACGCCAATACCAACATAGGCTAAGTTGGCAAATTCGCGAATCGTTGGATTGATATGCGGTTTTTTGGAATCAGTGCCACCCACTACGTATGTCAGATCGTACTGATTAGCGCGCATCACAACCATGCTACGTAACTTCTCAAGATCATTGTCTGATTTGACCGTCACTAAATATTCTTTGGCGCCGCTAGTGTCAATATTGTCGGTCATCAACGACACATTTTTGACCACTGGCGCGTCAAAATTCAACAGCGCAAATTGGTCGGACCGAGCATTACTTGGACAGGTGTGCTCAGTGTATATTGCCAGATCTTGGCAGCGAATTGCACTGCCATCCTCACGCGGATAGATCGTCGCCACCGACGTGATGTACGACTGCTGTTTCAACTGTTTCGCCATATCGCTCGGCAGTGAACGGCCAATGACAGCTGCGGTACCATGCTTCAACTGTGAGTAACCGTTGTCTTTGATAGCCTGAACATTTAAGTTCTCAATACCACTGGTTGCTGTCAAGTAAAAACTACCTGCAAACAACGCCAACACGACACCGCTCACACCACGGAACACCGTTCGCGAGTGCACTGCCGTACGCTTACCAGCAATCAACATTGAGGCACTATTCGCCCAGCGTGCCGCTAGTAATGATAACTTATTCGTCAACCAACCACCGGCCAGGACAAGTCCAAACATCACTAACAGCAAGGCCGCCATCAGCAGTAGCATTGGCATAGCTGATTCTCTATTTGCTGTCAACCAATCCAGACCCGGCTTTGACGACAACCAAACAAAGATGGCGATACCAGTTGCTGGTACCAGCGGCCGCCACCCGCGTAGTTTCTTTACCTTTTCAACCGAACGTGACACACCCAGTGGCGAAATTTGCGCTCGACGCATCCGTCGCCAGTTAACAAATATCGTCAGCCCCAACGTCAAGCCAATAATCAGCGCGCATTGCGTGGCAGTTAACGCTAAATCGCCAGGATTAAACCGCATGCCGTCCATTTTGAACTCCTGCAGCGGCGCTTGTAATAGCCCAAACGCGCCCAGGCCAATCACCACGCCGACCACTGATGCTAGCAACGACTCCAAGAGTAATATCCGTGTCACTTGCCGCTTGGTCGCACCGATCAGTCGTAAGGCAGCATAGCGTTTTTCACGTTGTGCCGCACCCAGCTGTGTCGCCACTGACACAAAAATGACAATCGGAAACAGTAAGATGGTTCCGCCGACGCCAAGTATAGTGATAGATATAGGATCTAGTCCGACATTCGACGTTAGCCCATTCGCATCCGTTCGGTAGACATTAGCAAAGTAGGAAGCTTGTCCCTGAGATTTCGCCACATCATCACTTGCCACCACTTCATCAGCACTGGCGCCACGTACCATCATGAGAGCATCTGGACCGCTAACATATTCGCTAGGGAGCACGCCAAGATATTTAGTATTGTTGCCAAAACGCGCCAAGATATTATCCTCTGGGTATTTAGCGACCGCATCAGCCAACGCTTTTGATAAGTAATATTCGCCCGGACCTGGCGTTTTTAGCTTAGCAAACTGCGGCGATTTAGCCGTACCATACATTGAATAAGTCTGAATAAACTGGCCACGCCATTTTGCGGCATTACCAAGTCGCGCTACGTTACTAATTTTCAGCGGCTCAACACCATCAATTGGTTGCTGTGAGGCCTCCTTGCGACTGGCTTGGTGTGCCGCCAGGCTGATGGCTGATCCCCCAGCGCGTCTCATAAGCCCATTGATACCAGCCGTAAAGCAGCACACTAGTACGATCCCCAGCGCCACCGCCGCCGTCGTCAAGCCCAGACGCGCGAACGACTGGCGGCCAGACTTTTGTAGTAACATCCAACTAACGCTCATCAGACAATCCTCGCCTTAGCTTTATCAGCCCTCGTCTGTGCCGGGTTTACCGCTGCCTCAGCGCCAGAAATCTGCCCGTCACGGACGATGATTTCCCGGTCAGCGTAGGCGGCAATCGTCGGCTCATGCGTCACCATGATGACTGTCGTGCCGTGCTCTTTGGCGGTTTTGATGAACAATTCCATAACCTTTTCTGAGTTCAGACTATCTAGTGAACCAGTCGGCTCGTCAGCGAACAACACTTTTGGCTCAATCACCATGGCTCGGGCAATCGCCACGCGCTGCATTTGTCCACCCGACAACTCGCCGAGCATACTGTCGGCTTTATCCCCCAACTCAACATTGTTCAGCCATGTTTTTGCCTGTTGATAGGCCTCTTTACGCTTGACGCCGTTCAGTAGTAATGGCAACGCTACATTGTCCAGCGCCGTCAGCTCCGGCACCAACTGTCCAAACTGAAAGACAAAGCCAAAACTGGTGCGCCGTAGTATGCTGCGCTTATCATCGTTCATTGTGTCAATCCGCTGACCGTCGAACTCAATCTCGCCACTATCGACCTTGGTAATCGCCGCCAAGCTATGTAGCAGTGTTGATTTACCAGACCCAGACGGGCCCATGATCGCCAGCACCTCGCCCGCCTCGACATCCAAGCTAACACCGCGCAGCGCCTGTGTTTGCCCGAACGACTTTGTAATTTTTTTAGCGCTAATTATTAGTTTGCTCATGCAAAATTTCCTCCTTTAGCCGCGTTAACCGCGAAATTGTTAATTCAATCCAGCGCAAATCCGCCTCCAAATGATACAGTGCGTGGTCAATTAGCAACATGTCCGACAGATTGCTATCGCGACGCTGTGCTGTCAGCTCGCGCATTCGTTGGATGTGCGCCTGCCGTTGGTTGTCTAAATACGGTGAAGCGTCGCCGTCTTTCAAAATCGCCAATACCGCCTTGATATACATCGTCGCTTGCAGTTGCGGTGACGGCGCCTCTGGTGATTCCAGCCATGCCTGCAAATCTTGCTTGCCCTCATCGGTAATTTCATACCGGACCCGATCCGGCCCGCCCGATTCGCTGGTATCAGTAATTTCTTTGACTTTATTGTCGCGTTTGAGCCGCGCCAGAGTTGAATATATCTGACCAGTTAAAATTGGCTTGTCCTTACCAAAATAACCGTCGTATTTTTTCTTCAATTCATAGCCATAATTTGACTCTTCCGCTAAAAAACCTAACAGGGTATATTGAACGCTCATACTCTTACTATACACCCGGTGTTTAGTTATTGCAAGAGTTTTATACACTCAGTGTATAGTATGTTCTGTCACCTAACCTCACCAGAATGCATACTATTATGCAATTTTGACGTATAATGGGTGTATGGAGCACATTCGCCAAAAACAAGCATCCATCAAGTCAGCTATGGTAGGAGTTGGTAAAATCCTCAGCCTACCACAGTACGCACTGCTGGCACTTACCCTATCTTTGCTCGTTGCACTCATTATTTTTTTTGCTATCAACGCCAACTTTTACGGCCCGCTGATGATGTCGCGGTTGCCGATATTAGACAAAATCTCCCTTTTTGGAACCATGTTCATTGATATATTCAAACAGGGCTTCAGCTCGCTAAACGGCGCATTGCTCCTTGTGGTGTCACTCCTCCAAGGACTGTCAATTACCGTCGTCATTTTCACTGCCAAGAAAAATAAGCGTAATGAACAGTCGGTCACCAGACAAGTCGGACTCAGCAGCCTGGCCTCTGTGGCTGCTGCCATCGGCCTGGGCTGCGTCCCCTGCGGCACATCACTCATCCTGCCGCTCGTTGCCGTGTTCTTCTCGGGCGCTGCCGCTGCCACTGCCGCCACCGTCGCCAGCACCATTGTCTTGATGTTAGCCCTACTGTTAAGCCTCTTTTCACTCTACAAGTCTGGACAAATCGCCTTTATATATACAGAATTAGCAAAACAGGAGGAACTATGAATCGACAAAAATCAGCAGGCATAGCAATCATTTGGGTTATTTCAGGCATTTTGATTACGGCAATTGTCGCATTGTTTATCTACGGCATCGTTAATCGTCCACCAAATCGCCATGTCGGTGACGGCAAACCGTGGAACGAAAAGATGTCACAAGGCTCCGCTGAAGCCAAGCATGTGTTTGTTGATTATACTGATTATTTTTGCTCATTCTGCGCCGAAGTTGAAGCAGCCACTAACGCTGATTTCTTCAAAAATGAGTACCTCAAATCAGGCAAGGTTCGCTATGAACACCGCGTGGTAACACTGCTCAAAGAAGTCACCGATAACACAGAAACTGGGGCCCACGCTGCTTTTTGCGCCGCCGACCAAGACAAATACTGGCAATACACGCACGATATCGTGCCACGCATTAAACGTGATTATTTTGACAAAGGAATTGGTGTGAAAAATGTTGCCGTACCACAAAAAATTCCACCACTGCCGTTAGACTATTTCCTGGCTTCTGCTAAAGCTGTCGGCATGGACGAAGCGAAGTTTACTGACTGTATGATCAAAAAACCACACCAAAAAGAGATCGATGACAACACCCAAAAAGCTCTGTCACTTGGTGTGAACGGTCTGCCATACATGGTGATCAATGACTACGTCGCCAGTGGATTTGCTGGTGGTGAAACTGGCTTAAAGGCGATCTTGAAAGCTGGCGGAGTGAACTAATGCCTACCAAAAAAACGCAAACAAAACCTCAAAAACTGTCAACAAAACAACAACCAGCTCGAACCAGCCATAAGTCAAGAACCAACGCAACGCCTGCAAACCGACCTCGATTGAGCAGTATTATATTTACTACATTACTCTTGCTGGCCGTTAGCGCAATGGGTGTTTTATTTTACCTCCATTCCAAGCAGCCACCAACCCAACGTCCAACTGTTCTAGAAGATGAAAAATATTATTTCACCGATTCGCGCTATGCTGGCATTCGCTCCAAGTTTGTGACGCGCGACACCAAACGCGAAAAGGTCTCAATTGAATACCCAATTACCAGCAATTCCAAAATCAACAAACTCATCGCCCGAGCAATTGACCGTGCTGACAGCGATTTCCGCTACACCTCGTCGAGCACCATCACCTTTGAGCGACCAATGACCGAAACCATCAGTTATCAAGTAACTCACAATAATACAGTAGCTCTGTCGATCATCGTCAATATCAAACAAGACATGCATGGCGCCCATCCAGTGGCACTGACGCTATTTTGGACCTTTGATAAAGATTCTGGCGAGGTGATTAGCCTGGATAATTTGACTGAGAAATCAGAGGAAGCCACCAAGGCAATCGTGACAGCCGCCCAACGAGACATCGCACAAACCATCAAACAACGCCAGCAGCCAGAAGCAAATCTTGAGGAAATGATCACCAAAGAAACATTGGCAAACTTTACCATCGCTGACGATGGCAATACCTTGGTCTGGCCAATTGGACAAGCCTCCCTGTTGCCGTCAGCCTATGGCGAATTAACCATCAAAGTACCAACCGCAACTGTTGCCAAATACCTACAAAATCCGACAGCTCAAAAACTAGGGAATTTCCCTAAACCACCCGAGTCAAAGCCAGAACCAAAGCCAGCACCCGCTGTACCAGCACCCGCGCCAACCACTGGCAATAAAGTGATCGCTTTGACGTTTGATGACGGGCCGGGACCATACACTGCACACCTACTGGACATCTTGGATCAGTACGGTGCCAAAGCGACGTTCTTCTTGATTGGTAGCAAAGTTTCCGGGCAGGCTAGCGTCGTACGCAGCATCCAGGCGCGCGGCCACCAGCTGGGCAATCATTCATGGTCACACCCTGAACTACCTAAACTATCAGTTAACCAAATTGCTGGCGAAATCGACCGCACCAACGAAGCTATCAGGCAAGCCACTGGCGTCAAGCCAACCATTCTGCGACCACCGTATGGTGCAGTCAACGGTGTGGTTTTAGAACAACTTCGGGCGCGTGGCATGTCGTCAATCTTATGGTCGGTCGACACCCGCGACTGGGCTGATCGCAATAGCCAGATCGTCTGTTCGCGCGCCGTCGCTGGCGCTCGTCCTGGAGCCGTCATCTTGATGCATGACATTCACCAAACTTCCGTCAATGCCGTGCCGTGTATCCTCAGCTCACTGAAGCAGCAGGGGTATTCATTTGTGACGGTACAGCGGTTACATTAGTCCACCTGATCAATCTCAAATATCTTGTATTTCGAAGAAGTGCCACGCAGTAATTTTACCTTTGAGGGTGCCACGCCGAGATGCTTTGCTAGTAGTTTCGCCGCCGCTAGATTCGCTCGCCCCTCAATGGCTGGCGCCTTGGTGTAAATCGTCAACGAACCGTCGTCATTCGTGATGATTTCTTCACGATGGTGGGAATTAGGTTTGAGAAGGACGGAGATTTTCATAGTTCAATAATTATTACCCTCAAAATGACATCGCCTCCAACTCCCGCGGTAAAATCTCCTGCACTTCTACCGAACCTGCCACCAAGTGGTAACCGTGCAACCTTGACGGCAAATTACGCTCGACCGAACGCCAATTGACTGGGTGATTTTCATCAAAATAATCCAGCAATTCCGCGTTCAAAAAATGCTCGCGCGGCAGATCCACCGACCCGTCCTGATTGACGACTAGCGCAATCGACAAGCCCGACGTCACGCCGTCCTCATTTTTAGCATATGCCGCCGTCACCAAATGAACCAGCGGCTCAAATTTTAACACTGACTGGTTGCTCGCTTCCACCCGTGCCTGACCGCGGCGCGCTAGCTGCTGATTAATTTTCATTGTTAATTTCTCAACACTCGGCTTACCGTCAACCGCTCGGCAATAGTCGCAACCATCTGCCGCTTCGACATATTCCAGCAGTAAATCCATATCGACGTCAGTGTCTTTAACACCATGCTGCGACAATTGCTCCACCATTTCATGCAGCGCGCCTAGCAAACTATAATCATTAGCATTTCTAGCAGCATCACCGATGCGGATAATGGCGCGAGCGATGGTGATAGGATTTTTAGACTTACTCATACACCTATTGTACCCTGATCTATCATAATTAATGTATCAATCCAACAAACTCGCTCCGCCACCAGCGTCATACGTCGCGCGTTTATAGCTCCACTCGTTACCATAACGCTTAGCTTGCTCCAATACCATGTCAGTTGCCAATACCTGTTGATCTGGCGGGTAGCCATATTTTGCCAGCGTCTTTTTGACGTTAACTTTCAACAGTATTAACTCCTATTCTTATAAATAGTTAGAGATCCTAACAACAAAGCAAAACAAAAATGCATACGCACCAGCAAATGCTATATAGAGCAGCCATGGGCCATATTTAAAAATTGTACTCCATAGTCTAGCTTTCTTTTGGTTTCTTGCTATTTCAGCGTCTATCCTGTTGGTTTCTTTCTCTAATTCTGCATGGACATTTGAGGTATCTTTTCTTGTATTAGCTTCAGAACTATGATCATACAGAACATCCTTTTCAATTATACGCATGTCATGTAGGCTATCCAGTCTTGGTTGATTAGTTTGATAATAACCATAGAGCCTCGTAGCTTGACGCAAAAACAACGATATGGCAATACAGACAACAAATAGCATCATTGCAAAAATAAAACTACCATCAATATGTGCCTGGCCATTCTTTAATCCAATAAGAACACCAAGGAAAGTAAACATCACTGAAGCTGTACCGCCTGAGTATTTTGCAATCTGATCGAATATATCTATTCTTCCTTCTCGTATATCTTGACTTGATTCATTGAGCATATTCGTGCTATCAGCAGCCCTTTTTTGAGCTTCTTGTAGTTGCTGATTTTGTTCAGGAGTTAGCTGTATATTAGTATCTGCCATTTCTTAACCTCGTTACTGCGTCTTTCCAGACTCTCACCGGTGCCACATATGGTACACCGATTTCTGCAAAATGCTGGCGGGCCGCAGTAATTTTACTTCGCTCATTGGCGCTCAAGTGATTATCGTTAATATCATCCGAGCCTTTCGTCTCCGCCACAAAGTAAATCCGCCTATCGCCATCAAATGCCACCGCCCAATCCGGATTATATTTACCAACCGGTGTATCAATTTTGAACCAACCTGGTAGTTTAATATAAAACTTAACGTCAGAATTATCCTCCAGCGACCGCATGAATTCACGCTCAACTTCTGAATCAACCGCCACGTAATCGTAGATGGTTTTTGCCTGGTCGGTCACCGCAATCGCCCCGCTCTTCGTTGCCACATCATACAAGTACGCCTGTAGCTCACCATTCTCAAACAATGTCATGTCATAACACTCACCCGTTATGTGATATTTAATACCATCAACTGCCAAGCGCTGTTTCACCCGATTAATCGCCCGAGCTGTTTCATCAATCACCTGCTGTGGATTAATAGTCACCTGCTCAAACATCCCCGCTTGATCAAGCACCTCAAATATCACCCGACGCGTCATTTGTGTCTGACGCTGAATATCCGCTAATAAATTCGGTATCTTCACTTCAGTTTGGCGCGCTGCATAGGCGTTGAAACCGGTCTCGCGCACCATAAAGCCACTATCATTACCCATGGAATCAATCAGGTTTTTAACATCAGCGATATTGGGCTTACTAATAGTGACCTGTGCTAATTCACTGGCCGCCTCTGCCACTAACTTCTCTGTATCAATCGCCACCCGGTAGGTCGTCTTATGTTTAATTTTATCCCATAGTTCCTTAAAGGCTGGGTCAAGCGCCCGTGATTTCTGAAACCTGACGACTCGCCGATCATCACGATTCTTGATCCGTCCACCGAAGTGGATACCAGTCTCTTCCTCAATCTCCGTCTGGAGTTTCCGACTAAACTCTGCATAACTTTCGTTAGCTACTACCGTTAGTATGTTGACACTATCATCATATACTCGTTGCCCATCAATATTGACCGGCAGGCGCAGCCCTCGCCCGATTTCTTGGCGCTTTTTCATTTGACTCGACGTCTCATTAAGCGTACAAATCTGAAATACGTTAGGATTATCCCAGCCTTCACGCAGTGCCGAGTGGCTAAAGATAAACCGCAGCGGCTCATTTATATCCAGTAGTCTTTCTTTATCCTTTATGATTAAGGTATACGCCGTATCATCGTCCTTGGTGCGACCACCCTCGCCCTTAGTGTCACGAGAATCTTTCCACTGACCACTCTTGTCTGCCGCAAAGTAGCCATCGTGCACCTCACTCGCCGACAAGCCATCCATCACGCCAGCATATTTTGGCTTAGACGAGACCTTGTTGTAGGCTTCCTCAAACCACTTAGCAAATTTACCCTTACTGGCACCATTTGCCGTATATTCGCGATAGTTCATGACTTTATCAATAAAGAATAGGCTCAGCACTTTGACGCTACTCTCCAGTCGGCGCTGTTTATCAAAGTGATCGTCAATCGTCAGCTCAATCTGTCGCTTGATGATGTCATCGTGCAGGCTTTCGTCGCGCTGACCAACGTAAATTACTTTACCATTACTAAACTCGACGCAATTATCACCATGATTGATCGACTCGACATAGTAGCCGGCATAGACCGAACGTCCCGTCTTTGCCTCCAAATCGTCACCCGGAAACGCCTTGATAATCTTGCGTTGCAAGCCGTACTCGTCACTCGCATCCACTTCTATCTTGGCGAATGAGCGGGTCTTCGACTGACGCTCCAGCGACAATACATTGACATATGCGCCATTATAATTATCCTCACTCTGGACACTATGTACCTCAATCTTCTTAACCAAGCCTTTATCATAGGCATCGACCGGAGTCAGCCGATAAAGCAAATTGTATAGGCGCTTATGCGTGGCACTATAGCGCAACGTACACAACGGATTGAGGCTAGCAATAGCATTCCGTCGTATGTCAGTCTCCATATTCTGCGGCTCGTCGAGAATAACTACTGGGTGAGTAGCCTTGATGAAATCAAGCGGCCGACCATAGTCACTCTGCCGATTCATCACATTCTGTGCCTTGGCGAAGCTATCAATGGTAATCACCATGATCTGCAAGGTATCGTTCGTCGCAAACTCACGAGCCTGACCAGTCTTCTTACTGTCCCAGACGCAGTAATCCATCTCCGGCTTGTTATAGAGATCGGCGAAGTGCTCCCTGGTGATCGCCAAATTCTTCAGCACGCCCTCACGGATCGCCACGCTCGGCACCACGATGATAAACTTCTTCCAACCATAGTGCTGGTGTAGCTCATGAATCGTCCGCAAGTACACATAAGTTTTGCCCGTGCCGGTCTCCATCTCGATGGAGAAATTCATACCGTGCTTCAGAGATTTTTCACTAATTTCTAGCGTGAAAGTCATCGGAATGCCAAAGCCACCTTCTTTCGTCTCACTTTTCTCAATACCATTTTTCTCTTGAATTTTATGCGTGTTTTTAATTATCTGTGCCGAATCTAGCGTCAAGCTATTTCCCTTGGCGATTGTCGCCTCCAAGCTTAACTGACCGTCCTGATCTATATGGCGAGTTGCACCGTCACCGTCTTTTGTCTGGCCAGTAAATATATCAACAACCGAGTGAATGGCATCGAGTTGGTATTGTTGATTAGATTCGAATTTTAACTTCATAACCCTGCCTCACATTCTAAACTTTCTTTAACAAAAAGCTCTTCCATCTTTGTGTATCTGTTTAATAGTAACAACACTCATATTATCGGATAGTTGATCCATCATTAGTTTCCTCTTTATAAGGTTCTAGGCCATAATTCCAAAAATCATTATAGAAATGGCCATTACGAGCAATTCTAGGTGGAACATCGTCATTGTAATATAGGTATGCAAGACCGGAAGAGATAAAGCTTGAACCAGGATCGCCTAGGCCAGTTTCCTTGTCTATGTCTACAACACTCAGTTGTTCAACAGCATCACATATTTGAATAAACCTATCCCAAGTGATCTTTTCTTCCAAAAGCGCTCTATATAGATGGGCTTGGATTTTAACATGCGCCACAGACCTCATACGATCAATGCGAAATAATACCTCTTCTAGTATTTTTTCATCACCGTATTTTTTCTTTAATCTTTCATAACATTCCTTATCTAGATGTCCTTTTTGCAATGTTTCTATAAACTTCACAATTTTCTTCACCGTAGAAGCTTCGCGTATAGATCCGTAAAACCGAGCTATTGCAGTTATATTTTTAATAACAGGTATGTTGGTTAGTACGTCTAGTTGCTGGTCTGTTAGTTTATCACCAGAGATACTCTTTGAAAAAATATCTATTGCAGCTTCTAAATTATCTTCTACCACATCCTTCATGGATCAACTTCCTTTTCTTAACTCTTTAGTCGCCTTATCAAAATCACTCTCCAGCTGGCACATTTCCTCATCACGGTATTTCTTAAACTCACGTTTCGCCTTGGTCATCGCTTGTTCGTGCTTAATTTTGCCAGCCCCGACCAGCACCGATGAATCACTAATCTTCAGAAATTCATCTAGTTTATCTATCCATTGCTGCATTCTCATCGCCCTCTGTCTGGTTGCTTGCAGCTCAGCGAAATCAAGATACTGCGAGACAATCAGGTTGAGAACATTCAGCTCTTCCTCACTCAGATAATTCTTGGCGACTTCGACATCGTCCGAAGTAATATAATCACCTTTGAAATTTGTCAGCCCCATATTAGGTTTCTTGGCATCTGCCCGCTCATAAACTAGCTCAGCCGCAGTCTTGCCGTGCGCCGCGACATGCATTTTATTTTGCACTGTCGCGAAGAATTGCCTGGTCAACTTAGCATCATTTTTATAATCAATGCTCGTCGCATAGATATCCGTCACCTGCTGGTATAGATTACGTTCACTGCTACGGATATCTCGAATACGTTGGAGAAGTTCTCTAAAGTAACGCCCACCACCCTGTTTCAACCTTTCATCATCTATCGTAAAGCCTTTGATGATATACTCACGCAGCCGCTTGGTCGCCCACTGGCGGAACTGCGTGCCACGCAACGACTTAACCCGATAGCCAACAGAAATGATAACGTCAAGGTTGTAATAATTCGTCGGCTTTGTAGAAAATTCGGAATTTCCGAATTTTCTCATCGTTGCTTCTTCTGATAGCTCTTTTTCTGTATAAATATTCTTGATGTGCTCGTTAATTGTCGGCTTAGACTTACTAAACAGTTCCGCCATCTGCTCTTGTGTCAGCCAAACCGTTTCGTCTTGAATTTGGACGTTGATGGAGACCTTGTTGTCGGAAGTTTTGTAGAGAAGAAAATTATTCATAATCCCTACGCCGTCAACCCTTCGACTAATTTGTCTGGTGTGTCTTCATGATTATCTTTTAGTTTGATCTGGAGCTTGTCTTTCAAATATTTTAGTCTGTGAGCATTCTCAACTCGTATAATATCGGACCACTTTCTTACATAAATTTTAAATCTTAACTCTGAATCATACATCGTAAGACCTTTATGTTTCTCTCCATGATTTGATGCATTCCTAATATAACTTTTTATAGTGTCATCATAGTCATCACCTATTAAATAATATTCCCAATGCATATTTTCGCCATTTAAGGAGGGTTCTTTTGCTATCGTTCTCGCGTAATCATCAATCTGATCATACTCTTTTTTGCCAAGCACTATACTAGGCCTCTTAATTTCAATGATTAGATTTTCGTGTCTCACTTCAGAAACCTCAGAACTTCTCGATAGAAATAAATCGACCTCCTTGCGACTTTTAGTGGTTATTTCTTCAGTGTCTATGCCCAGTTTTTCACTTGCATATCTTTTTAGAGTCCTATGCATAGCACCTTCTGTTGAGGCAAATAGTGTGTAATTTTCGCCAAACAGCCAAAGATTCTTATCTAAAACTTTCTGCAAATGTTTTACTTCAAGTGTTTCTTTCTCGTGATCAAAAAGCAGCGATTCCATATCACTTAACGTTTGCAATCTATCATCAATCCCTGCTATCGTTTTTACAATATTAGAAAGGTGTGTTCTACTTAGAATATCGTCAAGTTTCCTTGATTCTTCCTCGGTTAGTTCTGCGATTTGTGATAAGACTTTCATCACAAGACTATTATTTCCAGAAGATACAAGACCGGCGATGGACGCTGTTATGAATCTCTGATCGTCTTTACCTTTACCAGTAAATAAATGTGGAGCAGTAACATAAACTTGTTTCAACAAATCACTATAATCATTCTCATCTATATAAAACTCTGACAAATTGGGGAACAAGCCTCCCGCTTTTAAATTCTCCACTAACGCATTTGCATTTGAGTCTAGTATGGGCTTTCTAATCTCATAGAGTTTATTCTTAATCTCCTCCTTTAGTATCCTATAGGCAGCAACCACCTCATCATCAGCAAACAACCCTGCCTGAATAGACTGATCATCTCTATCGATTAAAGTGTTGATTTCTTCTGTAAATTTTGTAGAGTATATATAAACAGAATGCCAAAAATTATCCTTCTTTTTGTTGAGACCTGTATGTTCAGCTAGAACTTCCTTATTTTCTTTAGAGTTTATAACAAAAAACTTAGCGTATTCGCGTGGTTTGTCTTCCCATACGATAACCTTAACCTTTATATCACTCAGGGTGCTTCGGACATTACTACTAAAATCAAGGCTGCTGAACTCTTTTTTTTCTTTTATAAAATCTTTGTAAAACACTCTCTCGCTATTTATAAAAATAGATCTTTTTGGATTTTGTTCCAAAAACCAGCAAAATTCTCTTACTATAGAGCGCTTAAGCTCGTTTATGTTTCTCAGTGCACTATCCAACGATTCTTTTATATTGATTAATGTTACCTCAACACCCATCTTAGGTGAATCGCCGCAATCATTGATTTGATATCTTGCATCAGGAAATAATCTTAACTCCTTACCTCTACTTTTTGCCTGTAGTTCTGCTGCATGCCATATGAAAGAATATCTCCCACGACCTAGCTTTCCGTGAGGCAATGTTAAAGTACTTCTACTAATATCTTTTTTTGTTGATGCCATAAAATAGTCTGTATTGTTGTTAAGAAAGTCCCATCCATCACCATCGTCAATAATAGTGACCGAGTCAATATGCTCTAGTGTCGCTGGTATTTTGTAATTTATTTCAACCGTTTCCGCATGAGCATCAAATGCATTCCATATATATTCATTTATTGAACTATACGGCTGACTTTTATAACTAATTAATTCATTTTTAATAGAATCTTGAGTAATTTTTAACCTCTGCATCACACCACCTCCACTTCTACGCTCTGGCGTTCGGCTTGCAGGAGTAGGTTCACTTTTAGATTCACGTCGTCACCAAAGGCTCGGTCGAGGATGATGATGGATGATGGTTTGGTGGCGAGGATAGTCGCAAATAATTCCTCCGTCATGGAGTGCGCTAGGCAAATGGCGAGCTTTTCGGACGGGATGAAGCAAAAGTCATCATGCTGCTCAATCTGCGCCAATGGCGAGATGCCGCGCTTGAGCAGGAGTTCGGTTAGCAGGTCGTCGTCAGTCGTACCCTCCTCCAGCGGGTCAAGGTTAGTGAGTGCCTGCTGGCGAATCTCCTCCGGGTCGGAAACCAGCTCGTTCCACTGCTTGAAATTACTATCACCCACCCGATACGCCCGAAAGCCAAGGTCAAGCGGGACATTGCGAGACGCTAGCTTGTCCGCCTGGTCAGCACGGATTTTGACGCCCGCTCGACGGATGCGCTCACGAGCGATGTCAGCGATAGTGCGGTAACCAGCTTTATGAGCCTCCGACTTCTCGTCAGTCAGCTCAGGCAACTGCACGCAAATCCAGCGACGATTACCGCCGTCTTCAGCGTTTAGCTCGGCAACGGAATGAGCGGTTGTGCCAGAGCCAGAGAAGAAGTCGAGAATAATATCGTTGCCATTGGTACACAAACTCGCTAGCTGCTTAATCAGCTTAACTGGTTTTGGATAGTCAAAATACGCAACACCGTCAAACAAATCCTTCACTTCTTTTGTCGCATCTTGCGAATGTCCAACGTCAGTGTATTTCCAAACCGTCATTGGCGTTACACCGTCTTTGACCTCTGATAAAAAGCGCTTATAGCGTGGAACACCACTGCCACTAGCTCCAAACCAAACACGATTATCGGCTATTAACTCTTGTGTTTTCTTTTCCGAGAAACGCCAAGAATATCCACTCGGAGGCAATACCCTTCGTCCGCTCGGTGTTATAATTTCATAAATATTCTTTTGATTTGCTGGTCCAACTGAGAAATTATCACTCTGCCATATACCTCGTGGGTCATTGTCTGGATTTTTATATCGTGCATCAGCCGCCTCATTGCGCTTTAAAGACAGTTTATCCAACAAATCAATATTACGTGCGAAACAAACGATATAATCATGGCTCTCCGAAAAATGATGTTTCAGATTAACTGGCGCATATGCTCGCTCCCATATAATCTGCGCTACAAAATTCTCCTCCCCAAATATCTCATTCATCATCAGGCGGAGGTTGTGGACTTCGTTGTCGTCGATAGAAACGAAGATAACGCCGTCTTGGCGGAGCAGGTTGCGCGCCAAAAAGAGGCGTGGATACATCATGTTCAGCCAGTTGCTGTGCTTGTGCCCGCCGGTATTGGTGCGTAATCCATCGTCACGCACGACATTACCCTCGTCATCGGTGATACCTGCCTCTGCCTCATAGCTACGGCGTGTCTGCTTGAAGTTGTCATTGTAGATGAAATCATTGCCAGTGTTGTAGGGTGGGTCGATATAGATCATCTTGACCTTGCCATAATACGCCTTGTGCAAGATCTTTAGCGCCGCCAGGTTGTCGCCCTCGATAAACATATTGCCCGTCGTATCCCAATCGACGGAATTCGCCCGGTCGGGATGGAGTGTCTGGACAGTCTTCTCCTGGATGACAGCGAAGACGTCGCTCTTACCCTTCCAGCCGATCCCGTAGCGCTCGCCCAAATCAACCGCTTCGCCCAGAGTCGCTTGGAGCTTCTGCCAGTCGATCTTGCCTTCGGTGACTACCTCGGGAAAGAGCTGCGCCAGCTTGTCAATTTGTTGTTGATTTATGTTATCGTTGTAGCCGTCCACACTAAGAATACCTCCTGTATATAGCTAATTATACCAGACAAGGGGGGTCTATAGATGGTTTGTTGTGGTTTATTTTTTATTATTAAGTAAATACAATTTTGTATTAGCGTAAAGCAAAAACTCCTTTTGTCGAATGATTTTATCATAATCGTTTATTAAAGGTCTCAACAAACGAATACCTCCGCTGCCTAATCCTCTACTAGACAGGCCTATGTCTTTTCTCATTTCTTTAAAAACGGCTGTCATTAAAACCATAGTACGTAAACCATTTTCCTCATCTTTATATTCACGATAGGCATGCTGAAGCATATTCGAGAATTTATCAAGCACCTTTGGAGACGCGTAAAGGACAGCTTTTTTGTGAAAATTCTGAAGCTCTTTAATTAACCTTTCCTGCTGGGATTTGCTAGGCGCTCCATCTTGTTGTTGAAATTCATTTACTGTTTTCAAAATAGTATTAACATAATCTTTATATATTTCCCTTTTAATTTCAGCATTTCTAGAACTAAATAGCGTTCTCTTATCTAATGAGTATTTAATAAGATAGCCAATACATCCACCAGAGATAATACTTATAATTGATATCCAGTTTTCTGTTGTCATACAACTCCTTTTAAGTTTATATTTGTCATTAGCAGATCGATACAAAACCAGTTTTCGTAACAATAATATGATCATTAAGCGTAATGCCAAGCAATTTTCCCGCTTCTGCCAACCTACTCGTAACATCTCTATCAGCCTGACTCGCCTCCAAGCTCCCGCTCGGATGATTATGCGCCACGATGATGGAGGCGGCGCGGTCGGCGATGGCATCGGCGAAGACTTCGCGCGGGTGTACCAGACTGGCAGTCAGGGTGCCGATAGTCACCACCCGCTTGGCGATCAAACGATTCGCACCATCCAGCGTCAGGCAGGCAAAATATTCCTGTTTTTTATCGCGAATATCGGCCAGCAACTCGACGGCTTTTTCTGGGCTGTCGATGATTGGCTGGTCGCTATCCAGCAAGTATCGCCGCGCCAGTTCCAAACTCGCCACAATCACCGGAATTTTCGCTTCACCCAAACCAACCACGCCGCGTAGATCATCGTACGAGACATCGCCGCCTTTTTGACGCAAAATTTTCAGCACTTCGCGCGCAATTTTACCGACATCTGCCTGTTTATTACCGCTGCCGATAATCGCCATCAAGAGTTCCAAGTCGCTCAGCCGCGCCGTACCGTAACGCACTAGTTTCTCGCGGGGACGATCATCGGGACGGCGATCTTGCATTTTCATCACACACCCCACACCTTCATCAATAACGTCACGGTTACCACCGCCCCAGCGACATAGTTCAGCCACAAGAAACGTCGCCAGCCCGTCCGTGCCTCCGCCGAGCGTTCATCACGAATTCGTACAAACGGCAGTAAATTGATGATATATAAGCCGCCTGCAGATGCCACTGGCCATGCCGCCACACCCAGGCACGCTACCAACCCGACCGCCGCCGCGTACAACAGTATCGCTAACCAGACGGTCGACCGCGCACCAAACACCGTGGCGATGGAGCGAATCTTGGCTTCGCGGTCTGGCACAATATCTTGCACCGCACCAAACGCCTGACTAGCCATACCCCAGCAAAAAAATGCGACAGCCACCAACCATCCCGCTTGCGTCGTGCCAACCAACGAATAGGCATACAGCAGCGGACCGACAAAATGCAGACTCGAAGTCACCGAATCCAGCAGTGGCACTTCCTTAAACCGTAACCCCTTCGCGCTATATGCCACCACAAAAAACAACACCGCCGCTAACACCAACGCACTTTGCCAATTACCTAGAAGCACCAGTGCCAACACAAACGGCAGGCACGACAACACCGCCGACCATACGATCAACCGATGATATTTCCGCGGCGTCACGGCGCCTTCGACACCGCCCTTGCGGGGATTTCGCATATCTGATTCATAGTCGCACACATCATTGATACCATACATCAGCAAATTGTACGGGATGAGGAAAAACAGCGTACCAATAATCAGCCGCGCATCAATCGCCCCGCCCATGACCACATAGCCCACCGCAAACGGATAAGCCGTATTCACCCACGACAGTGGCCGCGAGGTCATAAATAATATCTTACACTTTTCTTTCACGATTCAACCCCTTCCAAATCGCTGGCACGGCCAACCCCGCCAAGAGTGCATAAAACAAATCTTCAATCGGTGCCAGTCCTATACGTATGCCCAAAATTTTATCTGCAGGATAGGTAAACATACCCAGGTAAATCAACAGTGAATCAAACACAATCGTCGTCACCAGCAACACCGCTAGCGTCACCCACACCGCACGGCCAAATGTTAATAATTTGCGCCATGCCAGCACACCTAGTACTGTCGTCAAAAACAGCAGATTGAGTACTATATATGTCGCCATCGCTTTACTCCCGCCCGGTAGACTACCAGGCTAAAATAACTCAAAAACAGCAAGAAGAACAATTCTTCCAGCGGAAATTTTGAAAATAAATACACGCCCGACATATACGGCGAATGTCCACTGAGAAAGATGCCGAGCGAGATACCACACATATCCCACACGATGAACGCGCTGGTCATAATGAGCACGGTCAGTACTGTACGGCGAGCATCATACCAGTAGGCCAGGCGATACCGCCAATCCAGCACCGCCATCCCCACAAAACTAACAACGATTCCCGCTAAATATAGCCAGCTCATATATCCTCCTTGGTGAGCGGTCCACGACGGCGGTTTCCCATAATGCGCTTGTAGGTCAGCTGCGCACTGATCAAGCACATCGGCAGACCGATTCCTGGCAATGTTCCCGCACCAACATAATACAAATTTGGCACTTTTTTACTGTGATTACGCGTACGGAACATAACGCTTTGGCTGAGCAAGTGCGATTCACCACCAAAGGCGTTGTATTGCCAGGCATTAAATTGCTCGCCAAACTGCTCTGGACTATAGATGAGCTGAGAGATAATTCGCTCAGGCAGATCAGGCTCGCCAGTCATCTCAACAAGAATCTGAATTATCTTATCCTTGCAAGACACTTCTTGTTCTGGCGTCAGCGTTATGCCAGCTGGTAACGGCAGCAATACAAGCAAATTTTCATGCCCTGGCGGCGCCAAGTCAGGGTCGGTCTTGGATGGGTTGCAGACGTAGAGCGAGGTATGCTCTGGCACAGTGCCAGTTTCATAAATTGCCGCAAAGTTTTCACGCCAGTTTCTCACAAAGTAGAGATTATGATGTTGTAAATTCGATAAACTTCCTTTAACACCTAGCGAAACTAGCAACGCGCCTGGCCCCGGCTGGCGTTTTTGCCAATACTTTTCGGGGTAGCTTTGAGCAGTTGTTGGCAATAATTTGGTTTCAGTATGATGAATATCAGCTGCCGAAATTACCAGATCTGCTGCAATGCGTTCGCCATTCATCAGATCAACACCCGTGGCCTGATGACCATCCAGCAGAATCCGCTTTACCGACGAATTATAGTGATGCGCCACACCTAGACTTTTTCCCAACCGTTCCATGCTGCTTACCAATTCCAGCATGCCACGCCGCGGATAATACACACCGCTTCGAAAATCTAGATGGCTCATCAGACTATAGACCGCCGGAGCTTGAAACGGGCTGGAACCCAAAAATACCATGTGATATTCTAGCAATTGTTTAAGCCGAACGTCCCGAAACCAGCGGCTAACATGTGCATCCAGCGTCCGCCAAACCAGTGGCAACATGGTTGGCAACTGGCGCAGGAGCGGCCACTGCAATACATCACTAACCCGCGTGAAATTATTATACAGCGCGTGATTTACCGCTACCTCGTACACCTGGCTACTACGCGTGACATAGCGCTGTAGTTTTTCACCTGCACCGGGTTCAATTGCCTCAAATATTGCCATATCTTTGTCAACATCACCCTGAATAATCAGCGGCTCATAACCTTCGCTCCAGACTTTGTAGCCAGGCGAAAATCGCACCAAATCAAGCTCTTTCTCGGCCGATCGATCGAACAATTGATAATACTGCTCAAAGATCTCTGGCATCAAATACCACGATGGGCCAAGATCAAAGGTGAAGCCATCTTGCTTGACCACTTGAATCCGCCCACCAGCTGACGGGTTTTTTTCGTACACCGCCACATCGTACCCTGCTTTTGCTAGCAAATTTGCCAGCGCCAGCCCGCCATAGCCTGCGCCGATGATCACCGCTTTCTTTGTCATAATCCCACTACTCCTCTTACAAATAATAGTAGCTTTACGCTGTTCGGCACCCGAATGCGCCGCACTTTAATATCGGCGGCTGATGCTTTTTGTAGCCGCCGAAACAGTGCTTCATAATACAGCATACTAGTGCGTACAGCCCGCCGGATGGTTAGTGGTAGCTGCTTGATATTTGTTTTAGCAAGGGCAAAATCCGCCGCGATATCCGCTTCAATGGCCCGCTTACTAGTCTCACTAAACGATGGATAATCAACGCCCGGGAAATACACCCGCCCCAACACTTCATAATCTGCCTTCATGTCACGCAAAAAATTCACCTTTTGATAGGCCGCACCCAGATGCATAGCGCCATCACATAGCTGCCCGTACTGAGTCGCATCACCCTCAACAAATACCTTGAGGCACATCAACCCCACTACTTCCGCAGAGCCATAAATATAGCGTCGGTATGTCGATTCATCGTATTCGACGGTCGTCATATCCATCCGCATACTTGCAAAAAATGGGGCAATGAGATCCCGCTCGATACCGTACTTTTGGGCTGTCAGAGCAAAGGCATGGGCGATTGGATTGGTCGAATAGCCCTGCCTGCACGCCTGGTAAACCACTGCTTCAAAGTTGTCTAGCTGAGCCATCGCATCATCGCCGCGGTAAGTGTCGACAATTTCATCCGCTAGCCGCACCATGCCATAGACTGCGTAAATATGCGGCCGAATTCGTGATGCAAACAGCCGGCTGCTCATCGAAAACGAGGTCGAATACTGCCGCGTTAATCGCTCTGCCAGCTCGTAGCTCATTTGCTGGTATAATTCCATCAGCAGCACCTTCCTTGCATACTACTAATTATACCCTAATGATATACCAAACCATCCAATGAAACGACCATTTGCCAAACGTTATTTTCTGATAACGACAAGCGATGGTGATTGGGCCTAGTTTGATGCTATATGGACATTGCTTGGCAGCTGGGTCTTCCGTCTGAGAATGAGCCGTCTTATTATCAATCTGTACAGTTGTGGATTTACCAACATAACCGTCAGCTTTCATACCTGTCACAGTGATTGTTCTGGTTTTTGATATATCGACATCGGTGATGTCAAGTTGTCGCTGCTCGCCGACCGCCCAGCCGAGGTTATTGTCATCCAGACGAATCAGCCAGCGCGAAGACAAATTATCAACTGGTTGCCAATTTAACCGAATTGTCGCCTTATTACCATTTCGTTCAATAATTTTTGCCGAAACCTGAGGCGCTCCAGGGCCAACAGGCCGATTAGGCTTGATGCCAACTTTAACGGGCGCTGATATGTTTGATACCGTGTCGTTATCAGCACTCATTCGCACCTGCATGATGCCATCAAATTTTTCAGTGTAAACATGGCTAGCAACTGGGTTTGTCGTTGTTTGATCAATCTTACCATCGCCATCAAAATCCCATTCGTACTTTGTGATCTTGCCATCAACGACATACGAATCGCTGGCATCAAACGTAATTTCCTGGCCAATATTTGCATAATATTCACCAATCTTCAACTTAGCGTTTGGACGATTCTTGATTTTAGTTAAAGCTTTCGTTAGTGCGCCAATTGTGTCATTCTCGCCACCGCTAACAACGACCTGACCCGAGGTTTGTTTAGCGACATCTGTGTACGAACTCGCCAGATGATGTTCCACGACCGGATATACATTTACTGGATCAATTTCCAGCGAACGCTTAGCCACAGCCGCCACGGTCGAACCATCAACCTTATCTGGCTCGTGATAGCCAGCATCAGTCAATAGAATTATCGCCTTCGTCGCCCCCTTCTGCCATTTCATCTCATTCATGGCCACCATACTAGCATGCAACGCCGCCTCTGGTGTGTCACCACCACCATCAACTGAAATACTATCAAGTTTAGCAAGCAGGTCGGTAGTATCCGATTGTAAATCTGACAATTTTTTAGCAGTATATTCATCACCAGCATCACGATACACAACCAATCCAACTCGTCCGTTCATTTCTTTAATCTTCGAGCTATAATTTCTGATGAACGTTTTCATCTGATCAATATATGGACGCATCGACCCGGTGGTATCCAAAACAAACACCACGTCAGTTCCCGTCGTGCCCATATTATTATTTGAACGCTTGTCATTGATTATTGGGCCGTCTTGCGGAGTAGACTGAATAGCCTTATTTAACCGAATAGCTGCCTCAAAGACACCGTCGTCGATTGGTCCATTGGTATTGGCATATTTACCGTGTCCATCCGTATCCCAAGCAAATTTTGAGCTACCACATACATAATCATGACCGAGACACCATAGTCCAGTCTTTACATTATCTTCGTCTGGCAAAAATGGTTTTCGTGCACCAAGGGCACCGTTATCAACAAAACAATTAGCAATTTCCCGGCGATAGGTTGATAATTTTTTCTTAAAGCACGCTGGCGGCAGAATACCTTCACCTTCTGGCAAATATAATTTAGGATCGCCGAACAACATCGTAAAGACTATCTTCTGCTTGATGTCAGATGATATGCCAGGCAAGGTCTGTCCAACCACCTGCGCACCCTGTGAGTAACCTCCCAAAATGAAAAACTCTTTGGGACATTTGCGGTGGCGAGCAGTTAAATAGGCGTTCAATTCTGCGACGCCTTGATCGACGCTTTTGCCATAATCATGTTTCATACCACCACTCATCTTGGCGCCGATGGCGTTGCCATTCATAAGATCACTAACATTAACCGCCGGGTACTGGTTGCCACCGTAACTTTCGCTGCCTAGTTCGTAGAAATTTAATTTATCTTTACCAACCCTATCTTGAAGTTGTTTACGAAAAGCCCTAACCTCTTTAGCATTAAGCTCTTGTCCAGAACCACGAGCGAATATAGCTGTAGCCAACATACATTTGTCATCGACCTTCTTCGCCATGACACCGGTATCAAAGACAAGTACACTAGCAATTGCAGTTACTGCAGGTACCATATAGGTTAATACTTTTTGCTTAATCATAAATTTGACCCTTTCTCCTTATAAATAAATATATTTCTGTATCATTAGTTGAATTTTTATACTCAACCATCACACTAAACTGATAGCGACCTCTTTCTCCGACATACTCGCATGAATCTAAAGCCGTACCATCATCATAATCTACACATTGGCTGTGACTTGTATTAACCTTCGAAAAATTTTCAATAAACTTCTTCGCATCATTTTGTGTAATTTTACCCTTTACAATCCAAGATTTAGACATTTCTGGACAATTTCCCATCAAACATAAGAACTGTGGCGGAACTACTTTATACTTAGTCTGCTGCCACCCCTCAAGCGGCTTAAAACTGTCAGCCACCGCCTCAATATCTTTCGTACTACCTCGCCAGAGTACCAAACAAATCACTAGCCCAGTCAAGACCATTAAGCCGATAACTACATATGCTACTATTTTCCTAACATTAATTTGTTTACCATTACTCATCTGGTCCTCCTTATAATCAAAAGACGCCCTAAAGGGCGCTTACAAACTAGAATAATTGACATATTGACTGGCGGTGCATAATCACAAACCATATGCGGTTACTATAGCTTGTGGTTTTTATAATGTCTATTGTATGCTCAGCTTATTTTCGTGTGCGTTATAAACAACATGTACCGCCACCACCCCAACCAGTTTCGTCAACCATGCAACGACGCTGGCGCTACCAGTAGTTGGGGTTTTACTGTCTTCCGGATTCAGCCGACTGTCATCCGTCCATAAGCCCAATGATGGATGATGTTTGACAATCAATAAATCATCCGCGGCATTTACTTCGCTGTCATAACCATACCCATCAGCCACATCGTCAGTCACCAAATCATCTTGCTCGCTCAGTTCTGTTTCTGTCACCTCAGCCACCCTGTCAATGACAACAGGATCTTCTTGCTCTTCAGACAAATCACCACTTTGTTCTGCGTCGCTACCGTCCATAGCCATAGTCTCGGGCTCATCACTTCCAAGCCACACGTCGTTTCCTTCCGGTGTTGTCGTAATTACATTATCCTGCTTCTCACGAGGCAAACCATATTCCTCTGACATTTGTACCGGCGCCTCGTCTAATGTAGCTTTAGACGCTGGTTCAATAGCTGATGAAACAGGAACCATACTCCGTTCCACCGGCTCATGGTCATCCTTGGTGATTTCGGGCACTGGTGTTGCCTGGAGATTATTCAACAAATCCACAGGCTCAATTTCAATCTCATCAGCCACAAAAACTTCCGGCTCATCAATTTCTTCGCTTGCCACAATCGTCACTTCCGTTAACGGCTCCGTTGTCACTGCCTCAGTCAAAGGCGCTTCTGGCTCCGCCACTGACGACTGTTCAACAAAGAATACTACATCCTCCTCGGCCCACACTTCTTCGCCATTACCACGAGAATTCTCTTCCATTACCACATCATCAAACTGCTCAACTGGTGAAATCTGCACTTCATAAACCGTCTGATCCACTACCGCTTCCCGATTACCATCCTGCGGTGGATCGGTCCAAAGTTCATCCTCATCAACAATAGTCTCGACAGGAATAACTGGAGTCGGTGCTTCTGGCTCGATTGCGACATTCTCCGTCGGTACCACTTCCACCGCCTCGTGCACCACCGGCATATCAACAACAACAGGTTGTGTTGAGTTATGATCAACCGCGGGCTCCTCGCCTACAGAAGACACCTCATCACCATATTCAGCATAATCTTGAATTGGCGACGTCATGACTGCCAGCTGGTCAGGTTGCTCCTTTACTGACACCTCCACCGCAACCACTTCTTTGGTAAGTGTTTCATGTTTCGCATTTTCCATCGGCACATTAACCGGTGTGTCCGACATCTGGACAGAGGACCCCTGCTCAGTAACTGGTGGTGCGATCTTTTCTTCTGGTTCACTCACCATATGGTAGCTATTGTCATAATCTCCTGCATGATCGACCGTGGTATTATCTGGTGACGTTTCTCCTGATGGCACCTCAACCGGTAAAGTTAATGGTAAGCTGTCAGCTGGCTTCACTACTGCATCTGACTTTGGCTCTTTTACCTCAATCTGCGGTGATGCTTGAATATCACTCACTACCGTGTCGGCAAAATCGTCACTTACCTTGTTCACATCCTTGACAGCAGGCGCGACTGGCTCAGCTTCAACTGCCATTGACGTTGGCAAAACCACTGTGTCTTCCGGCGTTAATTGCTCGCTCATCTCAGCCGATTCATCAAGACCAGGATCGGTAGCTTGCGACTCCACCATGCGATTGTCTATTTCCATATTCTTCACAGTCTCAACATCAACATCCGCTATCTTACCATCTTCCTCATCATGGATATTACTCTTCTGTTCTTTGGGGTAGCCAACTTCCTCTGCGGCGTCTTCACCATCTAGAACTACTTCCACCACCTCAGGATTTACTACTTCCGATACTCCTTCAATTTGACTCAAGTCGCCAGCTTCATCAGTCTCCGGTGCCACCTGTGCCCAAATGATCTCACCTGGCGCTTCGTCCTCTCGGAGTAATTGTTCCAGTGTACTCAGCTGTTCTTCAGACTGAGGGTTATCCTTGTTTGCCATCATTGCCGCTTGACGATCTTGGCATAATCCTAAGTTGACACAACCAAAACACGCCGCGCTGCCAAAATTTCGACAAAACTCAGGATCAATCGGCGTGCAGTCTTCTTTTGTGTCGTTATCAGATATAGCAACGTCAAGCTCTGCCTCACCGCCAGCCACCGCTACCAAATCAAACTGACCTGCACTATTAGCCACCACTTCGCCAACGCCAGACGAAAATTCCTCACCGTCAGCACCGTCTCGCAACGACGAAAATACGTCAAAATTATCACCGTCAATTCCTGTCGGTGATAATCCTACGGTAGTCGCCTCTCCAATCATTGCTCAAAAAATGTCTCCGTTGAAATATGTGATTCGTCGACGCCAGCGGCGGTTAGTTTTTGCCAAACATCGCGCACAAATGGCAGACTGCCACAAACCAGAAAGTGCGCCTCACTCGGCACTTCACTCACAATCTTCGCCACCTCAAACCGCCCGTTATGCCAGCCGTCTGTCTCCTCAACCTGCTGGCGGGTACTAAACTTTTTGACGGCAATATTTGACGCTGCCAACTCCTCCGAGAACACCATATATTCTGGCGATTTTTGACTCAAATAGAGAAAAGTCGGCTGCTGGGCATCCGCCAAAATACTCCAAATCGGACTCAGCCCGCACCCCGCCGCGATGCCGACCAGCGGCCGCTCGGTTTGCGGGTTGAAATCGCCGTACGCCCGGCTAATGTGCAGCGTGTCGCCAACGTGACGCGAACACAAATAACTCGAGAATTCGCCGCCCACATCCTTGACAGTAATTGACATCAGTTCCTCACCTGGGCGCGAGGAAATACTATATGCCTTGCCTTCGCGCACCTGGCTGCCCTCAATAAACACCGTGATATATTGTCCCGCCATAAAGTCAAACGGCCGCACAAAATACAGCGTTGTCACCTCGGGGTTTTCCTGGCGCACCTGCACAATTTCAACAGTTAGTGAATCACGCATTCGTCAACATACCTTTCCATTATGTTTTGAGCGGCCCTAAATTCTTCGTCAGTAAAGGTGTGGTAATTGGCAAATTTCGGGCTAATGGTCGTGCCAGTGCGAAAATGCTGCAAAGCAAATCGCTTAGCGCCTTTGACCAACTCGCCAATCTTTTCAAAATCTGCCACCTCCAGCTGCTCGCGGACGATGGTCGTTCGAAATTCATGACCGATCCCCGAATCAATCATCAACCGCACATTGTCTTTGATCGCCGCTAGATCAATCGGCCGCGCCGCAATCTCCACATATTTTTCCAGCGGCCCCTTGACATCCATGGCGATAAAGTCAATCGTCCCCTCCTCGACCATGCCGCGCACCATATCAGGATGCGTGCCGTTGGTATCCAGCTTGACATCAAAACCAAGCTGCTTGATCATCCGGCACAGCACTGGCAAATCTTCGTTGACCGTCGGCTCACCACCAGAAATCACTACGCCATCCAGTTTACCAACACGCGATTTCAGAAAAATCATTGCCTCCTCGACTGGAATGCTCGGTGCCAACCGCTCGGGCAATACCAGTTCAGGATTATGGCAGTAGCCGCAGCGCATATTACATCCGGAGAGAAACAGTGCTGCCGCCACGTGCCCTGGATAGTCCACCAGTGACAGCTTCTGAATCCCACCAATTGCCACCCTAAGCTGGGACAGCGACAGCGTTGACTCGCTGATGTTCGGCGGCATCGTCATAATGCTCCCTCATGTCAAATTCAGCTTGCTTACCGTTATTCCACTGCGCAACTGGACGGAGGAAACCAACCACCCGCGAGTAAACCTCAGTCGCTTCGCCGCAATTCGGACACTCTGGATGCTCTCCGACGATATAGCCGTGATTGGTGCAAATCGAGAAGCTTGGCGTAAAGGTAAAGTACGGCAATTTGTAGTTTTCGCAAATTGTCTTGACCAATTTCTTGAGTGTTTGTGGATCATCCATACGCTCACCCAGGAAGAAGTGAATCACCGTACCGCCCGTGTATTTGGTCTGCAAATTATCCTGCAAATCCATTAGCTCAAACAAATCATCGGTGTAATTGACTGGCAAGTGACTGGAGTTGGTGTAGAACGGATGCTTGACCGCCGCGCCCAAACCATTGGCAAAGTGTGCTCGGTCGGGGAAGCTGGCCTTGTCAAGCCGCGCCAAACGGTAGGTCGTACCCTCAGCTGGCGTCGCCTCTAGGTTGTAATTATTGCCCGTTTCTTTCTGGTATTCCACCAAGCGGTCGCGCATGAAGTCAAGCGTTTTCTCGGCAAACGCCTTGCCCTTTTCGGTACCGATATCAACGCCCAGCAAATTCAATGCCGCTTCATTGGTACCAATCAAACCGATGGTTGAGAAGTGATTCTTCCAGTATTGATCAAATCGCTGCTTGATATTACGCAAGTAGAACTTAGTGTACGGATAGAGGTTGGCATCAGTCAATCGCTCCAGGACTTTGCGCTTGGTCTCCAAGCTATCTTTCGCCATATCCATCAATTCGCTCAGACCCTTGAAGAACTCTTTCTCGTTCTTGGATTTCAGTGCCAAGCGTGGCAAATTGATAGTGACCACACCAACCGAACCAGTCATTGGGTTTGAGCCAAACAGTCCACCACCGCGGTATTCCAGCTGACGATTATCAATGCGCAGGCGACAGCACATCGAGCGCGCGTCTTCTGGATCCATGTCAGAATTGATAAAGTTTGAGAAGTATGGGATACCGTATTTAGCACTGGCTTCCCACAGGCTTTCAATCACTGGATTATCCCAGTTAAAATCCTTGGTGATATTAACCGTTGGAATCGGGAAGGTAAAGACTCGGCCGTTAGCATCACCCTCAGACAACACCTCTAGCAGCGCCTTATTCAGCATGTTCATCTCTTCTTGATATTCGCCGTAAGTAGTGTCCTGCATTTCACCACCGATGATCACTGGATTGTCAGCCATGTGCTTTGGACACTCGAGATCAAGCGTAATGTTGGTAAACGGTGTTTGGAAACCAACTCGTGTTGGCACATTGACGTTGAAAACAAATTCCTGCAGTGCTTGCTTAACCTCACCGTAGTTCAATTTATCAGCGCGAATAAATGGCGCCAGCAGTGTATCAAAATCAGAGAAGGCCTGAGCACCAGCCGCCTCACCCTGCAAGGTGTAGAAAAAGTTCACTACCTGACCCAAGGCTGAACGGAAATGCTTGGCTGGCTTGGACGCCACCTTGCCGGCAACACCGGTAAAACCTTCTTGTAACAAGTCAGTTAAATCCCAACCAACACAATACACACTGAGGAGGTTTAGGTCGTGAATATGCAAATCACCTTCTTTGTGCGCCTGACCAATCTTTGGTGTATAAATCTTGTCCAACCAGTAAGTCTTCGTAACTTCCGCCGATACATAATTGTTCAAACCCTGTAGACTGTAGCCCATGTTGGAGTTCTCATTCACCTTCCAGTCCAGATTACCAATATATTGATCGATCAAATCAACATGCGCGTTAGATGTAATTTCGCGCAATTTTTTGTGCTGATCACGGTAAATAATATAGGCCTTGGCAGTTTTCTTAAACTTAGAATCAATCAAAATATCCTCGACGATATCCTGGATATCTTCAACATCTGGCAACTGTTTTTGATTACGAGCTTCCAACACCGCCAATACTTTCTCGGTTAGTTCCTTGGCAGTTTTTTTATCAAATTCACCAGTCTCCAGGCCAGCTTTTTCAATGGCTTTTTCGATCTTTTTGCGATCAAATTTGACGGTGCGACCATCACGTTTTTTGATTGATTTGTACATACCCCTCCTTATTATGACAACAACAAACAGACCCCAACCTCCCCAAGGGGTGCGTGTTGCAAAAAACGTTATTTATTTTGTAAAACACCATATGTAGTGCTTAATATAGAATATACACGCAATATATAGCGTCTGTCAACGAAAATACATTGTATTATTTACATGTGAGATGCGGAAGTATTTGCTCCCTCTGATAACGCCAAGATGTCGCGGCGAATCATATCAACAATTTCTGCCCGAGCCAGCTGTTCGCCAATTCGCCGCTCGCCCGAGACACCCAAAACATCTTGATCTTTCCACCACTGGCGCATTTCCGCTTCGCCAAATTCATGAGCGTTTGGCTTTGTGGCGTGGCGACGCACCGTTTCCTCAAACGATATATCAAAATAATAAATTAACTTTTCGCCCTGAAAATCATTCAGTAGCTGACGCAGTATCGCGCCGTATTTTTTACTACTCAAAATACCTTCCAAAATCACCGTATAACCAACGTTATTGCCGTACATACACAGATCATAAATCAGCTGAATCGCCGGGTTGTTTTTACCGTCTTTCACGCGAAGCATCTCCCGCCGCACCATATCCTGCGACACCAACATCGTGCCGTAGCCTAGTTGACGCTGGAGCAGGCGTGCCGTGCTAGTTTTACCGCAGCCAGAATTACCACGGAGAATGATAAGTGGAGTCGTCATGTACGCTCCAGCAAATCATAAGCAGCGGCAGCCGATAATGCCTGCATTTGGCGAAGACTGTCGCCTGGCTGAAGCGGCGGCTTGAGGCTGCGAACAAGAAAAAAACCGACAAATGCTGCCAACATCTCCGCATTGAGCTCGTCTAGCCACGGCGTTACGTCCTGACTATGTCGCGCCATGTCAACCAGAAACTCCGTTGCCCCAGACCTTCGCGGCGCATAGGAAGCCCAATTCCAATCAACCAATTTCAACTCACCAGTTTGCGGATGAAACGCCAAGTTATCACTGCGAACATCACTGTGATTAAAGCAATCTTCTGACTGTTTGGCAAATTGCTTGGCACGTACCGAAATATCAGCTAATTCATCGCTCCTACTGAGTAACTCCATTATCTTTTGGCAGCGCCGCTGGTTGACTTCTGACTGATCCGGCAATAACGTTTGGTAATTATCAATCAGTTGCCGGCAAATATCAGCATCGGCAATAATTCTATCAATGCCGTCATCCAAGCCAAGCTCCGCCGTCGTAAACGGCTGTAGTTGCAATTCCTCAATCACTTCATGCGGCAACTCCGTTTTTTCCAGCTCGCGAGTTGCTGTTACCACTGCTGAAATGTATCGTTCTGCCACAGATTTTTCCGCTGGCGGCCGCCACAACCAGCCGTCGTTCGACGCATAACTGGTTGTCATCAGCACGTGCCCGTCGCCATCCAGTTTTATCCAGTCAGCAACAAATTTTGGGTGAACTTTCTGCAACATCCGCATCACTTCATAATCTTTTTTCAGCCAGGCTAACTCAGTCTCACCATCATCAGGCAGTACATTAACATCAACTTCAACTTCTTTTACAAAAATTGTCCGATCGCCCGCCGACACCAAGGCGCGGCGATTACGCGAAAAGCCGCCACTAACTGGCGTAACTCGCAGGTCGGAAGAGTCGACACCGAGTTCCGCTGCCGCACATTGCAGGGCGTTGCCGGTTAATAGTTTGTTATGGCTGGGTAGTGTTTCCATATGGGGAATTATAACATTTAAAATATACCTACTCTATTGCGCGATATCATCAAACAGATTTATGCTAGGTCATACAACGGCAGTCGCCCTATCACACTCCCGTGTCTCGCCGATAAAATCCGATCACTGCCACGCCAAATGATACCAAACTTACCAAGGCTAAAATTACCAATTTTCCTAAATCCAATCCGTCCATCAAAGTACCCGGAATATTGTAATAATGAATCAGCGACCAAACGTCGTAGTCTTTCCAACTTTCGATCAGTTTGGCGGTGATTGACAGGGCGTACATTGCTAGAAACATTAGACTACCAGCGCCGACAGCTAGCCCGCGCTTGCCTGTCACTGCCTGAGTGACAAAGGTGATACTACCAAAACTAAGCCCCAAAAACCACAAACTCACACAAGCCCCGGCAACGTGCGTGAGGTTTGGATGAAAATCAAACAGCGGACCGATGAACGCAATAGTCATACATAACAGCACGGGAGGAATCACCAATAACCCCGCCATCGCCGCATATTTCTGCAATACAATCATCACGCGAGTTCGTCGACTAGCAAGCAGCAACTCCAGCGTGCCCGAATCTTCTTCTCGACCAATTACCCCAGCGCCCAAAATAATCGCCGTAATCACCACCCCGACCATCGCCACCAGTGGAAATAGCTCAATACTCAGCCAACCTTCTGGCGTGGTGCCAATCGCCAAATCGCCAACCACCGCTTTCATACCAGCCGGCATCATGTCGATAAACGGACTTAGTTGATCGCTAAATTTATTGAACAGCGCCGAAAACAACACCGCCACAACACTAATGCCAATACCCAAAAACAGCGGCAACTTGTAATTTTGCCGCACCGTCTGCCACATCATCGCTTTGCCTCCTCGCCTTCATAATACCGCATGAATAATTCTTCTAGTTCCAATTCTGATTCGCGCAATAGTTTTGGTTTGTATTCGGCGATGAACGAGATAAACTCCGTTGCGTCGCCTTTGACGGTAAATTCATATTCGTCGCCACGGTGTTGAACGTTGGTGATAGACGGCACTTTTCTGGCTGCCGCCAGGGACGGTTTTTTAGCAAAGGTCACAATGTAGCGGTGCGTCGCCAGATGTTTCATGGTCGCGATAGGTTCAATGGCAATCAATTTTCCATCACGAATAAAACCGGCACGGTGGCAAATTTTTTGCACTTCAGCCAGGTCGTGACTGCTGACAAATACCGTCGAGCCTTGACCAGAAACTTCGCGCACCAAATCATAAAATACCTGCTTCATCAGCGGATCCAGCCCGCTGGTTGGCTCGTCCAAAATTAGCAGTTTCGGGCGGTGCATAAAGGCTTGAATCAGACCAATTTTCTGACGATTACCCTTGGAAAGATGGCGAATCGGTCGATCCAGCGCCGCCTCAAAACGCTCAGCCAGTTTATCAACATATCGCCAATCAACCTTCCGACCTGTCCGCGCCAAAAACTTCAGCAATTTCCGGCCAGTCATAGTTTCATACAGGGCGATGTCGCCCGCTAGATACCCAACCTGATCATGAAGGGCTGTTCGTTCCGCGGAATTCCGTCCACCCAGCAACTCTACCCAGCCGTCCGTCGGCCTCAAAAAATCCATCACCGATCGAATCGTTGTACTTTTACCCGCACCATTCGGCCCAAGAAAACCAAACACCTCGCCTTCATGCAGCTCCAGCGATACATTGTCGACTGCCAGCTTATGACCAAAGCGCTTGGTCAGCCCGTGTAATATCAGCGGTGAAGTATCACTCATAACGACTCCTTTTCATAGTCATTATTTGCTATAGTTTCAGTATATCGCATGGTAGGCGTTTATGCCACCAGATCAAATTTAAAACCGCTTCACTTATAAGCAGTCAACCAAAGCCTTAGAAATGCAAACTAAAAGTCGAACTCTGGCCTAGTTCACTCTTGACGCTCAATTGATAACCGTTTTTGTCAGCCACCGCCCTAGCGATAGCCAACCCGAGTCCATAGCCCGAACTGTGCCCACGCGTGCGCGCTTCATCACTACGGTAAAATCGGTTGAAAATTTTCGCCTGGTCTTGTTTGGCAATGCCAATGCCTTGGTCGACGACTGAGAGAGTTTGCCCGTCCAGCCGAATGACTACCGTACTGCCTGATGGTGAATATTTGATGGCGTTATCGATCAGCGTACCCAAAATTTGCGTCACCGCCGCGACCGCGACCACATAAGTTACTGACGGCACTTGCACATCCAGCACTACTTGTTTTTTTGTCGGCCACCGGCTGATAGCGATCAACCGTGTCGCGGATAAGTTCCGCCATATCAACGGCCTGTTTTTCAATCTGCTGATTATCGACCTGGGTAAGTTGCAACAAATTGTCCGTCAATTCGTGCAATCTTTCAACCTCGTCAATATTGCGCTGAAATACCGCTCTCACCTTTTTCTCATCCAGCGTTTTTTTGCGTAGCGCCACTTCGTTGGTAGTCATCAACGCCGTCAGTGGAGTGCGTAGCTCATGACTAGCATCCGACACAAATTGTACCTGTGCCCGCATTACCCGCTCAATCGGCGCCAAAGTCCGCCGCGCCAACAACATACTCAGCCAATAGCCAACCAGTAGCATTACCCCGTTCAGCGCCGCCAGTGATATGATCACCGACCCGCGCGTCTCGCGGTTGCGCTGCTCCAGGCGGCGACTAAACTGACGCTCGATAAGCTCTGGTGGCTGCTGAGCATGTTCGCCCGGCGGCAGTGGCCGATTTAATTGGATGGAAGTGATGGCATAAATAATCACGCTAAACACCAACGACAGCGTCATAATCACCGCCAAATAGCTCAGCGCCAAACGCCGCACTCGCTGCTGTCTCATGATTTTTCCTCCAGTTTATAACCAAAGCCTGGGACGGTGTGAATCAATTTTGAACCAAATGGTTTGTCGATTTTGCGCCGCAAGAACATGATGAATAGTTCAACATTGTTCGGCAGTACATCAGCATCAAAATCCCACACGTGCGAGATGATTTGCTCTTTGGACAGGACCTTGCCAGCGTTGCGCATCAGATATTCCAACACACCGTATTCTTTGGTGGTTAGACTAATTTCCTGATTCGCCCGCATCACTTTTTTCAAACTCGGATCAAGCGTCAAATCACCGACCCTCAAGACTTCTTCCAGCTTCTCATTCGGACGGCGCAGCAGGGCACGAAGACGCGCCAATAACACACCAAAACTAAACGGCTTAGCCAAATAATCATCAGCTCCCATATCCAATCCTTCGACAATATCCCGCTCGGCATCACGTGCCGTCAACATCAAAATCGGTGTCTGATTACCATCTTGACGTAGTGTCCGACAAACCTCGTAGCCATTCATTTCCGGCAGCATCACGTCAAGAATAATCACATCGTACTCATCCGCCGTCGCCGTCCGGTAGCCCTCGTCACCGTCATGTGCCACATCAACCGCATAGGCTTCATCTTCCAAGCCTTCCTTCAGCGACCGGGCGATGGACACGTCATCTTCTACTAGTAAAATCCGCACGACCTACCCCAGCATCTTTCCTAGTGCGTCAAATGTTCGCCCATTGCGGATTGTAATCAGTGGGTAAAACTTTTCTTTCATTAGTAACTTGTGATATGAGGTACGCAAAAAATCTTTCTCCGTATATTTACCCCAAAAGACAGCCTTTTTACCAAAATGAACAATCTCATCATGAAGTGGCATTTGACCGATCCGTTCCTTAATATATTCAGAATCGACGCCATCGGTATAGAACAATACGTCTTTTCGTGCCAGGGTTTGATGCCACCACTCTGGCAGGTTAGACACTTCGTCTAAATACTCATCTTTCGTCAGAATGACGTGTTTGATAGTAAATGGGAAACGCCCTAATATGGTAGTGATATTATCTTTGATTGTTGCCAGGTCATCATCAGTGTCAAATATGACGTTACCGCTATTGATATATGTGACGACATTCTGATATCCCAAATCTTCGAGTCTTGCTTTAAGGTCATTCATGGAAACTTTGTTTTTACCACCAACATTAATTCCCCGAAGCAACAGGATATATCTCATACTCTTTAGTATACTATCGCCTGCGCTTCCGGCCAAATTCGCTGCACTAGTCGTTTGCCGCGCGTGGTCAGCCGCACCCAAGCATCGCCATAGGCCTGGTCGATCGCCATCAAACCTTTACGCCGCAAATCCGCTAGTACATTCATCGCCGTTCGACGTGGTATGCCCATTTGTGCCGCCAATATAGCCGCCTCATCACCGCCGTCTTCATAGACTTGCTGCAACACCAGCGCCTCGTTAGTGGTTAAGTTGATTTCGTTTGCTTGCACCTTGTTCATAATCATCCTTTCTGTTAGTGATATCTTGATGATACGCTGCCAATCTTTAAAAAAGCTGTAAGCGATGATTATTTAGCAGGAGTATAGAACAATGTGTCTGGCTTGCGAACCACGTGCGTTATAGTACTACTACGATTGCCGTATTTACTCTGTAGATCAATGATAGTGACATGCTGTTCCGTTGGTTCTGGGCCTGTTTTGAGCACCTGAACCGTGACAACGTCATTGGTTGTCGTCACACCATATAAGCGCCCGGCCGACAGACGAACATTATCTGGCGAAGGGTCTTTGACTGACTGATTAAAATAGAATCGCCACTGGGCAACACTACCAGATTTTGGTGCCGGAATATATTCGGCACGCCGTAACCGTGGACCTTGCCCGTCGACCAGGATAAACATAATAGCAACAGCAATAATCGCGACCGCCATCACCCATTGCCATCGCTGCATTCTTTTCACAACACTAATAGACATACTGGTTTTTCTCCTTATCAATCGGTCTGACATAATCAGGCGACAGGACCGTACGATCGGTGGTGTTAGTATTTGGATTGGCGATAAACACGCCGCTGGTCTCTACCCACTGATCTGGAGCAAAGGTTTTGCGCCAGCCTGGGCTATACACTGGTACACCAATTGGGCGAGCATCCAAAGCACAACACGTCACTACAAAACGCGAAACAAAGAAAACATTTTCGTCATTGCTAGCCGTGATAAATCCGCTCACTTTAGCTGGTTTGTTTTGGTATTGTTTTGGGTCACTGGATTGGGATAATAAGAGCGACCAATCTTTGATGGTGAAGTTGGTGTAGCTGCCTCTTTCTTTGAGAATGGCCGATTCACGAGCATCACCAGTTGCCTTCGCCCCACTATTCATCACTCGCTGACTCACTGTCAAGCTGGTTAGCGCTGCTGGCTGAATAACTAGCAACATACCTATTGAAATTATAACTATCACCGCAGTGCCATACGAGCGATATCGTTTAGGTGAGGTTTTGTGATTGTGCTTTGGCAGAGTGATGATCGTGGCGAGGGCGAGTAAAACACCAGTTGTCGCTAACGCCAAGGAAAATAATTCATAGCGCGGATGAATATACCACTTGAGTTTTTCTTCGAATGAGAGCCATATCGTAGCGATACTGGCAACTAGCATCAGCAGGATGCCACTCCATTCGTCCAGCTTATTGATCCAGTGTAATACTTTAGAATACATAATTTACCACCAATCCCAGCAGCGCCGTCAGTAACACCACCAACAATGACACTTGCACTAGTACCGTTCGGCGATACGTCGTGCGCATCAAGCTCAGCATTTTGATATCAATCATCGGACCAAACGTCAAAAAGCTAACTAGTGAGCCAGATGTAAACGTACCGCGAAATGCCAGCGCAAAGAATGCATCGACACTAGAACAAATCGACACCACAAACGCCAGTAGCACCATGACCAATACTGACCAGGCTGGGCTATTCCCTAACAGTAAAATCGTTTCACGCGGCACGACAACTTGGATAAAGCCAGCTATCATTGCACCAATGATCAATGCCGGCATCATGGTGCGCGTTTCATGCTTGAAAAAATGAAGCGCGTCAACCAGCCTGTTTGAATGGTCATTTTCTTCTTTGCAACTAGCGATAAATTCTGAGCGCAACATGGTCTCTTGCCGCGTCGAGCTGTATATCCAACCGATGAGATTGGCGATCAAAAAGCCACCCAAAATCCTGGCAATTAGTACCGTATTATCATCAGAGAATGCCTGCTGGGTAGTGATGATGGTCACAGGATTGAGTATTGGCGCCGCCAAAAGGAAGGTGAGCGATTCTGCTGGTGTTAAGCCTTTGGCAAGCAACCCACGCGCCAATGGCACATTGCCACATTCACAGACCGGCATAAACACCCCAAGTAGCGAGATGAGCGCGCGACGCAAGAACGGCTGTTTTGGCAAATGCTGAAGCAGCCAGTCGTGAGGCAACCACACCCGAACCGCCATAGAAAAGAACATACCCAGCATCACAAATGGCAATGCTTCGATGATGACACTCAAGCTCAGGGTGATAAAGTCCTGGAAATGCTTGGGTAGCTCTATGGACAGGTTTCGTCCAGCAACCTTCACCGCAAGAAGCACCGCAACTACCACTGCAGCCAATAGCCAACGTTTATTTGTACTTTGACGTTTTTTCACTCATCTATTATACGTCTGATTTGCTATTTTTAACAATCAAGAAAGCATCAGTCTGATGTGGAATTTCGTATGGTACCGAATCGTATTTCGAGGAACAAAGAAAAAACACCTCCGTAGACGTGTCTTTTCTTGGCTCCGGCAGCTGGGCTCGAACCAGCGACCTATTGGTTAACAGCCAACCGCTCTACCACTGAGCTATGCCGGAATACCGTATTGCCATTGTACCGTATCATGACATTATTGTAAAGAACTGAATTACGATTACATCAGGTGCTTTTGACAATATCTAACGCTTTTCTCAGGATAACTGCTTCCTCATGAGCCGCCTCATCCGCCGCGGCTTCACGTTTTTCGACTTCTTGTTTCAGATGATGCCACCACGGCTTAGTCGCGCCAGTAGTAACCTCGTGATCAATACCAAGCTCCAACGACCTGGCTTTACCCTCTCGCTTGATCAAGGCCCCCTGTGCCACCAAACCATCAATATGCTTGGCTACCGTTGAGACTGATTTATAGCCCAAGGCCTGCATTATCTCTCGAAAGGTCGGACTATATCCCTGTCCACTGATAAATCCTTCGATAAAATCGAGTAGTTGTTTTTGCTTTTTTGTTAGTTTCATATATGTTCTATTCCTTGCTATACTTATAATACAACCAAATAGGAGGATAATAAAGATGAAGATTTTGTTAACTGGTGGCGCCGGGTATATTGGTTCTCACACTGCCATTGAACTCATCCAAAGCGGACATAATGTCGTCATTATGGACGATCTATCAAACAGCTCAGCGGAAGTGATACGACGCATCGAAGATATTACCAAAACGACTATTCCGTTTGTGAAAGCAGACGTACGTGACAAAGCAGCGCTAGAAGAGGTATTTACTAACCAACAGATTGATGCCGTCATTCATTTTGCTGGGTTTAAAGCTGTTGGCGAATCGGTCGCTAAACCGCTAGAGTATTATGACAATAATCTCGTCTCAAGCCTGGTTCTTTTGGAAACCATGAAAAAATATCATGTTAACAAAATTGTTTTCTCCAGTTCAGCCACCGTCTATGGCAATCCAGAGTCTCTGCCACTGACAGAAGAATCACCAACCGGTCGAGGAATCACCAATCCATATGGCCAAACTAAGTTCATGATCGAGCAGATTTTGCAAGACGCTGCAGTCGCCAACCCAGAGTTGGAAGTGTCTATTTTGCGCTATTTCAACCCAATCGGCGCGCACGCATCGGGAACCATTGGCGAAGATCCAAATGGCATCCCAAACAACCTACTACCATACGTTGCGCAAGTGGCAGTTGGTAAATTGAATGAGGTTGGTGTGTTCGGTGATGACTATGACACACCTGATGGCACCGGTGTACGTGACTATATCCACGTAGTCGATTTGGCGCGTGGTCACGTGGCAGCGCTGGAGCACATGAAGTCGGGAGTGAATATATACAATCTCGGCACAGGACATGGCACCTCTGTTCTAGAGATCATCAAAGCCTTCTCTCAAGCCTCTGGTCATGACATTCCTTACGTCATTAAGCCTCGTCGCCCTGGTGATTTGGCAGCTTGCTATGCCAACTGCGACAAAGCCCAACGAGAACTCAATTGGAAAGCTGAGCTATCTGTTGAGCAAGCCTGCCAAGACACCTGGAACTGGCAAAGTAACAATCCAAACGGCTACCAGTCATAATAACCATCAGCGTCTAACCTAAAACCAGCGGCTACTACCGCTGGTTTTCTGTACCGAGGACGATGACGATGTCAGCGTTATATTTACTAATGATTGGCGGGATAGTAGTCACAACATTAGTACCATAGGTCTGCTTCAACTTTTCGATGGTCTTTGGTTTCGTGCCGTTACTTAGGTCGTAGATGGTATGTTTGGCTTGGACGCCACCTGGATAGTTACCCACCTGGACCACATTTAACTCTTGTTTGGTTAATTTTGTCTGTTCGGCGGCTGCTACGCCCGCGATACCAGAGCCATTCAAAATCACCAATCTCGCTTCTTCATTCATCTCAGCTGTTGGACTGATGCGTTTTTTGACATAATTTTTGATGGCCGTGTAATTGTAGGTTCCAGCGGTCGGCACCACCACACTAGCACCTGCGATATTGGAAGTTGTCAGTAGCTGTACCTTATTTTTCTCGTCGACTAGTGGTATCGAAACAATTTTTTCCGCATTAAACTCCTTCAAAATTTCAATGATGGTCTGCATTTCTTTGGTTTCAAAGTTGGTGTTAATGTTATTGCCCAACGCGTCGATAATCCCCATCATGACGTTGAAATCTGCTTTGTTGGATGTTTTAGCTTTCTCGACGATGGCTTTGATAATTTTTTGCTGGTTGCGCTCACGGTCAAAGTTACCACCACTCAGTCCAATTCCTCCAGCGCTACCACGGGCACGGCTGAATGCCAGGGCCTGCTCACCATTCATGTGAACCGTTTCGCCATTGCGGTATCGAATCTTTGTAGCCACGTCATACACCATCGATGAGCCGTCATAAGCCTCAACCTTCACGTCAATTCCACCAAGTGCATTAACCACCTCGGTAAGAACGCGCCAGTTTGCGTGCACTTTGTAGTGAATTTCCATACCCAATACTTCTTGCGCAGTTTTAGCGATCTCTGCTTGTCCAGCCTGTTCGCTAGCAGCTTGATCCTTGCCGCTGTCTTTGGCGTCTTGTTTACCACAACCATAACTCTCATTGAGCTTTCCAGCGGTAGTTTTCAGCCAAGACTGACAGGTATGCTTTACATACAGGTCTCGCGGCAGAGACACAGTGTAGGCGTCCTTATTGTCTTGGTGGTAGGACAATACCATGATTGAGTCAGCCAAGTCAGCGCCTTCCCAGCCGTCAGGCGACGTACCAAAGATTAAGACATTCGTGCGGCCATTGTCATCCTGTTTAAGCCGTGTTTTGGTGAATAATCCAAGGATATCTCCGCCGACAACTCGCGACAGATTGTTATATAGTCGCCACGCCTGAAAGCCCAAAAATATCAGCAGTGGAATTAGTATTATCAGTATAATGCGCTTAATGAGTCGTCGCTTTTTGAACTGCTCAAACGACAGCGGTTTTTTGTTCTTTTTCTCACGCTTTTTGTTAAGCTTTTCGAGTTTCTTTTCTGCTTTGAGGCGCTTCTGCTCTTTTTTATCCGGTTCTGGTCGGACTGGTCGAGGTGGCTGATTGTCAATTTCTCGCAGACCAGCTTGTATATCATTATCTTCAGGAAATGGCCGTTGCAATTGCTGTGGCTGTTGAAAATGCTGCGGAGCAACTGGCGTACGGCGTGGCTGCATACCATCAATAGCAACCGGTCTGCCCACTCGCCTCGGAGCGTCAGCACCGGGTTTATTCCCGACTCGCTCTGGTCGTCGACCAGCAGGAATGAAACCATCAACTGATATATTCGGCTTTTTCATCAACTCTATCTATTATAGCAAACATAAGCATCGCAACAAAATAAATATGAAGCGCGTTTGGTAGCCCTGAAAAGAACATCCACTGGAGGACAAACCCCAGGATAATCGGCCACACCAGCGCTTTTTTGACGGACATTTTTCGACACAAAGCCAGCAGTAGCGATGTCAATAATACAACACCTACAAGCCCCAATTCCACTGCCACAGACAAGAATTCATTTTGGACAATTTCAAATTCGCCGCTCGTCTTGCCAGATTGTTGAAAGATAGCACGTCCTGCGCCACCCACACCAACACCAATAATGAATTGTGCTGGACTCTTCGTCCAAACCTCCAAAGCAAGTTGCGACATACCAGTTCGTTCCTCTGTCGACTTCGCAACATAGCCATCAAACACTGCTTTCGGCGGCGAGTCTGGCGTTGCCTGTTGTGAGCTGGCTGCTGAGGTATTCTCTTGAGGCAGTTGCTGGGGTGTCAGGTCTGGTAAACTAATCTTTCCTAATGATAGATGGTTGATCGATTTGGTGATTGATTGATAAAACCCGTCAGCTACCCTGGGGTTAAGCTGTGTAAAGATTCCGTGCCACATCATGCCAAAAGCAAAGCTCCCCGCTAGCACCATAACGACCACAGCCGAGGACCGTAGCCAGTTGGTCGATGTACGCCAATGTACCAGTACTACCTGCACTAGCACCGCCGCCGTCACTGCATACAGTGCGCCGCGGCTCAGTGTGAGGTATAGCGCCACGAACATCAAACAGAGAGAAATTATGTCATATTTCGTGGCTTTGTTTTGTAGTAGTCGGTAGGAGACCAGTAAAATTGGCGCAATCAACAGGCTCCCAAAAAACTGTGGTTCGATAGCAAAACCACTTGGCCGCACAAACCCAAATCCTCGCGCTACACACCCATTACACAGCCCCCAGTCAAACCAGGCACCGTACGCCACCTGGATAATTGCCAGTAAACTCATCACCACCGCGGTCATAACAGTAACGCTCATCAGCGGACCAACCATTTTCTTGAGCGACGGCAAGCTATATATCACCAGAAAGTCGAGAAATAATACGCTCCACAAGCCACTTACAAGGATTGACCTCAGAGGGTTAACTGACCAGATGATACTCAGGAGATTCCAGCCCACAAACATAGCTAGTAACCAGACGGCCTTTTGCTGCCAGAGAAATTGCCGACGATTCCAAATTTGCGGCAATCCCACTAGTGCCAAAACTACTGCGTAAATAACGGCGATTGATAGTTCCAAATTCGTACCACTTTGCCGACCAAAAGAGATGGTGGGAATATACGAAAACCACAGCGCCACGGGCGCTAATAGCACTAGCTTCTCCGTGACGCTAGCTGCTGCCAGCCACGACGGCAAACTTTGTCTTAGTTTATTTACTAGTCGCATCATCAACTATCCGCTGTAGCTCCTGCTTAAACCTCGCATCCGAAAAATCCTTCGCCGATGCTGAGACCTGCTGTTTATGAAACGTCATATTTTCAAATCGCTTCATTGCCGCCACCAAACTTTCGACCGTCTGCTCGTCAAAGAACGTGCCATTTTTCCCTTCGTGAATATAGTCCAACGCCCCGCCTTGTTTCAAAGCGATCACCGGCACACCAGCGCTCAGCGCTTCAATTGGCGCGATACCAAACGGCTCAATGCTTGGGAAAATAAACCCTTTTGCCTGGGATACCAAGGCGTTCAACTCCTCAGGGCTATCAATGCGCGGAATAAAGGTGATGAGTGGACTATCTCCCGCCAGCTGCTGTAAAATGCCGTGTTCTGCGCCATCACCCACCAACACCAGCCGCTTACCTGACAACAGACACGCTTTGATAGCAATATCTAGACGCTTCCAGTTGACCTGCCGAGAGGTAGTGATGAAAAATTCTTCTTTGGAATTAGCAGTCGAACCAATAGTAAATTTATCGACTTCTACCGGTGGGAACAATACCTGAGCGGACCGATTATAGTACTTTTTAGTTTCGGCAGCTGAATACGACGAGTTAGCCACCAGCACCGTTGGTCGCTGGGCAAATTTCCAATCAATCTTGCGCAGTGGCCCAACCAATAGCTTAAAAAAGAACCGTACGATGAAGTTCAGCTTACCAAAGCCAGGGTTTTTGACATAGTCATCATACATCCCCCAAAAATACTGCGTCGGCGGGCCCTGCAAATAGCAAATTCCTGTCTGATGTGGATAAAGTTTGATACCCTTACTTTCTGCCGTACAAACGGTGATGATAGTGTCATACTGGCGCAATTGACGATGTAACCGATTAAAATAGAGCGCCCTGGGTACTGCCAAAATCTTCCTGAGGCGAGCAGGAAAGATATTCACCCAACCAACATGAACTTGGCAATCATCAAACCAATTTATCTGCTTGCGAGAGTGTTGAGAGGTGAATATAGGTGCATCAGGAAACAGCTCATGGATGGATTTGACTACTTTTTCCGCTCCGCCATAGGTCGTCAACCAATCACAAACGATGGCAACGCGCGGCGCCTCCGAACTCTCAGAAGCCATCACCGAGCTCCCCGCTGAAACAATACCATCCCGAAGGTCTTCACTAAAATACGAATATCCAACCACAACGACCAATTCTGTACATAGTACACATCAAGCTGACGTCGCTCCTCAAAACTAATATCGCGCCTGCCAGACACCTGTGCCAGACCGGTTAAGCCGGATTTCACTGCCAAGATGGTATCTTTGCGTTTGTACTGATTGATTTCCTGAGGAATTAAGGCTCGTGGACCAACCAGTGAAATATCACCTTTGACGACATTCAGTAGTTGTGGTAATTCGTCCAGCGAGGTTGCTCGAAGGAATCGCCCCAACCGAGTGATGCGTGGATCATTGTCTAGTTGATCGCCATTATCACGGTATTGCTTGATCAGCTCCGGACGACCCATCATCGTAAAGGCTTCTTCAGGAGTGGTGCCGTTGTATTTGGACTTCTGTGAGCGGAACTTATAAATCCTAAATTCGCGGTTAAATCGTGTTAGCCTGGTCTGACGGAAGAACACGGCTTCACGCGGCGCACTCAGTTTCATGATGATCGCCACCAACAGCATGATCGGTGAGAGTAGCAGCAGCGCCACACTACCGACCACGATATCCATCAAGCGCTTCCACACCCGACCAACCCCAAACAGCTGGGTTGCCTGAATTTCTATGATGGGCAGTCCAGCGATAATCTCCACGCTATTCATCCTGGATACCATTCGGTCTTGCTGCGGCACGAACATATAGGTCAGATGGTTTGACAACGCGTAGTGATAGACTTCTTGAGACCGCGTGATATCAGTCTGCATGATGATGGCGGGGCGAACTGCTTCGACGGCAGTTTTAAAGTTTTTGAAGGTTTCTACTCCCTTACCGCCATAGCCCGCCACAACGCCGACGACATCATAGCCATAATTGATATGTTTGCCAAAATACTCTGCCAGCTCAACAGTTTTTTCGTTATCACCAACGATCAACACTTTTTGCCTACCAAAGCCGCGCAAAATCAAAACACTATTGATCAATTTCACAAGTTCACGACCCAAAATCATCAAGATAAAGTTGATGACCACAAAGTACACCGCAATGATTCGCACTGGAAACACATCTTCACCAGTGAAAAACTCATAGGAAATCAGCGCCATCACACTAATCACTGAAGTCAACAGCACGCGCATATATTCTTTGGGGCGGGACAAAAATATTTCTCGGTTATACAGCCCAGACAATGCATTGACTATTAGCCATAGCGGCAACAAGGCCACAATCAGCACGACAAAGTTACGAATTTGCGGCACAAAGTAATACACGCGAGTGTCCAGGTGAGTTCGGTAATAATAGGCTAGCGCAAATGACAGCACCACCATCGCAACATCAGCCAACAAGAGTAACGCTTTTGAGGTAAACAGGAAATCGCGTTTCATAGTGCTATTTTACCCCTTAATCACTGAAATCCCAAGGCTTTCTTGATGCGATTCACCTGCCTCAACGGAAGGCCGTGGTATAACAGTGATTTGATGTAGGCGTTTGAAACGGTTTTGGTCTTTTGAATACGGCGGCGCTTAGCCAGTGCTTTTGGCCACAGGCCTATACTTTGTATAAATCCTTTGACTGCAAATTTAAAGCCACCTTTTGGTATTTGGTACACCATGAACATGAAATATATGAGGGTAAATTTAAACCACATCGGTATGATCATGGGAAATGGTACATTTTTCCAGAATACCTGCGGCAAGTTTTTGAATACTTGATTGATAGTAAAACCAGGGATTTTGGAGCTTGTTGCTGAGTGCTTGTGAAACACTACAGCAGTTTTTTCATACCACACTTTCCAGCCAACTAGTTGCATACGCCATGAAATATCAACGTCCTCGTTGTACGCGAAAAAATCCTCGTCAAAGAAGCCAATCTGCTGAAAAACTTTCGTCCGATACAGCGTTGCGCCACCTGTTGCGCCAAAGAGCAAGCCACTGTCAGGAGCTTGGTCTTTTGGTAAATGCTCCGCCCGTAGCGCTGGAATACCCCAGGTAGAATATTCGTCACCTGCGTCATCGATGAACTTGCCAGTGGTGTCCAACATCAAACTAGTGACTGCACCAACCTCTGGTTTTTGCTCAAGAGCGCCCGCCAAATTTTTCAACCAATCTGGTTCTGGAGCCGCATCATTGTTCAACAAAGCCACCGCATCAAATCCCTGTTCAATAGCCCAACGAATACCAATATTAACCCCGCCAGTAAAGCCAGTATTGTTTGGCTCTTGATGAAAATGGAGATTCTTCATCTTGATTTTCGATAATTCTTTAACCGAGTCATCGCCCGATCCATTGTCTATCAAATATATCTCAAAATCTTCATGTGTCTGCTTTTTCATAGCAGCCAAACATTTCTTCGTGTCCTGCCAGCCTTTATAATTCAAAATAACCACTGCGGCTCTCATATCATCTCCTGTTTTAGCCTGATGCAATCCATTATACATGGTATAGTATATATATGACCAGAATGCTAGTTACGGGAGGTGCGGGATTCATTGGCTCGAATTTTGTACATTATACCGTCAAACACAAGCCAGAATACGACATCACCGTTATCGACAAGCTCACCTACGCGGGTAATACCGCCAATTTACAGCCAGTAGCTGACCAGATCAATTTCGTGGAAGGCGACATTTGTAATGCCGAGTTAATGGATAAATTAGTGGCCGAAAATGACATTGTGGTGCATTTTGCCGCTGAAAGCCACAACGACAATTCCCTGCGCAATCCCTGGCCGTTTGTCGAAACCAACGTCATCGGCACCTACACCATCCTCGAGGCTGTCCGCAAACATGGCAAGCGCCTCCATCACATCTCGACTGATGAAGTATTTGGCGATTTGGAGCTCGACGATCCCAACCGCTTCACCGAAGACACCCCGTACAATCCGTCCAGTCCCTACTCCAGTACTAAAGCTTCCAGCGACATGCTGGTGCGCGCTTGGATTCGCAGCTTCGGCATCAAAGCGACGATTTCCAATTGTTCAAACAACTACGGTCCATACCAGCACATAGAAAAGTTTATCCCGCGCCAAATCACCAATATTTTGAGCGATATCAAGCCCAAATTGTACGGCACTGGCGAGCAGGTTCGTGACTGGATTCACGTCGATGATCACAACTCAGCAGTTCACCTCATTTTGGAAAAAGGCAAACTGGGCGAAACCTACATCATCGGCGCTGACAACGACCATGTCAACAACAAAATGGTGATTGAACTGATTTGCGAGCTGATGGGCAAAGGCAAAGATTGGTATGAACACGTCAACGATCGCCCTGGCCACGACATGCGCTACGCCATGGACTCCAGCAAGCTGCGCCGCGAACTCGGTTGGCAGCCACAGTACACCGACAACCAAACAGGTATGCGTGACGGTCTAATGCAAACTATTGACTGGTACCGCGAACATGAAGATTGGTGGAAAGCCCAAAAAGAAGCCGTTGAAGCAGCCTACGCAAAACAGGGGCAATAATCATGACAGATGTGCCGTCAAAAACGAAAGTCAGCAGTAGAATCGTCTACCAAAATCCTTGGATCACCATCCACGAAGATCAGACCATTAGTCAAGACGGAAATACCGGAATCTATGGCTACATGGAGTCGCGAGATTCGTGCATGGTTGTAGTAGTAGACGACCAAGAGCGCTTGTATTTAGTGCGTGGCTTTCGCTATCCCTCACAGAGCTTTGGCTGGGAGCTACCCGGTGGTGGGGGCGACAATGAAGATCTACTAGAGGCTTCAAAATGCGAACTCGAGGAGGAAACCGGCATCATCGCTCAGTCTTGGCAAAAACTAGGTGAAGCATACGTTTGTAACGGTTTATTGACCGAAAAGATGGCGGTCTGCCTAGCCCGAGAACTAAGCTTCACTGGCCAACGTGAACAAAGTGATGAGCTCTTTAGCGATATGCGGTTTTTCACGCTTGATGAGATCGACGATTTGATTCGAGATGGCGAAATTAATGATTGCCAAACTCTGGCAGGACTACACTATTATCAACTATGGCGAAAGGACAATCCATGAGTTTCGATCCAAACGACTACAACGAACTAACCGTCACCGAATCCCCCATCCCCGGGCTATTCGTCGTCAAACTACCAGTTCATGGCGATAACCGCGGCTGGTTCAAAGAAAACTACCAAAAAGAAAAACTGGAAGCACTAGGACTGCCGTCATTTACTATCGTGCAAAACAATATCAGCTTCAATGACAAAGCCGGTGCTACCCGCGGTCTTCATGCCGAGCCGTGGAATAAATTTATCTCCACCGCCAATGGCCGGGTGTTCGGTGCGTGGTGCGATTTACGTCAAGGCGACAGCTTCGGCACGGTTTTTACACATGAGATCAACCCTGGCACGGCAATCTTCGTACCCAAAGGTGTCGCTAACGGCTATCAAGCGCTTGATGATAATATCGCCTACACGTACCTGGTTGACGCGCACTGGTCTCCAGACGCAAAATACACTTTTGTCAATCTGTTTGACCCGGCACTCGGTATTGACTGGCCGATCAGCCAGGATCAAGCGATTATTTCCGAAAAGGACACCGCTCACCCGCTACTCGCAAACGTAATCCCGATGGAGGTTTAATGGACGACAAGACGGTAGTCATCACTGGGGCTAATGGTCAACTAGGGCGTGCCCTCCGCATTATTTTCCCGAACGCCATAGCCCTAACTCGTCAAGAATTAGATATTACCAACGAGGCTGCTGTCAAATCATTCAGCTGGCAACCTAATTCGGTTATTATCAATGCCGCGGCCTGGACTGATGTTGACGCTGCTGAAAATCCTGAGAACTTTCAGCAAGTCGACCTGGTTAATCACCGCGCTGTACGATATCTAGCAGAAGCTGCAACAACCCACGGGTTGACATTAGTGCATATCTCCTCGGAATATGTTTTTGATGGATCTCGGCCAATCCACAACGAAGATGAACCTTTTTCACCGCTCAACGTTTATGGTAAGACTAAAGCCGATGGCGATCTAGCGGCCGCTACCACGACCAAACATTACATTATTCGCACATCCTGGGTAATCGGTGACGGCAGGAATTTTGTCAGTATCATGCAAGATTTAGCGGCACGCGGTATTAAACCTTCGGTTGTTAACAACCAGATTGGTCGCCTAACCTTCACCGATACTTTGGCTCATGGTATTAAACATTTATTAGAAACGAACGCACCGTACGGCACGTATAATCTGACTAATGAAGGTCAATCAGCCAGCTGGGCAGATATTGCCAAAATTGTCTTTGAAAAATCAGGTAAATCATCTTCAGACATACAGCCAGTCTCTACTGCTGAATATTTTGCCAACAAACCAAGCGCCGCTCAGCGACCACAACAAAGTACCTTGAATTTAGCGAAAATTGAAAGAACCGGATTCATACCAGAAAACTGGCATGACAAGTTAAACAACCTACTTAGTTAAATTTAGTTATTATTTTTAAGCTTGTCGTTAATTTCTTTATTACTTATACTATCCTTACCCCAGTAGGCATTGTCCGCTAATTCACCAACTTTGGCTGGATCCCGAGTTCCCATTTGATTTGACAACCAGTTACTTCCAAGCCCAAACGATCGCTCTTCACGTTCCATCGATCTTTGTAGCGTTTCCTCATCCAGATCCGTCCTACTCTCAACAAATACCAGCTTAAAGTTGTCTGGCATCAGATAATCAGCCAACCACATCACCCGTGGCATATGTGCAATATCAGCTACAATAACTGCTGTCATTTCAGTGTCAGCCAGCAGTTCCATCTTCTGCTCGGTACTCATAATACCAACCTCATCGGCATTGTAGCCATTTTTGATCAGTTTATCAGACAAAATCATCGGGATACTGTTCGTAAAGTTCGTAACCGTATCAACCGAGTCGGGTTCCTCATCTGTGAACTCATTCAGTTTCTCAACTACTTCATTAATTTCTTTTTCACTCTTACCTTCACTTCGTAACTTTTCAGCAACGCTCTGCAACATCTGCTCTTTCATCAGTGTTGAAGTACTAATGCGCGGATAATTCTTATATTCATCCAATAGCGCATCAGTCAACTCAGATGAGCTGGCAGTGTCTGGATTAATATTACGAGCCTCGTATATTCGCCGGAGCGCCCGCGTACAAACCTGCATATCTTGCATTGTTGGATCAGTGTCAACTTCATGCATCAAATCGTTCAGGTCGACTTGTTTTTCCTCTACTAACTGACGTATTTTGGCATCAGACGTATGAATCACATCTTCATAATTAAGCCCTGCGCTCTCAGCTAAAATTGGCATCGCCGTTGCCATAGCAATCGTCTTATTATTCATTCTACCGGTGTGAACAACTTGTACATCAGTATTACCCGCCTCAATCGCCTGTATATACAGATCACTCACCATATCGGTATTTGCCACCGACTCTGGTGGTAGTTTGACATTCCTATCGGGATGACCAATCTCTGCTTCAACAACCTCTTCACCACGAGCAATGTTGATGATGACGTCAGTCTCAGAAAGCACTTTAGCAACCTTTTGATCACCACTATCAGTAAAGAGAATGTCCGGACAATCCTGTTGCAAATGCTCAGAAACACCATGATACGGCACATAAATAATTGAACGGTTTCTTGGTTCTTTTTCAGGATGATCCGGGTCTTGATATAACTTCTCGGCTACCTTAGTAAGATAGCTCTCCCGATACTGCTCAAAGGATTCATGGCTACTAGATGTTCTTTCTATGCTCATAATTAATCGCATTATAGCTGATTTTTGTATTTTTGTCAATTAGCTAATCTATTTGTTATACTTATTATTAGAAAGTAGGAGGTTTATGAAAGGAATAATTTTAGCAGGTGGATCTGGGACGCGCCTTTGGCCAATTACCCAAGCGATTAGCAAGCAATTAATGCCAATTTATGATAAGCCGATGATTTATTATCCGCTTACCACGCTGATGCAGGCAGGAATTCGCGACATTTTGATAATTACAACACCAGACGACCAAGCTGGCTTTCAGCGACTCCTTGGCGATGGCTCACAATGGGGTATTACCCTCGAATATGCCGTTCAGCCCAATCCAGATGGCCTCGCACAAGCTTTCATTATCGGTGAAGAATTCATCGGTAACGACAAGGTGGCGTTAGTCCTAGGAGATAATATCTTCCACGGTGAGCGCCTGGATGAGTCTCTACAGGAGTGTACCAATCCTGACGGCGGTACGGTATTTGCCTACAAAGTTTCTGACCCAGAACGGTACGGTGTTGTCGAATTTGATGAGCAAAATCAAGCCATTTCCATTGAAGAAAAACCAGCCGAGCCAAAATCAAACTTTGCCGTTGTTGGTTTGTATTTCTACGATAATGACGTGGTCGAAATTGCCAAGAACGTCAAACCATCCGACCGCGGTGAGCTAGAAATTACCTCCATCAATGCTGAATATCTCCGCCGCGGCAAATTGCAAGTCCAGACTCTAGATAATGGTGATGTTTGGCTAGACACCGGGACGATTGACAGCCTGACCGATGCCTCTGATTTTGTTCGTGTCATCCAAAAACGGACTGGTCGCATCATTGGTAGTCCGGAAAAAACTGCCTTTAAAAATGGCTGGATCAGCCGAGAGCAGCTTGACACACTCGCTGAACCACTTAAAAAATCTGGATATAGTAACTATTTCACAAGGTTGTTATAATATAGCTAGCATGAAACGAGTTTGTGTTATCATACCTGCCTACAACGAGGGTGCGGTTATTCAGGACGTTATCAAGAAATCCAAGAAGGTTTTTTCAAAGGCACATAAATCCTATTCTATTGATATTGTGCTTGTCAATGATGGATCAAAAGACGACACACTTAAGCAAGCACAAAAAGGTGGTGCGATCATCATTGATCACATCCTAAACTCTGGTGCTGGCGGCGCTACCCTGACTGGGCTTACTTACGCACGACAAAACGGTTATGATATCGCGGCTACCATGGATGCTGATGGACAACACGACCCAGAGGATGTTCTAGTGGGAATTAGGCAGAGCGACACCTCTGATACTGACCTACTCATTGGCAGCCGACTCATCAACAGTGAGGGTATGTCTAGAACTAAAGTTTTAGGAAATAAAGGTCTCAGCTTCATCACCTATGCTCTGTTTGGTATCAATGTTACCGATTCACAGTCCGGTCTACGAGTTTACTCGCGAAAGGCAATTGACAACCTTGACTGGAAATCAACTGGCTATGAATTTTGCTCAGAAATGATTTGGCGTGCTAAACAAGCAGGTATGATTATTTCCGAATACCCAATTAAAGCAATCTATACTGACTACTCCCGTGCCAAAGGTCAAAACAACTGGAACGCTATTAACATCGTCAAACGACTATTCAAGCAACGACTAACGGAGCTATTCGAATGAGATATCTTATCCTCGTACTACTCAATGTGCCGATTATCCTGACGGCGCTGATTAATATCATCACTCAATACAAACTACGCAAGGTCAGCACGGCGCGCTTTCGCCATCAATTAATTATTTGGTTGGTTATCATGATTGTTCTGGTGGGATCGTTCCCGATGTATAACATCTCTCTTGGACATCCGCCGCTGGATTCATCAGAACTCAGCCTATTTGATATCCTGCAAACTACCGCTATCATCCTCCTGTTCTACATCGCTAACACGCAGCGCCAACGTATCGACCAAAACGAACGTAGGCTGCGTGACCTACATCAAGAATTATCGATCAGATTGTCTAAAAAATAGGTGTACTGTCTAGCCTGTGATCATTCTTATCTTTGAGTCATCACCCCAAACTGCCGGCGAATCATATGGTCTGTCCGGAAACGCCCCATACTGCAATGTAATATTATAATTATTGTCTTGTATGTATTGTTCAACCCGCTCAGCTAGACTAACTGGTTTGCCAGAACAAATATTGATTATTCCCGTTACCTTATCTTGAGTGATAGTCGCTAACACTTGATCCGAAAATTCATCAATATGCAAAAAATCATATTTATTTTTGCCTGTCGTGAAAGGAAATTCGGTTTTACCGTCAGCAGCAGCTTGTGCGATTTTGGAAAATATCGAGTGGCCGCCAATATCATCGCCATAGATATAAAAACCACGCAGCCAATATAAGCTAATGTCGCTATCTTTTGCGAGCAGCATCATACTTTGCCGCAAGGCATTTTTGGCAACGCCGTATTGAGACAGCGGATCGCACGGTGTCTGCTCATCAATTGCGCCTTCCCAGTACCCAACCTCATGCATACTACCCATCACCGCCACATTCTTGCCACCACCGTTGATATATGACCGCAAGAACTCGTAGTGATGAGAGAGATTTTTCATATGTTCTGGCGAATTATGCTGAAAGCCATCTCGCCAGGCTAAATGCAGTAAAACATCAGGTTTCTGTAACGCTTCAAATATATTGTCGTGTTGAGCAAAAATATCGATATCACTCGATCTATCAATAGCTACTACCTCATGGCCATTCTTTTTAGCTAGCGCAGCAATGTGACGCCCGATATATCCACCTGCTCCAGTGATAGCAATTTTCACCCGTTGCTCCGCTCACTGAGTCGATATACTGATGAGATGATTTTAGCTATCGGTTTTGGCCAAAACTTTGACAAGATCATATACTCTTCTCTGGCACGGGCATTGTCGCCAATCGCTTTGGTGGTAATTGAACCTTCGTGAATACGATGACCCATTAGCGATTTTTTGATATACCCAAAGCCATAGGTATTTTTCGATAATTTTTCCCATGCCCAATAATCAAATGTTGCTATCAAATCAGATTCAAAAACCGGGAGTTTGTAGTGACCTTTTACAAAAGTCACGGCTGGACAACAAATTGGATCACCAAATGACAACAGCAGCCTTTTAGTAAATCGACTTTTTTTGGAAATCGCCAGCGGCCAGCAGAGCATGTTTTTAATAACTAAATTCAAGGACTTAGTAATCGCAAAGTTACCTTTGATATCATATGCCCTGGTAAAGATAATGCAACTATCCTGGTGTTTTTCATAATACGCAACCACCTCTGAAGAATAATTATAGTCATATATTTCATCGTGGTTAGCGACGGTGGTGAGCGTCGTCTTAGAAACTGACAACCCAAAATCAAAATCACTCGCAGCACCCTTGCCCCTATCCTTCTCTGGTCGAGCAATTACTTTTAAGCCATACTTTTTAGCGATAGCATCAATAAAAGCATTTGGTGTTGATGTAGCAATTACAACATCGCTGTTGTATTGCTGATTCATTACAGATTTAATACAATCTTCCAAAAATGGTGATTCTTTATAGGCTAAAACAACAAAAGTGTGCTGCGATTTACTGCTCATCATTTCTTCCTCGCAAATTTGCGATTAACTGCCCACGCATACAATTTGACGATTATCGATTGTGGTAATAAATCATACAGTCGCCAGTTCATATCTTTCTTGGCTGCCGGCATCGTAGTATTTTTCCACGGCGTCAGGTGTAGATATTTACGCCACAAAATACCAACTGGGTTTTCGTTACCTTGCTGCCATGGCCGACCATTCATACCAAACTGTGAATGAATAATCTTCGGCGTATAGTAACTCTCCATAATCTCATCATAACTATAAAAACTTTCAGGTAAAAAGCCGTTGGCTTTAATGTATTTTTTAATGTCATAGCCATAGAAAACGGTTGAAAAGTTATACTCCACACCAACCTTCTTGATTTTGCCTTTGAAAAATACATTACACAAGTCTTGATCAGCCACCTCATAATGATTGTGTCGCAGATGTTCGCGCATCTTAGCATCAATCTTATCTTTCATCCATTTTTTGTGGTTTATAAGCATAATTCCGCAGTTAAAATAGCCGTCGGTTGGTTTCAAGCCGATAACGTCTTTATGTGCATTCACCATGGTAGCGTCATATGACAGTGCCATCACATTATCTTCAAAATCAAGATCCAAAAGACCATCGAGCGCTCCGCTGATAACCGTGTGCGGGTTAATATACAATATTCGGTCTGTTTTGATATCAAGCTTAGCAAACGCCAGCATTTTATACCATGTGATATACAGCCCCTTCCACGCCTTGACGCCGATCTCTTTCAGTTCATCAGGGTAGCTTGAGACATCAACAAACGTGATTGTGGCATTTTGGTAGTTACCAACCATTTTATTAAACTTATTGATGCTAGCTTTTTTGAGCTGGTGTCCGAGATAAAAAATATTAATCTCTTTCAAGTGTTTGTTGTTTTCCAAAAGTGACACAATGGAGATTGCGCTAACTACGGCATAGTTGTCATCACTCTGATATATAACGTTTAGAATTCCTTTATTCACGGTCATAATCTCCTATTCATTCACCGGTAACTGGTTAACATAATCTTTCAACAGATCTGTATAATCACTTGGCGTAAAACCCGTTTGACGCAATTTTGACAAATCCATATCACTATTGAGTGGTCGCGGCGCAAAACCTGGTTTACTGGCAGCGTATTCCTCGGTAGAGATTGGCTGCACACGGTTACGGTCATGTCCGGCATACTCAAAAACATCAGCAGCAATCTCATACCATGATTTGACTGGACCACTATTTGATACATTATATAGTCCGTACGCCACGTTATTGTCCAAGAAATACTTGGTAGCTCGAGCAATCTCTGACGCAAACGTCAGCCGACCAAATTGGTCATCGACGACTTTTGGATTGATACGCATATCCGCCAAGTTTTTCATGGTTTTTGGCATATTGTGGCCGTCACCAACAACCCATGACACTCGCATAATGTAGTGTTTTGGCACTAAACTAACCGCCAAATCGCCCGCCGCCTTACTTTCACCATAGACCAGTAGCGGTGCAACAACTTCATCGTCTTGGTGGTTCTTTTCACGACCATCCCAAACATAATCTGACGAATAATGAACAAGTGTTTTGTTTTGCTCAATCGCAATTTTGGCGAGGTTGCGTGGACCATAAGCATTAGCTAGCCATGTCTTAGCACGTAGTTCGTCTGTCTCAGACCCATCAGCATTAACTAACGCTGCTGCATTGATGATAACGTCGTATTTTGACCAGTCAAACGCCTTTACTTGCTCCTCATCGGCTATATCCAACTCTTCTCGTGATAATGCCTTAGCGTCTGGAAACATGGTACACAACGCCTTACCTAGTTGTCCACCTGCTCCTAAAATTACGTATTTCTTACTCATAACTCCCCTTTATCTTTGTCAGTTATTATAGCATCTTTTAACGACCGCTTGTAGATGACTAACAAAAGTGCTAGTTGCAAAAAGCTAATCAGCATAAAAACTAGCACACTGCCTAACATCGCTAATCGCTCAATCAGACACATAGACACTGCTACCGCCAAAATATCCGTGAGTAGCAGTGTATAAAACTGTCCCTTAAACCGACGCATAATGATCAGCAAATTAACATAAATCGACACGAAAGCATTCGCCGCCGCACCAATCACCATAATTGTTAAATCGAGTTGGAAATTGTTAATATTGATGCCAAAAATAGTATTAAGCACCCAAACACCAACCAAATAACTCAGAACAACCGAAAGCACGCCTATGCCAAAAGTTATGTGATTAATTTTACTAACAATTCGTGCAAACTCCTTCAGTTTTCCTTTTACTAACAATTCAGATAGATTCACCACATTTGGCTGAATGATAAATGAGATAAAGAGTCCAAGGAGTGTAATCGGCATCGCCATAATACCAAAATAGCCAATCTGGTCAGGATGGGATTTATCCAAAAAATACCGCGGAATATTGAGTGAAAACATTGTCAAAAACATCACGACGAATACTGCTGACGTGTGCTTCATGATGGCAACAGCCTGGGTGATATATTCTTTACATAGTTTTTTACTTATACTAATAGCGTCAACGCGCCGCACCCAAAGTATATCGTAGAAGAATATAATAAGCATATTAATTAATAATATTGCCAACGCGCCATATATGACATTTTTGGTGACAATATCAACCGCCATGAACGCCCCAAAACCAAGAATCGCTTTCATGGTTAGTGATATACCAGCGACATATAACTTATGATGAATTTGTAAAACACCATACAGCGAGTCAGCAATTGATTCCAGGATTTTAAAGGTCACTAAAATCATAATTAAGCCTGTTTTTGTAGCGTTATAGCCGTTCAGCACACAAAATACTGCTGCGGAAATCGCCACAATAAGTGATGCGACGAAGCGTACAGCAATATAGCCGCCACTCGAAAACTCCCGCTTAACATCAGACACTTGATAGGTCCGACCACCCCATAAAGAAACCGCCCAAAACACCACTGAAAGTGACAACGCAAACGAAAACAGTCCAGAATCGTCAATGCCATTTAGTCGAGTGATGACAATTAGTAATACCGGAGAGATCGCACTCTGTAGCAATGAACCCAGCGAGTTCCAGAGATAATCTTTTTTGATATTTTGCATACAGTCGCCTCACGCTACGGGGTATACATGAAATACCGCTGGAACGTTATCAACAGTGCCATCATCACTAATGACAAAATGATTAGTGATGATATGGTGATAATAGTTTTCTTATCTTGCTGCTTTAGTTCAGCGCCTCGACCCAAAAATATCGCCATGAAAATTATGATAAGTGTTGGCAAGAAATAGCGACCTTGGACTCCGTAGATGATGTCAAAGTTATATGGTGTATACGTTAGATAGATAGCTACATTAACTGCAATAAAATGTACCACAGCCAAACCTACAGCTAACCAACGCCAAGAGTTTGGTACGGTAAGCTTACTCTTGTTTTTTTCTAATGATGCTGTAGCTGTCATTCCTAGTACAAAGATGTATATATAACCCATCCATAATGGATATAACGTATCGGCCGCACCAAAAGTACCAATTACACCTCGAGCCTCATCATCACCAAATGATGTCATATATGAATTCCACAAAACACGAGGTCCTCGTCTTGGATGTTCTTTGAGATTCTGTAATTGTTTATCTGATTGTATATTTTGAGGCAATGAATCACTTCTGTATTCATATTCACCTGCATTGTTCGCCATCACTATATTAGCCCCAAGCAGCAACACACTGATAACTGCAGCGGTAATCGACCAACGCCAAAAATGCTTCTTTTTTACCAAAATGATGATCAATGGCAAAAATAGATACAGTAGCGGCTTAGACCAAACGATCGCACCGCACAGCATAGCTAATTTAATCCATTGATTACGTTGGATGTCGGTCGATTGTACATACAGGCGTAGCGTATATGCAAGGAATAACAATAATAAAGCATATGATACTCCATCTGTTCCTACCATAGATTGTTGGAATAACATCATTGGCAACAACGCAACAAACGTAAATAAATATTTTTTACCTGGTAATAGTTTAATAGCAAAATAAACTATTACCACTGATGCTAGAGCTAATAATATTCGTGCAACATAGAGAGAAATAACCGGACTGAGATTAAAGACGTTAGCCAAAAATACCCCTGGAATAGCCGGTAAATAGGTTAGAAAATTGTATGAAACCATGGGCGGTTGATACCGCTCACTTGGGTTCAACGATTTCTTAACAGCTTGCTTAGTGCGATTAAAATCATATTTTTTAGCTGAAAAACCGCGAATCTCATCATCATAGAACGTTAGTCTCAGCGTCTCACCAATAGATTTTGGCAAACTAGTACCAGTACTCTTTGGGTTAACCGGTATAATATGTCCATGCGCGATATATTGCACACGAATATAATGCTCTGGCTCATCAGGACCTTGAAATGGAGGGGTGATGACCGCAAAGCCTAATGCACCAATTAACCCAACTATAAGGTAGATTTTATGCGGCTGACTACACAGCAACACTAACTTTTTCTTGATAATATCAAGCTTCTCTCGCACCGTCTTCATATAGCACTAATTATACACTTATGTTCGCTGTTTTGCTATATGAGTTCACCCTTAGCTAGTAGGCTAACTGTGATATAGGAAATCTTAACGATAGGCAGTTTTTCTTTATTCAGCTCAACAAATTTTTGCCAGCTACGAATCGGGTGCAAAGTTCCGTTCTTTAGATGATAGATTGTACCACCTGGATCACCCACAAACTGCGGCAGTTTTGCTTCTTTGGTCAGCATGGCGCATGTTTTGCTTTGTAGTGGATATGGATTTTGTGACGGCAAATGTAATTCATATAATGTACCACCCATTCCTAAGTAACTGCGGCCCTCGCAACTAACATATGGAGACAAGACTCGGTTGCTGACTTTGTATTTCTCAACCACCCTGTCATCAACTTGACGGATAGCGCCATTAACACCCAAATCGGCAGCTTGATCAAAGTGTGACAACGGGATGAGTGTGTCGTATCCATCGGAAACATATACTGTACCATTCGAAGGTGCTTTCACCATTTTACCGGGTGCAAAGACCACGTTGCCTGAAGGAATCTTTCGAATAGTCTCACCAGATAGCCAAGCGATAGTTGGTCGCTCAGTCTTAGTGATGGCAAATACATCCTCCATAGCAACTATCGGTCGTTTCTGGCGTGATTCCATGACATATACCGTGCCATTATCTGACGATTTCAGGGTTACAACATCGTCCAGCGCCCCAGATCCAGGCAACGAGCGGACTGTTTCGTCTGATAGTGCCAGCGGACTGACTGGTATGTCTTGTGGCTTGGTGACTTTCTTTTTACCTTGATTGGTGATAAGGAAGGTTTCCCCGGCTGGGTTTTTAACATAATCATCGACTGTTTGGCTGGTTTGCGGTAATTTGTTGATGCTTTCTTGTTGCAATACGCCGCCGCCAAGTGATTGCAGAGTTTGATCGACATATTCAGAGTGTTTGATGTTGTGTAGTGTTCCGTTGCTGATCAGTTTTTGATGACCAGTGTCCCTGTTTCTCACGACCGCTGCCTCTCTGACGATTGGCGTGCCATATGGTAGATATTGAATGGCTGATTCGCCTAGTACATTATATCCCTGGTCGTATTGTTGCAAAGCTAATGATTTGTCATCCAAGACCTCACGGCGCGTACCATTTTGGATATAGAATCGCTTACCACTAGTTGTCTTATAACCGTGTCCCATGCGCGGACCGTGATAGAATTTATTCACTTGTGCCTCAGTCAGTAACATACTATTGCCGCAATCCATACCGTATTGCGCCACCATGGCACAGGTTGTAAATGCCAGTCTAATGCCAGAATCATAGAAATACACCGTGCCGTCAGGTGATCGCATCAATCGGTTTGCCACCTGACCTGTCGGAATTTTATCCAGGTATTCTTGAGACACAAAACCAACACCACCCAGAGGAGACAAAGCTGCCAAGATGTCATAGTTTGGTACCGGATATTTAACATTATCCGACACCAGGTAAACTGTTGCGTTATCATGAGACCTCAGCAAGGTACTGTTGACGTGGGTACTACCAAACCACTCCCTAAACATATAGAAGAAGTTGCGGTTGCCGTATGCTCCACAGTGTGCCGTGCCAGGATAAGCCGCCAGTGCTGCATCATTTGGTACATATGGTGTATAGATATACAGGCTGGCAGTTGCGTAATTTTCAATATACACATCTCGGTAGCCACAAGCAGGGTTTGGGTTATACAAAATTCTATTGACTCGACCCGGCTGATAATTATAGTTTTGAATTTCGTTGCGATATTTTCGTAATTGCCAAGCGGCTTTATTTACTTGCTTATAAAAGCCGGCTTTCTCATTATCACAGTTTGCAGAATAGCCTGGACCACTGTCAGGACAGCCATAACCCATGGCATATTTGTACTGTGACCGCAGTGGCCAAGAGTCGGCAAACAACGGACCAGCCGATTCTTTTCTCAATGTTACCAACAATACTTGTGGGTTAATTTGATATCGTTGCGCAGCATCCCAGATGATTTGACCAGCATTAATACCGCCAGGAAAGGCACCGCCACCACGATCAAAGGAAGTCTCGCCGTTGTTTGGATTTTCATGATAGTTTTGTAAACAAACGTATGGTGGACCATGCCAGCCACGCTGTGCCGCGTACTGTGCTTTGGTATTGCCGTGACCAGAAGGCCCGGTACCCCAAGTATCACACGCTGGTGTGTGTTGCTCGATAAATCGTTGCACTGCCGCCGCAGAACCCATAGCTCGTGAATCATAAAAGATTTCATCATCAATAATCCTACCAGGATTAAAGCCTGAAGCTCCAGCCCCTTGAGAGAGAATGACCGCAAAGGTTAAGCTTAGTAACAATCCTACTATCTTCTTCATTTACTCAACCACCACCGTCATACCGTCAGCTACACCGTGAGACCTGCCTGAATTATACTCGATTGACACTGTCCACTTACCAGCAGCTCCTAACTCATCTCTACTCACCCGCATCGTTTGACATGAGGTTGAGCTTGGACCAGGAATTACTCCGGCCGTCTTTTTGACGACTCGATTGCCCAGTGTAAATACATAGATACATGTACCATCCTGCTCTACAGCGTTCGTTACAAATCCGCTAGCGGTGATAGTATGCTTATCAACTGACTGCTCAACACTAGTCATCAGCACGTAGACTGATTGTTTTTTTGTTTGAGGGTCGGTCTTTGGCTGCGGTGTCACATCAGTGTTTGGTCGAGCTGATTTATTATCTGGATTATCCTCGACATTTTTAGTGTCTTTTTTCTCAGTTTTGGTTTTGTTTGGATTTACTCCACGACCCTGATCGTCAACCGTAAAAGCCTTGTCTTGATCTGAAAATGGCAACCATTTATTATAGTAAGCTGCCGCCACATACGAGCCAGCAACAATAATTACTGCCAGTAGTGATATACTGATGATTTTCTTGCGTGATAGTTTAGAAAGTTTTTTCTGTTTCATAGTCATTACCCTGGGCTAATGATACAGTAAAAAAACAATTTTTTCAAACTAACCGTTAGCTTTTTGATTTTGCTTCAACGTGTTCCAACGAATATTTATCAATCGCCGTGTGATCGTCCAATTTCGTCAACACCGCCCGACGTACACCACGCCACTTTTCTATATTATAAAAAATATTCAACACCAAGTAGAATAGCTTTCTTTTCCGTGAATATTGTTTATCACGCAGCGTAAATAACGTGTCACGAATCCAACCGATGATGACCATTTTAGTTATCTGAGAAATAGTCGGTAGTGGCACATCAATACCCACACGACGAAGCCCCATCGTCTCGTCAAACATTCGCATTTTGTATTCACGCAGCTTGAATTCATTAGAATGCAACACATTGCCTCTGGAGGCATAAGCTTTCATGTAGCCAGCGTTGATGACATCGCGCCCAAATAATTGGTCTTCAGCATATGGAACGTCTTGGTATGGCAACTCGCCAGTCAGATAACTACGGCGAGCAGCCGAGTTAACATCAGAGTAAAACGCCACTTTATCATAGGTCTCTTGCTTTTTGATAAACGAATCTTTATAAAACAACGTCGTTCCAAAATCAGGACCAAAGCCATTGAACACACCCATGATCTCACGCTTCAACAAGGGAAAAGTGGTTGGCCGTGGGTCTTGTTTTCCCATGACACCAATGATACGGTCTGACAATTCAAACGGTTTCGTCATCTCATATAGCCAATATTTATGAGCGGGCGTAGCGTCTTGTGACAAGTAAACGACGATGTCGCCTTTTGCATCATGAGCGGCGGCAGCCCGCGTCTTACCGTGACCATATTCCTCTTTTGTGATGGTTTTATACCGTAAGTTTGGGTGTTTTTTAGCATATTTTTTGATGATTTTTGGTGTTTTGTCTGTGGAGCTTGTGTCGTAAATCAAAACTTCATAGGTTTTATCGATTTTTTGTTTGAACACCATTTTTAGCAGATCATCCAAATAATCCTCACCAAAATACGTTGGGATAAAAACGGTGATATCGATTTTGTTCGTGTTGTTAGCCACCTATCACCTCACGAATCAGAATGCGCTCAACCTTCTTATATGATTCGTCCCATGACAAATCTTTGACGCTTTCTGAAGCTTTTTTGGCATAAGTATTGATATTTTTGATCTCAACAACGTTACACAATTCATTAGCCAGTTCAATCGGTGAAGCCGCGGCGTAGTGGATGTACTTATTTTCACCCAAGACCAAGCTGTTGTTTTCACCTTCGTTCATCACTGGGATACAACCAGCCGCCAACAACTCGAGTGGCAGGAGCGACACGTTAGTAAGTGACAGCACCAAGCACGCTTCAGACTCTTTATATAGATCAGCTACGTCTTGGTGAGACAAGATACCGCGGTTGACATATGGAAATGGTATTTGATAGTTTGATACATCCCACCCGAAGAATTCGATGGTGTACTCTGGATGTTTTTTGTGGAATTTATCTAGTGCAATCACGCCCAACTCAAAAGCGCGACGCTCAGTTACCGGGCGGGCATAGAAACAAATCTTCTTTTGTTTATCAGCTTTATCTGCCAAACGGTAGATGTTCATGTCAGCACCAAAGTCGAAATAATCCGCCTTCATGCCGTATTCGCTCACTTTTTTAGTCAGCCAACGACCAGCTGTGATGCCATAAAAATTCATTTTATAGGTGTTTTCAGCCAACACTGCCTTTGAACCTAGTCCATAAAAGTACGGCTCAAAATCCTGCACGAAATAAAACTTGTGTGCCTTAGTGTTGATGTTAAATACCGGGTAGGCCGTCTCCCATCCAGTAGCGATCAACGCGTCAGATTCAGTGTATTGCGACACTTTTTTCACATTAACGTCAAAATTGAAACTTTCTGACAAAATCGCCTTGGCTTCGGCTGGTGATTGCGGGTGGATTCCTTCATAGATGTAAAACGTAACGTCGTGACCCTGCTCTTGTAAGAATCGAGCAAATCGAGTGATGGTATTTTGTCCACCACTTCCTTTTGAGATAGGAGACAACACCCAGCCAATCTTCAGAGACTTCTTTTTTGACTTTTTCTTTGGTGTTTTGTAAGGATGGTTGATGTAGTCCGCGTCCATGATATCTTCGATTGAAGCCATAACCTCAATTGGCTGCTTGATAGCTGGCGCAGTCTTCTTCGACAGATATATTTGAGTTTTTCTGACAGCTTGGCCTAGCCCATTTTGCCTAGTGTAGGTGTAGAATTTGTACAGTTTACTCATGACTTTTTCTCCTTCTTACTTTTCACACTCATCCATGAACCACGTGTCTTCAGTAAACCACCCCTCGGCTTATTTTCTCTCACATAAAACTGGCTGATACCCTCTTCTGTCGTGTAAGCAATTGGCTCATACGAGTCCTTTTTCTTATCATAAGCAAACAGGGTAGCCGTAATTTCAAAATCACGGTTGTTAAACAGATCCAATGGCAGAGTATACTTATAAATATGCGTGCCTTTTTTACTGGAGGTTATTTCCACATTATTATCATCGATAAAGAATCCGTCATCAATCACAGAAGTGATGCGATTTGAAGCTTCGTCCAAAATTGAAATACCAAATGACACTTGCCTATCTTCTGGAACAAAATATTTTACTTCAACTTCCAACGTGTCTTTCGGTGTTAACACCTTGTTTTCTACCTTTGTTTGAATATACGCAGTATTCTTCTTTGATTTCTTATCAGTTTTTGTTGTTGACTCTATATTTTCAATAGAATACAAGTTAGCAACTTCATTTGGATCACCTGAAGCGACGATTTTACCAGATTCTAACATAATTGCTTTATTGCAAAACCGTCGTACTGACGCCATGTCGTGAGTGACCAAGATAACAGTCTTTTTCTGTTTTTTGATCTGCTTGAAATATTCAAAACATTTACGCTGAAAGGCTTCGTCACCGACGGCTAATACCTCGTCCAAGACGAGGATATCGGTATTAGCACGGATGGCGATTGAAAACGCCAAACGCACCTGCATACCACTGGAATAGTTCTTCAGTTTTTGATCCATGAACTGTTCTAGTTCGGCAAAATCAACGATCTCATCGTACATATCTTCGACTTCATCGTGCGAAAAGCCAAGCAATGCTCCGTTCAAGTAGACATTTTCCCGACCAGTCAATTCTGGGTTAAAACCAACACCAAGTTCAATGAACGGAATCAATTTACCATTAACAATCACCTCTCCAGAGTCCGGCGAATAAATATCAGAAATCAGCTTTAACAATGTAGATTTTCCACAACCGTTTCGTCCAACGATGCCAAAAAAGTCACCTTTTTCCACCGTAAACGAGATATCTTTTAGAACTTCTTGTTTTTTATAACCCTTGACACCCTTAGTCCAGTTCAAAAATGCCTGCTTGATACCGTTTGCCTGCTCGGTTGGTAAATTAAAGCTCTTGTATAGATTCTTTACTTCTAGCGCATATTTACTCATTACATATTCTCCGCAAAGGTTTTGCTGCTTTTTCTGAAATACATAATACCAATAATGACAACAGCCACCGTTAGTACAACAGGTATTAGACTAATCCAGATGTTATTTATTGTACTCCAAGTGGTCGGCGTCGTCTGTGGAGCGATAAGGCTGTATCGGACATCTTGAATACTTTGTGCAATAGGATTGAGCATCATAACTTTTGCGACTTCTGGGTGAAAATTAGACACCAGGCTAAGTGGATAAATGATTGGGATGCTGTAAAAACATATCTGTAAAATCACATCCCAGATATGGCTAATATCACGGAATTTTACGTATAGTGTTGATAATATTAGTGATACACCAAGTGCCAAGATAAACAACTGAATAATGCTCAATGGCGCCAAAAGAGCTCTCCAAGTAAAGTCTACTCCAGAGATAAGTCCAAAGATTAACACCACAATCAAGTTGATCGACAGACTGATGAGCGCGCTGGACATTGACGAGATGATGATAATGTATTTTGGAAAATTAATTTTACGCAGTAAGTCACCCCTACTAACGATGGCGTTCATACCAACTGAGGTAGCTTCGGTAAAAAATCCCCAAAGAGCAATACCTAAGAGTAAGACTATTGGGTAGGTTTTTGTGCCGTCGGTAAACTTCAAAAATTTCACAAACACTAAATACATCACCAAAAACAGCAACAGTGGCTTCAGCACTGACCATAAGATTCCTAAAAATGAACCTTGATAGCGCAATTTAAAATCAGTTTTTACTAATTCGAGTAAAATTACTCTGTTTCGTTTATTAAACAACTCCTGCATATACCAAGTCCGATTATACCGCTTTTTAATCTTTTAGGCTAATCACAAGTCGTCGATCGCGACCTTCGCCCTCTGAGTGAGTTTCTATATCATCGAAATCATGTGCGGTGTGGTGTACCGTCCAGCGGTCAGCCGCGTTAAGATCCAACTTCTTAGGCTCGCCAGTGTCTCGGACTTCCTGAAACCAAGCGCGAGCTTTTTCAGCAAGCTTCTCAGCGTGCTGCTGTTTATAGTCAGCGATATCTAGGTTAACTCTCTCCACTGCGGCATTGCTGTTGCGAAGCAGTGCTGAGAGTAAGTGTTGGATACTGCGCAACGTCTCAGCGCCGCGACCAATCAGTAGGCTATTGTATTGCGTTGATGGAATTTTTACGATCAAAATATCGTCTTCGATGGACACTTCAGCCGTTATATTTAGGTCAAAAAAGGCCATCAAATCCTCAACATATTTCTTGATGTAATCGATTGTTTGCTGCTGATCCATGATTATTCCTCCTTATTCCTTGGCCTTGATCCGGGTGATTTTTGCCTCAGTCGCTGTCGCCGCACGTTTACTTGCTTGAGGTTTCTTGGAGTTTTTCTTTGACTTGTTCGGTGTTTTAGAAATAGTTTCCATCTCGTCACTATCGCCTTTTAGGATGATGGCGTTTTGCGCATATGCTGCAACGTTTGAAACAGTCAGATATAGCGCCAAGGCACCCGGCAGGTTGATGATCACGAAAAACATAAAGATTGGCATAAATTTCATCATCTTGCGCATCACGATAGCATTGATCTCTGACTGATCTGCCTCTTTGCCTTCAGCAGCTTCTTGCATGATATCGCGTAGTCGCTTTTTGCTGTCACTGGCGGGAGAAATTTGTTTAGTGGTTAGGAACTGCATCACCGCCGCCAACACAGCCAAAATTAGTAAACTCCATGTAACACCACTATTACTAACTGCGTGCTGTGTGAGGTCAACCATTCCTAAAAAGTTCTGATTGAGTTGATCTGGATGAGCTACTAAATTGGATACTACTGGTAATTGTTCGATAAAATCATATGCGTATTTAGCGAGGTCGCCGGTATGAACCCGGCTAGACACAAAGATTTGCACCACTCGGTAAATACCGATCAATACTGGCAGCTGAATCAAAAGCACGCCAATTGAACCAAACATGCTAATGTTGTGCTCTTTGTATAATTCCATCATCGCAAGCGCTCGTGCCTGGCGATCATTCTTGTATTTGGCGTTAATTTTCGCCAGTTGCGGCTGCATTTTGCGCATCGCTTTTGTCTGATGTAGCTGCTTTTTAACCATTGGCCACAACAGAAGACGGATGATGATAGTAAAGAGGATAATACTGACACCAAAGTCTGGAATTAAGCCATAAATAGCCATTAAAATATTAAAAATTGGCTGTACAATCAGAACATCAAAAAAACTCATGCCTCACATTATATCAAAAAATGTGTCATTTATACAGATTAGCCTGAGAGAATAGTCGTTTAACTTCGTTTTGAATACTCTTATATTCCATGTGTAAAAAATCAGCCGTAACAATGATCAGCGCTATATCATGATTATCTTTAAGCATCGGCAACTCAGCTCGAATCACCTCGTACACCCGTCGACGCACCCTATTACGGCGAACGGCTGATTTGAGGACTTTTTTACTGATCACCACAGCAAATCGACTGTGTTTCCGGCGTGGATTGGTGATATATTTTACTGTCATTACACGAGACCTCACAGCATCACCATTTTGATATAAATACCGTAAACTGCCGTGACCGTGAAATCTGTGACGATGCGTTAACATTCTCTTAGTATACCAAATACCACTCCGATATACATCAGGAGTGGTATCAGATCATCGAGCGCACTAAGTATTATTTACAGTGCAATCCGTGCACGACCTTTTAGGCGGCGTCGCTTCAAAACAGCGCGACCAGCCTTTGTAGAAACGCGTGCTCGAAAACCGTGCGTACGGGCACGATGACGTTTGTGTGGTTGAAATGTTCGCTTTGGCATACTGGGTGATAGTTTAGCGTTTTTTTGGTTTTTTTGCAAGTATCAATTGTAGTTTTCCACTGCTCGGTCTGTTTTATCCACAATTATAACAGAGGTGACGCGTGCCTGTGGAAAAGTTCACCTCTATTTTCAGTTTCTCTTCCATGAGATGTCTATGCTTGTGGAAAACTCTGTCTTTTTGCTATAGTACAGAGTAGATTATGTGTGAGGGGTTATAACATGAAAGAACAAGCAATCTGGCAGGGAGTATTGGGTCAGTTAGAATTGACTATTCCGTCTTCTTCATTCTCTGCATGGTTCACAAAAACAAAATTAGAACTAGTTTCTGATAAAGAAGCTATTATCATCGTGCCAAATATTTTCGTAGAGGCACAGCTAGAGAAAAAGTTTCATACCGATATTCAAGAAGCTTTAAAATCAAACGGTTTTGAAGGAGTGGTGCGATATCGGATCGGTTCTGGTTCACGAAAAAAAACCGTCAACCGGGATCAGCCAGAAGAGACTGCTCGCCCGACAGAACGTCGCATCATCGCCCCAACGCAAAAAAACAATAGCAATCTCAATCCGCGCTATACCTTTGATAACTTTATCGTTGGATCGAGCAACGACCTGGCTTATGCTGCCTGCCAAGCGGTCGCCTCACACCCTGGCCTCAAATACAATCCACTCTATTTGTATGGCGGTTCAGGTCTTGGTAAAACTCACCTCATGCAAGCAGTTGGCAATGAAATTATCAAACAACAGCCGTCAGCTCGGGTGCTATACACGACAACTGAAGCATTTGTGAACGAATTCTTGGATTATATCCGTTTCAAGAAAAAGGGTTTTTCTGATAAATATCGCAATGTTGACGTGCTAATTGTTGATGATATGCAGTTTATTGCCGGCAAAGAAAAAACCCAGGATGAATTTTTTCACACCTTCAATGACCTCCATCAAAACAACAAACAAATTATCATCAGCTCTGATAAACCACCTAAAAGCATCCCCACCCTCACCGACCGACTGCGCAGCCGTTTCGAATGGGGTATGGCGATTGATATTCAAATGCCTGACTATGAAACGCGGTGTGCCATCGTCAAAGCAAAAGCTAGCCTCAGTGGTACTGAGCTAGAATCAGGAGTTGTTGAATATCTGGCAGCTAATTTCAAAACAAATATTCGTGAGCTCGAGGGCGCGCTCAATCGCCTCCTGGCCTATGCCGACATGCAAGGCTTTGTGCCAGATGTGGCGGCAGCCGAGAGCGTCTTGGGCGACATGAAACGCGTTCGCCCGCAACACATCACCGCCAAACAGATCATTGATCGTACAGCACGCTATTTTAATTTGGATCCAAAAGATATGTGTTCAGCCAGGCGCGACAAATTCATCGTCCAGCCACGACAAATTGCCATGTATCTGCTGCGTAGTGAATTAAAAATGAGTTTTCCAAAAATCGCTCAAGAACTTGGTCGTAAAGACCACACCACAGCCATGCACTCTGTCGAAAAAATCACCAAAGAAAGTTTAACCAACCAACTGGTGCGTGAACAAATTAATGACGTCAAGGATAAACTCTATGTGCAAAATTAGTGGAAAACCTGTGCAAGACCTATGGAATTCTGTCCGCAGCCTGCGACTAACCTTGTGGCAAAGTTTAATAGACTCCGCACAGCTGTGGGTTACCACCATTTTATCCACCGCTACATACCACGTCCATCCACACCGCTATCCACAGCTATTTTTGCCTAGCCACCTCTGTTTAAATAATTGTTTTACTCAGTTTCCACAGCACCTATTATTACTAATACCAGATAAAAAATAAGAAAGGTTATATAATAGTAACTATGAAGCTTTCAGTCACACAAGAAAATTTTGCAAAAGCGCTTAGTAATATTGGAAGAGTGGCTTCTGGTCGCGTTGAACTTCCCATCTTGAACAATATTTTGCTTCGTACGGATGGAGGAAGATTATTGATTGCTGCTACTAATTTGGAAATTGCTTCCACTCAGTACATTGGTGCTAAAATACAATCGCCAGGTTCAATCACTATTCCTGCCCGGCTGATCTCAGAATTTATCTCAACCCTGCCGAGCGGCACCATCGACTTGGAGACTAAAGATGACCACTTACACATCACTTCTGGTAAATTTAAATCAGTTATCAATGGCGTCATTGCTGATGAATTTCCAGAATTACCAACCATCAATGAAGATACGGCAGTGCGCTACGAAATCGCCACTGATGATCTGAAAAAAGCGGTGTCGCAAACTATTTTGGCGGCCAGCTCTGATATGGCCCGAGCAGTGCTGACTGGGGTATATTGGCATACTTTTGAAGACGAGTTATATTTGGCGGCAACCGACGGCTACCGGCTCGCTGAACGAAAACTAATGAAAGCGGACGGCGAAGTTTCAGCCATCATCCCGACGTCTGCCTTGCAAGAAGTGATTCGTAGTTTGAGCGACGCCACAGAAGCCATTGTGATATTGTTTGGCGACGACCAAGTTTGTTTCCAGACGCCAGAATTGGAGATTATTAGCCGGTTAATCGATGGAAAATTCCCAGATTATCGCCAGTTGATTCCTCAGCAGTCACAGACGGAAATCATCGTCTCACGCGCCGACCTCAGCCGCATCACCAAAGTTGCTAGCTTGTTTGCTCGAGAGTCAGGCGGCGGCGTTACTATCAATGCTTCAGCTGAAGACAATATCATTTCCATCCACTCCATTGCTTCAGAACTTGGTGAAAACACCTCAGAAGCCACCGCCGAGATTTCTGCTGATGGTCAGATCACGCTCAATTCTCGGTACTTGACTGAGGCGTTAAACGTCACAGATGGAGACGAGGTATCGTTTGCTTTCAGCGGTAAACTCTCTCCTTGTATCATCCAATCCACGGCGAAAAAACGTGATTACATCCACATCATTATGCCGCTAAAAAGTTAGCTTAACGATCACGGAATTTGTAGCACCACGATGGCTGTCCATTACCACACGGTACAGCGGCTCGACTATCTTTTTCTTTCTTGGTTGGTATGATGTAGTTATTAATCTTCATGTCGTAGTTATCTGGTGTCGCGCCAAGCTTAGCAAGTCGTTCTAATATTTGACTGAGGAGCGCGTCACCGTTGCGCCCGACCATGGTGATGCAGATACCGATTTTATGTGATTTCTTAATGTCAGTACGATACGGCTGACATGAGAAAACTCGGTAATCTCTGTCTTCAAATGGTAGATGCTGCAATATTGGATTAGCCTCATCGATTTCCTTACCGACCCTGTTTACTTGTCGACTACCTAGTCCATCCAAGACTTTGGCATATTTTTTCTGCTTCAGTTCATTTTTTGCTTTATCACTTTTTGGTGTCAGGGCAAACAACAGTTTTCGTTCTTTTCCCTTCTCCAGGTCAAGCACAATAGTATATGTTTCATAGCCATCAGCACTGAAACTGAAAGTATGTTTACCGCTTTTAACCGTTACGGGTTTATCAGAGGTGATGGTCTGGTTTTTCACTGAATCATAAGACATTTTGACAGTTTCTGGCGCAAAGGTTGCCAGCAGTGTGGTATCGCGGGTGACGGTTTGGAATACATAGTATGAAATAAAAGCAACAAGCAGCGCGCCAATGATCACTGCACCGCCAATAATTTTTTGTTTAGTAATGACTGGCTGCATGATATTTCCTTTCTAGGTTTTGTTTGATTGAATGACGCGAACTAAGATGTTGCCTGCCTGGCTGAGTTGGTAATCAACTGACCCTTGCTTGATGAATATCGGCACCGTATCATCAAGCGAGGCGTTAGCGGCGACATATCCTCCACCAACGTCACCGGTGTAAATCAAGGTATGTCCGTAACCACCATGGCTTGGGTGGAGGAGGATATCGCCCGGCTGTAAGTCCGAGGCGGATGGACGCTCGATGATTTTGAATTTTTCTGGATGAGATTTTACATAAGAATATTGTGCTGTAGTGCCAATCGGTTCATAATCTTTATCTGCACCAGAAGTACGCATCACCGTCGCTACAAATCGACCGCAGTCAGTGTCTGAACTACCGACAACACTCGGGTTATTTTTTTTGACCGCATCAATATATTCAGCTTTAGCCGTGTGGTTATTAGCTCCTTTATCAGTGTTTGGATTCCATGCTAATTGTTTAACTGTGTCGACAATACTTTGTCCGGCGACGCTTGACCCATCACCACTACAACCAGTTGCTGATGCTGAACTAATTTGTGCGCCGCCCGAATCACTACCAGCGCTTGGCGCGATTTTCGATGGATCGCCGTCTTGGATTTTACCCTTATAACTGTTGAAAATTTCAGAAGCATACTGGGCACGGTTACCTTCTTCATTTGGGCCATAGCGCTCAAATGTTTCACCAAACTCAACCGCCAAAGCGCTGACACCACTACCTGATTTGTCAGTGTGTTTCAGTAGCACCTTTAGACCAGCATTCTCTGCTCCGTTTAGCTCCTCCCAGAGATATTCCAATTGTCCCTCGATGGTACTGTAGTTTGGCTTCTTCTCTAGGTTGGTGCGGCGTCCACCCAGCCACTGAGCGATGCCGAAGGCACCGATACTGTTGAGTGCGCTCGGGTCGATGCGAGACTCTTGTTGGAGGTTACCAGCTACAGCTGCTGCTTGTACCAAAGTTAGACCCTTGCCGGTAAAAAACTTAAGAACCTTTTCTACATTTTCGCCAGAAAGTTCACCAGTTGCGGTGTTTTGGGTTGAGCAGATTTGGCTATTTGGATTGGTAATATTAATGTCGTTTTTAATATAATCTTGGTAAGGGATGCCAGCTGGCTGATTCTTCTTTTCTTCTTTTTTATCTTTTTCTGGTGCTGCTGAAGAATTTGCGGTCAAAAATATGATACAGCCCGCCAAAGCCAACAGTAGACCAACAGTTACTCGTTTCATTGTACTCTCCTTGCGTAATCCCAGTGCCATGGTTCATCTTTATACCAACCAGGATTATTGCGATCCCTTGCCCATGGTGGGTTGACGAAGCCGTATTTTGAAGCATTGGCGGCTAGCCATAGGTAGATTGGTGTATTAAAACTAGAACCACCAACATTAATATCCAAGGCTAGCCCATGACCGTGTTTTGAAGTTCCTGGAGATGCCTGTGTTATGCCGCTTGAAAAGTAATCCTGTTGAGTCGCTAGAGTTCGGTATGATTCAGTAATGGTCATATGTTGACCACCGTGTTCCTGGGCGTACGCTTCATTCATCGCGTCAAAGGCTTGAGCGGCCTTTGGATGCATATAGTGACCTGGCGCGGTTTTTAGCTCACTCATGGCTGACAGCGGAATCTCACCGTTTCTATGTCCACCCCATGATGCGGGCTCAGCGCCAAAGGTTTGTGCTTCTTCAAGTTCTGGTGGGCCAATGGCATCTCCAACTGGTCCGCCACTTGGCTGTTGCGCCCCGGTGTTAGCTGATGGGTCATCAATTTCCTTTGGATAATATTTGCCTTCCTTGTCGTCGGCCATCAGCGCCAGGTTACCAGCCACTGTTAACTCCAGTGCGCATGGGTCAGCTACACTATATGTTGGAACTAAGTCACCTTCGTGAATTCCGTAACTTTCTTCACGTGCTTTGGCTTTGGCTGAACAGACATCGTCGGTGTATTGACTTGGGTCGGCCTTATACACCGCTTCGTCAGTAAAACCATGCCAAGTTACGCCGAAAGCTCGCATGACGGCTGCTTGGTCATATTTGGCGGCGTGCGTGTTGGTTGGCGTGATAGCAGATGCTAGGGCAATTGGCGCCCGTGCAAGTAGTCGCGCAGTCGAAAATCCAGACGTTGGCATGACGGCTAGTAATTGTCCAGCTACTGAACGTTTGAGCGTTGGGTCGAATAATTTTGCCATCAATGGTTGTTCACGGAATTCTTCGTCGCGCTCCTGCTCAATTTGTTTTGCCAGTACACTAACCTGCTGGTTGGTTAATCGCGCTCCTCCAATTCCATCTGGCTGTTTGGAGCCTGAATCAGCCCCAGCCTGCCCAGCTTCAGTGCTGCTTTGCATGGTTGTTGTGAGTCCACCATGGAGAGCCTCAAAGTTATTATTGCCTGGAGCATCAACTCCTACCTCTGGTATACCAAAGAGTAGACTTACTGCCCAGCCCATGGCTTTTTCAATCAAACCTTCCGAAAGTTCAACAAGCTGCTTCAAACCTGGCAACTCCTGTAGATAACTAAAGAACCAACTGAATACCTTGCCGACTGTGTCGCCAACAAAGTCGATGATTGCACCAAAGGTGCTATTCCAGGCTTCGGCAATTCCTGCTAGCACTCGCCAAACAGGATATTTCGTGAAGGTAGTGTAGTCTTTGACGATTTTTTTCTCTGGACAGACAAGTTCACCAGGATCCAAAGCAACAACCTTTTGTTCACCACCAACGTCACATTTGGTGCGAATACCACCATCCTCGGCGTAAGCGGTTGGATATAGTAGTGACGCTGCGGTGTTGTTACCGCCAAACGTCGCTTGGAATATTGGTGCTGATTCGGCGCCGTCAAACAGTGAGGTTGCTAATTCAACGTGCTGAATATTGTCGATTGTTCCGGCACGGATTTGGTCTCGGGTTAAGACTGGGCTAGCCTCTTCGTCGTAAGTGAAAGCGGTGTATAATTGCTTCTTTTGGTCAGCCCCAACAATCTCAATAATTTTTTGGTCAACCGCTCCCACGATTTTTGCAACAAGGTCAATGGCTCCAATGATGGCATTGGCAGCTGCTATTTTCTTAAACAGTTGTTTACTGATAATTTTACCTAGTGGTGTGTCCGGTGCTGCTTTGGACAGAGAGTCGATATTGTTAATGGCTTCTTTTTGGCCTTTAACTTTCTTCACTTTTTCATCAGCCTTTGTCTTATTATCACCAGTCGCCTTTTCAGCCTCTTTCTCCGCCTCGCTGATCTTCGAGTCAAGGTCATTGTTTAGTTTATCTAACGTATCTTGACATTTTTTAGCGTCAGTACCGTCTAAACATCCCAAATACGCCGCAAAGCGAGGTGACATTTTGGCAGTGATGCGGGTATTCATGTTCAGTTTAATTTTAGCCTTAAAATCAGCATATTTCTGACCAGCTTTTTCCGGTATGATATTAAACTTTTTCACCCCATATTTCCGGTACAAAACACGTTTGGATAGATAGCGCATGAAGTAATTACGGCCATGAACTTTACGTGTCATCTTTTTGATGTGACGACGCATATCTTTGTGAGATAGTTCTTTCTCTACCCCCTTTAAAACAGAGTCCATATCTTTTGACTCAAGATGCATAGAAAATGATGTTGCCTTACCGCCCAAGGTATTTCGCCCGCTGGCATTAAACACAACTTTAACCTTTCTTCCTTCTTGTTCAAACTTAGCGTCAAGCTGTTCCTCAAACCAGGTACTGTACTTTGTGGCTCCTAAGTGACACAACACACCACCGCCAGCACAAAATACGATGTTTGCGTCACCAGGATATGCGGTTTGCATCATTTTCATGGCAACCCAGCGTGTGGTGATATATTCTAGCCGTTGGTTAATGGCATGTTGTGGCACAGAGCTGAGCTGGTCGGTGATGGTAGAGACCATAGCATCAAGCTTATATGGCAAAATTGTGAAAAATAACATCATTAAGCCAAATAATCCTCCACCAATGCCGGCTGTGGCACCCCATTTTTTGCGAGTCATATTCGCCAAGAGGTTGCCGCGCTTTTTACCGCCAGCCTTACCTAAAGGTGATCGAGAATACAACTGTTCTTGACTATTAACACTGTCCGCGGCGTTTAGTCCATCATCTTTCTTGTCGTCGTCATAGAAATTATCCTTGGCGGCATTGTTTTCCATGGAATTAAGATATTTGGACGTTTGTTCAGAAGCCGGATTGAGCCGTTCATCAATATCTGGATCGGTCGTATAGTCAATCCGTGGCATAATTATACTGCTCCATAACCACCAATTGGTGTTTCAGATGGAAGTTGCTTCGTCGGTGAGGTATTGATCAAATCGTACTCGGTGTCGCTGGCTTGAATTTGGATGTGTACGTGGTTTTGTCCAGCAAAGAACAAACCCTGTCCAACCGGGAAATTCGCCAGGCGTTTCTGTTCTTCCTCGGTCAACTTGAACACACTGGAAAGCACATCAACGGCACTTGATGACTGTTTGAGAAGCAGCTGCATGGATGAGTTGGCGACGATGGCGCGACCCATTTTACTACCCACAAAGTCTTCGACGTCCTGGGTGATTGTAGTAAGACCTAGTTGATATTTTCGGGCTCGCTTCGCTAGGCTAAACAAGAAGCTGGCTGAGTCTTCATATTTCATCAATTGCCACGCCTCGTCAACGATCAACATACGCTTTCGCTGATCAGTTCGAGTGATATTCCAGATGTGGTTCAATACAATATACATGGCTGTCGGGCGCAGTTCATCTTCCAGGTCTCGGATGTTAAAGACCACCATGGCGTTATTGATGTCAATGTTGCTCTGTTGGCTGAAAATACCAGCGAAAGTACCAGAGGTGAACTTACGTAGACGCTGTGCTAGTTGTGGGCCAGTGCCGCCCATGTGTAGCAGCGTGTCGTACAAATCGTGAATGGTTGGTGGTGTTGAATTGTGCGTTAGTGGGTCTGACGTGATGCCGACACGAGCGTAGGTATCAATCAAAGCCTGATCAATATCCGCCTCCTCTGCCGCGGTGAGTCCAATTGAGCCAGCTACTGAACCGCCCAACATCTGACGCAACAAACCGTGCAGCGTAACCAAATTAGCACGCAAAGCATCGTCCGCCTCTTCAGTATCAATCACCCGCGGTAAATCAAACGGATTAATACGCGTGTCACTGTTCAGACTCAAGCGTATGTGGCTACCGCCAACCGCATCACATAGCTTTTGGTATTCATTTTCCGGGTCGATGATGACGATGTCAACACCAGTCATCATACTACGTAGTGCTTCCAGTTTCACGGTAAATGACTTACCGGCACCAGACTTTGCAAACACCACCATGTTGGCATTTTCTAGAGAAAATCGGTCGAAAATCACCAAACCATTGTTATGCATATTGATGCCGTACAACACACCCTTACCGTCGGTTAGGTCAGCAGACGTGAATGGGAAGCTGGTGGAAATAGCACCAGTGTTCATGTTGCGGCGGATTTGTAATTGATCCATCAACTGAGGGATGGTGCTGTTTAATCCCTGTTCTTGCTGGTTTGACGCCACTTTACTAAAGATAAGCTGCTGACCAAAGATAGTTTCAATTTTGTGTTGAATAAAATTCAGCTCATCAAGGCTGTCGGCGTAAATCGTCACATATAGTCCGTAACGGAAGAATTTTTCTGACCCAATCTGCAGCTGGTTACGCAGTTCTTCGGCGTCCTGCAAGGCAGCTTCCATGGCCGGGTCACGCACACGCCCCTTCTCTGCGTTGATATTCATACTAGCTTCCAACTGAGTCACTTTTTTACGCAAATTGTTCAGCACCACTTGCGTATCAACTGGGTAGATAAACATGCTGATATCCAACACCTCGTCGATATTAATCACCGAACTTAACCAGCCGGTGTAAATTTCACGAGGATAACCATAGACGTAAATAGTACGGCCATATTTGGCACCCAATCGGAAATAACTTGCTTGAATTTCCACACTACTTGGGGCGATAAAATCTCGCAGAGTTCTCACGCCAGTCAAAAAAGCCTGCTCGACCTCAGCTTGTTCGCGAGCACGCTGTTGAGCGGCGATATCGATGGCGTCTAGTTTTTTCTTAGCCATTAAAAATCTCCTCCATATGGCGATTCACCATTTCCCTTGCGGATGTAAGTCGTCGTCAAATCATTTGGGTTGCGTACTAATGGCTGACGTGCTGCAGTGTCAGGATTGTAGGAAATATAGAACAATTCTCCAAGCTGCCTGGTGTTGAGTTGTAAACTCTTCACGCCCATGGCAAATAAACCATTCATCACTGTATCGATGCGGTTTTTGATTTCATCTTTTGCTTTTTCATACATTGGTTGATCGATTCTAGTGATCAATGTTTCTTTCTTACCACTAAAGAAACTATCAAACAGACCTTTTGCTTGCTGCTTCATGGCATTAACATCGCCGCCGGGGAAATATGGCACCACGATGAAAAATCGCTTATCCATAATGTTCGCTTCTTGTGACAGCACCTCGATGAAGTTCATATAGTCATCCATCAGCACATTCAGTAACATATTATCTTGAGAGCGGCGAATGCGTGACAATCGATCAAGGTATGGACCGATATCAACACGCTGTGACCGTACCAGGATCTGAACTGGAAAATAGAGCGAGTTGAGCAGGTTTTGATAGCTAAATTCGATAGCCTCTCGCTCACGAGTACTCATCAAATCAAAGTTGATGGATTGACATTCTATCACTGCTCGAAAACTACCATCACTCATGATGATCATGTTTTCGCGCATCTCTGAAAATAGCAAGGTATTTTGTGTACTGATGGCGCTCTTTTTATCTTTAGGCGCTGGTTGGGCCTGCGGATTTGGAGTTGGTTGACCTGGTTGAGCCATACCGGCCTGCATTTGTGGCATCGGCTGACCAGGCTGTGGTTGTGGTGGTAAAGCTTGGCCGGGCTGTCCAGAAACAACCGGCGGTGTCGTCGGGTTGGGTGGTAATTGGTATGGTTGTTGATTATCTGGTTGCATTTCCCACCTAACGTAGTGAAATCACCACTTCCTCCTCAGCTGTTTCCTCTGAGCGTTTATGTATCCGATCTGCTTCTTTTTGTAGGGTCGCTATGGAAAGATCGGAATGATTATTTGCCAAATCTATTATACCAGGGTCAACAGGTTGTTGTATAGGTTGATTTTGGTCGGTTGGTGGCGTGACGGCAGATCGTTCCCCTGCCGGAGACAGGACACCTTGACGCATGTGAGGGTACGGGTTGACGGTTAGTTTTGGTATATCTTCCTCTTGAGCCGCCATGAAAACTGCTGGCTGAGTCGGCTGTTGTGCCGTTGATGTTTGAGGTTTTTGCATGCGCTGCATCAGCTGTTCTCGCCGCTGTTGGTCTGTCTCGGCGATCATATCAGCAATTTGTCGTGAAGTAGTATTACCCCGATCCAAAATATCTTCCTCTGCCTGAACGGCGGTATTATAGAAATCAGCCTGTAGTGAACTGGCGGTATCTAAATTACCCGTTGCTTCCGGGTTGCCGACGCCGCGGACTGACCAGCCATGCGTGTCAACGATATTTGCTAGGTATGATAATCGTCGCTGAATCTCTCGTTGATCATAGTTCTTACTCAGGTTTTCTTCCTTAGTTTTTGGTGCCACCACTTCTATCAGCGTCTCTACTCCGTCTGGCTCCCAGAGCCGCACGCGCGGTTTTAAGAAAAATGATATTACCGCCGCAATATATATTTCCATCGGCTGTTCTTTACGTAGTGGCAACGCTAATACGGTGAAAAACACCCCAAATGGCAGAGGAATGATTGCTAATGGTAACAAGGCGACTCCTAGCGCCCACGCTATACCAAAAAAGCCCACTGCGATGATGAGAAACACAAATTGCTTAAAACTGAATGGCCCAAGCAGCTTGTCTTCTGCTTCCACATCCTGGGGCACTCTATACACAGCCATATGCTACTAGTATAGCAAAGATAGCTTAACTAGTTAAATCCTCAGGCTTAATCCCTAGAGAAAGAGATATCTCTCGAATTGTATTACCAGTTTTACCAATTCGACTACTAAACCGAGGATCGGTTTGTGCCAAAACAAGGTTCTTGCGTAACGTATCCAGCCCAGCTTCATTGATTTGCGAGACAAAGCTTTGGTCGCTCAACGCTTCCTTTAGTGGCTTTAGGTAAGCCAAGTCTGAACCGACAATTGCTTCGGTCGACAAACCACCGATGTTAAGGTTATCGAGCATAAGCTTCCTCATGTAGTCTGGACCGTTCATATTAACGTTATTGGCCTTGATAGCCGCTGCAGCTGCACCACCTAACCAAGCTGGTTTAGCAGAGTTGGACAGCAGCGCGTCACCGTATTCTTGTGCTAACTCATCATTTAGTGCACCAAAGTCGGTTTTTTGCAGTAAGCTCTGGATGGCTACGGCGTCTTTACCACCCAATACATGGTGAACCGCTGCATAGCGGATATCATCAGTAACCGTCAAGTTGCGCCGGCTGACACCGTTTGCCAAGTCCACCATATCATCATTGCTGACATTCATAGCATTCAGGATGGTCATAGCGTTCTCAATCGATTCCTTATTAGCCTTAGTGATGGTACTACGCGCCGCTGACCATACGCGCTGTGAGCCACGATCCTTGCCGAAGTACATATTTTCCACGGAACCTGCTTGGGCTCGCAACCCTTCCTGGTCGGCTAAGCTCTTTGCTAATATGTGATCATTAACACGCTGAATACTGTTTTTTCGTAGCCCTTGAATCGCAATATTGCGCGCTTCTTGTTGAACTTCTTCTTGTAGTGTCTCATAGCGGCGGGCAGCTCTCTTTTTCAGGTTAGCTGGTGTTTGTGTATTCTGATCCTTATACTTAACTTTCATCTCCTCATAAGCGTTTGCGGTCGTGACATCAGCTAGCGATAATTGGTCGGCGGCAGCTCGTGATTCAATATCAGCAATTTGGTTGGCGCGGGAAAGTCTGTAGGCTGCGTCAGCCCGTTTTTGGTAGGCTTCTGAACGAGTTTTGAATTTACGCGAGCGATAATTGGCCCATCGCCCCACTTTGCGTATACCATTGTTCAGCTGACCGTCGGCTTTACTTAATGAATTTTTGTCTGCCGCCAATTGACTGCGGTCACGTGACCAGTTTTTAGTTCGGTCGATAACACCGCGGTTTTTATTGTTGACGATACCAGCTACTCGACCCAGCACACCGCCGCTCAGCTTGAACACCAGCGGTGCGATGGCTAGGGCTGAAACTTGCACTGCTAGTCCTAAAATCACCATAATCCACGAGTTGGCATTTTGTAGGATGATTAATCCTGCCAGCTGTGCTCCGCCAAATACCACTGAAAATGCCGGGAAAAATATCACCAAAGTAAACATTAAGTTTCGCCACTTTTCGAAGAACTTTTCGGTACCCGGTAACAGATAACACACAAAAGCTAGTGGCGATATGACGGTTAGGATGATCAGTAGCGCCTGTCGAGCTGCCAAGATGATAAAGACAACCGTTAGGGTTAGCAATATACTAGCGATGATAGGCAGTAACCAGTAAGCGGCTGAAGCTAACGACCCGCCAGTTACTGCCAGCGCGCTATAGACCCCTGCTGTTGCTGCGCCACCGGATAAGACCATAGCTACCAGGTCGCTCCAGGTTGGTAGTGGAGCACCATTAAACGCGCCGTTTGCTGACACTTGAGAACGAATTTCGTTAAACATATCTTGTAGGGCGACACCAAAGATATTCGACAGATCGATCATCGCAGCACAGATGATGAAAGACAGGTTAACTAAGATTGCGGCGATAACCACTCGTGGAACTAGTTTTTTGATACCATAGTTACTGATGCCAACTGAGGTGAGCTGTGAGTAAATAACGATCAAAAAGGCGACGATAAATGCTGCATTGGCGATGTTTCTCATGATATCCCAGGCGACCTTTACTCCAGAGCTATTGTTGGAGCTGTCTATCGCTGGTGTAGTCATCAGGTCGGAGATCCACGTATACACTTCGTCAATTCCTGAGGCGATCCCATTAGAGATTGGGCAAATAAACCAACCCGTTCCCCCTCTCACATCACATTCTGACTCACTAGGGTTACTGTCTTGTTTAACTTCGATGTCTTCTGGCTCGCCTGACTGTGTTGGTGTGCTGCCGTTTAGGGTGTATTTAACGTATTTCGCGGTAGTAGCAGTTCGTGGATTGCTATTTCCGGCGAAAAATACCACGGTTGATTGATTGCCTTCGGTAGCCTCATAGACCCAGTCCTTACTGTCGCGACCAAGCAGTTTTTTACGAGCTGTATCGTTGACTGGCTTGAGGGTTTTACCGTCAACGACCAGGAAATCGCTTTTCCACTGGGCCTCAGCGGCATAGACCGAAGTAGAGTTGATGAGTATACCACTAAAAAACCCGACAAAAATACCAATAGTCAGTATGGCAAACCACTGCGACCGACGTATTTGCGGACGCACTCGCATTTTCAACCACTCCATTACTGTAAATGGTAGCATTTTTTGGCGTAAAAGTCAACTATATGAATCTATCGCCCAAACGCGGTAGGCGGTCGGTTGCGCCGGTGTTGTGACTGTCCAGTACTGCCAGTACCACCTTGGTCAACATAGCTCGGTGGAATACTGGTAGCACTCGTCGGATTAGAAGATCTGTCTACCTGCACGGTAACGTTAACCTGTGGAGCTGGAGCCTGTGTTTGACCACCTGAAGATGAGGACAATGAATCTGGCTTTGGAGCTTCTGCTCCCCGCGCCTGTTCTTTGATGGCGTATTGACGATCAGGGGCCATGCTTGGTGCCTGAGAAGGTGTTGGCTGCGCCACGCCTTGCGGAGCTTGATTTTGCTGCAGTGGTGGTACAGATGGTTTTGCTGTTGACTTTTGATTCGATTGCCCGACCAGTTTGCCTAATACATTCCTAAGCTGAGCATCGTCATTCTTGCTTACAGCCTCAAATATGTCTGCGGAATCAGCGCTAGCCTGGCTGAGATTTCGTGCATTATTTGCAACCTTGCTTGCTTTATCTCTCGAGAGACCACCGTTACTTAGAGCGTCAACAAGGGCGCGTGCATTCTGGGTGGCGAGAGTATCTGTGGACAACCCTCCTACAGCATCGCTTGTCATCGCTGCCAATTGATCCTCATTAACGCTATAATCTTGCTGGCCTTTACGTATCGCATCGGCCGCGGTAAGTCCAATCTTTGCTACTCCGGCGTCATATTTCTTAGCGGCAGCCATGTTATCACCCATCTTATAGCTGGTAATTTTACCACCTTCTTCCAGATATTTACGCAGTTCACCAGCTCCCCAAGCGTTTTGAGAAAGTTTCTCTGCCGCCAAAGCCTGTACGTGCTCATCTCCCTCTCTCAAGGCTCTGACGTGATCGTCTTGGAACTCAAACTTATATCTTGTGGCCGCAGCCTCTTCGGATAACTTATGAATATACGCCTGACCACCAGTAGTAGCTGCCGCAAACCCAAGGCGCTTGTCCAATTCACCTCCAGAAGCCTCAGCCAACCCTGATCGATATCGTTGTTGTTCGCTTTGCTCCGCCAGAGCTGCTCGAGTTTCCCGGTCGAGTGAGCGTTCGTTTATTTTTCTAAAGCCCCGTTGCAGACCACCACTCCAGACACGTCTAGGAAACTTACTGTTGCTAAAATCTTTCGCCATAAATTCACGACGTTTCATACCTGCTCGACGTTTAGCAAACTTACTTCCTGCATTAAGCGCTGGTGCTGATGCCTTGTTCAATAGTCCATTTGCCCGCCCCATCAGGTTGCCGATGATAGCATTGGACTTTAGGGCCATACCAAGTATGACGAAAGTACCAGCAAACATCAGAAATAGCGCCATCAGCCGTTGCATTGTGTCACTGTCAGGATTATCCAGGATAGTGAAAGACAATAGCTTAAGCCCGCCATAATATATTGCTGCTAGAGGGTATAGGAAGACCATACCAGTGAAGACTTTTTTCCATTTGTCAAAGACGCCTTGGGTATTTGGTAAAATCCAGGCCGCAAAAGCCAGCGGAGCCAAGATGGCGAGGACTGGTATCAGTGCTGATCGAAATACTAATGCGATAAGCCCCCCGACCACTCCGATAACACCCGGAACGATCGCCATGAGCACGAACATAAACATAGTTCCAATTCCAAAAACGGATGCAGCAACAACCCCGCCGGCTAGCGTCGCAGCTGTGGTCGTCGTCGCTCCTAAAATCAGGGTTAAGAGATTGCCCCAGCCGACATTTTTAACATCTACAGTACTAATTGGTTCAGTGATAATTGCCAAAAGCGTACTGCCGAGAATGTTTGCAATATCAACGATGACCTGGATGACAAAGTAGGATATGTTTACCGCAACCGCAGCAATGATGAAACGAGGCAACATTTTTTTGATGCCGTAATTGGATATACCGACATTTGACACCTGTGAGATGATGATTAGTATAAATACCAGCGCCAACAGGACATTAGCAAGGTCTCGCATGACTTTCCATGATTTGTATGGACCATCATTTGAAGCCTGCAAGGGGCTTGTAACTAAATATTCTTCTAACATTCCCCAGACTGAGTCGGCAAAGTCAGCCAGTTTGTCAATGACTGGGCAGATAAACCACCCGATACCCGTTAACTCACTAGTACATGTTTTTTCCTCTTTTTGCTCCCCGGCATCTTCTGTAGACTGTGCTGAGGAGTCGGCACTTTTTTCTGGAGAGTCTCCTATGGCAAGATCTTTATGCTCGTCTTTATGCTCAGACGCATATTTTGCAAATTTATCAAAAGCAGCTTTGTTGGTCTGTAGCCAAGACCCTATATCTTTACAGGCTACCTTTGTCATTTTACCAGTACTATCACCAGGTTGAACCACCCAGAAGGTTTTGTTTCCTCCGGAAGTTTTATATATAATATCGCCATTTTTACCGTCTTTGCTAGTGAAAGGAATCTTGTAGTAATAATAACCAGAACTGTCCGGGTTAGCCCCGGGAACTTCTTTCAGAGACCCTTCTCTTTTTGTATCACAGCCACCAGTAAATATTGTTGAGTGCATATACCAATGCTCCGCACTGCCAGATGCTATCGATGGCAAGCTACCAGTTGCATTTTTAATACCGTTATCTAATGCATCCCTAATAGTTTTTCCGCCCTTGCTTGGGACGCATGCATATGGTACTGAGTCGGCTGCCCAGCTATCTGGACCAACCCTGTAATTTTTAATATATTTCCCAGTTATGCCATCTAGATTGTTTACGGCTGCTGAAAAACGTCCCCAGCTTTCATGAGGATAGCTAGTGCAGCTATCTGCTATATCGTCTTTATCACCACTATACCTGACTCCACGGAATAACCACCCAGCCTGATTTTTAGAACTCTGAGTAAAGAATTTACCTCCCATGTGTCGGTAGAAATCAGCATATTTAGAAGATCCTTCCCATATGTCAATGCCAGCTTTCATAAGCCCAGCGCAACTGCGGTCTGATGCTGCAGTTATAGTGATCGGATCAACACCTTTAAAGTTTTGTATGCCGTTAGCTGCCTTCTTTCCTACAAAGGTATTTTGGTTTTCTGCATTATCGCCATTTGAAGGGGGCCAGTTAGCGTCAGTGGATGAAGTATCTCTATATCTTGCCCCTGAAAGATCATTAATGCATGACCAATCAGCTCCTGTAGCGCCATCACGACCACCTGTTCCTGTGTCTTCACCTCGATGTGTTAGGTTGGCATAGATTAACGCCGATTCAACTTTTTGCCGTAATTTCAAATTTTTCGCAGCCTCTGCCTGCGGGGCAAGTAGCACCGCCGATATAAGTGCCACCACTAGTGTGGAGAGTACTATCAACCCTTGCTTTTTACCCATGTTTTGATGCCCTTTCAGAAAAAACATATACACTACAAATTGTAGTGTATATGTCCCAAAAGCGCAAATGCTTATTAGTCTTGGTGTAGTTTTGTATAGGTGTCTGATCGTGGTGCGTAAAAGGTAAGGTCAGATAGCACCACTGTTCCAGGGTTGGTTTCAGATTTAGTAAAGGAAACTTTTTCAAATTTGATACCATTGACAGCTTCACCCAAAATCTGGTCCAAATAACCCTTGCTGACACCATTGTCCTCTTCAAGGAATGAACTTAACTCATTATAGTTGGTGTCTGGGCGGAAGGTGACATTTTTCATAAAAAGGCTGGAGCCTGCGTAACTTTGCTTTTCAACTTCGAGCCCCTCGACCTTAATCTCTTTCAAAATCCTATCTGGATTTGCTGGTGAAACAACAGAATATGCGCTCCCTTTTCCTTCAGACTCTCTTTGGAGCGAAAGTTGTGCATTTACGACATCTGTTAACCATCTACGAAGATCGGTAGAATTTAGTGGTTCTGGATTCCCGTCTGGATATACACCTGGTTTTTTGAGTATTGTGTCAACGCAATACTCTTCCAAAAAGAAGTCAACCAGCTCCTCAGCCATTATGAGACGAGGCTTCTTTGTAGTAGCTCGGCCAAACTCATTAGCCTTCCATACTTTCTCAACCTCAGATACGGGAATAACCCCCTTATTTTCCTCATCTTCTCTATATGTAAACACATTGGTTACCGTCTCAAAAACAGTACCAAAGGCTTTTAACATTTCTGCAGGGTCTGAAAAGATACGTTCTGGTATACACAAGGATGCTTTAAATTTGTCCTTGTCTGGTATATTGCTTTCAAAATATCTTTGGAACAATTCAACTTCTGAGTTGAATTCACTAGATTCTAAACTCTGAAAGCTCACCTCAGGAGTTGGAGACTCTTCTGGTGAAGGAGTATTACCACTGCTTTCTACATGTTCAGGCAGTTGTCCTGATGTTGGCTCTGTAGGATTTTCCTTGTTACCACAGGCTGCTACAGCCATTGTTCCAGCGCCGACCGCAAAAAGCTCCATGAACCTTCGGCGGTTTAATGTATTTTTTGAATCGCTTGGGTTACGCTCGTTCATAACGCTTGGGATTCTTTCTCTGGTTTACTACCAGGTTAGTTACACACTATATCTACAATCGATATGGCGTGATTATAACACAAAGTATATGAAAATACAAGTATGAAAATCAGCAAAATAAAAACACCCCGTCGCTTGGGTGTCTGTGGCGCGCCCGACCGGATTCGAACCGGCGATCTCCTCCGTGACAGGGAGGCGTGATGGACCAACTTCACTACGAGCGCATGTCAACTAGCTCATAATACCAAAGACTTCCCTAATATTCAAGAGCTACCAGGTGAAATGCTGTTTGCATTTTGAGCGACAATATCTTACAATTAGTCACATATCAACCTAATATTGGTAGAACAATTCAATGGTAAACAGAAATTTCTTTACAAAAACCATCATTGCTGTAGCTTTACTAGTCGGTTTTGTTGTCTCGACTCCAGTGTTTGCCGAGGAAGCAGACTCAAGTAAATGTGCTGGTGTTCCTACCTCAACTATAGAGTGTGGCGGTAAGAGTGGTAAAGAGGCTATTTTTGACATTGTTAAACAGGCAGTAAAAATTTTAACCATGGGCGTAGGTGTCACGGCTGTTGGTGCGGTAGTTTATGGCGGGATACTATTTTCATCATCTGGAGATAAGCCAGAAAACATCAAAAAAGCTCGCGAGATCTGGATCAATGTTGTGATAGGGTTGCTGCTATACGCCTTCTTTGTCACGCTGACTCAATTCTTAATTCCAGGAGGAGTATTCTCATGATCAAGCGAGCAATTATAGCACTGACTTTGATAGTTACGGGCAGTTTTGGCATGGCGTTTGTCAGTACACAACCCGCCTTGGCTGGTGTTTGTGATGAGCGTGGTCGTGTTATGACACTAAAACCGTGGTACTATAACTTGATGTCAGGTGATTCATGTGAACTACAGAGCCCGAGTGCTGTTGGCGGTTTTGGCCCATATATCTGGCGAATTGCCCTGAACCTCATTGAAGACTTGTTCCAAATCACAGGTTATATTGCAGCAGGATACATCATATACGGTGGTTTTTTGTTCATCACCAGCTCAGGATCGCCAGATCGGGCGGCTCGTGGACGAAAAACAGTTTTTAATGCCATCATCGGACTGGTTATAGCCGTTGCTTCAGTGGGTATAGTAAACTGGGTATCAGGAGCATTGTTATAAGTATGGAAAAGTTTATCGTTCAAATTGTTAGCCAATTAGGTTCTCCAAGTGATGTAGGGATTCCCGACCGTAAAAATGATAGTGTAGCGTTGCGTGATATAGTCAACCTTGTGTTTGCAGTTTCAGCAGTGGTGGCCATCATTTCCATCATCATCTATGGCATTATGTACAGTGTATCCGCTGGTGATCCGGGCAAAGTCTCCAAGGCTAAAAACGGTATCATCTATTCGGTGGTCGGTTTGCTGGTGGTATGGTGTGCTTTTGTTATTACAAATTATGTTGCGGGGAGGTTTAACTAATGAAAAAAATCGTAATTATTACCGCTACTCTAGTCTTTGTCATGGTCGGTGGATTTTTACTATCACGAGCTGCTTCAGCGGTTGGTATTTATGATGCCTGTAGTACCGATCCAAACAACATTGTTTGCGCCAATAGCAGCGAGTCGGTCGATCCTGTCATCAAAACAGTCATCAGATATCTGCTGATTATCTCTGGTATCGTATCCGTTGTGATGGTTATCATTGGTGGGTTAAAATACAGCACATCCAACGGTGACAGCGCCAAACTGAGCTCTGCTAAAAACACCATTCTGTATGCCATCATCGGCGTGATCATCTCTGCCCTTGCGTATGCTATCGTTGATTACGTATTTCTTCGCATAATTGGTAATTAGAGCCCAACACAGTATAGACAGACCGTAAAATATGGTATAATGAAGTAAAATAACAATCAATTTCCCAAGGAAAGGAAACGAAATTCATGAAAAAAACCATTATTAAAATAGCTGGCGCGTTTGCCCTTCCTGTGTTGGTTATGGGTGTAGTATTTTTGGCTTCTGGTGATAACGCATTTGCCCAGGTTCGAGAAGGTTTGAATAAGGTTCAAAATGCCAACACCGGTGCTACTGCTAACGTTGACGACATCATCTCAAAGTCAATTAACTTTGCATTGATGGCCATTGCGATTGTCTCTGTGTTTATGTTGATCCTTGGTGGTTTCAAATACACCACATCAAATGGTGACAGTGCTAAGGTGACGTCTGCCAAGAACACCATTATGTACTCCTTGATTGGTCTGTTGATTGCTATCTTTGCCTACGCTATCGTTAACTTTGTGGTCAACAAGGTTACTGGTAACTAGGACAACTAGCTATAACTTCAAAAACACCAGTCATTGCGACTGGTGTTTTTAGTAGAGATCAGTGATTGATTACAGAACTTGAATCTTCTTAGCTTTTTCTTGTTTTACTTTTTCAAAAGTGATTGTCAATACGCCGTCTTTTAGTTCTGCTTTTACGCCCTCTTCCTTGACTGCGACTGGAAGAGCCAAGGTTCGTCGAAATTCACCCCAGTAACATTCCTGAATGTGCCAGTTGTTAACTTCAGTCTCATCACCACTGGACAAGGTACCAGAGATAGTCAAGATGCCATCAGAGATACTAACATCCAAGTCGTTGCGATCAACGCCAGCGGTGCGCGCTTTGATGACCAATTCTCCTTCGGTTTCAAAAACGTCAACCGCCAACTGACCCATCAGGTCATCAGCGTCCTCTTCCCAGTTGTCTTCAGCGGCAGTTATAGTTGGTGCTGCTGCTGGTGCTGGAGCTGACAAATCAGCTTCATCCAAAAATGCAGCAGTCAAATCGTCATCTGTAAATAAATTATCGTCCTGTTTCCGGGCCATAGTTGTTCCTCCACTCTATTTGGCTCAATTGACAATGTTCCCTATTAGTATAACGGTTATGTGCGTTATAATCAACAGTGAAAGGTAAAAAACGTAAAAAATACAATGTTTGATAAGGTATTGTCAGTTATTGCTCCTCACTACTGTTATGGGTGTGGAAAAACTGGTCAAACTATTTGCCAAAAATGTAAAAAACACATCATACAGATGAACTATACCACATGTGTATTGTGCGATCGGCGGCCTAAATATGGTAATTATTGTGGTAGACATCACTTCCCTGTTCGACGTATTTATTGTTTGTTACGTAGGAAAGGCGCGGTATTGCGGGCAATTGACGCGCTCAAGTTTGAACGCAAACGAGCTGTTATCAACGATTTGGTGGATATCACTGATGCATTGCTGCCACAGCTGCCAGCTAATAGCGTACTAGTTCCTATTCCGACCACACCACGAAACACGCGCATTAGAGGATACGATCATATGAAGCTGATTTGTCGCCAGTTGGGGCGCGCCAGGAGAATCCCTGTTAAGCAAGTGCTTCAGCGATGCAATAACGTCACGCAGCATTTTGCTATATCAGCCAAACAGCGGAGATTGCAGGCAAAAGAGTTTTTCCGGGTGGTGGGTGATATCGATCCAGCCAAACATTACTGTCTGGTGGATGACATTTTCACCACTGGTGCTACAGTGCGGGAGGCTGCTCACTGTTTGCGGCAAGCGGGCGCTACCTCTGTAACGGTCATAGTCCTGACGCGGCAGACTTCATAAGAAACCACAGCTGATTAGACGTGGTGATATCCGCTACCTTTGGCGATTTCTTGGGCGCGATAGAGTTGCTCTGTCAGGACTAGACGTACAAGTTGATGCGGAAATACTAGCTTTGACAGCGACCAAACGATATCAGCCCGCTCGCGTAGTTCTGAAGAAACACCAAATGCCCCGCCGATGATGATGACCACTGGCTGACTGTGGGTGAACTGCTCTTCTAGGAGAGCTGACAGTTCAGGAGACGATAGATTATTACCTCTTTCATCCAGTAAAATGACAAAATGATCTGGCTTGATCTGCTTGAGTATCCGCTCAGACTCTTCCTGGCGCGCTCTGGAGCCTTCGAATGAAGAATTAGCCAACAATACCCATTCAACATTCCACGGGGCTCTCAGGCGCTTCTGATAGTATTCTAGGCCGTCCATGACCCAGGGATTATTTTTCTTGCCGATTGTGATAATTTTGAGCATAACTACTGCAAGTATAACCCAACCTCTGGTATAATGAAAAAGTCAATCACGGAGAGGTGCAGGAGTGGTTGAACTGGCCGCTCTCGAAAAGCGGTAAGCCGCAAGGCTTCGAGGGTTCGAATCCCTCTCTCTCCGCCATGAAATGTTTATTCAGCCCTCACCCCTGTGAGGGTTTTGTGCTACCAGAGAGTAACAGTATGATATAATAATGTTGAAATATCGTAAAAGGGAGATAATAATATGGGTTTAGATTATGAAAAGTTGCCTGAATATATTAGACTTGCCGAGGAGATCATTAGAGGTTTAGGAAAAGCGGCAACTCAAGAAGCAACGATTGAAGAACCAGAAGCTCAAGAAGCAGCCAAAAAAATACTACCAGTTGATATTGTTCAGTTCTATACAGCAATGAATAAACATGGTATTACTCCACCAGGTGCACTTCTTGCTGCTGATACTGCAGACTCCATCAAGGTAGATCATCTTAATAATACAGTTAGTTTAGTGTCTGAGTTGTCTCCTGAAAAGAAATCAACAGAAGAATAACTCACGGGAGTGATTTATCATAAAAAATAACTCTTCCCTAACGAAGAGTTATTTTGATAATGCTCATTGGTACACCCGGCACGATTCGAACGTACGACCTTTGGCTCCGCAAGCCAACGCTCTATCCAGCTGAGCTACGGGTGCATACAGCCTTTCGGTAAAACCGATTGGCCATAACAAAAATATAAGGTACCTTCTCTGTTCACATCATGAACATCGAACTTTTACATTCTAACACATATCAAAAGCTAAGAGCAAGCTAAAGCTTAATGATTCGGATGAGTTTTTCCAAAGCGTCTGGTTTTATCTCTTGCATGGGCAGGCGTGTGCCTAACATATCGACAATTACTTCCCCTTCTGCCTCTGAAAAGTAAATGGTTAACCCTGGCGAGAACCGTTTAACGGGAAGTAGTAATACTGAGAATTGACCTTGATATTCAATGACACCAAAAGCTTTGAATTCACTAAAATCATACAATTTGTCCGCCACATAGACACCTTTAGGGCTAATGGCGTAGTTGATTATGCGAGGGGTTTTGGTGGACAGAGACAGTAATGCCACTGCCATGATGGGTATTAACACCGTGAATGTCCAACTTTTTATCCAAAAAACAGACAGTGCCATGAGTGCCACGATGACCACGGCAAACGATAGATACCAGCCTAGACCACGCGCTGGACCTCTGGTCTCTGGGGCGTGCCAAGAAAACGGTTCAGACAGGTCATGAGTTGTTGTTTTGGTTGGTTCTGCTTCCATGGTTTTAGTATACCATGAGCATAATGTGTAGGCTAGACGTCGGTAGAACCGCCGCTGACGGCGAAGTTAATGACGAACTTGATGATGGCATAGGCAAAAAGAGCAATCAATAGACCAATCACGGCATACAAAATGGTATTTTTGGCGGCAGTGACTGATTCTTTTCGTCCACCGGATATGACGTAGCGAAAACCACCAAAGATAAGCATTACCACGCTGACCACAGCAATACCGATCAGCATGAAGTTAATAACCCGACGCACCAGAGAGCTGTCACCATTCCATAGGTTGGTTGGCACGCCATTGCCACGAGCTGCCTCGACGCCTTCTGCGAAACCACCTTCGCCAAGTGCCAGAGCTGGCAGACCAGTGATGGTAAATGCTAAAGCTGTTGTTATGATGATGCTTGCGCCAACAGTTAGAAACTTCTTCATAATAGTTATATTATCCTTGGTTGGTATTAAAAAGTCAACGCTATGGTATTTTGTACAGGTGTGGTACAATGTAACCAGGTTTCATGGTGTATATTCTGGAGGAGTACCCAAGTGGCTGAAGGGGACGGTTTGCTAAATCGTTAGTACGGAGAGATCTGTAGCGGGAGTTCGAATCTCCCCTCCTCCGCCAGGAACTGATATGAAATTCTCAACTTACGGGTTGGGAATTTTTATTTGTGAACAGGAGTGTGGTATAATGTGAACAGATTTCTGGAAGGGTGACCGAGTGGTTGAAGGTACCGGTCTTGAAAACCGGCGTGCGGTAAAACGTACCGAGGGTTCGAATCCCTCCCCTTCCGCCAGAATGATATATAAACACCTCAAGTAGGTGTTTTTTATTTACCATCAACGTGAAATATACTTGACATAAAATAAAACTTGTGCTAATATGATAATCAGGTTTAACAGCGCTCAGTGCGCGTTAATAAAACATAAACAGAGAGATAAATGAATATATTACAACAGATTATTACACAATTTACCATATTTGTGAGCCTGACTACTGCTTGTGGTGTACTGATGCACGACACCCACGTGGATAAGGCGGTGGTATCAGTATTTAGTGCAGTTGATTTTCAGGGATCAACGGGTGACGATGGTATGAAAACGACGAGGATTGGCTCATCAGCGCATACACACCCGGAACATACATCACTGAGTAGTATCATTCATGATGGATCAGCAAACCCACGTTCGACACCGCGTAATGATGACCGAAAATATATGAAAGTTAAGCGTGCCCAGGGCAATGGCGGTCCTGAGTTTGATGGGCAACGCTTGTGTATCGGTAAGATTTGTTTTTAGTTAAATTTGATAACTTCCAACTCGGTAACTAGCCGCTTAGTGAGCGCCTGTTGCTCTGTGATGTGTTGGCGAGTCTCTTCCACTAAGTGGGCTGGTGCTTTTTCAGCGTAGGACGGATTGTTGATACGCGCTTCAAGCCCCTCGAGGCGTTTTCGGGCTTCTGCGAGGCGCATTTCTAGCTCAGTCTGGTGCTGATAGAGCGTCTCATCATCAATATCCAGCCACACTTCCCTGTTTGCTGCAGCTAACCTGAGGCCACGTGGTTGATCGGTGTGCTCAATTGAGGCAAGGCGCATCAGGTGTTTGATGGTGTCGGCGTTTTCTTTGACCAAGCTGTCATTGCCATACAGTAAGCGATATTTTTTATTGCCCGGTAGCTCCGTGATCACCCAGCGACCTTCGGAGACTAATTCTTTGATGCGTTCAAATTGTTCAGCTTCAATTTCATCGTATTGCTCTGGTGTTGGCCAGTTGTCGCGCATCAGAATACCGTCGGTGTAGTTGAGCGTCTGCCAAATTGTCTCTGTGACGAATGGTGCGAATGGATGAGTAATCCTCAGGCTGGTTGCTAATACCCATGACAGTAATGGGCGATTGATGGCGGTTTTTGATGATTCAATATACCAATCAGCGACGTCATCCCAAATGGCGTGATAGACGGTTTCGGCGGCCTCAGAAAAACGGTATTGCTCCAAACGAACAGCGATGTTGTTGGCTGCGTCGTTTAGTTGACGGATAATCCAGTGGTCAGCTGGGGTTTGTGGCTGTAATGGCACAATGACGTGATCGTCGCCAATTTGTGCTTCAACAAAGCGAGCAATATTCCACAGTTTGTTGCAGAAGTTACGAGCAGCGATGACCGCACCCCTGTTGAAAGCTTGATGTTGAGCTGGTGCGCGGCCAGCGATGATACCCATGCGGGTGGCGTCTGAGCCGAATTCTGACACCAGTTCCATTGGGTTGATGACATTGCCTTTGGATTTGGACATTTTTTGATTGTGCTCGTCGTTGACCATGCCGTGTAGATAAACATCTTTGAATGGTAATTTGCCGGTGCGGTACAGACTGAGCATAATCATGCGTGATACCCATGCTCGCATGATGTCCATACCAGTTTCCATCAAGCTGGTTGGGAAGTATTTGGCTAGTTCCCCGCCATTGAGATAATCGGTAACGATGTACGGCCATTGACCAGAGGAGAACCAGGTGTCAAAGGTGTCTTCTTCTCTGATATATGTTGTGTCATTTACAACAATACGCTTTTCGGCCACTCGAGTGTCAAAGATCCAGTCGTTTGAATCAGCTTCATTAACAAAAGCTGGAATTGGGATGCCCCACGGAATCTGTCGGGAGATGTTCCAGTCTTTGAGCTGCTCTAGGTAGGCGATGAGTTCTTTACGCTTTGAGGCTGGGTGGAAAGTAATCTCCCCTTTCTCTAGTGCTTCGATAGCTGGCTTGGCTAGTGGCTGCATTTTGATAAACCACTGCTCCTTAACCATCGGCTCGATGACGCTGCCGCATTTATAACAATGACCGACGGCATGTTCAATGTCTGACTCGCCGCGGCGTAGTTCCATGGCTTCCAGGGCGGCTAAGATGCGACGCCTTGCTTCTTGCGGATCCAGACCTAAGAATTGTGGCGGCACATTGATCAATTTGCCGTCATGGCTGATGATGCTTTTGATCGGTAGACCATGGCGCTCTGCCATCTCAAAGTCGTTTGGATCATGCGCTGGGGTTATTTTGACGGCTCCAGTACCATAGCTCATGTCGACGTATTCGTCAGCGATGATTGGGATTTCGCGGTCGATAATTGGCAGGAGAATGCGAGTACCAATGAGTTTTTTGTAGCGCTCGTCATCAGGGTGAACAGCTACCGCTACGTCACCAAGCATGGTCTCAGGACGGGTGGTGGCAACTACGATTTCACCAATTTTGTCCAGGGTTGGGTAAGCTATTTTCCATAACGTCCCCTTCTCTGTTTTGTGCTCGACTTCGATGTCAGCAAAACTGGTTTGATGAACAGTACAGTAGTTAACGATTCGTTCGCCACGGTAGATTAGATCATCTTCCCACATCTGTTTGAAGGTATCGTACACCGTCTGTATCACCTTGTCGTCTAGAGTGAATGTAAGGTGCTTCCAGGAGGCGCTAGTGCCCAAGGCGCGTAGCTGTAATTCCATATTGCCACGCTTTTCTTGGACAAAATTCCACACCTGGCTGTACAATTGTTCTCGCGAAAAATCAAAGCGACTTTTACCCTGCTTTGCCAGCTCTTTTTCGTAGACTACCCATGTTTCAAAGCCAGCATGGTCGGCACCGGGGATAAACACTGCATCATCGCCCTTGAGCCTATGATAGCGGATCAAGATATCCTTCAGGTTCATATCAAGCGCGTGTCCGATGTGTAGGTTGCCGTTGGCGTTTGGTGGTGGCATGACGATACTGTACGGCTTACCTTTACCTGTGGGCGCAAAAGAATTGCTCGTCTCCCATAGGGCATAAATATCTGGTTCGTAGTCATTTGGAATGTATTGTTTGGCTAATTGCATATGATCTGATTCCTATATATTTCACGGGAAAAATGGCACACATAAACCACTGACTACTTTTCACACGAAAAAGTACCCTCGAGCGAGCTTATGTGTGTATTCTCCCATGTTTATTTCTGGTTATAGTATACCATAGAACTGGGATTTTGGCGCCATGGCTTACGCTGCGTCCAGCATAGATAGACTTGGTTGAACTTCCATGTTGTATGGGTCGGCAGGCTGGTTAATGTGGGCGCGGAAATAACCGAGTGCGGCGATCATGGCGGCATTGTCGGTGCAGAGCTGAATGGGTGCGTATTCAATGTCGATAGGCAGGGCTAGGCTTAGTTGGCGGCGCAGTTCTTGATTGGCGGCGACACCACCAGCGATGACGACGGAAGCAGGCTGAAAATTGTCATAAGCTTTCTTAGTCTTATCGACCAGGGTTTTGATGGCAGTGTACTGGAAGCTGGCTGCCATGTTGTGTTGTAATTTATCGGTCACCAGAGTAGGGAGTTCGTGTGATGGGAAGGTAAAGTCTTTACCGACTTCGCGCTGCACCATCCTCAGAACGGCTGTTTTAAGGCCAGAAAAGGAGAAATCATACTCACCAGCGAGTTTGGCGATGGGTAGATGAAAGGCCTGCGGATCACCGAGCTCAGCTGCTTTGGCGATAGCCGGGCCACCAGGGTAGGGCAGGCCGATAATCTTGGCAACCTTATCAAACGCTTCACCAACAGCGTCATCTTGAGTTTGGCCAATGAGCTGGTAGTCACCGTGGTTTTGGAAAAGGACGAGTTGTGAGTGTCCACCGGAGACGATGAGGGCGAGGAGAGGGAAAGCAGGTTGGTTTTTTGGCAGTGTTAAAGATAAGGTGTCAGACTGTTGGTTGATGAAATTAGCGTATACATGAGCTTCTACATGATGTATTTTGTACAACGGTTTGTGATGGATAATAGCGAGAGTGCGGGCGGCGAGAGTACCGATGAGTAGCGAGCCGATGAGGCCGGGCGCGTAGGTGACGGCAATGGCGTCGATATCATCCCAGGTGCAATTAGCATCAGACAGAGCTTTGTTGATGACTGGGCTGATGACTTCCAGGTGTGAACGAGCGGCTACCTCTGGTACTACTCCGCCGTATGCAGCATGGATGTCGATTTGTGAGTTAACGACGTTTGATAGTAGCATGTGACCGTCTTCAATGACGGCAGCAGCTGTTTCATCACAGCTTGATTCAATTCCCAAAATTCTCATAACTATGGCATAGTATATCACATAGTCGCCTCTGTTGTCTGGAAGTGTGAATCGGCGCGCAAAAAATGTTATCATGGATATATGAAACAGATTCTTGTCAAAGCAGCCAGAAGTATTTTGCCCGCCAGTGCTTTGCATGGTGTGGAAAATGGATATCGCCGAGTCAGAGTACGACTATTGAGCGCGCGGTATGGTAACCCGTCAAAAAACTTGCGAGTTATTGCAGTAACTGGCACTAACGGAAAGACGACGACAGCCTGCTATATCAATGAGATCCTGAAAGAGGCTAAATTTAAGACCGCCATGTTCACGACGGCATTGATCGAGGTGGCAGGGAAGGCTCAGGTTAATGATTTGAACGCAACGGTGGCTTCGACTGGCAGGATGCAGCAGTTCTTTCGTGATGCAAAAAAGGCCGATGTGGACTATGTCGTGTTGGAAATCACGTCGCACGCGCTTGACCAGCACAAGCTTGACGGAGTGCCGATCGAGGCGGCAGTGATGACCAATTTGACGCAGGATCATTTAGACTATCACAAGACCATGGAGAATTATGCAGCGGCTAAGGGTAAGCTGTTTGCACTGGAACCACGATATATCATTTTGAACCGCGATGATGAATGGTATGACTATTTTGATCAATTCGTTGCCGGTGAACAAAAAATGACCTATGGCAAACATCCAGAAGCAGAGGCACAAATTCAGCGAGTGAAGCTGTACCGCAAGGGTACTGAAGCTGATGTGGTTTTGGATCATCAAACGCATTTGGAGCTGGCGACGGCGCTGCCAGGTGAATTTAATGTACACAATATGACGGCGGCGGTGACGTTAGCGTATTTGTTGGGTGTGAAATTACAAGATATCCAAGAAGGCGTGGCTAACGTCGAGGCGGTTCCTGGCAGGTTTGAGCGAGCAGTCGAGGGTGTTGGTTATGACGTAATTGTTGATTATGCACACACCCCTGATGCATTGGATAAATTATTGACGGCGGCTCGTAAGATCGCAAAAGGTCGAGTGATTTTGGTGTTTGGGGCTTGTGGGGATCGCGACAAGAGCAAGCGGCCAATTATGGGCGAAATTGCTGCCAAAAACACCGACAGGATATTCCTGACCGACGAGGAGAGCTATAATGAAGATCCTGATCAGATTAGGCGAATGATCTATGAAGGAATTGAACGGGCGCATGGTGACGCCAAGACGACGGAAATTCCTGACCGGCGACAGGCGATTGAGCGGGCGCTTGGCTCTGCGCAAAAGGGTGATATGGTGCTGATCACTGGAATGGGACATGAGAAATATCGAATCGTGAATGGACAGCGACTACCATGGAATGATAGCCGGGTGGTACGTGAAATTTTGGGACAGGAAAAAGCAGAATAATTAACTCAATGACTTGCCGAAAAAAGCTTGTTTTTTGCTAAGCCATTCTTTGGATTGGCGGACAAGTTTTTCGGTATCTTTCGAACTTTTGAGGAGTGGTTTGATGGCTTCTTCAAGGTAGACACCGCCTTGAGATCCTTTGAATAATAGGATAGTGTCCTGACGGGCAAGGGATTGTAATAATTCTACAGCATCGATGGCTGTATCAAACGAGGTAACAGTACAACCGTTGTCTTGGGCGGCTGGCGCCAAGAATGTAGCTGCGTTGGATCCGACAGTGATGACGTGCGATAGTTGCGCTGGGTCGCATAGGGTACCGAGTGCACGGTGTTCAGACGCTGTTGTGTCACCAAGCTCGTTCATGTCTCCTAAAATAGCAATTTTGGCTTTGGCAGGTAGTTGATAGAGCGTTTCGAGGGCTGATTTGGCAGCGAGTGGGCTGGAATTATACGAATCATCGATGAGCATTGAACCGTTGATACCGCTCAGTAGGTTCATTCGCCCTGGCACGGGAGTGAAGTTCTCTAGAGCGGTGATGACGCTTTCAACGTCAAGGTTAAATTCTAGCGCAACCGTAGCAGCTCCAGCGGCAATGCGTAGCTGATGTTTGGCAACAACGGGCATGATAAACTCGCGAGAGGTTTGCTCGCCATGTGTGAGAGTACAGGTGTATCCTTGGCTGTGATTGAACTGATGAGCGGTAATGTAATAGTCGGCATCTGGCTCAGTACTATAGGAGAGATTGCGTTCAGAATTGGCAAAAGCGATGAATCCAGAATTGATATCATCACGGTTGTACAGGGTAACGATGCTGTGGCTAGATAGGGCAAATTCCTCCTGGGCTACTGTTTTGAGATTGCCAAAAAACTCCATGTGCTCAGGAGATATGGCTGTGACGACGAGAATATCAGGGTGAGCGTAGCGACCAAAGGCGGTCATTTCACCGGGGTGGTCGATGCCAAATTCTTGAACGATGACGTTGATGTCGTGAAGTTGGCGAGCTGAGCGATAGGCGCGGTAGATGGTTGATAGCCAATCAGTGATGGATCGAGGATTTTTCGGGCCATCAATACCAAGCATCTCCAGGGGTGCACTAAATTCAGCATTGAAATTACCCCTGTTGGTTCGAACTTTTTTGTTGTGTTTGAGAACGTCGACGATGGTTGATTTGGTGGTTGTCTTGCCGACGCTTCCGACAACGGCGACTAGGCGAATATGTGGATTATTGTGGAAAAATTTACGCATGATTCGCACCAGTAGACACGAGATGAGAGATTTGAATAGCTTCATATAGATTATTATAACAATATCAAGGCGGGAGGGCTATTTTTAGGGAAGGGTACTGAGTGAATTAGCACTCACCCTTGACGAGTGCTAACATGGTGCGATACAATAAGATGTATTGTTAATGAAATGGAGGATATTATGAGTGTACCTATTCAGCCTCTCGGTGACCGCGTGGTAGCGGTGCGGGAGGAGGCGAAGACGCAGACGGCTAGCGGACTGTATTTGCCGGACAGCTCGAAGGAGAAGCCAGTGGTGGCTGAGGTTAAAGCGGTCGGCGGCGATGTCAAGAATGTGAAGGTGGGCGACAAGATTGTTTATAAGGAATATTCGACTACGGACTTGAAGATTGACGGCACGGAATATTTGATCGTCCGTGAGGAAGATATTTTAGCGACGGTTGTTTGAGAAAAGGGGAGTTTACGTTATGGCAAAAAAAGTATTTTACGATGACGATGCGCGTGCTCGCGTGTTGGGCGGTGCCGAGGCACTGTATAACGCAGTTAAGGTAACCTACGGGCCAAAGGGCCGCAATGTGGTGATCGCCAAGGGTTTTGGTGGGCCGACAGTGACGCACGACGGCGTAACGGTGGCGGAAGGCATTGAACTGCCGGAGAATGATGATGAGACGTTGGGTTACAAGGTTGGTGCTGATCTGATCAAGCAGGCGGCCAAGAACTTGAACAAGCAAGCTGGTGATGGTACCACGACCGTGACGGTGCTGACCTATTCAATTTTGAAGGAAGCCAACCGGTTGATCGCAGCGGGCCACAACCCGATGGAACTACGCAAGGGTATCGAGCAGGCCGGTGCGGAAATTGTCAAAGAGCTGAACAAATTAGCTGAGCCAATTGAGGGTAAATCTGAGCGCGTGGCGGAAGTGGCAACCATTTCGGCGGGTGACGCGGAAATTGGTAAACTAATCGCTGGTGTCATCGAGAAAGTTGGCAAAGACGGCGTTGTAACAGTCGAGGCTGGCCAAGGTTTGGAGCTGGAGGCTGAGGTCGTTGAGGGCTTTAGCCTAGATAAGGGCTGGGTTAGTCCGTTCTTCGTTACCGATACTGGTCGGCAAGAGGCAGTTTATGAAAAACCAGCGATTTTGATTACCGATAAGAAAATTTCTAGCGTGCAAGAGTTTTTGCCGATGCTGGAGAAATTAGCACAAAGCGGCAAGAAGGACGTCGTGCTGATCGCTGATGAAGTTGAGGGTGAGGCGTTGAGTATCTTGGTGCTTAACAAACTCAAGGGTGTGTTTAACACCGTAGCGGTTAAGGCGCCCAGCTTTGGCGACCGCCGCAAGGAGATTTTGCGCGACATCGCGGTGCTGACTGGCGCAACGGTGATTTCTGAAGATCATGGTTTGACGTTTGAAAATGCTGGCCTGGAAGTGTTGGGTTCGGCGCGTAAGGTGATTGTCGGCAAAGATGAAACCACCATCGTTGAGGGTGCGGGCAAGCCGTCAGCCGTGAAGGAGCAGATCGCTCAGATTAAGGCACTGTCCGACAATGCTTCCAGCGAATACGAGAAAGAACAGTTCGACAAGCGAGCAGCGGCGCTATCTGGCAAAGTGGCAGTCATTAAAGTCGGCGGTGCGACCGAGACGGAAATTGACGAAAAAAAATTCCGCGTGGATGACGCGGTGGCAGCGACCAAGGCAGCCTTGGCCGAGGGAATCGTCGCTGGCGGTGGTGTCACGCTGGTAAACTTGGCTGGTGGCCTGAAGGTCAGCGGTGCAGACAGCATCGCGGCTGGCCGGCAGATTCTAAAGGATGCCCTAAAGCAGCCGTTCCTGCAGATTATGCGTAATGCTGGTTTGAACGCCGATGCACTGCTAGCGCAAGTCGAAGCGGGCAAAGCTGGCTTTGGTGTTAATGTCATGAAACCTGCGAACGAATTGGTGGATGTCAAAAAAGCTGGCGTTATCGACCCAGCACGCGTCACCAAGGAAGCGGTGCAGAATGCGGTATCTATCGCTTCAACCGCAGCAACCATGGGCGCATTGGTCGTAGATGTGCCAGAGCCAGAAGCTCCAGCTGCGCCTGGTGGTATGCCGGGCATGGGGATGATGTAATAACGTACATCAAAAATAGGGCCGGTAACAGGCCCTATTTTAATGAATTGAAATGACTATTTTTGTGGATTTGACAGGTAATCTATCTCTTTGATCACATCTAGCAGAGCTTGGGCGCGGCGAGATTCATCAGCGATGGCACCAGCTGCTGCGTGTGCTGGAGCGATCAAAGCGCTGTCATCTGTTGAGCGCAGTAACAATAAATAGGTGTCAAACTTTTCTTCTGGGGAAATGTTTAACTTATCAACCAGGGGACGAAGCTCTAGTAGTGCTTGTTGCTTGATGGAGTCCAGATTTGAATCATTTACTGGGGCTGCAGGGGTCGCAGTATCGACGGAAATAGGCACTGCTGGCGGCGGCGCGACCATCAAATCATCCGTTGCTACGGGGATTGAATTATCTGGCGGCGGCGCGACTACCTGTGTATCGTCTACTTGCGGAGTTGTGCCTGTCTCTTCAAAATTCAAATTATCATCTGTTTGTTGTGTTACACCTGCCAAAACCTTGGCAAGCTCTTGGTCATCGGTAACTGATTGGTTTTGCATGTCCCCACCCATCTTATTAATGATTATGCTTATATATGTTATACTTTAGCATGAAGAAAGGTGATATGACAAGATGCTTGATGATCCTATGATGATTCGGCGAAAAGATCCAGCCGACACCCTGTCTGGTTTGTTGCAGTTATCAACGCAGACTTCGTTTGAAGTAGTTATCGAAGGGAATGATTATGTCCCGGGCACTATCAATGCGGTGGTGATTGCTGGTATGGGTGGTTCGGCGCTGGCAGCAGAAATGGTAATTGCGTTAACGAGGGGTTGGTTACATATTCCTCTGGTGGTGACAAAAGGCTATGATTTACCAGGTTTTGTGAACGACAGTACCTTGGTAGTTGCCATCAGCCATTCCGGTAATACCGAAGAAACCCTCAGTTGTTATGATCAGGCGCGTGCCAACAATTGTCAGCTGGCGACAATCACGACAGGCGGAGCCCTGTTTGAAAAGGCAGCAGCTGATGGCGTCAAGAGGATAAAAATACCAGCCGGTGCGCAACCACGTATGTCAACAGTCTACCATCTGCGAGGGTTGTTGAAGATATTACAACATTTTTTGATCATTGATGGTGATTTATATCAAAAATTAGAAGAAAACGGCGAATGGTTATCTGGTCAGGTAAAAGCTTGGGCACCAGAAGTACTAACCGAGCAAAACATTGCTAAACAGTTGGCGCTCAAGTCAGCTGGTAAAACCCCGGTGATTTATGCTGGTGAATTAACCTGGCCGCTGGCATATAAGTGGAAAATCAGCTGGAATGAATCGGCAAAAAATATAGCTTTTTGTAATCAGTACCCTGAATTTAATCACAATGAGTTCATCGGCTGGTCATCTCATCCGGTTGAAAAGCCATTTGTGATTGTTGATTTGATGAGTCATTTGGAACATCCGCGTATTCGTGAGCGAATGGAGCTGAGTGATCGATTGTTGAGTGGTATGCGTCCGCACGCCGTATCAGTGGAACTGCAAGGCGAGACCTTGCTCAAGCAGTTGTTGTGGGGCTTGGCGCTTGGTGATGCCGCAAGTATTTACACAGCAATTCTAAATGGCGTTGATCCAGCGCCAGTAAAATTAGTAGAACGTCTGAAACAAGAATTAAGTTAAAGCCAAACGCGGTTTATTTAGTTTCGCATTGCTTCGATAGTGTTGCGGTTGGCAGCACGTACGGCTGGATAAATACCAAAGACGACACCGACCAGCATGGCAGCACCAATACTGACGACAGCAGGCTGCCAGCTCAAAATTGGCGAAACTGGTAGGAAGGTACTGACCGTGTACGCACCAATTAAGCCAAAGATATACCCCATAACACCACCAGCTAAACCAATGATGACTGATTCGATCAAGAATTGATGGATGATGTGTCGGTTGGTTGCACCAATTGCTTTACGGATACCGACTTCACGCTGTCGTTCGGCAACATTTACTAACATGATATTCATGATGCTGATTCCGCCGACAAACAGGGAGATGATTGACACAGCGATCATGATTGCGGACAGTGACAACAGCATAGCGTCACTAGTCGCAGTAATATCTTTACCAGTGATGATGTGGTAGTCATTAGCATCGTGGTGATTTTGATTGAGCTTTGCTGTAATATCAGAAATTGCTTTCTCAAGCGACGAGTCGCCGTCAGTTTTGATGGCAATTTGCTGAATTTGTGCGACATTTTGTGTTAGCTTCTTGCTGACATCCAGTGAAACGATGGCTGAGTTATTAAAGTTAATGCCTAGATAGGTGAGAGGCTGCTTGACTGGTTTTAAAACACCCATGACAGTAAATGGCTTATCTTGAATACGCAGTACATTACCAAGTGAATATTCGGTACCAAACAGATCAATTGACAATTGATGACCAATCACCACACCGTTGGCTTGCCCAACAAATTGACCATCGCGTAGTTCTAACTCTGCCAGATCTTTGATTTTTTCAGTGGTACCAATGATGGCGGTTTTGTGCGCATCGATGCGTGAGTTGGTAGTAGTGATGGAGTTGTGAATAACTGACATCGGAGCGCTGTTTGGAGTGATGCGAGCAACGTCCTGTACATCATATTCAGTTAGGGTTGGTAAAGGTGTAATATTTTGCGCTTGAGACAATGAGCGTTCAACATTACCACCCAAACCAGACCGTATCAATGCTACACTGTCTTTGGTTGTTGAGAACTGTTGGTTAATCAATTTATTGACACTAACAGACAAAGACATAATCATGGTGATGCCCATGATGCCAATGGTGATGCCAGTAACAGTCAACGTTGTCCGACCACGGCTGGCACGGAGGGATTGCATGGCATTTTCTATGTGATTTTTGAATAAAAACCTCACTTGGTCGTCTCCTTTTTGGAAGCTTGTGTCTTCTTGGTGGATTTGGTTGAAGATTTTTTCTCGGACTTTTCAGCAGGTTTATCATCTTCTTTTTTTGGTTTCTCAACAGGTTTGGATTCTTCTTTCTCAGGCTGTTTAGTAGGCTTTGAATCTTCCTTTTTGGACTTCTCAGTTGTTTCAGTAGTTTTTTTCTCAGACTTCTTAGGCTTGTCTGATGGTTTAGCCTCTTTTTTCTCGTCAATAATTTCCAAGTTTTTCCTGAATGGTGCTGATTTCTGTAGCTGTTCATCTGTATCGATCCTGCCGTCAAGCATGGTGATGACGCGGCTGGCGTACGAGGTCAACTCAGGGTTGTGGGTTACCATGATGATGGTGTTGCCACGGCGGTGAATATCGGCCAACTCTTCCATGATGATATGGCTGGCCTTACTGTCCAAGTTACCGGTTGGTTCATCTGCTAAGATGATTGACGGGCTGTTAACGAGCGCACGAGCAATCGCTACACGCTGAACCTGTCCACCTGACAATTGGTGCGGCATGTAATATTCGCGCTCGCCTAAATGAAAGTTCTTTAAGATTCGGCTGGCTTCCTGTAGGCGTTTAATCTTACTCATGCCTTTGTATGTTAGCGGGAGAGACACATTCTCTAGGACACTCAAGCGAGGAATTAGGTTAAAATTCTGAAACACAAAACCGATGTCATCTGAACGGATTCGGGCTAATCGTTTTGAGCCGAGATTGTCCACTGAATCACCGTTGAGGAAATATTCACCATCTGTTGCTTGATCTAGCAATCCGATGATATTTAATAGGGTGGTCTTACCACAACCACTTGGCCCCATGATGGCGATGAATTCGCCCTTCTCGACGGTTAAATTTACGTCGTCAAGAGCATAGTGTTCCGCATCGCCGATACCAAAACACTTTGTAATGTTTGTGAGTCTTATACACGGTGCAACTGGTGTATCCATACTATATTTATTATATGCAGTACGGGAGGATATGCAACCATAATAGTTATGTAAAATGTACATCATCAGCCCATTTTTATATTGTTACTGCGGTAGTTGGTTATTTCCCGTAAAGTTTTGTATACTAAATCAAGACGGAAGGATGCAGGAGTGGTTGAACTGGCACGCCTGGAAAGTGTGTAGACTCTTCACGGGGTCTCCGGGGTTCGAATCCCCGTCCTTCCGCCAAGTGCAAATAGGGTTATCTTCGATCGTCATTGTAAAATTAACAAAACCTATTGCAAACCCTACATTTAGTGTTTATCATGGTGTATATACGCTATATCTATAGCGGGTAGATAAACAAAAACCAAGAGGTGAGAAAAGCTGATACCACAGGGGAGGTGCTGTTGGTATTTTTCTTGTGTCTCTATGACCAATATAGTTTTAAGGGAGGTATAATGAGTGTCATTCATGTCGTCAAACGAGACGGGACGAAAGAACCGTTTGATGCAAATAAAATCAACATTGCGTTACTGAAGGCGGCAGAGGGGTTGCCTGATCAAGTATCCAAGGTCGTGCAGGTGGCTACTGAACTGCAGCTGACATTGTTTGACGGCATTACGACTGAGCAACTCGACCAAGCGGTCGTCCAGACAACTTTGCAGAATGTTAAAGACGATCCGGATTATGATAAGATCGCGGCACGGCTGTTGTTAAAAAATATTTATAAGAACACCCTAGGTGATTATGAAACTGCTGATGAACTAAAGAAGCTGCACGCAAAGAAGTTTCCTCAGTTCGTGAAGGATGCAGTAAAGGTTGGGCTACTGGACCAGCGGATGACTGACGGTAGGTTTGATTTGAAAAAGCTTGGTGAAGCGCTTGATCCTGCTAAAGACGACCTCAGTAAGTACCTCGGTGTCATCACTAACCGTAACCGCTACGCTTTGCGTAAACATGGTAGTGAGCCAATTGAACCACCACAGTTTACTCACATGCGCATCGCTATGGGGCTGAGCTACAATGAAAAAGATCCGACAGCTGCAGCCATCGATTTTTACAATCACATGAGTAGTCTGGAGTATGTGCCAGGTGGTTCAACCCGCGTCAATGCTGGTGGTTCATTCCCGCAGCTCAGTAACTGTTTCTTGCTGAATGTTGATGATGACATGGAATCAATCGCCAAGGCGGTGCGTGACACGATGTGGATCGCCAAGGGTACTGGTGGTATCGGTATCGGCTTTACTAAATTGCGGGCATCTGGCAGTCCAGTCAAGACAACCAATACGGTAAGTACTGGACCAATTCCATTTATCAAGATGATCGATACGGCGCTATTTGCCGTCTCCCGTAAGGGTAAAAAGATGGGTGCAGCAGCAGTATATATGGAAAACTGGCATATTGATTTTAGGGAGTTTATCGACCTACGCTCTAACTCCGGTGACCCATACATGCGAACGCGTTTTGCTAACACTGCGGTGTTTATTTCTGACGAATTTATGAAGCGGGTGCAAAAAGACCAAGATTGGTACTTGTTTGACCCGGCAGATACGCCAGATCTACCAGAACTGTATGGTGAAGAATTTTCTGCGCGCTACAAAGAGTACATTAAACTAGCCGAGGCTGGTAAAATGCGCGTCTTTGAAAAGACATCAGCTCGCCAGCAATTCAAACAGATTTTGACCAGCTTACAGGCTACCAGCCACCCATGGCTCACCTGGAAAGACACTATCAATGTGCGAGCATTGAACAATAACACGGGTACGATTCACCTGTCTAACCTCTGTACGGAAATTACCTTGCCGCAGGACAAAGATAACATCGCTACCTGTAACCTGGTGAGTATCAATTTGTCAGCGTTTTTGAACGAAGATAAGACGTGGGATTGGGATCGACTCAAAGAAGCGTCGCGAGCAGCCGTACGTCAACTGGACAACTTGGTAGATATCACCCAGACGCCGATTCCGGAAGCTATGCACTCAAACAACCAAACGCGGGCAATTGGTTTGGGGATAATGGGCTTTACTGATGTGCTCGAAAAACTTGGTTACTGCTATGAATCTAAGGAATCATATAACTTGATTGATACACTGACCGAGTTCATCAGCTATCACGCCATTGACCAATCAGCAGACTTGGCACAGGAGCTGGGCAGCTATCCTACCTACAAGGGTAGCGGTTGGAGTAAGGGAATTTTGCCGATTGACACCCTGGAGACGCTGTCTACTGACCGCAAGGTAAAGGTGAAAATTGACCACAAGTCGAGCCTCGATTGGGATTCGCTTCGGGTGAAAGTCAAGAAGGGTATGCGCAATGCGACACTGATGGCTATCGCGCCAACCGCTAACATCGGCCACATTGCTGGTACCACGCCAGGCATCGATCCGCAGTTTGCACAAATCTTTAGCCGCTCGACTCTGAATGGTAAGTTTTTGGAGGTAAATAATAACCTGGTGCGTGACCTCAAGGCGCTGAACTTGTGGGATGATATCAAGGAAGAGGTGTTTGCCAACCAGGGTGATATTCAACACATCGACGCTATCCCACAGAAGCTCAAAGACGTTTACAAAACTAGCTTCCAGCTCAGTCCTTATGCTTTTATCGAGGTAGCAGCACGAGCACAAAAATGGGTCGATCAGGCAATCAGCCGCAACATGTACCTGGAAACTCGTGATATCGATGAATATGTGGAAATTTATTCTGAAGCGTGGCGTCGTGGTCTGAAAACGACCTACTACCTACACGTTAAGCCACGCCACCAATCAGAGCAGACTACGGTGTCGGTGGAAAAAATTGCTGAGCAAAAGATTAGAACAGGTGCAGGCAAGGCGCGTGGCTTTGGCTTTGCAAAAATTAATAAATAAAGGGGGTTATTATGTCAGACTATACACATCCAAAAGGTGGAATTTTAGGCTCGGGGCTGCGCGACGGGCTGAGTTTACACCCAATTCGTTACCCATGGGCATACGATTTATACAACCAAGCGGTGGCTAACACTTGGTTTCCTAATGAAGTTCAGCTAGCACAGGACTTGATGGATTTTGAAAAACTTAGTGACGAAGAAAAGCACGCGCTCAAAACCGTCATTAGCTACCTCAATCCGAACGAGCTATTGATCAACAAGTCGTTAGCCTTTGGCATTTACCCATATGTTAATGCTGCTGAAGCGCAACTGTATCTGTCAAAGCAGATGTGGGAAGAGGCCAATCACTTTATGACCTTTGAATACATCATCGAGACCTTTCCGTTTGATCGCGAGGAGATTTACGCGGCGGGCTTTGGCAAAAAATCGCTGGCTGACAAGGCGAACTTCCAGAACAAGCACCTGGATGTCATGCTTGATCCAAATCTCGACATCTATACCTTGGAGGGTAAGAAAAACTTTGTTCGCTCACTGGTGGCGTATAACATCGTACTGGAAGGTATTTGGTTCTACTCGGGCTTTATGGTCGGTATGAGCTTCCGCCAGCGCAACTTGCTGCGTAATGTTGGTACGCTGCTAGACTGGATTACCAAGGATGAGAATTTGCACTTGACCTTTGGTATCAACTTGCTACTCACCATTTTGGACGAAAACCCAGAACTGCAAACCCAGGAATTTGCTGAGGAAATTCGCAACCTCATTTTGCAAGCGGTTGAGCTAGAAAAAGAGTACAACAAGGATATGTTACCAAAAGGCATCTTGGGTCTGAACGCTGATTATGTCAATCAATATGTCATGCACATGACTGACCGCCGCTTGGTCGAGCTTGGCTTTGAGCCTGAGTACAACGTAGCCAACCCAGCCAAGTGGATGGCTACCGCAAACGATACCCTGGAACTCGTCAATTTCTTTGAGAGCACTAACACTAGCTATGAAGTAAATACCACGAAATAACTACTATGGACAAAATTACAACAGATATCTTAGACACCGTGGAAGTTGGCGCTTTGGCGACCGTCAATCGTGACAGAACACCGCTAGTGACGCCGCTCCACTTTGTACGTTATAAAAATGACAACATTATTTGGATTTCTGACCGACAATCTCGTCACGCCGTTAATGCCTACCGCAGCGGTGTTGTCGAATTTGTGGTGTGGAACGATCAAAAGAGTGCTGTTTTTTTGACAACAGCGGTACGAGAACTGCCAGAGGAAGAAGAGGCGGCGGCTTTGGAGGCCTATGCTAACAAGCTGGGTGACTTTATGCCACGCGTCGAACATAGGCAAATTTACATCATGCCAATCGGCAATCTTGATGAAAAAACTACAACAGGAAATTGGCTGCACTATATTGCATAGCCGCTACATATAGCGTATTATAAGCATAAGCAGATACTAAATATATAGAAAGACAGGAACATGAACGCAAGTCAAATTATTTCTGACGACATGACATTGGAAGAAAAATTAAGTGCTATCGACGCAGCGATGAAAGCAGTCCAGCAGGCAGCCGACGACCAGGCAAAAAAATCTGGTGGCATTGCAGCACCGCTCGATCCCGCAAGTTTGACAGTGTGTGACGGTTGTGAATAAAACAACAGAGGTGTCGATTCGGCGCCTCTTTTGATAGGTTGGAGAAGTGATGACGAAGAAGTATATTTTTGTAACTGGTGGAGTGCTGTCTGGTGTTGGTAAGGGAATCACGGCGGCAAGTATTGGTGCGGTGTTGCAAGCCAAAGGCTTGTCAGTGTCCGTACAAAAGTGTGATCCATACTTGAATGTTGACGCTGGATTATTAAATCCGAAAGAACACGGTGAATGCTTTGTAACCAAAGATGGTGCCGAGACTGATTTGGACCTAGGACACTATGAACGCTTTTTGGATTTGGAGTTGACGCGGAAAAATACTACCCTGTCAGGTCGACTATTGCATGATCTCATCGCTGATGAACGAGCTGGTAAATTTGGTGGGCAAACAGTGCAGCTAGTGCCACATTTGACCAATTCTATTAAAAAATCTATTCACGAAGCAGCTGAGGGCGATGTTCACATTGTGGAAATTGGCGGTACGGTCGGGGACTACGAAGGTCTGAGCTTTATTGAAGCAATTCGTGATTTTTCACAAGAAGTAGGCAGGAATAATTGCCTCTTTGTTCATGTGGTGTATGTGCCGTTTTTGGAAGCGAGTCAGGAGTACAAAACAAAGCCTGCACAAAATGCCATGGCGGAGCTTCGTAGCTTTGGGATCATGCCAGACGTCGTGGCGGTGCGGACCGAGGGTCATGATAAACCGCCGCGTAGTGTTGGCGAAAAAATCGCTATCTCATCTGGCGTACGTCCTGAAGGTATCATCATGATGCCAAATGTCAATACTGTGTATGAAGTGCCGTTGACGGTTGCGCGTGACTTGGGACCAATGTTGAGTGAATTTACTGGAGTAACAATGGAGCCTGATTTGACTCGCTGGGAAAATCTCGCCACGCGTGACACGACTGATTACGCTCGTGAAGTAACCGTTGGTCTGGTGGCAAAATATATTGACAATACCGATACGTATTTGTCGGTGACTGAAGCGCTCAAATCGGCAGCCTGGGCGGAGAATTGTGAAGTCAATATACGGTGGATAAATTCAGAGACTGCCAGTGATGACGATTTTGCTGAGGTTGATACTGTGTTGGTGCCGGGCGGATTTGGCTCACGCGGTGTTGAAGGAAAAATTGCAGCGGCGACGTATTGTCTGGAGCACAATAAACCATATTTGGGTATTTGTTTGGGTATGCAAACAGCGGTGATTGCCGCGGCGCGTCGAGGTGGCGTGGACAGTGCTAACAGTGAAGAATTTGGTGCAGGTCAGGGCACGAACGTGATTTATCTAATGGATGGGCAGGCAGGTAAAGAGTCGACTGGTGGCACGATGCGCCTTGGTGATTATCCGGCAGTGCTGAAAGAAGGCTCACTCGTGGCAAAGACGTATGGTACGACAGAGGTGACAGAGCGACACCGCCACCGATATGAGGTGAATCAGGATTTTGTTCAGGCGATTGAACAAGGTGGTTTGGTTGTTTCGGGCACCTCGCCAGATGGTAGATTGGTTGAATTTGTGGAATCGCCGCACTGCAACTATTTCGTTGCTACACAAGCTCACCCAGAGTTTAAATCTCGTCCATTTCGGCCACACCCGCTCTTTGATGGACTCATTAGAGCAGCTGCTTCCAGATAGAGCCAAGTAGTATTAGCGGACGGGTTTCAAGATAAGCTTAAACACTTACCTATTGACATTATAGGGTTTTATATGATATAATAAAAGTATGGAACCATCTGAAAAAACGTTTTTATCTAGGCACCCTGCAGTGAAAAAAATGAAAGCCGCTAGTGAAGAGTTAGGATTGCCAAAAGCGGATATTCGTTTGTCTTTGGGTCTGAGGGCTTTGATGGGTGTAATGCATGGTCGCGGCAATGTTGATATATCTGGTGAAGATAATCTAATTGAAGCAGTAGAAAGAGCTAAGGAGAAGAACAGGGGACTTGTGGTGATTACATCACATGAGTCTGGGCTTGATGTGCCTACTGCTAGCTATTTAGCCTCTTTGGTGGGTAAGACTAGTATCGGGATAGCTTCAACCAACGGTGATTGGATAAAAGAAGGTGTGGGTGGATTTAATCCGGAGCCTATACAATATGTTTTAACGGGAAGAGAAAACTTTATCCCTGTACCATATAAATGGATGGATAGGAAAAATAAAAAACCAATTCCCTTTACTGAAGATGATTATAAGGAGGCTGTTGAGCGAGTTAAAGATGGTGAGATATTAGTTATGGCAGGGTTTTCAGACCACGAATCAGTGGAGCATCGTAAGATTGGTTCTGCAGCGGCACATATTGCCCTAGAGGCCGGTGTTGAGATTCTACCGATATCTATCTCAAGCGATAAGGCGGAGGATTTTTCTGGTGGACCATCTGCGGCTGTATTGAAGGACCATAACCTGAAAATTACTATTGGTGATAGTAGGGACAACTGGCTTAGTACAATTCAACATTCTTATACAGAGGCTAGTCCAGAGACGAAAAAGGCTATGCGGAACAAGCTGAAGAATATTTTGGCGAAGGGCAGTGTATTTAAGAGAATAGTCGGTAAAGGTAATCGTCATTTGCCTAAAGAATAGATTAACTTACCGAACACATCTCATTGACAAATTAAAAATAATATGATAATATCATAACATATAAAGAATAAAACAAAAAAAAGGAAATTAATGGCTGAAGAGCAAGCGTTATCACAGCAACCACAAGCGTTGCCTACACAGGATGATTTATCAACGTTGTCGTATATTTTGCGTCATGTCCGGGGATCGAGTTTAACCTCCGCCACGGCGTTGGACTTGGACATAGTGGAAGACTAGTTGATCTGGTGGTATACTGGTGGTGATGGAACACACAATTCAAGAAGTTATTGCAAAGCTATTTAATATTGAAACGACGGTGCAGTTGACGCGTCCTGATCCAAAGTTTGGTGACTTTGCGACGAATGTGGCGCTGCAGCTAGCGAAGCCCTTGGGTAAAAATCCACGTGAGATTGCCAAGGCGATCGCAGAAGAGTTGCGTGGTCATGAGGAGTTGGGCGAGGTGAGTGTGGCTGGGCCGGGCTTTATCAACGTGACGTTAAGCGACCAAGTGGTGCTTGAGTCACTGAAAGTGCGACCGGCCACCAATCGTTCAGGCCAAACGGTCGTTATTGAAACTAATTGTCCAAATCCATTCAAAGCCATGCATATCGGCCACGCACTGAATGCGATTTTGGCAGATACCATGGCGAATTTACTGGCGGTGGATGGTGCGTCGGTGCACCGAGTGAGTTACCACGGTGACGTCGGCACACATGTCGGTAAGAGTATGTGGGCGATTCTTCGCGAAATTGACGGTGATGTCAGCAAACTAGACGCCATTCCGTCTAATAAGCGCAACGAGTTTATGAGCCGTATGTATGTTGAAGGCGCACGGGCAGCTAAAGAATCACCAGAGGCACGAGTAGAGATTGATGAGCTAGCCAAGCAGTCATTTGTGCTGGACGATCCGCTGTACAAGCAAGTGTATGAGATTTGTAAAGCCTGGAGCTTTGATGAAATTGATGCCAATGTGGCGCGGCTGGGCAATGTGCCGATTGAGCGGCGTTATGTTGAGAGCGAGACTGAAGTGCCAGGCAAGACCTTGATCAAAGCAAAAACCCCAGAGGTCTTTACGAAGTCCGATGGTGCGTATATTTTCAAAGGTAGTCAATATGGTGCGTTTGATAATGTGTTTATCGGTTCGCACGGCAACGGGTTGTACGGCGCGCACGACATGGGGCTAATTCAGTTGAAGCATCAAGATTATCCAAACTTGGACCTATCGATTACGGTCAACGGCGAAGAGCAGGCGGCGTATTTCCGCGGGGTGATTGCTGCTAGTGAACTAGCAATCCCAGAATTGAAGGGTAAATTGTTTAATTATGCGACTGGCCTCGTCAAGCTAACAACTGGCAAGATGAGTTCGCGCACTGGTGACGTCATTACTATCGATTGGCTGTTTAACGAGTTTAAAAAGGCCATCACCCAAGCTGGCGGCGAGCCGACCGACGATATAGTGGCGGGCGCGCTGCGCTATCAATTTTTGAAGGTGAAAATTGGTAGCGACGTGGTATTTGATATCAATGATGCAGTGAGTCTCACCGGTAATACCGGTAGCTATCTGCAATACGCGCACGCTCGGGCGCGGGGAATTTTGGCAAAGTCTGAGCAGACAGCTGCTTTCCCGACAGAATTGTTTGATGAAGATCGGCTGCTGGTCAGGAAAATGAGCGAATACGCGGAGGCGGTTAACCGAGCTACTGAAAGCCTGGAACCGCATCATGTTTGTGCCTACCTGTTTGAGCTGGCACAGGAGTTCAATCGTTACTACGAGAAAAACCAAGTCGTCGGCAGCGACAAAGAAGCGCACCGTGTTGGTCTGGTGGCAGTGTATGCTGATATCTTGAAGGCAGGATTGACTATTTTGGGTATTGTAGCACCAGAGAGACTATAAATCGTTCTGTACTAAATATGGTACAATCAAGGTGTTACTTAACGTAAAGGGGTTTTATGGCGGAGAAAAAAGTAGCCAAGAAAGCGGCAGTCAAAAAAACGACAACCAAGAAGTCAATTATTAAAAAACCAAGCGTAGCGGCGTTGAAAGAAAAAGCAGGCGCGGTAAAAAGCCATGGCGGTGGCTTTATGATGTTTATTCGTGAGCAGGGTGTCGTTGGTCTGGCTGTCGGTTTGGCGATCGGTACTGCGGCTGGTGATACCGTGAAAAAGTTGGTGACAGCATTTATCGACCCGCTTGTACAGTTGATCGTTGGTTCGCAACAGGGTCTTCAGGCAGCGTCATTTACTGTTGAGATCGCTGGACGTCGGGGTGAATTTTTGTACGGAGCATTTATCAGCTCATTGATCACCTTGCTGGCGGTTGCCTTTGTAGTCTATGCAATTGTCCATTTCTTGAAACTTGATAAATTAGACAAGAAAAAAGACTAAAACGCTTACGTTTGCCATTTTGCGCTCTCCTATCTACAATGTGAGTATAAAGGAGAGTGTAGCGTGAAAGATGGAGTCCGGAGGGCGGGTTATTTACATAGGTCGAAAGAACCGAGTAGTAGCCATTTGTTAAGTCAGAATATTGAAGGTCCTCGACATTCACTATATAGTTATGGTGAGTCACCTGAACAGAGAAGGCAGCGTCTCGAAGAATTACGCAAACGGTACAGTAAGCTACCGGAAACCTCTTTCGCCGACTACGATCTTGGCGACAAAGAATTGCCTGCGTATAAGCACAAAGCAGAGATATTAGATACGTTATCGGAAAATAAAATATCCTGGTTGTGCGGACCGACGGGTAGCGGAAAGACGACACAAACCGCTCAGTATGCACTCGAGCGGTTTGATCGTGTTGTGGTGTTGATGCCACGGCGGGTCATCGTTGATAATGTTACTGAATATGTCGAGCAGAGTTTACGTGAACAGCTGGGCAAACAATATCCTGATCATTTGGTAGGAAAAATTCATGGACGTGCCACGGAGGCAACGCCAGACACTAGACTTTGTTTCATGACGGCAGCAACATTTACAAAGAAATTGGAACAATTTTCTCGTAATTGGCATGATGAGAAAACGCTAGTGTTGGTTGATGAAATACATGAAGCCAATTTGGAGATGGAATTTGCTACGGCCCTGGCAGCAAAATCGATAGAGAATACCGACAAATGGCATATGGCTTTTTCCAGTGCGACGCCTGACACGGAAGTTTCTCAGGCGATGTACGAAGATATTAATGGATCAGCATTGCCAGTCGTAACCATCGAGGGTCGGCCGCATGATATCGACATTACAGAAGATAACGTGGGGACCGTATCTGAAGCGTATCTTGAATATGGTAAGGACTCGAAAAAAGCATTGGTCTTTGTTGAAGGGGTGAGAAGTATTGAGGAAACCATTGCGTCAATCAAACGCCACACCCGCCATCAACCTAGGAGGATACGATTTTTCAAATTACACTCTGGCATATCAGAGGCTGCGCGCCGAGAAATTTTTACTACTGAACCGGCAGAAGACGAGTCGTTTGTCATCGTTTCGACCTCGGCTGGACAGTCTGGCATCACTATCCCTGAGGTTGATTTGGTGTTGTCAAATGGACTGACAAAGAGTAAAGAAATTGGCGAAGAAGGCGCAGAAGGACTGCCGCCTCGATTGTGTACCCAGGCGGAGTTAATGCAACAGGCGGGGCGTGGTGGCCGTGATATTGATGGCGCAAAGTTTGTGCTGGCACGACCCATTTCTTACGGCAAGATTTATCTACCAGAGGAGCTGAAAGGATTTTACGACATCAAGTCCCGCGAGCAGCATATCCCACCGGAGATATATCACACCAATATCGTGCGTAACGTTTTGTCGGTTATTCATTTGAATAGTAATTTTGAGAATGGTTCTTTTGAGAATGGTGCTTTTGAGGATTTGAACCAATACTTGATGCATCCTGTTGCTAGTAAAAAAGTTATTCAAGAGTCGTACGATTTACTGGAAACATTGGAGGCGATTGATGGAGAGGGGCAGATCACAAAGATTGGTGAGTTTATGGATAGTTTACCGTTATCACCAGAACTTTCTCGGTCATTAGCAGAAATGATTAAACGTGGAGGAAGCTTGCGTGAAGTGTTGGCGCTATCAGCGATTGCGGCTTCTATTTCTGGCGGTGGTTTTGCTGCATGGCATCAACCAAAGGAACTATTCCAGGAATTTGTCAGCCCCGATACAACAGATGATTTTTTTGCCGAATACGATGCTTTTTTGAAAACCAGAGAGATCTACAACGGTCATCACACTGATGGTCGTGCTTATCTGGCAAATGGTATTGATCCAAATAAGGCAGATAATATTCACTATCAATTTAACAAAATATGTCGGCGCCTGGAGGTCAATCCATATGACGTCGATATGGGTGAGCTGAATAGTGAAGAAAAACATAATATATCAGTGGCCTTGCTGCGGGGATTTCAAGAGTTGTTGTATGCCAAGGTCGGTAGTCGACGTATTGGTCGAACAACAGTTAACCAATACAGAAATATTCATACTGGCGAACGTGGTATTTCTGAGTACGAAATTAGTTCGTATAGTTTAGCACGGCGTATGGGGATGGAGGCGCTGAAGTTGGTAGTAGCCTTTCCGTGGTGGTATGACGCGCATGATGGTCGTCGACATACGCTCAATACAATTTTGCCGGTGACGAAGGATCAAATCACGCAAGCCCTGAGCGACAGTGCCGTGCCTGAGTTCCTTGGTGACCGGGTGGCGCCGAATGGCGATTTGGTTCATGTGGCGCAGCCGAAAGTTGGCTCACTAGTGATCGGTCCAGAACAGCAGCAAAAAATCCCCGCTACGACAGATAAACAAATCGCTCTGATAGTGGACACGATGAAAAACAGGGCCAATAAACAAGTAAGAGTATTGTTTGATTTACAACATCAGCGAGTTATTGCTAAGGGTCAATTGTGTCAGGTCTTGGACGGGTCTGCGGTAAATAGTCACAATGTCCACGAAGCGGAGGCTAAGGTTTGGGCTGTGGTGCAAGAGGCATTAACGAGCGAACAGCAAGAAGCTTTTTATGGTCAGATAAACAGATGACAAGTGTACAATAGGTAGTATGAGTAAAGCGAAAAAATATTATAGATCGATCTGAAGATGACTGGACTAGATCCAGTGCGTGATGAGATTTTGGAAGTGGCGCCGACCGTATTTGTTTGACTTTTTAAATGATTTATGCTAAAATATAATACGTGGAAAAAGTAAGCCCGAACCCGAGCGATATAGAGGCTAAGATGCATCAGCCTCGTGTTCTGCAAATGCTTGATAGTGGTGAACATTATGCGGATTTAGGGGTGGCGAACCTTCAATTAAAAGACTGTGATTGTGAGCAACTCGGTAACCCGGAAGCTCGCTGCAATGAAATATATGAATATGAGTTGCCTGCCGATGCTATTGAGCGGGCTAATTTGGGTTTTGATTTAGATGAGCTACCGTCATTTATTGGTGTAAAGGGCGGGGCGGCTCGCCAGGTTTTGGAGGCACTAGTACACAGTGACCGTCAGTTACCACCTCCTCGCGATGTCGATTTGGTAATTTTAGAAGAAGTTATTGCTAGCGGCGATTATGATCCAGATGAGATTCGGGCGGTAGCGAGCGATCTTTCAATGCGCTTTTCGCCGCGTGATGCAATGAATGGCTATGGTGCGGAGCCTGTGCATTCTACCGCTGAGTTTATGAGGCAGCATGATTTTACAATCAATCAAGTGCTTATGCACAAGGACGGTGACACTTGGAGGCTGTTGGCCAGTACTCAAGCAGTGTTGGATACTGCCGAGCACGTTGTCAGGCCAACGGTATTTGAGCACGATCCTGATAATAGCTATCGCATTGGTAACAAATTAGCCCTCAAGGCTGTGCGCCTTCTTTCAGATATGCAAGTTCAAGGAATTGACTATGTAAGTATTAAAAGCGTTCAGCTGCCAGATGATACTTATGGCGATCCAAGAGACGATTATTTCATGCAAACGTTGCAACTAGATAAGGCTTTAGAGGTCAGCGACGAATTAGCTCAACGCTATGTAGAAAATCTGAGGTCCTACCGGATGCTGCCATATGGTTGTGAAGACATGAGCGCTGCTGAATTATACTATGAGTTAGTCAATCGGACAAATTTTGTTCCCTCTGACGGCAACGCATCTGGTGTTTTTCTGACTGAAAGAGAAAATCGTCTGGAGCTTGGTAGTGTAGCAAAATTTGATGACGCTGTTGAACGGTTGCTGCAGCAGGTGCCAGAGCAGTTTTCTCGTGACTATTACGACTCTAAAAAGTAGTATAATAAAGATATGAAAGTAACTTTTAAGCCAAAAAAAATTTTATGGATTGACCTGGAGATGACTGGACTAGATCCAGTGCGTGATGAGATTTTGGAAGTGGCGGCAATCGCTACGGATTGGGATTTTACGGAAATTGCGACCTATGAGGGTGTGGTGCGACATGAACCCGAGAAGCTAGGTAAGCTACTGGACCGAAATGCTAGCTTTTGGGACCAGCATCCAGCAGCGCGGCGCGGTTTGGAGGGGCAAAATGCTTCGGGTAAGCCGTTAGCCGAGGTGGAGCGTGAATTATTGGCATTTTGCGATGAGCATTTTGCGGATGAACCACGGATTTTGCTTGGTGGTAACTCAATCCACCAGGATCGGCGATTTATCGACCAATGGTGGTCAATGTTGTCAAAAAGACTACATTATCGGATGTTGGATGTCAGCGCTTGGAAAGTGGTGTTTGAGGGTAAATATGGTAAGAAATTTGCCAAGCCAGAGGATCATCGGGCGCTGGAGGATATTCGCGGCAGTATCATGGAACTTAAGTATTATTTAAAGAAGGTGAAACCATGACCCATAAACAATTTGAAGAATTTATCTTGAGCTTGCCGGGTGTGTGGTTGGACTATCCGTTTGGCGAGGATATCGCGGTGTATAAATTTGGCAAGAGCAATGATGGCGCGGGGAAAATGGTGGCATTGGTAGCGGAGGGCTCAAAACCGCTCAGAGTGAGTTTGAAATGTGATCCATTGCTGGCGCAGAATTTGCGGGAAAAATACGAAACGGTACTACCGGGCTATCATTTGAATAAAAAGCACTGGAACACCATCATCTGTTCGGGGCAGTTGAGTGATGAAGAAATTTTTGATTTGGCGCGGCTGAGCTGGCAGTTGGTTAGCGGTATTACACCGGAGAGCTCTCGAGACGCTTCTTGATGGAAGTGATGTCTGACTGTGTTTTTTCTAAGAATTCTTTGACGTCAGATTTTTTGGCTTTTTTTGACAAGCTGGATAATTCTGAACTAAGTAGCTCAAGTTGATAGGCCATCTCCCTGGTGTAGACGGCATCGAGCTGGTCGTTTAAAAAGGCATCATCTAGCTTTTCATTGAGCTTTACCTCAAAGTCCGGCACCTTGAGAGCTTTGTTAATATCCAGTTTTTCTGACTGAGCGATTGGTGTTGCCTTATTGACGGCGGTGGTTAATATTGCATCAAGGGAGCTGTTAATGTCAGTGACCGTGCTATTTTTTAGACGCTTTTTCTGTAGTTCAGTGACGGTTTGTAGGCGGGCAACCCTCATGATGGCGTTAGAAACCGTTGGACCAGAACCTGACTGACTGGCCGCCCAAATGAAGCCAAGACTGAGCACACCAACCAGCGCAATGATGATAATGATGATTTTAGTTTTCTTATCAAATCCAGCTGGCTCTGGTGGAGCAGCGATTTGATTGAGATAATCAATACCAGATGGTGTTGGTGGTTGAGAATATGGATCATTTGGATACATAGTACTATTTAAGCATAAACATGAACAGAGGTAAAGGGTGATATAATAAAGACATGCAAGATGCCAAAGAAGAAGTGCGGGCACGACTGAATATTGAGGACGTGATTGGTGAGTATGTTCAGCTGAAGCGGGCAGGTCGTAATATGAAGGGACTTAGTCCGTTTACCGACGAGCGAACGCCAAGTTTTATGGTTAGCCCAGAAAAGCAGATTTGGCATGATTTTTCGTCAGGCAAGGGCGGTGATGTGTTTTCATTTGTGATGCTGGTGGAGGGGATGGATTTTCGCCAGGCATTGGAACATTTGGCACGCAAGGCGGGTGTGGATTTGAGTTTGTTCTCTCGCGGTGATGGGAGAACTGCCAAGCGGCGAGCACGAGCGGCTGAAGCATTGGAGCTAGCGGCAAAATTCTTTCAACAATCACTGCTGCGTACACCCAAAGCCTTGGACTATGTTGTTAAAAAACGTGGTCTGACTCGACAAACGATTCAGGATTTTATGGTTGGGTTTGCGCCAGATGACGGCTCATCGTTGGTAACGGCACTCACCAAGCGGGGCTTTTCAAAGCAAGAATTAGCCGATGCTGGTTTAACGAATCGATTTGGTGGTGATTTGTATCGTGGTCGAATGGTGGTGGCACTTATGGATGCAACTGGCAGAGTAGTTGGGTTTACCGGCCGGATCATTCATGATGAGGAAAATGCCCCAAAATATTTGAACACGCCGCAAACACTTCTGTTTGATAAATCACGGCACATCTTTGGTTTGTCTCAGGCTAAAGAGGCGATTCGAAAATCAGACGAAGTGGTAATCGTTGAGGGTAATTTGGATGTAGTGAGTAGTCATCAGGCAGGGGTGCGACAGGTTGTCGCCACGGCTGGAACAGCTATCACTGAACAGCACCTCAAGGCCTTGAGTAGGCTGGCTAGTAGAATTAAATTAGCGTTTGATGGTGATAGAGCGGGTTTAAATGCGACTGAACGGGCTATCAAACTATCACAAACCATTGGGGTGGAGTTGGAGGTTGTTAGTTTACCAGAGGGTAGTAAGGATCCAGATGAATTGATCAAAACACATGGTGTGAAACAATGGGAGTTGGTCATCGCTAAAGCTACGCCTGCTGTGGCGTGGGTGATACAACAATATTCGCAACGAGAAAATGTCAGGACTGCTGAGGGAAAACGACGCTTTTCAACTGCATCGCTGAACTTGATCCGCAGCTTGCATGATCCAGTAGAACAAGAGCATTATTTGCAGATGGTGGCTGAGAAAACAGGGGCCAGTATAGAGGCTCTTACAGCAAAGATGTCTGGTATTACAACAAACAAAACGGTTCTTCGCCAATCAAAAGTTAAAAAAACAGCACCACAAAAACCATCAGATGAGACGCTCGATATGCTACTAGGGCTTGCGGCTCAAGAACCAAGCGTGAGGCGTTGGCTGGCGTCGGTACCAACAGAAGCTACAGATAATGCGAACACCCGAGAATTATTGACATATCTTATCCAAAACCCCAATACAACACTTGATCCGATGCCCGAAACCTTGAAAAATATTGAGGAGTATGTAAAGATAGTACAGTTAAAATTCGACACTCGTTATGCCGACTGGAATCGAGACGATTTACCAGGTGAGATGGCGCGATTGGTCAAACATGTAATATCTAAACACCGTGAAAACAAAATACAACAATTAATGAGTAATTTGCGTGACGCTGAAACTGCAAATAATGAGTCGTTGGCTCACGATCTGCGACATCAGCTGAACGCACTAATTAAGGAGAAAGCGTGACCGACGATCCAATAAAAAACAGGCCATTAGCAACTGATGAGACGGAATTCGATGAGCCGACCATCGATGATGTTGATGATGATGAGGAAACCGAAGACCTGGATGCTCTGAATGCTGGGCAATACCTGGATGATATCTCTGATGACTCGGTCAGGTTGTATTTGCGTGAGATTGGTAAAATTCCGCTGCTCAATGCTGAAGAAGAGATGGAATTGGCACACCGTGTGATTCAGGGTGATAAAAGGGCTAAAGATAAGATGGCTGAGGCGAACATGCGGTTGGTGGTGTCAATTGCCAAGCGGTACTCGGGCCGTGGATTGGATTTTCTGGATTTAATCCAGGAAGGTAATACCGGCTTACTGCGCGCGGTGGAGAAATTTGATCCAGACAAGGGCTTTAAGTTTTCGACCTATGCGACGTGGTGGATTCGCCAGGCGATTACTCGAGCGATTGCTGACCAGGCACGAACCATTCGTATCCCGGTGCACATGGTGGAAACCATCAATAAATTGTTGCGCACTCAGCGACGGATGACGCAAGAGCTGAACCGTGAACCGACTATTGAAGAGCTGTCTAAAGAGCTGGATATGGAGCCAGAAAAGATTGAATATGTGATGAAAATCAAGCAAGATATTTCAAGCTTGGACGCGGGTGTCGGTCGTGATGGTGATGAAGAAGATTCGGTGTTGGGCGACTTTATCGAAGATGAAGATACAGTATCACCAGAAGAGTCAGCGACCAATCAATTGCTCAAAGAGCAGGTTAATGATGTGTTGTCGAGCTTGAGCGATCGTGAGCAGAAAATTGTCCGTATGCGCTTTGGGTTGGACAATGGTAAAAGCCACACGTTGGAAGAAGTTGGTCAAGAGTTTGCCGTGACGCGTGAGCGAATTCGCCAGATTGAAGCCAAGGCTTTGGCGAAGTTGCGGAAGCACAAAGATGCTAAGAAATTGTATGAATATCTGAGCTAGATTGACGGGTGATAGTAAAAAAGCCAGGCGGATTTCGCGTCTGGCTTTTTTGATGTGTTGTGATTTAGCACTGCTCAGGCGCCTTGCAAAAATGTTCATGGTGAGTGACGGCCTCCAGCTGCGCGTATAGCTCGTCCAGTCCGCGGTCGTTCATCACAAAATAGTCGGCAATAGCAATCGGTCCGCCTTTTTCCAGGTTTTCAATTTCCGACCAATCGCGTTGGTCGACTTCGCGCGGCTGCATCGGTCGTTCGGGGCGTTTGGCCATACGTTGATAGCGCAGGTGTTTTGGTGTGACAACGGCGATGACAGACATTTGGCCAGGGAATTCGTGCTTGAGAATTTTATATTCACTCCAGGTGTACAAGCCGTCCAGGACGATGAGTTTTTGACCAGCGTCAATCAAGTCATGCGCCGATTTGACGACGCGTTTGACTACAAAATCTTTGCCTTCGCGACGACGAATGTCCTCGCGGAATTTTTGCTGATTATCCCAGGTTGGTTCAATGCCGGCCTCTTCCATGGCTTTGTAGATGATGCCACCAAAGTAAATTTTCGGAATGCCCTTTTTGGTGAAATATTCGACCGCCGAACTTTTGCCGCTACCAGCCAGACCGACAAGGGCGATAATGTTTGCGTGTGGTTGTGTCATGTTGCTAGTATAGCAAATTTGCTATACTGAGTATATGAAGCGTTTGGCGGTCATCGACGGAAAATCAGTGTTTTACCGAGGGTATTATGCCATGCCGGGGCTCAGTACGGCGGACGGTACGCCGACCGGCGGCGTGTATGGGTTTGTGAGTTTGGCGATTGAGTTGATCAAGAAATTGGAGCCGGATTATGTGGCGGTGGCATGGGACAAGCGTGGTACCAACATTCGCAAGCGGCGGGAATTATATCCAGAATATAAGGCGGGTCGCAAGCCAGCACCCGATGATTTTTATCAGCAAATTCCGATTTTGATGGAGCTGCTGGATGCGTTTGGCTGGCCGCTGTATGAACTGGATGATTATGAGGCGGACGACATCATGGGCGCGTTTGCTCGGCAAGCGGAGGCGCGCGGCGTGCAGACCTGCCTGCTGACGTCGGATTTGGATGCGCTGCAATTGGTGTCGCCGCTGACTAAAGTCTACGCCATGAAAAATGGTCTGAGAAACATCGAGGAATTTACGGCGGAATATTTTGAACAAAAATATGGTATTCGGACGGACCAGTTTTTGGATTTGAAGGCGCTGAAGGGTGATTCCAGCGATAATTTACCGGGCGTGCCAGGCGTTGGTGAAAAGACGGCGGTGAAATTATTGCAAGCATATGACACACTGGATGGTGTGTATGCGCATGTGGATGAGCAAACAGGCGCTCTACGGACAAAGCTTGAAGCGGGCCGTGAGTCGGCGTATTTGACCAAGCAAGTGGCGGAGATTTGGACGGACGCGCCGGTGGAACTGGACTGGCAGGTGGCCGATGTTAACGACTGTGACTTTGCGCGGGTGGCGGAGATTTTGCGGAAATTGGAGTTTCATTCGCTGATTGGGCGGTTGCCAAAGACAATGCAGGCGGTGGATGAGGCAGTGGAGACGGCGGAGTTGGAGTTGCCGCGTGTTGAAGATTTGCCGGCTGAGCCGCTGTTTGAGGCAGAAAATATTATCTATATTGATCCATCAGAGCCGGACACGGTCTATATTAATTCCAAGCCTGGCGTTGCGTGGCGGGCCAAGATTAGTGAGATTGGCTGGTCGGTTTGGCAACTGTTGGCGCAGGGCGTGGTGATTGCGGCGGATGTTAAGGGGCTATATCACGCGCTGGATGCTCACGGTGTGACGGTGCGGTTTCATGAGGTCTGGGATGTTGGTCAGGCGGCATTTTTGATCGATCCACTGAGGCGTGATCGTAGTTTAGCGGCATTGGCGGGTGACTTTTCTGAGGATAATTCCGCGGCGCGACAGTTGGCGCGGCTCCGTCAGGTGTACCACCAGCAGCAGGATTATATGGCGACGCATCAGCAGATTGCTCGGGTGCTCCGTGAGTTTGATTTTCCAGTGATTTGGCCGCTGTTTCAGATGGAAAAGCGCGGCATGAAGCTAGACACAGTGCTGCTTGAGCAGATGGGCGAGGAGCTGAGGGCGGAGGTGAGCCAACTTGAACAACAAATGTATGCGATGGCCGGACGTGAGTTCAATGCCGCTAGTCCGGCGCAGCTGTCTGAGGTGTTATTTACCAAGTTGCAGCTGCCGACGACCGGTATCAAAAAGGGTAAAACGGGCTATTCGACAGGGCAGAAAGAGCTGGATAAACTGCGCGGTCAGCACCCAATTATTGAGCTGATTGAGCGGTACCGGGAGCTGAGTAAATTGATCAGCACCTATATTGAAGCGCTACCGAAGTTGGTGGCTAGGGACGGGCGGATTCACACGACGTTTAACCAAGATGTCACCAGCACTGGGCGGCTGAGCAGCACCAATCCCAACCTGCAGAATATCCCGGTGCGTACGGAACTGGGTCGGAAAATTCGCCAAGCGTTTGTACCGAGTGAGGGTAAGGTCTTTGTTGGTGCGGATTATTCACAATTTGAGCTGCGACTGGCGGCGGTGCTGGCGGGTGATGAGCAGCTGATTAACGATTTTAATAGCGACGTCGATATTCATACCAAGACGGCGGCCGAGACCTACGGCGTGCCGATGGCCGAGGTGACGAAATTGCAGCGGCGCGCGGCCAAGGTGATTAACTTTGGCGTGCTGTATGGCATGAGCCCGCATGGTTTGGCGGCGGCTACCGGTATGACGTTTACTGAGGCGAAGCGGTTTATTGAACACTATTTTGCGGTGCGCCAGCCAATCCGCCAGTATCTGGATACAATTTTAGTTCAAGCGCGCGAACAGGGTTTTGTTGAGACCTATTTTGGTCGGCGGCGGCCAACGCCTGATGTTAAGTCAAGTAATTTTATGGTGCGTTCGGCGGCCGAGCGGGCAGCCATGAATATGCCGATTCAGGGAACGGAAGCGGATTTGATGAAGTTGGCGATGATTCGGCTGGAGGACAAATTAGCTGGGCTGGCCGAGCCGGTCCTGCAGGTTCACGATTCGATTTTGGTGGAATGTGCGCCGGAAGACGTTGAGCGAGTCGGTGGCATTATGTGTGCGGAAATGGAAGGCGTTTGCCCAGAACTGCCAATTCGATTGAAGGTTGATGTAAAAATAGGCAAGAACTGGGAGGAAGCATAAGATGACAGAGCAGTTATTTCAAATCGGTATAAAAGCCCTTATCCAAAATGATGAACACCAAATTTTACTACTCAAAAACCAGGACTATTGGGATATTCCAGGTGGCAGGATGGATCAGGGTGAGGATATAGCGGCTGCATTGTTACGTGAATTGCACGAGGAGATTGGCATTCATCACATTGCCAAACAAGAATTATGGAATGTAGCAAAAGCGGTCAAACAACTACCCTATAACGATATAATGATAAGTCTGATGTTGATTGTGTACCGTGTTCAGTTACCGGTAGATCAAATTCCTCGTTCATGTGAGCCTGGCGTTACACTTCATTGGGTAAGCCCTGAGCAAGCGGCTGATTATTTGAAAAACAAATATCCTGAGGCCTTCCGTCAAGCGATAGCCCAGCTCTCGTAGGATACTACTTATACTAGTGCAAAAATTCTAATATTATGGTATAATCACCCCATGAGATATGCAAGAACAAATTCTTTTTCCCGACTGATACCGATTTTACTGGTTATTATCATCATGGTAGTGGCGGTGGCAGCGGTGATCGCCATTGGTCAGTCTTTGCTGGGCGGTAATAATCCGGAGAATAAACCAAAATCTCAGGCAGATATTGCCAAAGAGTCATTGCTATCAACTGACGCTAACCGAGCGGTGCGTTTGACGGTTCGCGGACCGATTGTGGCGCAGGAAAAATTCCGCTCCTACCAGATTGAAATCACACCAGATATTCGACGCATGAGTACCTATGAGGGCTATCTGGAAAAGCAAATTGATGAGAAAAAGCTAGATAACAATAGCCGCGCCTATGAGGAATTGGTGTACGCTCTGGAAAAAAGAAAGATGATGGAAGGGCGTCAATTGTCAGAAGAACAAAATGATTTGAGGGGTATTTGCGCCAACGGTAAAGTGTACAAGTTTGAGACGTTATATCACGGAAATCCAGTGAAGACGCTGTGGACGTCGGACTGTGGTGGCTCAAAAGGCTCGGCAACTGCCAATGCCAATGACATATTGCTGATGTTCCTCAATCAAATTCCTGACGGGAAAAAAATTGCTGCGGGTGTTGGTTTGCAGCAGGAAGATACATTCTTCCAATTCTAATACACATAATAGATAACGAGGGATGGAGGTTACATCGGATGCCTGAGCTGCCAGAAGTTGAGACGGTTCGCCGCGGTTTGGCGGAGTTATTACCGGGTCGAGTAGTAGCACGAGTGGCGGTGTTTGACTCGCCAAAAAGCTTTCCGAATGCGCCCGCTGATGTTGAACAATTTTTGTATGGCGCTCGCGTGACGGCGGTGCGACGGCGAGCGAAGGTGCTGATGATTGACCTGGATACTCACTACTCGCTAGTGATACATCTGAAGATGACGGGCCAGCTGGTGTTTCGCCAATGGTATTCTCGGGCGTCGTCTGCTAACAATCTGGGTCCCGGTGACAAGCACGCCCAGATTGTGACCAGAGACACCACTCAAATACCTGACGCATCTAACTTCGCTGGTGGTCATCCAAATGACAGCTTGATCGGTGAGCTGCCGGATCGGTCGACGCGGGTGCAGATTGATTTTGTGGACGGGTCGCGGCTGTTTTTTAACGATCAGCGCAAGTTTGGCTGGGTGAAGTTGTTGCCGACTGATGAGGTAAAAGACCTACCGTTCATGCAAAAAGTCGGTCCAGAACCGCTTGACCCTCAGACACGGGCTGATGATTTCATCCAGCGGATTCGCCGTCGTCAGAATTCGATGATCAAACCAGCTTTTCTTGACCAAGCAGTGATCGCTGGCGTTGGTAATATTTATGCTGACGAGGCGCTGTGGGCAGCACAGATTCATCCGCAAACGCGGGTAAAAAATGTTAGCGATCAGCAGCTGAATACATTATTTAATGAGCTGCGGCACATCTTGCAACTCAGCATCGACCAAGGTGGTTCGACTGATAAAAATTATGTTGATGCCGAAGGTCGAAAAGGGAATTATCTGACATTTGCTCATGTGTTTCGCCGTGAAGGTCAAGCCTGCCATCGCCACCCTGACCAAGAGATTATCAAGTTGAAAGTCGGCGGCCGCGGTACGCATATTTGTCCGGTGTGTCAGGCGGAGGTTATATGATTTATCTTCTCCATGGCGACAACGAATTTGAAAAACGGGCGGCGCTTGCGGCACTCGTTGGTGATGCGGACGTGGTGCGGTGTGATGGTGAAGCGTTGACACTGGCAGATATGCAAGAAATAACGATTGGTCAGACATTATTTACGCAGTCTTCGGTGTACGTCATCTCGAAATTGAGCGAAAATCCTGATATTTGGCCACGGCTACCAGAGATATTGTTTGATGACGATAACACTATTATCCTAGTAGAGAGTAAACTTGATAAGCGAACAAAAACCTATAAATGGCTACAAAAAACAGCTAAAACCCAAGAATTTGTGCCGCTTAGTGATCGCCAGAAGCCGCAACTTATCACCTGGTGCGAAACGCAGGCCCATGAGCGCGGCTATAAGTTGACACGTAAACAGATAGGGATGTTAATTGACCGGTTAGGGTTTGATCAGCTGCGACTCAGTAATTTTTTGGACCAATTGGCGCTCGCGGAGAAGATTACCGATGCGCTGATCAATGATTTGGTGCCTTTGGCGAGGTCGGAAAACGTGTTTGATTTGTTCGTGGCCGCTTTGTCAAAAGATTATGAAACGGTGCATAACATCATCAGTTATTTGGAATCGGAGAGTGGTACAGACGGCGCTTACCAAACGATGGGGCTACTTGCTTCGCAGGCGACTAACATGGCAGCATTGGTGTTGTCGGGCGGTGACAATAACATGGTGGCAGCAGATTTGTCGGTTAATCCATATATATTGCAGCGGCTGCCTTCATCAGCGCGAACTATTGACATTGAACATCTTAAGCGGATCAACGACGCGTTGTTTCAGGCAGACCTTCAGATGAAGACAACTGGAGTTAATCCGTGGCTACTGATAGAAACGGCGTTGGTAAAATTGTAACCAAATAATAACACCTCAGCATCATCACTGAGGTGTTGTTTGAAGTTGACGAGTCTTATTTGTCAGCTTTTTTGACAGTAGGCTTTTTTGCCGCTGGCTTCTTTGCAGGTGCCTTTTTAGCAGCTGGCTTGGCTGCTGGTGTTTTCTTTGCAGTAGGTTTCTTGGCTGCCGGCTTTTTGGCGGCTTCTAGTTTAACTCCAGCCTCTTTGGCTGCTTTGCTCAGAGCGCTTTTACGGCGAGCCACAGTATTTTTCTTCAAAAGACCCTTTTTAACTGCGGTATCTAATTTAGAGTGGGCAGCTGCCAAGGTAGTAGCGGTTGGATTTGCGTGAAAAGCTTTGACTGCTGATTTGATATCTTTTTTGATGCCGATGTTCTTTTCACGGCGTTTGACTGCTTGTTTAGCGCGCTTGATGGCGGATTTGATGATTGGCATGGTACTCCTTTACCTCTATAAGTTGTTATCGCTAATCAAAGATGCATTATACAGAAAATCACATGAAAAGTAAAGAGGTGGTACAAAACGGGGTATAATCTTGACTAATCGCCTATGCTTATGCTATAATTCAGCCAAAGGCTATAGCAATAAAAAGAAACAGGAAAACAAACAATGAGCACCGCTTCCGCCAAGCAGCAGGTAATCCAAAAAATCAAAGAAAATACTAATATATTAGTTACGGTTAGTCGTGATCCAAGTGTTGATGAGTTGTCAGCGGCATTGGGGCTAACGCTATTTTTGAATGAGCTTGGAAAGCATGCTACAGCGGTATTCTCTGGTAAAATTCCACCGGCAATAAATTTCCTGGAGCCTGATAAGACATTTGAGGACACGGCGGACAGTCTCAGAGACTTTATCATAGCGCTTGATAAGGACAAGGCGGATCACTTGCGGTACAAAATCGTTGACGATGCAGTTGTGAAAATTTTCATCACTCCGTACCGAACGACGATTACTGAAGCGGACTTGGAATTCTCACAGGGTGATTACAACATTGAGCTGGTGTTGGCTTTGAATGTTGAAGACAGCAATCATCTTGATGAAGCGTTGACGGCTCATGGCAAAATTTTGCACAGTGCTGACGTGGTGACAGTGACAGCTCGGGACATCAAGAGTAGTTTGGGTGCGATCGATTGGCACGAGCGCAACGCCAGTGGTGTGAGTGAGATGCTTTTGGAATTGGTTGACGAGCTAAAGACTGTCAAGGCAACGCTGGACGAGCAGATGGCAAATGCGTTTATGACTGGTATCGTTGCTGTAACTAATAGGTTTAGTAACAACCTGACATCACCTCGCGTCATGACAGCGGCTGCGGATTTGATGGCTGCAGGAGCTAACCAGCAGTTGATTGCAGCAAAGTTGGTGGAAGCTGAGGAATTGGAAGCCCCGGCTGACGAACATGATGAACCGGAAGGTATCGATGGTTCAAATGAGTCATCAGATGCTGAGGAAGCAGAAGTAGACAACACTAAGCTATCAATTAGCCGTTCATCACGTAAACAGCCGAAACAAGCAGATAAGGAGCTACCAAAACCAGATGATGGCACCTTGGAAATATCACACCAAAAGAGGGGTGACCTAGATGAGGTGGCTCGACGAACACAGGCCGAAGCTCAAGATGAGGCTGCACGTGCCGCTAAGTCATACCTAGAAAAGCAATTAGCAAAATCCACACCAGAAGAACCAGCAAAGTTACCGGAGCCAGAATATAGCTTACCAGCCATCAAGCCGCTGGGCAGTCCACAATCTCCGAAAGATGAGTTGCCGGAACCGTCAGTAGGCGGTACGTTCAATGCTTCAACTGAACAGGCTGCGGAAGACAAGAAGCGCGAGGCTGAAAGCGGTCGTAACCGCACGATTTTGAATCATGGTCAACCTGGCAGTAGTCAAGGGGGGTTTAGTGATTCACCGATAAACGCCACCGTTGCTCGCCATGATGATGAGCCAAAATCAGTTGACCCGTTTGCTGAAATGAACAACAATTTACAGAACAATAGGTCTATCTCTCCTCTGGGAGAAGCTTCAGCTATCGCTGGACATAATGGCGATGTCATGGCTGCTCTCAGTGAAGACACCTCAAAGGTATTGGGGACTAATCAGTCATTGGGTCAGCCAACCCATCAGGCAGTTAGCGAAGCATTAGCAGCGGTGCCTAATGTTCCAGATCCATTGGCGGCAAACCCTGGCACCCCAACTTTGGCGGAAATTGAGTCTTCTGCCAAAAATATAGCAGGGTTGCCACCAATGCCTGACTTTAGCACATTGCCAGAACTGCCACCGGCTTTTCCGCCAGCTCCAGCAGTCAGCCCTAATACTCCACCGACGCCAGCCTCAGCCCCACCAGTCGTGAATACTACCAATGCTGAATTCAACCCAACACAGTTCCAGATTCCGGGACAAAACTAGCATGATACCAAATGATGATATCGTGCTCATTGATAAGCCAGCTGGTATGAGTAGTTTTGGCGTAGTCGCTAGAATTAGGAGAGTGCTCAGTCAACAGCTAGGTAAGAAAGCAAAAGTTGGACATACCGGTACCTTGGATCCGTTTGCTACAGGTTTGATGATTTTAGTAACGGGTAAAAAATGTAAAGAAGCCGGGTCATTTACCAAGCTAGACAAATGGTATCAGGCAGAAATCATTTTGGGGGTGACTAGCACGACGGGAGATCCTGAAGGAGAGCTTACACCAGTGTCTGAGCATCAGCCGACAATTGAAGAGGTAAGACAGGCTGTACGGAAGTTCATTGGGGTGATTGAGCAAACCCCGCCAGCTTTTAGCTCCATCAAAATCAATGGGCAGCGCGCCTATCACCTCGCGCGAAAAGGTCAGGAAGTTGCGATGCCTGCACGGCAGATCACGGTGTATGACATCGAAATTACATCATATAACTATCCAAAACTATGCATCAATACGCATGTCTCTAGTGGCACATATATTCGTACGCTAGCAGAGGACATCGGGAACTATTTGGGGACTGGTGCTTACTGTCAATCGTTGCGGCGCACAAAAATTGCTAACTTTACCATCGAACGAGCAGCAAAATTGTCGGATTTTGGCATAGAGAATTAGAGTGGTATTATATGGATATGAAGCATAAGGGTTTTACACTGATTGAAGTATTAATTGTTATAGCGGTGATTGCCGTGTTGGCATCAATAGCGATTGTCTCGTATCGGTCGGTGCGTGAGAATGGATTGGACGCGAAGATTCGATCTGCAGTTAAAACTGCGGGCGATGCTGCTGCTTTGGCGGAGGCTAGAGGAAAGCGTATCACTGGATTTGGTCCGTTTAACGCGCCGGATGGTGTACAAACCTTGGTTCCGGATTATTTGAAGGCTGATTATCGGCAAGGTGTTTCTAGTAAAAAAGCAGCAAATGAGGAAGCAATCTTTCGAATCTATGAGTGTCATGACGGTGGTAAGGGGTTTGTGATATATGCCGCATTGAATAATCCATCTACCGAGGACGTAGCAACCTTCAATCGTATTCGTTCAAGTTGTCATCACAATAGCACGCAGGCACCAGACAGCGGCTCAACGATATATAGCTACGCGCAGCTATTCTAGCGGCACTGCTTGAAAATATTGGTCACTCCTGATATAATCAAACGGCTATGATCAGTAAAGAGAACAAGCAAAAAGCGATTGCTTTGACTCAGGTTGGCAAAAACGATGTCGGTAGCCCTCAGGTGCAGATTTCGATTTTGACAGCTCGTATCAAAGAGGTTACAGAGCACCTGAAAGTCAACAAACACGACTTCATGGCTCGTCGCGGCCTTGTCCAGATGGTAGGTAAGCGCAAGCGCCTACTGCGATACTTGGAGCGAACTGACTTTGAGAGTTATAAGCAAGTGCTGGCTACATTGGGACTACGTAAATAAGCGAACCAAGTAGTTTATATATCCGCCTCGATATATCGGGGCGGATTTTTGTATGAACTATTTAGGAACAGCGATGATAACTTCACGTTTATCAAATGATCCACCCAGGGAACATGAATACAGTGTCAAGCGTGGTTGATCGGTTCGCTCTTCTATCTCGACGGCATCAGGCTTAACTTTATATATATCATATATGCTGTACTCGTAGCGTTTGCCGTCGTAATCAACCGTGATAGAATCACCAACTTTGAGCTTGTTAATGTTGTAAAACGGAGAATTGTTGATGGTGCGTTGTGGTGTGGGGCCAATTTGGAAGCGATGAGCAGCAACGATGAAATTTCCACCCTCTTTAGGGTTGCCATTTTCTGGTTTACGCCACCAGGCAGTCAACTCTAACACTTCTGCACCACCGGTTTTGTATGGAATATTGACATTGATGGCAGGAATATAAATGCGATTTTCTGGATGAAACTCATCAGTTGTTTTTTGCAAAACCTTAGTTGTTTCATTGTTCTTTGGGTCGATGAATTGTGTTGCGAAAAAGGGACTAAAAATAGTAATAAGTAAATATCCGCCACCCACTAGCAATGCCAATGCTATACCCAATATGAGATAATCTTTTGTCGTTTTGGTGCGTTTCATCTTCACACTTATCATTATAACAGCCCGCCGGGTGATGAATGAAGAGTGTGGTATAATAAAAAGGTAACTAACCGCGAATGGTGATAGAGACGAGAGCTTATACAATATCAGCTTTCACCCCTGTTACTTTTCGCGACAAGAAAGGAGGCTCATGATGAGCATTATTAATCCAAGTGGCAAGGATATTTTTAGTGTTACCACTGAATGGTGTGGTCGACCGCTGACGTTAGAGGTAAATAGGGTTGGTTTTCGCACCACTGCCAGTGTGGTAGCGCGTTACGGCGATACCGTTGTGTTGGGTACGGCGATGGTCGGATCGCGACCAGTGGAATTAGACTATTTCCCATTGTCAATTGATTATGAAGAAAAGTTTTATGCTGCCGGCAAGATTTCTGGTAGCCGATTTATCAAGCGAGAAGGTCGTCCATCTGACGAGGCAATACTGATCGGGCGGCTGATTGACCGGCCAATTCGTCCACTGTTCCCAAAGGGATATCGCCAAGAGGTTCAAGTCGTATCAAGTGTCCTCAGTATGGACCCAAGTTTCCGTCCTGATATGGTGGCAATGGTAGCTGCTAGTGCGGCACTGAGCCTGACTGGCACCCCATTTGATGGACCGGTGGCAGGTTTGCGTGTTGGTCGAGTTAACGGTGAATTTAAAGCCTTTTTGACCCCTGATGAGCGCGCAGCCAGTGACCTGGATTTGGTGGTTGCTGGTATTGAGAACGGCATTACCATGGTGGAAGCGGGTGCTCATGAAGTGAGCGAGCAGGTAATTATCGATGCTATGGCGTGGGCACACCATATGATGCAGCCAGCCATCCAGCTTCAACGTGAGTTGGCAGAAAAAGTTGCACCAGCTGCACAGCAATACGAGCTAGTTCTGCCAGATGAAACCATACAAGCAGAAGTTGACGCGTGGGTTGCTGGTAAATTTGGCGCAGCTATTCGCTGTGCCTACCCAGAGCGTAACGAACTGATCGCGGATATTCGTCAGGCGTTTCATGATGAATTTACCACAAAGCTCGGTGAGGATTATGATGAGCTGCGACCTCAGTACGATGAGGCCTTTACCTTGGCGCTCCATAAGGACGTACGCCGAGGTATCGTTGAGGACAAGGTGCGTCCAGATGGCCGTCAATTGACGGAAATCCGACCACTCAGCTCAGAAGTTGGCTTCTTGCCACGAGTACACGGATCAAGCTTGTTTACCCGCGGCGTGACTCAGGGTATGAACATCGTTACCTTGGCGCCACTGAGCTACGCGCAGCTAGTGGATACCATGGAGCAGACCGATTACGAACGACGTTATATGCATCACTACAATGCTCCGGGTTATACTGTTGGTGAAGTGCGCCGTTTGGGCAGCCCGGGCCGTCGGGAAATTGGGCATGGCTACTTGGCGGAGCGGGCATTAACGCCAGTCTTGCCAAGTGAAGAAGAATTCCCATATGCTATTCGTTCGGTGACCGAAATCATGAGTCAGAACGGTTCTACCTCAATGGCAGCAACCTGTTCAAGTTGTTTGGCGCTGATGGATGCGGGTGTGCCACTCAAAGCGCCGGTCTCTGGTATCGCCATGGGCTTAATGATGGACGAGGGTACACCATATGTGCTGAGCGACATCGCTGATGCTGAAGATTTTGCTGGTGACATGGACTTTAAGGTGACAGGCACTGCTCAAGGTATCACGGCGCTACAGATGGATATGAAGGTGCATGGCCTACCAGTTGACATCTTGGCACAAGCAATTGAGCAATCAAAAGCCGGCCGAGCGCACATCTTGGAACATATGTTGTCAGTATTACCACAGCCGCGCCAGGCGTTGAGCGCATATGCACCACGCATTGAGAAGATTAAGATCAACCCAGACAAGATTGGTGCGGTGATCGGTAAGGGTGGAGAAATGATCAACAAGATCACCTCTGAAACTGGTGCCGAAATTGACATCAAAGAAGATGGCTTAATTACCGTGGCTAGCCCAGATGGCGCATCAATTGAAAAAGCCATGAACTGGATCAAGAGTTTGGTAGAAGAGCCAGAGGTTGGCAAGATCTATGAGGGTCGGGTTGTTAGTATCAAGGACTTTGGCGCTTTTGTGAATATCTTGCCAGGAGTCGATGGTATGGTACATATTTCGAAACTGGCCGAAGGTCGGGTAAATAAGGTGACTGATGTCGTCAAAGAAGGTCAGACTGTCCGCGTAAAGATAACTGGTATTGACGAGCGCGGCAAGATCAATTTGACGATGATTGGTCTGTAATCTAGCCATAACCGTATTCAGTAAATTGTAAATGGTGTACAATTAATAGAGTAAGAAAAGGAGAATGCATGGATAATAAAGGTAATAATACAAACTCGACACCAACTCCCGCTGCAACTGTTCCGGAACCACGTGTACAACCGGCACCGACCCAACCAGTCCCTCAGGGACCAGCCAAGAAAAAGGGCATGAGCAAGGGTATGTTGTGGGGTATCATTGGTGGTTCGATTGCCTTCATCTTGTTGGTCGTTGGTATTGTTCTTGCAGTGATTTTATTGAGCGGTCCAAGTAAAGAAGATTACAAGGAAGCGCACGATAAGGTTACAAAAGTGCGTGGTACCTATCTACGGGTTGGTTCAGCCTTTCGCATGGTTTCATATGGGACGTCAACCGCGTCTACTGATAAGATCAAAGAATCAGTAGAAGAATATAAGAAGTCGGTTGATGACTTGAAAGACATGAAAGCCTTGCGTGACAAAGATGTTAAGCAAAAATACGATGATTTCATCAAACAAAACAATGAATTTACCACAATGGTAGGTGATTTGGCTGATGCATCTGATGAGCTGTTAGAGACCACAAAGAACTGTCGAACTGCTACTACTTTTCCTCGATTCAGCTCAGACCGCAGTAAGTTGCTAGAGAACTATGACAAAACTGTTAGTTCTTGTGTCTCTGCTGTGAAGAAACTAGCGAAAGTAAAGAGCCAACTGTTGTCCGAAGAAGCAAAAAGATTAGGTGATGCATTTGATGAGCAGCGAAAACTGGTCGAGGAGATGCAAAATGCCTACAATTCTGGTGATAGCTCTGCAATATCAGCAGCTGCCAGCAAACTGTATCGTCATTTAACAAAATTTAGGACCAGTGACGCTCCAAAGAAACTAAATGAGGCATTCCAAAAGGCAGAGGTTAACTCTCAGCTGAATGCTTTGGGCCGCGTATTGACCGAGAAGGCAAACCAAAGTTAAAGCTCAGGTAGAATAAGTGAGAAGCTCCGTCGTGTGGCGGAGCTTTTTAATTGACCGGGAGGGTTGTTTATGTAGGGTGAGTGTAGTATAGTGGATAGTAGATATCTACTATGGCTAATTTATGAAAGGATTAAGATGAAGCTATCAGGAGCAGTCGAGCAGGCCTGCTGCATTGTGATTTTGCTGGCGCATCCAGA
>CAURNC010000002.1:0-152473 GCA_963526325.1 uncultured Candidatus Saccharibacteria bacterium
GTCATCAACAAGAAAAAACCTAAGAATAAGCAAAGGCAGGGTTAAGCATGGCTCGAATTGCTGGGGTAGTTATCCCAACAGAGAAGCAAGTGCAAATCGCGCTCACCTATATTTATGGGATTGGGCCAAAGCACGCTTCGAGCATCCTTGCGGCGGCTAAGATTGAGCCGACCACTCGGGTGAAAGATCTCACCGAGGCTGAAGAAAACAAGATTCGCGAAATTATCGACAGCGAATACACCGTCGAAGGTGATCTCCAGCGCTTGGTAACTAACAACATTAAGCGCTTGAAGGATATCAACGCCTATCGCGGTCTTCGCCACAAAGCAGGACTGCCAACACGCGGACAGCGGACTCGTACGAATGCACGAACTCGCAAGGGTCGCGCCATCGCCGTGGGCGGTACACAACCAAAAGCAGCAAGTAAGACCTAAAGAAAGGACTAAGAAATGGCAGACGCAAAATCTACCAAGAAGAAGCAGCGCCGATCAGTCCCAGCTGGTCAGCTGCATATTCAAGCAACATTTAACAATACCATTGTTACTTTTTCCGACAAGAAAGGTAACGTGTTGACCGCTTCATCAGCTGGTGCATGTGGTTTCCGTGGTAGCAAAAAAGGCACCGCCTATGCTTCACAGGTTGCTGCTGAAAAAGCTGCTGAAGCTGCGAAAACGCAGTATGGTTTGAAATCAGTTGACGTTTTCGTCAAAGGTGTCGGCCTGGGCCGTGATGCCGCTATTCGTGCGGTTGGCGCGTTCGACATCTCAGTAGAAAGTATTAAGGACGTAACTGGCGTGCCTCACGGCGGTGTTCGTCCACGAAAGGCACGGAGGGCATAATTATGGCACGAGATAATTCACCGATTGTCAAGCAAAGCCGCCGCGAAGGTTATGCGCTTCATCCAAAAGCACATAAAGTTTTGGCACGGAAATCTGGCATCCCAGGTCAGCACGCACACGGCCGACACAGCAAACCAAGTTTGTACGCCACACAGCTGCGCGAAAAGCAAAAAGTTCGCCGCTTGTACGGTTTGGTTGAAAAGCAATTTGCTCGGCTGATGGATGAGGCCACACGCGCCCAAGAAGGTTTGGCAGGCGAGAACCTGTTGAAACTGTTGGAACGCCGCCTGGACAACGTGGTTTACCGTGCTGGTTTTGCAACCAGCCGCCGCGCTGCTCGCCAGCTGGTCGGACACGGTCACTTCTTGCTGAACGGTCGCCGTGTTGATATTCCATCAATTCGCGTCAAAGCAGGCGATGTGATCGAAGTACGTCCAAAGAGTACCAAGTCGGTATACTTTACGCACATCGACGACGTTGTCAGTAACTCAATTCAAGGTCCGCTCAGCTGGATGAAGAGTGATGTCAAAAAATTGAAAATTGAGATTACTGGACAGCCAAAGCGTGAAGAAGCAGAAGCTGACATCAACGAGCAATTAATTGTTGAGTTTTACTCACGATAAAAGAAGGGTTAGGGAAAATTATGGCAAAAGCAATTTATAATCCAGCTCTGGCAAGCATCGAAGATGTTTCTGACACCAGTGCAACCTTTCTGATTGAACCGCTCCACTCAGGCTACGGCAACACGTTGGGTAACTCAATGCGCCGCGTCTTGCTCTCCAGCATCCGCGGTGGCGCAATCGTTGCCTTTCGCATCGAAGGTGCGACACACGAGTTCACTACCGTTGAGGGCATCAAAGAAGATGTCGTTGACATCATGCTGAACCTGAAGGGTGTTCGACTCCGCGTTCACACCGACGAGCCAGTCGAGTTGCGTCTGGAAAAAACTGGCGGTGTCATCACTGCTGGCGACATCCAAGCAAACGGAGAAGTAGAGGTTGTCAACCCAGACCACATCATCGCTACCATCGATGATCCAAAGAAAACGGTCATCATGGACTTGGTGGCAGAAGCTGGTCGCGGCTACCAAACGATCGAAGACTCCAGCGAATCACGTCTACACTCAGACATGATCGCTCTGGACGCAGTCTTTACTCCAGTTTTGCGCGTGCGTTACAAGGTTGACCCAACTCGTGTTGGTGACGAAACTGACCTGGACAAATTGACCATGACAATTGAAACTGACAGCACCATGACGCCACGCGAGGCGTTTGAAGAGGCTGCAGCTATCTTGGTCAATCAATACACAGCCTTGGCTGGTAGCACCACTGTCGTGAGCGCACCTGCACTTGGTACAACCACTGAAGACAGTGAAGCTGAATTGGATACGTCCATCGAAGAATTAAACCTAAGCGCCCGCACGACGAACGCGCTGATTAACAATGAAATCCGCACGATTCGCGACCTGGTGACTTTGACCGAGCAAGATTTGCGAGAATTGAAAGGCTTTGGCTCAAAGGCGCTGGATGAAGTACGCGACAAGATGGCGGAGTTGGAGTTTTAACTATGCATAGACACGGATATCAAGGGCGCAAGTTCGGCCGTGAGCGTGATCAACGGCGAGCCTTGCTCAAGGGTCTGGCAACCAGCCTGGTCGAGCACGGTAAAATCGAGACCACCTTGCCGAAAGCCAAAGAGCTGAAGCGCCACATTGAAAAAATCATCACCAAGGCGAAGAAGGGCGATCTAGCCAGCCGCCGCCAGGTGATCGCAGCACTCAGCACCCGCGCTGCTGCTTACAAACTGGTTGATGAAATTGCCCCACAACTCGGCGGCCGCACCAGCGGACACGTTCGCGTTGAGCGCACCCGCCTACGTGTTGGCGACGGCGCGCAAATGGCAATCATCGAGTTTGTCGACGATATCAAACCAATGCCAAAGAAGGAGAAATAAGATGAAGACTTATTCACAAAAACCATCTGACGTTTCTCGCCGCTGGGTATTGTTTGACGCGAGCGAGCTACCACTCGGTCGTTTGGCAACTGAAATCGCCAAGCACTTGACTGGTAAATACAAGCCAACCTATACACCGCACGTTGATGGTGGCGACTACGTCGTGGTTATCAACGCTGCAAACACCGTCGTTACTGGCTACAAGGAAACTGACAAGTACTACTACCGTCACAGTGGTTTCCCAGGCGGCATCAAAGAAACGCAGTTCAAAGAAATGCGTGAACGCCACCCAGAACGAATTATTGAAGCAGCTGTCAAAGGTATGTTACCAAAGAACAAATTGCAAGCAGAACGCCTCAAGCGCCTGCGCGTATTTGCTGGCAGCGAGCATGCCCACACAGCACAAACCCCAGAGAAAGTTGAGGTAAAGTAATATGGCTACTGATACCTATTTCTACGGCTTGGGACGACGCAAAAGTGCTTCAGCAAGTGTTCGCTTGCTTCCTGGCAAGGGTACCATCACCATCAACGGCAAAGCAGCCGCTGAGTACTTGGATGGCAACAAAACCTTGCTAGCCGAAGTGACCGACCCACTAGCTGTCGTCAGCAAGCAAAAGGAATACGACGTTACCATCTTGGTCAAAGGTGGCGGCCTCGCTGGTCAAGTTGACGCCATCAAGCTTGGCATCGCCAAAGCATTGACGGCTGCTCACGCTGACCTACGCCCAGTTTTGAAGAAGGCTGAGCTGCTCAAGCGTGACCCACGCGAGAAAGAGCGCAAGAAATACGGTCTGCGTTCTGCCCGCAAGCGCGAACAATTCTCCAAGCGTTAAACAGAGGAGAGACCAATTCTCGAAAATACTCCGTCACATGCAGGCGGAGTATTTTCATAGTATACTAAGACTATGTTCGACCGACTCATCCATCGCTGGCTACGCGTACCGTACAAACTGTACGTGCATGATTTTCAAACACCGAAACACCCTCGCGCCACAGTGGTCCTGATCCATGGCATCGGGAGTTCATCGGTGATGTGGCAGCGAGTCGTAGGGCGCCGTAAGATCGATAAAACGACTCGCGTACTAGCGGTTGACTTACTCGGTTTTGGCAATTCGCCGCGACCGCACTGGAAGACATATGATGTTAAGACACAGGTCGATTCACTAGTCGCAACCTTGGCACAGCAAAAGGTTGACGGACGAATCATCTTGGTTGGCCATAGCTTAGGGGCGCTCGTAGCGGTACACGCTGCCCGATATTATCCTTCATTGATCGATTCGCTCATCCTCTGTAGCCCGCCGCTCTATCACCAACAGGGCAAGGATCGTTTGGCTGAACGCCAACTGCGCGCGCTATACCAAAAAATCATTGATAAACCAGCCCTCGGCAAGGTGATCGCCAGTGATTTTGCCAAGAAATATAAGCTATTCAACCCCGGATTTCTCGTCGATGAGTCAAATTTGCCAATCTTTCTCGACACCTTAGACGCAGCCATCATCAACCAAAAAGCGCTGACGGAAATTGCCGAATTGACGATGCCGATTGAAATATTTTACGGCCAATTTGACCCAGTCATTATCAATAAAAACTTACGAAAATTAGCAAAACAGAAGCACATCGCCGTCACCAAAATCTTAGCAAGTCATGAAATTGATAGACGCTACGGTCAATTCGTCGTCAAGGCCATTAATCGGCACGTCACTGGGGATGATTATGGCCAAGCGTAAAGACCCAGTTCAGGAGCGCCAGAGAAAGCGCGAGCTGTGGATTACTCGTACCATCAAATGGAGCGGCCTGTCTCGCACTGAGGTCAAGACGATGCTGGCACAAACGCGCACCCAGAGTTTTCGCCTCAATCCGCTGGTTGACGGGGAAGTCGCCCCCGAACTGCTGAGCCGCCAGGTTGCGTGGTGTCCAGATGGCTATGAAATTATCCCGGAGCACCTCACTGACTATCAGCAGCTGGCTGACAGCGGACGCGGCTATGTCCAAAATGCCGCTAGTTGGCTGCCAGTGCTGGCGCTTGCACCTGAGGCGGGCAAGCGCATCCTCGACCTATGCGCTGCACCCGGCGGTAAATCCAGCCACATACAAGCCCTAGCTAATGGTCAAGCCAACCTCGTCTGTAATGACAATTCCAAGCCGCGCCTGATGAAACTCCAGGCTAATCTCAAGCGCCTCAACGCGCCAGCCGAGTTCATGTTAGCCGACGCTCGACATATTTCCCGCCGTCAGCTGGAGGCCTTTGACAAAATTCTGCTCGACGTTCCATGTTCTGGTGAGGGGCTGATGAGCCTGAACGCTGGTGACGCCTCGTTGTTTGACAGCTGGTCAGTAGCGCATATCCGAAGACTGAGTGACCTGCAAAAGCGCCTCATCCTCGAGGCTTGGCGACTGTTAAAACCTGGTGGCACACTTGTTTACAGCACTTGCACCATGGCGCCAGAGGAAAACGAAGTCGTTGTCGATTGGCTGCTGCGCCGTCAGTCTGACGCTGAGCTCATACCGATCGACATCGCACCGCTGCCACATCGTGTGCCCGTCGTCCAGTCGTGGAATGACCGCGCTCTTACGCATGACCTAGGCGGCTGTCTGCGCTTGATGCCAGGCAGGCTAACTGAGGCGTTTTTTGTTGCAGCATTTCGTAAAACACCTCTCGCCGAATCAATGGTATAATAGGACTATGAGTAAACCCGTCATCCTCACTGGCGTGCGCGCCAACAACGATATTCACATTGGCAATTATTTTGGTGCCATTTTGCCGATTGTCGATATGGCGAAGCGCCGCTCGGCCGATTATGATATCAATCTGTTTATCCCGGATCTTCACAGCTTCACCACGCCGATCGACCACAGTAAATTGTACGACAGCATTCTCAATAACGCCCGGATTTATACGGCTGCCGGACTGCCGCTGGACAACGAGGCCATTCATTTGTACCGCCAAAGCCGTGTGCCAGCACACAGTGAACTAGCGTGGATTTTGGACTGCTTTACGGGGTTTGGCGAGATGAGCCGGATGACGCAGTTTAAGGACAAATCCGAGAAGCTTCATGGCGACCAGATTTCCGTCGGTCTCTTCAACTACCCAGTCCTGATGGCCGCCGACATCTTGCTCTACGGCGCCACCTACGTACCAGTTGGCGACGACCAGACACAGCACCTGGAGTTCACCCGCGACATTGCCGAGCGAATGAACCGCAAATTTGGCGATTTATTCATCGTGCCTAAACCAGTCGCCCAGCAGCATCAATTCTTCGGCAACGACCAAGGCCTGAGGATCAAAGACCTAGTGAACCCGACCAAAAAGATGAGTAAATCCGACGACAGCGGCAAGGGCGTCATTTTCCTCGGTGACGATCCGCAGATAGCCCACAAAAAAATCATGAGCGCCACTACCGACTCGCTGGGCAAGGTACAGTACGACCGTGAGAACCAACCGGGTATTTCCAATCTGCTGGAGATTTTGACGCTGGTACGCCAGGACGCTGGACGAGACGTCAACTTGGAGCGGACCATTAGCCAGTATGTCGGCATGGAACGCTACGGCGATTTCAAACGAATCGTGGCCGATGAAGTGGCAGAATTCTTGGCAAATTTCCAGGCACGTCTGGCGGCAGTTGACGAGCAGGCCATCGAACGCAAACTGGAGTCGAGCGAGCGCGACATGAACGTCGTCGCCAATGAAACCTTGCACCGCGTCCAAACGGCCGTGGGGCTACGGAGATAGGAACGCTTGCGTGAAAATCTCGCCGCGCACCGTCCTCAAAATCGCCAGATTGTACCACCTGGCAGACGACAACACGCCCGTCAAAGCCCTGCGTCACCTGAAAGTCCAGACGGACGAATCGCACATCGTGGCGGAATTTATCGTAAACAAGCAACATTTTGCCGTACTCTACGGCTCAATCGTCGATGAAGAATCAATTGACGAATTGTGGCCCGACAAACCAGCCAATGCTGAGATTCTACCAAATCCGCTTGATCCGAGCTGCATTGAGACGCCGTCTCAAGGCAAGTTTGTTATCATGCTCCACATCGCGCCAACCAAGCAGCGCCTGGACGTCCACTTGTCCACGGCGTTTGACCCATCAATTTCGCGCAGCCTCTGGCAAAAATACATCAAAGCCGGCTACGTGTCGGTCAATCAGCGCCCAGTGACGACGCCAAAGTTTGAGGTCGACGAGACTGATGAAATTGCCGTCAAGCTGCCAGAACAAGAGCAGGTCAGTGTAGAACTGCCGATACTGTACGAAGACGACGACGTGATAGTAGTGAATAAACCGAGCGGGCTCCTAACTCACGCCAAAGGTGGGCTATCGACCGAACCGACGGTGGCGGAAATTATTCGCCCCAAAACGTCGTTTGCCTCGGATACCGATCGGCCAGGTATCATCCATCGGCTTGACCGTGATACTTCAGGCGTGCTGATTATCGCCAAAACTACTGAAGCCGCCGCCCACCTACAGCGGCAATTCGCCCAGCGCACCACCAAAAAGACCTACCTCGCAGTGACTGACGGCGTACCAAAATTAGCCGCCGCGAAGATTGACCTACCTATTGGTCGGAGCCCAGCCGCACCCAGCACCTTCCGCGTCGACCCGAACGGCAAGCCCGCCCAAACAACCTACCGCGTACTGACAGCAACTGATAACCAGGCGCTAATTGAACTCAAACCCACCACCGGTCGCACCCATCAACTCCGCGTCCATATGGCGCACCTAAATACACCAATTCTCGGCGACCGCGTCTATGACAAACCAAACGCCAGCCGTCTGATACTCCACGCCCACAAACTGGAAATCACGTTGCCATCAGGTGAACGAAAAACCTTTGAAGCGGCTATTCCTAGTGTATTTACCGAATTATTTCCTGATTGCGCCCAAAACACCAAAGAACCGAGCCATCAATGAGCCAGCCACCTCTCATCTCCACCAACGACCAAGCCACAGTTGAGCAATTAGCAAACCATTTGCCACAGTCGCTGATGGTTATCGCTGAACCTGGCTTGGACGGGGCGGGGGTCGCGGGCTATTTGGCAAAACACCATCAATCAGACATCCTCACCGTCAACCCGCTACCGCAAAAGAACACCATCTCAACTGAACAAATTCGCGACCTGACAGCCATATTGCGCACTTACAGCTCTGTCCGCCGCGTCGTCATCATCAACCCAGCCAACGCCATGACCGAGTCCGCACAAAACGCGCTATTAAAAACCCTGGAAGAGCCAAATCTCAATACTCATTTTCTCTTGATCACCACTGCCAGCGCTGACCTCCTCCCAACCATCCAGTCCCGCTGCCAGCAGCTGATGCTCCACCGCACCACCGCCAGTCAAGACGCCAAGCTACTAGAAAATACCAACCTAACGCCTCAAGAAAAGCGCCAAATAGCATTTCTCGCCGCTGGATTGCCGCTCCTCATCACCGAACTGGGCCAAGACGCCAAAAAACTGGCAGAGCGCCAAGCCATCGCCGCTGACGCCAAGCATATCCTGGAACGTCCCGGTTCATACTCAGCCATGAAATGCGCCATGCGCTACACCGATCGGTCAAGCGCCCTCCAGCTCATCGACATTCTCCTGCGCTTCATCCATTTTCAGCTAAAACACGCCGCTCAGCCGCCAGCCATGTATCAATTACTCAAAAAAGTACTACAAGTAGAGAAGTCTCTCCTAGCAAATGGCAATACGCGCCTCGCTTTATTGAAAATTGTGCTATAATTAAGCAGATATGTTAAGTTTGATATTCATTTTAGCAATTATCATTTGGGCAATCACCTACAAACCTTCCGAAGAAAATTCTGCAGATTTTCCAGCCAAAATTTCTGAAAAATTAGATCAATTGTGGGCCATTGCGCAAGAATCCATTCGCGACAACAAATACCTCAGGGCAGAGAAGGCGCTGCTGACGATTTTGCGTGTCGACGAGAAAAACGCCACCGCGTACAACCGCTTAGGCATTTTGTATGCCAAACAGCAGGCCTACAAAGACGCTATTGAGTGTTTTGAGATCGCTCAGAGTTTGGAACCAAGCGCCTCTAGCCTGCACAATGTTGGCTTGATTTATTATGAAACAAAGAATTATCCCAAGGCAGCATTGGCTTTTGAGCAAGCCCTGGAGATGGAAGACGATTTGGCGGCGCGCTACATCGCCTACGCCAAGGTCCAAGAAAAGATGGGTAATGGCAAAAAGATGATTGCTGCACTGGAAAAAGCAGTTGAACTTGATCCGATTCCACAGACGCTCACCGTTCTGGCTGAAGCTTACGACAACAACGGGCAAGCAGAGCTGGCCTCTGGACTACGCAAAAAAGCTGCCGCCATGTTAGTCCCAGACAGCCACGGTGCCGTACCGCGTCAGCGCCGTCAACCAAAACAGCCCAAAAAGTTGGTAATGTAGTTGCTTAGCCTATTTTTTTTTGCTATAATCACAGCAGTGCCGCTTTAGCTCAGCTGGCTAGAGCAACGGTTTTGTAAACCGTAGGTCCTCGGTTCGAGCCCGAGAAGCGGCTCCAAACACACGCCGGAATCGTGTAGTGGCAATCACAGGAGACTGTAAATCTCCCGCCGTAAGGCTTCGTAGGTTCGAGTCCTACTTCCGGTACCAATCAAACACCGGCTCATCGCGAGGCGGTTTTTGATTGCTCATAATTCCGTCAAGTAGACCTCTATCCATTGACTAAACATAATATACATGCTATAATCTAATTATGTTCTTATTATTCAAACAATTCTTAACCGAATGGAATAGCAACAAAAACCAGCGCACCAAACTGCAACAGGCATACTTCTTGATCATCATCTCACTGGCAGTCGTAGCGGGCTTTCTATCTCTGTTAAACAGCGACTTCGGACGCGTACTCATGATCATCGCTGCCTTTACCGCCGTCGTATACATCTTCAACGGCGTCGCCTGGGCGCTACTAGACGCATTCATCGCACCAATCCTGCCAAAGCACGAAGCCAAAAAGACAGCCAAACGCAGTAAAAAATAGGACATATCCTATCCGCTGCAAATCAAAAAGGTCGCTCAAACAGCGGCCTTTTCTACAAAATCTATCCTGGAGCCACGATCGGGGCTTGAACCCGAGACCTCATCCTTACCATGGATGCGCTCTACCAACTGAGCTATCGCGGCGTCATGCTCACAGCTGATTATAACAAATTATCCCCTCGGTGAAAAGCATTTGTTATAATAACTACCAGGAGGAACTATGGCTCAATTTAGTTTTGATATAGAAAGTACGTTTAATAAGCCAGAGATGAATAATGTTCATCAATTAGTCGTGCGGGAAATCGCCAACCGCTTTGATTTCAAGGGGACGCCAGCCGATGTCGAGTGGCTGCCAGACAAAAAAGGCTTCAAGGTCATCGGCGCAGATGAATTTCAGGTGCAATCAATTATTGACATGATCGGCCGGCAACTCGCCAAACGCAATATGACCAGCAAGGTGCTTGACCTTGGCGGGGCGCACAATGCCGCCAATATGCGTGCCTGGCAAGATGTGCCGTTCAAAGACGGCCTCAGCCAAGAAAACGCTAAAAAGATTACTAAGCTCCTGAAAGAAGCACACCCCAAGGTCAAAACCCAGATTCAAGGCGACAGCGTGCGCTGCACTTCAAACAGCAAAGATGAGCTACAGTCAGTCATGGCTACGCTCAATCAAGCAGATTTTGATTTTCCACTAAGCTTTGGTAATTATAGGTAACCGCCCGACCATCCAAAGCTTGATTACCTAACATAAATCCGCGCCAACTCGACGGCGCGGATTTTGTAATATATGGATGTTAATCTATGTGCTAGCGCAAGCTACGGCGACTCATGACATAAGCGCAGGTCACACTGACTAGTCCGCCAAGCCCCAAGATGCCGCTAGCGGTGTTCAGAGTACCAGTGAGCGGCAATTCCTTAGTGGTTGGCGCGGTAGGAGTTGGCTGCGGCTGCGGCGTGGCAGCAGGAGGCGTGGTTTGATTGGTAGTTGGTGGTGTAGTCGGCTCAGTCGGTGTCGGCTTATTCGGCTCATTCGGTACTGATGGCGTAGGTGTCGGCTGAGTTGGCTTATTTGGTTCATTTGGTGTTGGTTGAGTTGGTGGATTTGCTGGAGGTGTCGTCACTGTGTACGTTTCGGTCGTCGCATCATCACAAGCGTCTGGAGAGCCAGTGATGGTCGGTGTGTCGACACAAGCAGTGTTCTTGTGCTTACCCTCAACGAATTTTGCGTACTTAGCAGTCAAAGAGAACGTCTGCGACTGTCCAGCAGGCAAGGTGGCGATGGTGTGTGTCCACTTACCGCCATCAATCTTACCAGCGCTACTGTTTGACAGCGTCACTCCTTGTGGAGCAGTATCACTCACCACAACATCTTTCAAGTCTGCTGTGCCAGTGTTTTTGACGGTAATTTCATAGGTGAAATCAGTATTGACCGCTACCTTGGCGTGTTCCTGTTTGTTGACTGTTTTTGTGATGCTGACTGATGGCTTTGGCTCTTCTGGCTTGGTTTCCTCAGTTATGGTAAAGCTACCCGTACAATTAGGACCGGTTACTTCGCCAAGGCTAGTAACAGCTGTTGCTTGAACTTTGTAGGTACCTGGCGTCTTGAGTTCAACACCCATACCAGTCTGATCGCCAGTCACACCACCAGCGTCAACAAGTTTGCCTGATGGGTCATACACCCTGATGTAGATTGATTGAATGGTGGCACCATTTTTGGCTGACGCCTTAGCACTCATGTGGTAGCGGTTACGTGACAGTTGGGTGATGGTCAAGCTGTCACAAGTAGCAACTGGCTGCGGCTGAGGTTGTGGTTGCGGTTTTGGTTGCGGCGTTGGCGTCACTGGAACAGCTTGGGGCACGCTATATGTCAACAAGTTACCACAAGAAGACATGATGCGGAATTTACCTCGAGTAGCCGAACTGCCTTCCCAACCCATATACCAGCTACTGTCCCACAACTTTTGCGGACGAGAGTAAACAGTGCGTCCAGCAACTGTGTGGGCTTTTTGGCCTTGGGCCTCAGAGAACCGTGAAGTCCAACCCCATGATTGAGCAGAGGAGTCGACCTCATAGCGCACCTTGGTGCTAGAGATATTCGCCAATTCTGCTCTGGTGATACCGTTATAGGTCAGTACGTCGCGGAAATTGTTGGTATTTTTGTCATAATGCGCCAAAATCGCTTCTTTGCTGCCGACACCACCTTGGATCATGTCGTCTGATGCGGCTTGTGCATAATCCTGAAAGAAGACTACCGACTGCAGCACCATAGCCATCACCATCATGCCAATGCCCAAATGTTTTACGGTTACTTGTTTTGATGTCGTCACTGCTTGCTTCAAGCGAGCTACATATGTTTTCCACGACTGTCTAGCCATACCCTGACTCCTTACTGCATCATCTCCACCTGATGCGTTATATCTTACTATTACTACCGTATCATATATTTTACAGAAGCACAATGAATGAACATTTGATAATTGCTTGAACTAATTTGCATAATCTGTTATATTGTATAATCGAAGTTTAAGTACAAATTGTTAAAGGGAAATTATGGCAAAGAAGAATACGAAACGCAAGTTGATCGGTTTGGTCAGTGACAAAAGCAAGCACCGAACTTACTACACGACAATCAATACACAGAACCGCACTACCAAAGGTCAAGGTAGGTTGACGCTGCGTAAATACGACCCAATCGCTCGTCAGCACGCGACCTACACCGAAACCAAGAAAAACCTTGGTCGTAACGAAGTTAAAGCTCGTAAAAGCTAGTTTCTTATCACGCGTATCATTAAAACCCATGCATACGACGTGGGTTTTCTTTATGCTTTCGGGTGAGCATGCCTCGAACGCCAATAGATATCCCGCAAAGCATTCATCACATACAGCGAAGCTTCATATGGTGAATCGTACGGGCTGAAATAGGCGTGAACATCACCGTCAGACGCCCACTTGGTGCACATGTAGTAGTAGTGATCAGAGGTTTGCAAATTACGCCAATCGCTGATCAATTGAGAATCGCCAGACGCCAATACTCGCGGCGCCAGCTGATACACATAGCGCAGAGCTTCTTGTTGCAAAGCATTGCCATTCCAAGCCGTCAAATCTCTCTCGCTGTCGGCCCAAGTGATAGTTTCCGGCATACTCACGTCTCCGACTGGTGTGTTCGATAGAGCTTGCGACACCGTATTAAACTGACCACCAGCCGTTATCCATTTCCCAACAAACCGCTCAAAGAAGGTGAATATACCGTGTTCTTTCCACTGATGCTCACCAAACGTTTCATAGTCCATGAACAAATTGACCAATGGGCCGCCTGACGCCGTAAGCCATGAGCTGTAGGTTTCAGCCGTCAGAGGCCAGCCACTCCACTTTTTGTTGCTAAACCGAAAGGCAATGTCGTCACTCAAGCGATAGTTCTTTAGGAGTAGCCTTGTATGCGTGGCGCCTTTTGGTTGATAGACATAATTTGGACTGCGCCAACCCAGCACTTTGTCCCAGCCTTCAGCCAGCACACCGTCATACCCATGTGCTTCCGCCCAGGCCCCAAGCTCATCATTGTATGCCAACTCCGTGTTTGCCAAAACGTTGGGCGAAACGCCAAACAGCTGTTTGATTTTCTCAGCATGGAGGGCAACTTGCGCCTCAAATTCAGACTGATCGTAGAAAAAGGCCAGGCTATGATGATAGGGGCTAGCCAGTAGCTCCACGCGTCCTGTTTTCATGAGTCGCTGAAAACTCTCAATCACATCAGGCGCGAATTGCTCAGCTTGCTCCAGAAATACTCCAGACAAACTCAGCGACAAACAAAACCCTGGATGTTCACGCAACAACTTTTCTAGCAGCGCATTCATCGGTCGGTACGATTTGTTGGCTACTTTCAGAAAAATCTCTTTGTTGTTTTGGTCGCCGTCACCGCTGAAATAATCATGACGGTTGGCGGTGTCGAGTGCACCATAGCTGCGGACACGCCACGGCTGGTGGGCGTGCAGGTACAGGGTAATCGCTGGACGGCTCATATACCACCGCCTTTTGTTCGAGCCTGCTCGTACAATTTCAAACAATGCTGAGCCGCGTCATGCCAGGACAGTTGGGCATATTCTGTTTTCACATCTTCCTTGAGAATCTCCAAAAGAGCAGGTGAGCGCGCCAACATGACGATTTGTCGCGCCAATTTGTTAGTATCCCAATAGTCAAATCGTAAAATGTTGTGCAACACTTCGCCGACACCAGACTGGCGACTGATGAGCAAAGCTGTGTCATGGTGCGCCGCCTCTAACGCCGTCAAACCAAACGGTTCTGACACTGAACTCATGACAAATACGTCGATCAGATGGTAAGCGTCACGCCACTGCCGACCGCGCACAAAACCCGTAAAGACCACTTTGTCACTAATGCCCAGGTGCGCCGCCAAAGCAACCAGTTCGTCGCGCTGCTCACCACTACCGCTCAGCAGCAATGCAATTTTTTGGTGCTGGTTGATGGCCTCAGCCACCGCCCGAATGAGATAGGTCAAACCTTTTTGTACTGTCAATCTGGTCAATGCGCCAACGATGATATAGCCTTCTTTTTTCAGGTCTTCCAAGTATTGATAGGTGCCTTGGTCGTATTCGTGTGGTGGCAGTTCATCCAGGTCAATGGCATTGTAGACAACTTCGATTTTCTCTGGTGGAATGTGATAATTCTTGACAATGATATCTTTGGTGATGTGGCTCACGGCGATGATTCGGTCAGCCATCAACAACCCTTGCTGCTCGATTTCATGTACCAATGGATTGCCTTCATTCTCACCAGAACGGTCAAATTCGGTCGCATGCACATGCACGATCAACGGCGCATTGCACTGCTGTTTAGCGATGATGCCCGCTTCCATGGTCAACCAGTCGTGAGCGTGAATAGCATCTGGAGGATGCTGTTTGACAAATTCTTTCACGAAGCAGTTGTATCGCCGCTGCACCGCCCGCATACCGCTTAGTCCGCAATCATGCGCTCGCTTGTCCGAAGTGCCCAAATCATCATAGGCGCCAAAACCATCTTTTGATGCCTCCAAATGCGTCGCTGCGTGCACATTCATGAAATCAATATTCGGATGCTCGGCAGAGTAGGGCACAACAAAATCAATATCCACACCACAGTCAGCTAGTGCCCGTGACATCTGATAACATGCGACGCCTAACCCTCCGCTATTATGCGGAGGTAATTCCCACCCAAGCATCAATATTTTCATACCTACTATTCATCATAAAACGATGCTTATGTTTTTTCAATAGTTTTTCACGGTTTTTCAGGAGTATTTCACGCAGCGACCTGTCAGATAGCCTCCTCAAATCACCCAAAATGAGTTGCCGAGGACGGAAAAATCATGTAAAATAACGCCAAGACACAGGGGAGTAGCTCAGTTGGTAGAGCACCGGTCTCCAAAACCGGGTGTCGCAGGTTCGAGTCCTGTCTCCCCTGCCATAGAGCCGTAGAGCCATAAAATAGCAGAGGTTTTCCCTCTGTTTTTTTCTCACCAAGCGTATGGTATACTGATTTCATGAAACCATTGCAGTTATCTTCGCCGCACCTGATTATCATGGTCGGCGCACCGGGGGCGGGAAAAACACAGTTTGCGACTGAATTTGCCAAAATGTTCAATGCGCCAATGTTAAGCAGTGACACACTGCGTGAATTGTCGAGCGATGACACACTGATTCACAAAGCTGCAATCGATTTGCTTCGAGAGTTACTCAAGCCAAGACAGACAATCATTTTCGACGGCAACACCGAAAAGCGCGCTTGGCGCTCCGACATCGCCAAAGTCGCTCGTGAGGCTGGATTTAAGCCATTGTTTGTGTGGGTGCAGACCGACCCCGCCATGTCCAGAGCCAGATGGCTTCGTTCACACAACGGCGATGAAGCGCTGTTCGAACAGAAATTACGAACTTTCTCACCACCACACGCTAGCGAGCCTTACATGGTCATCAGTGGTCGTCACACCTACAATACGCAGGCAAAAACACTTTTGAAAAAACTCAGCGATGCCACCCGTCCAGCTGCTTCTATACGTACTCAGCCACGGTCAATTGGCGGGCGCGTTCGCGTACAGTAGACGGAGGGCTCGATGCCAACCATCACTGATCCTGAATTTGGCGAGATCACTGTCACCAGGCGCGCCCTAACTAGTCGCGTCAGTTTGCGTATCGCCCCAAACGGTCACATCCGCATCACTATGCCGCTTCACGCACCGCTAGCTTCCGCCAAACTCCTCGTCAAACAGTCACGCCACAGCATCCACCAACTCATCACCGAACAGCAAGGTGATTTTCCATACGGTACGCCTCAACAAATTGGCAAAAGTCACAACCTACTAGTGGAGCAGGGAGCACCCGCTGTCAAAACCGTCGGAACTACCATTATCGTCAGCGTAACGGACGAGCAAAATTTCACCGACCCCATGTTTCAACAATCCATTCGCGACCACGTCGTCAAAGCCCTGCGCAAAGAAGCTAAAAGCTATTTACCGCGCCGCCTCAAATTCTTAGCAGAGCAACACGGCTTTCACTACGACAAAACCCGACTCACACATTCGTCCAGTCGCTGGGGCAGTTGTTCCTCAAACGGTACTATCAGCCTAAATATCGCTCTCATGAATCTACCGTTTGAACTATTGGACTACGTCCTCATCCACGAACTGTGCCACACGCGCCAGATGAATCATTCGTCAGCATTTTGGCATGAGGTCGCCACCATCGATCCACACTACAAACAACATCGCACCACCCTGAAAAAATACACCCCACACGTATAACGCTTATGGTATACTGGTACATATGCAGGGAGGGAATCTTATCTATGCCATCATCATTTTACTTGTCATATCATGGCTGATGTTTCTAGCAGTCGTCGTCATCGCCTATCGTGGACGACACCAGTCACGCCAAGAGCTACGACGTAGTCGCTCCCGTGAACGGCTGGAACGCGACCGCGTATTGACACTGGTGAACAACCTCACCGACGCCATCATCAGCATGGATGCCCACGGCATCATCGGCCTCTACAACGCCGCCGCTTTGAGCTTACTTGACACCAACGCCAGCATCCAAGGCGTACACATTGATGAGTTATTAAATTTTGAAACCAACGACAAACAGCCAGTTCCTGTATTCAAAGAGTTGCGAAAATCGCCAGCCATTCGTACCCGCGACGACATCATCATGCCCCTTGAGGGCGGTGACCGCGTGCGCTTGTCAGCCACTTTTGCGCCAGTACAGGGCGGCAATGACACGCTCACTTCGGACGGCTACGTCCTCATTTTGCGCGATATCACTCGCGTCAAAAGCCTAGAAGAGGAGCGCGATGAATTCATCAGTGTGATCAGCCACGAACTACGCACCCCCATCACCATCGCCGAAGCCTCACTCTCCAACGTTCAGCTCATGATGCACCGCGGCATGACCGACAAATTAGACGATTCGCTTGCCGAAGCCCACAAACAAATCATGTTCCTCGCGCGCATCGTCAACGATCTCAGCACGCTGTCTCGCGCAGAACGCGGTATTGCTGATGAATCAGAGCTCATCAACGTCACTGAACTAGCCGAAAAACTCCGCCACGAATACGAACCGCAAGCAACAGAAAAGAAATTGGCGTTCAACCTAGACGTTAGAGCAGGCGTCGGCAATGTCAATGTGTCTCGGCTATATCTTGAAGAATTATTGCAAAATTTCATCACCAACGCCATCAAATACACCCAAAAAGGCTCGGTCACCCTCATCATGAAGCGCAGCGGCGGCAAAGTCTACTTTGGCGTCAAGGACACCGGCATCGGCATCGGGCGCAGTGATCAAAAAAAGATTTTTGACCGCTTCTTCCGCGCCGAAGATTACCGCACCCGCGAAACCAGTGGCACTGGACTAGGGCTCTACGTGGCGGCCAAGCTAGCCCGCAAGCTCGGCTGCACCATCAAACTGGAAAGTCGTCTCAATCACGGATCAACCTTCAGCTTCAGCCTGCCACCGGCAAAGCCCGCCAAAAAGCGATAATACCGCTCACACTTGCAATGCATGCATTTTTTGTGCTAAGCTATACTTGACAGTCTGTGAAAAACAGACTTTTTAATTTGGGAGAAACACATGGCAGAAAAGGGTAAGCAGACAGGGAAAACCACCGTACGCCGCATCAAGGCAACGGATAATTCCCCTAAAAAAACCGTCAAAAAGAAACCAACCACCAAACCAGCACGCGCTATTCAAAAGACTGAAGCAGATTCAGGCATGCGCGACTCATTTGTTGGTTATTTCAAGGGAGCATGGGCTGAACTAAAAATGGTTCGCTGGCCGACCCGCGCCAACACTTGGATCATGACTGGCACCGTGATTGGCTTTACGTTGCTGCTTACCACATTGATTTTATTACTTGACGCTGGATTTAACTGGGTCTTTGAGCAAATTTTGAAATAAAGGTAAAAGGAGTTTTTTATGGCAAATAATCGTTACGACTCAACCCGTCAGTGGTACGCTATTCACACCTATTCTGGCTACGAAGAAAAGGTAGCAGAATCCATTCGTCAGCGCATCAACGGTGTTGACATGGCAGACAAAATTTTCGACGTCATGGTCCCGAAAGAAAAACAAATCCAAATTAAAAACGGCAAACGCAAAGTCGTTGAAGCCAAAATCTTCCAGGGCTATGTGTTGGTGGAGATGAATTTGACTGATGAGACGTGGTACATCATCCGCAACACGCCTGGCGTGACTGGATTTGTCGGCGCCGACACCACGCCAACACCCGTTTCTGACAAAGAAATTGCCAAAATCAAAAAGCGCATGGGCGTCGAAGAGCCAAAGCATCAGATTGATTTCTCAGAGGGCGAAGTTGTTTCCATCACCGATGGTCCGTTCAAAGGCTTTGACGGTGCGATCGCCGAAATCGACCCAATCAAAGGCAAGATCCGCGTCATGGTCAGCATGTTTGGACGCGACACTCCAGTCGAGCTTGACGCCCTGCAGGTGAAAAAAGTCTAACACGCAGGACCAAACAGTCCAATTTATATATTATCAAAAGGGTGGAGAGGTTTTACCATGAGTACACTAGAAATGCCACAACCCAGTGATGATAACTCCGACAAGAACGAGAAGGTCATACAGCCCAGTGACGACACCACCCAGGAAGCCGCCAAAGTCTCAGAAGAATGGTTAGAAGCACTGGGTGAGCCTGATGGCGAGGACTTAACAAGCGCCTCTCTCAAACATTTAGCTACCAGAAATAAATTGATCGCGACCTTTGAAGAACTGTCTGCCAAACAGACTATTGATGAGCAACAGCGTGCCATAAATAAGACTAGCAACTCGTTAAATATGCAATATCTCCCAGCAGTACGAGAACTTGCCACCCATTATTTACAAGACTTACCGACAACACCAAAGCAAAAGGAATCTTTGCTCGCTTGGTTTGCCGATCTGATGGAAAGCGATAGACAGGCGGTTATGGCTGCAGCACATGCCATCGCTCCAGACAGTATTCCAGAAAAGCAGGCAGACATACCAGCGCAAGCTAAACTACATGTAAACCAACTGTACGAGGAGTCCATGGAAGAGTGTGAAGAAGACCTCTCACGTATGCCTGCTTATTTTGCTGCCAATTTTGCAATATCCCTGGGGCAACACCAGGCCAATATGATAAATTCCACATACGACAGCTTACCTGTCGCATCAAAAGAGGCGCAGGCACCAGAGGACGACACTCCTCCACCTGAAATCCCAACCAGCCTTGAAATCAAAGACCCCAAAATAGCTCGCATGTTGATGTTCTCAGAAATTGGCAAAGAGGTGGTTAAAGCCTTTACTATCGCTGGCGGCGTGGCAGCTGGCATCGTTGCCGGCAACGTAGTCACACACTTTCTATCACGCAAAAAATAATGCGTCACACGCTAAATTACCAAACGTCTTTGGCCTGTACTACTTCACTGGTGTACGCCAGATAATGCTGTAGCAGAAAAATGATCAACGCCACGGTGATAAATCCCAACAAAATGATCACCACCCAAAGATTACCCATCTGCAAAATACCAGCCAACAAAACCGGCACGGTTGCCACGCCACAAGCCAGCACTTTGCCTACCAACAACGTCACCAATGTAACGGGGGACTGACAAAACCGCACTGACCGCTTCAGTATTCGCGACCCACCGCGTCCCAGCCAATAAGTGAGAGCTGTCAGGCTAATGACGAGTACCAAGGCCGTGGCAATCCCCAACGCAGCGCTCAACAGCTGAGCCATCAACGGCTCTGGCTCCGTCGGCGCTGTCTGCATCAACGGTTCTGCGGTGCGCAGATTGATTGATAGTCCAAAGAACTTACCGCGACGAATCAGCCAAACTACAGCAGACAAAGAGATGATTGCGTAAACAAATAGGAGCAATGTGTAGCCCACCGCACCAAACGCGTTGATGATGCGCTTAATGGGGAGCGGGCCTCGCACGTTCATGCTTGAATTATACCACACTTTTTTGTATAATACCTATGTTACGCACACTTTCAATACGCTTCAACTAATTTTGAAAGGGTTTATCATCATGGCAAAGAAAGTCATTGGAAATCTAAAACTACGTATTCCAGCTGGTCGTGCGACTGCTGGGCCTCCAGTTGGTTCAACCTTGGGTCAGTGGGGACTAAACATGATGGATTTCATCAATCCATTTAACGACGCCACCAAAGATTTGATGGGCAAAGACGTCATTGTGCACATTCAAGTGTTCGAAGACCGCACTTTCGCATGGAAATCATTGGGTCAGCCAGTGGACGACATGATCCGCGAAAAAGCCGGCATCCAAAAGGGTAGCGGCAAGCCACACACCGACAAAGTTGGTAAAATCACCCGCGCTCAACTGGAAGAAATCGCTGAAGTCAAAAAAGACCAGCTCAACGCCATCGACACAGACGGCGCCGTCAAAATCATCGCCGGTACTGCTCGCAGCATGGGCGTTGAAGTTACTGACTAATCAGTTTCTCACGTCAACTACAATTACTCTCGCTCAGGCGGGAGTAATTGTACATTATAACTAAATATGATATAATATGGGTATGGATCTGGCAGAATTTGCAAAGCTATCAACAGAGAACGAAAGGGGACTCAAAGACACCATCACATCCGTTGTCGGTGCAGTAGCCATTACCTCTGCTTTGTTCATTCCGCCAGCGATCATACTGAAGGAAGCGGCCGATACCGCTGCTAATTCTATCCACATCAACACCGAGCCCACTTCGGTACCTTTAACTGAAAAAACATCATCAACCCAAGGTCCAAACCAAACACCACCAACTCCTAGAGGCTTTTTGCAAACTATCATCGACAATCTTGGTGGCTAATCTAACGAAATAATTCAATGCTCATCACAAATACCATATCCGACTCCCGTGTGTCAGAGGCACTTACCAGTGCCAACTTGGTCGTCCTCAGAACCGACACCATCTACGGCATCGTCGCTTCCGCTACCGACTGTCGCGCCATGGAACGCCTTTACCGCGCTAAACATCGTCCAGCTAACGAATCATGCATCATCCTGGTCGCTGACATCTCCGACATCCCGGGTTTAACTGCTACTCAACGTCAGCACTACCTACAGCTGAATGCCGAGCGACCGACCAGCATCGTTGTACCAGCCAGCAACGATTTTCCGCACACCGCCCACCAAAACGGCACACTAGCTTTTCGACTAGTCACCGGCAGCTTAGCACAGCTCATTCGCCAAACCGGCCCCTTGTTGGCACCCAGCGCCAACCCAGCTGGCATGCCACCAGCTAATAATATCACCGAAGCCATCAAGTACTTCGGTGATATGGTGAGTGTCTATGTCGACGGCGGGGAAGTGACGTCCTCAGTCGCGTCACGCATCATCAAGCTACAAGCCGACGACATCGTCACTATTCGCGCTTAGTGCGCCCTACATCTGTACAAACGGACGCGCCAGCTCGATGTCGGGACGCAGCTCTGAGATACGCATCAGCTCATTGTACTTAGCGATGCGCTCCGAACGAGACATTGAACCAGTCTTGATTTGTCCAGTTCCCAAGCCAACAGCCAAGTGGGCGATGGTGGTATCTTCCGTCTCGCCAGAACGGTGGCTCATCACCGTGTTCCAACCAGCTTCTTTGGCCATCTTGACTGCAGCGATGGTTTCGGTCAGTGTACCAATTTGGTTTGGTTTGATGAGGATAGCGTTGCCAGCTTTTTGCTCAATGGCCTGTTCCAGACGCTCGACATTGGTGACCAACAGGTCGTCGCCGACCAACTGCGTAGTGCCGCCCAACTCCAGCGTCAGCTTCTGCCAACCACGCCAGGCTTCTTCGTTTAGTCCATCTTCGATGGAGACGATCGGGTATTGTGCGCGTAGTTCCTTATACATTTTGATCATCTGGTCAGTGTCTAGCACACGGTTTTCTGTGGACAAATTGTACTGTTCAGTCTGGCTCTGATAAAACTCACTGGCAGCCACGTCAAGCGCAAAGGCAAAGTCACGCTCCAGCAAGTATCCAGCCTGTTCGATGGCTCGACTGAGCAGAGTGATCGGCTCAGAATTGCCGTAACGAACGCGAGGTGCATAGCCACCTTCATCACCCACAGTCGTTGGGTAGCCCTCTTGTTTGAGAACTTTCGCTAACACGTGAAATACTTCGGCACTCATGGTCACTGCGTCTTGAATGGTTGATGCACCAACAGGGATGATCATATACTCCTGAATATCCGTCGCGCCCAACGCGTGCTGACCGCCGTTCATGACATTAACCATCGGCATCGGGAAACTCATCTGCGGGTTACCAGCCAACGTGTTGATATAGGTGAACAGTGCCACACCACGTGACGCTGCTGCTGCTTTGGCAGTCGCCAAACTGACCGCCAAGATGGCATTTGCACCCAAACGACCCTTATTTGGCGTTTCGTCTAGGGCGATCATCTTTTGGTCGATAGCTTCTTGGTCAAACGGACTCATACCACGCAGCGCGTCAGCGATTTCCGTGTTGACATTTTCAACCGCCTTCAAAACTCCCTTGCCACCAAATGGCAGCTCATCGTCTCGCAACTCTACCGCCTCATGAGACCCAGTACTCGCTCCAGACGGCACCGCCGCCCGACCAAAACAGCCGTCACTCAATATGACATCTGCTTCAACCGTTGGATTACCCCGAGAATCTAAAATTTGACGTGCTCTGATGTGTGTAATTGTGATAAAGTCCATATGATCTATTGTATCAGACCACGCGATAGACCACTAACTGTAGTGTACGTCAGCAAATCCTGTCTCACCTGAATGGGTTATTATACCCGACATACAGCTAGTTACTGTCACCGTCTTACCATCCCGTGAACCGCGCATCTTAAGAGGCCCTGCGCAGTGACTGGTAAGACGGTCTACGCCAGCTTGTAATTTAGCTGACTGCCTGTCAAAGCTGTCTAATATCTCCATGACCTCTCTTTGTTTATGGGCTGTAGCACTAGTAGCCATTTGACCTATCTGGTCATCTGTCAATGACACCAAGGCCTCATGGCCCGCCTCTCTCATCATCAGTAAACGCTGTTTTACTTGTTCAGTATCTATACTCAGGCCTTCTTGTACTTCTTGGTGCATACAAGCTATCCCCCCCAAGATTGTGCTTTAGCACTGGACAATCTCGACACTTCCTAGGGACCGTAGCCATATCTTCGCCAGTTAGACCTGCACCAGTCATAATGTCATCAAAGGTCGCATCTACGTTTGTTTCATCATGCCCACCAGGTGTGAAATTGCTCTTCTCGCGTTCCATAGTAATTACACATATTATCACATTGTTGCCAAAAACGCAACTATTCCATGGAATGAACTCACTGCTATTGATTTTTCTGCAATTCACTGGTATAATATATGTACATGAGTGAAGCGTCATTTACCAGTCCCCAGAAGCGACCAATTGATTTGGACGGTCTGATGGGCATAGCTTACGACAGGGAAGCTATCCTGAATGTACCAGATGAGACACTACAAACAACCCTGAACCATCAACTATTCACCCCTGATTTACTGAGCAAGCCAGTCGATATCACCGCCATGACCTCTCATCCCAACAGCGAAGGCGAACCTATATTAGGCGTCGAACAATTTTCAGAGGCAGTCGCACGGTTTGAAGTCAGCTCAGAGCTGGGCGAACGCACAGTACGTCTGGCGCTCGACAACGGCGATAGTTTGGAATTGTCTCACATTATGGAGATTCGTCAACAAGAACCAGAAGAAGAAATATCTGACTACAACGATCTCATTCACGCGACAGGCAAACTAGTAGACCGAGTCTTGTCGAGGGAATCATTTAACAGCCTTAACCCCGTTCAGCAGCAACTCCTCATGCAACGACTCACCGAAAAAGCCACCACAAAGCTGGAAGACATATTTGCCGAATCAGAGCACTGCCAAGCCGCTGTCAAGCTGTGGCAGGAAGATGAGCCAATCATCGCTGATAACCTCAGACTGTTAGTGCCTGGCATATTGGGACCCGAGATACCAGATCTGACACGTCGGTGTTGTGTAGAAATACTCAGCAATGACGGTGTGGAAGTCGTACCATTTATCGAGATTACCAACCTCGACCTCATCTACCCTGAACAAGAAAACGACGACCTGTCAGTTGACTACCTGGCGACTTTTCAAGACGAATGGCGTAGTCAGTCAATCCAGGCCACCGAATATCTACTTAACGATCGCGTCACTGATTTGAATCAGCGCAACATCTCAGCTGAACGCGTCACTAAACTAATGCAAGCTGAGGCCTCAGAGCGGTGCGCACAACTCATAGCTGATGAGAATTTTTTGGCGGAACATATGCTCGAGTCGGGTAAGTTTCATGTTGAAGGGAAAGTTTTTATTCACAACAACGGTAAATGGAAGAAAGCGCCTGGTAAAAAACATACTATCAATGCCAAACCAGAACTCCACTGTGCGGAGGTAGAAGAAAAGTGGCGATTTGGACTACGGCTCGTCCCGATAGACGACAACTCACAGGCAGACGTATTTGTGGTACCGAACAACACCTTCGTCACAGCCTTTCGGCGTTCGACACACGAGCCTCATTGAAAAACAACACCTTCGTCACAGCCTTTCGGCGTTCGACACACGAGCCTCATTGAAAACAGTCACCAAAACTGATATAATCAGCAAGAATAATAATCAATGCTGGGAGGTGAACCTCGGGAAAAACCGAGCACCGATTGTACCACAGAAAGGATATCACTCATGGCCAAAAAAGCCGAATTGCTGGAAAAAGCAGCAGAACTAAACCTAGAAGTCAGCGAAAAAAACACCATCGCTGAAATCGAGGCTGCCATTGCCGGCGCTGAAAAACACGAAGTTCGCGAAGCACACGTCGCCAAAGCAGGCAAGCGCAGCCAAAAAGCTTTGGACGAAGCTGAAGCTAAAGCAGAGAAGGAAGCTCGCAAAGAAGCAGGCGACACCACTCCGCAAGACGAAGACGCTGAAGCACACATCAAAAAGGGTCCAAAGCCAGTCACCCGACCACGCCTAGAGCGCCGCGGCAAAAAATACCAAGAAGCTGCCAAAAAGATCGAGAAAGACAAAGTGTACACCCTGGAAGAAGCTTTGAAGCTGGCGACCGAGACCAGCCCAGTCAAATTTGACGCATCAGTGGAACTGCACGTTCGGCTCGGTGTTGACCCACGCCAGGCAGACCAGAACATTCGCTCGACCGTGTCACTGCCTCACGGTACCGGTAAAGACGTACGCGTCGCAGTATTTGCACCAGAAGAAGAACACGCTGCTGCCAAAAAGGCTGGCGCCGACATCATCGGCGATGAAGAATTTTTGAAGCAGCTGGACAAAGAAGAGCTGAACTTTGACATTTTGGTAGCAACGCCACAGTACATGCCAAAGCTTGGTAAATACGCTCGCTTGCTCGGTCCACGTGGTTTGATGCCAAATCCAAAGTCTGGCACCGTAGCAACAGACGTGGCAACTGCTGTCACCGAAGCCAAAGCTGGTAAGGTTGAATACCGCGTCGACAAACAGGCCATCGTTCACTTGAGCGTCGGTAAGGTGTCGTTTGGTGCGGACAAATTACAAGACAACGCCCGCGCATTTTTGAGCAGCCTGAACGCCCAAAAACCAAGCAGCCTCAAAGGCGCCTACGTCAAAAGCGTCGCCGTGACCACCACCATGGGTCCTGGCATCAAGGTCGAAAACAACCTCTAGATACGGTTAATTTGACAGTTGACCCATCAAATCCCGCCGATCATGGCGGGATTTTTACTGAGGTGGCGTCGCCGAGATAGTCGTGAGGGTATTGCATTTTTCTGTATTTTATGCTAGAATACTAAAGCCCGTTGGGTATGGATGCTAGCTTGAGTCATTTCTGATTCGCTTGCCAGCCCAGCTGGACGCGAACCGAAATGTACTTTAACATCTGTATCCTTTCCGTCCCTATTATAGGAGATCCCATGCTGTTCAAAAGACGTGGGCTAGCAGCGCTATTTGCGCTGCTAGCTATGGTCTTCGGGTTCTCGGGGGTGGCAGCCGCTGCCCCCGAGGGCCCCGACGGCACGACGGCGGCAACGTCGTCGTGCACTCCCCGGCCGATTTCGCCCGCAGAGATTAGCGCGGAATACGTCCGCGCTGTCGATGACTCCACCGAATTCAGCGCGTATGAGCGCGTTGAATTCGGGTTCGGACTGTCCCTTGAGGACGGTCACTGTGAAGGTGATAGCATCACCTTCACGCCACCCCAAGAACTGGGGAGCAACGGCTCCCCAGTCGACTTGGCGACGGACGACGGCGTGGTTATCGCTCACGCCGTCTACTCCAACGGCAAGGTCAGTGTCGTACTGACCAATGCCGTCGAAAACACCAAGCATTATGCCTATGAGGGGCATGCATGGTGGAGGGTATCCATGAAGGACACCTTGGTCCCGGGCGAGACCCGGGATCTGGTCTGGGACTTCGGCGGGACTGTCCGCCGGACTCCCGTCAAGGTAGCACAGTGTCCAGGTTGCTCGCAACCCGAAACTTGGGCATCGAAGTGGGGGTACGTCCATCAGAACGACCCCTCCCGGGCGACGGTGGCGGTGGCTCTACCCCCCGCCACCACCGACGATCAGGAATTTCTGGTCCGGGATGTGTTAACATCCCCGGGTCAGGTATTCAACTGCCCCAACCCAGCCGGTCAGGCTGGTGTATACTCTGTGGCGGGTGCTTGGGGACAACCCCAGTACACCCGCTACGTCCCGGTTACCGTGGTGGAGTGCGCCTCCACCACGGTAACTCTCAGAGTTCGGCTCAACACGGGCGAGAAAGCCCGTTTTGAGCTGAGCCTGTCTGTGGACCCGGGCGACCCGGGTCCATGGACGGACAGCCTGACCGTTACCTCCCAGGAGAAATCCTGGGACGCCAGCGCGACGGTTCGTCGCGCAGAATCCGGAGGTGGCGCCAGCTACCTCCTGCGGCCGACTCCAACGCCGGAACCAACCCCGGAGCCCAGCGCGACTCCGACGCCGGAGCCGTCACCAAGTGCGACACCGACACCCTCGGCGACTCCGGAGTTTACACCTTCGCCGACCCCGTCGGTGACCCCAAGTGTAACCCCGACGCCGGAGCCGACCCCGTCGCCCAGCGCGACGGCAACCCCGTCGGCGTCGGTGCCAGCCGCCTCGCCGACCCCCACAAGGGGCCAGGAGGTCGCGTCACCGCCAGCCCCCCAGTCGCCGCACAAGCGGCCGGGGGGACTGCTCGCCCATACGGGAGCTGCGTCTGAGCAGCTCCTCATAGGGGCTTGTGCTACGATTGCGCTGGGGGCAATGTCCCTGGGCGCAGTCTATACACACCGTCGTCGCTCCTCTGAGGAGTAGCATACCGCCAAGGGATGCTCGTCATCACGGCTAGCATCCCTTGGCGAGGAGAATGAGATACAGAGAGAAGAGAGGAGGTTCGCTGCCCGCTCCACCACGGAGCGGGCTTTCTCTTTGTTTTGATATAATCTGCCTGTTGCATTTCGTTGTCATTTCTGCTACAATGGTGAGGAACATTACCAAAGACAGCGGCGATCTGCATAACGAACAGATGTAAACATGCCGCCGAGGGATGAAACGAACAGTTTTATTTGACGTCTTTGGTAGTGCGAGAATCAAAGACGTCTTTTTGATTCTCCATTACCGCACGTTAACAAATTGGCGAAAAGAATGAAATTAACTCAATCAAAGAAAGGATTTTTATGGCAATTTCACGCGATAAAAAACAAACTTTGGTTGCTGAACTAACAGAGCTTCTAACAGACGCCAAAGGTACGGCATTTGCGCGGTACCAGGGGCTGAGCGTGGCTGAATTGCAAGAGCTACGCAAGGCTGCTCGCGAGGCAAACGTGGTCATCAAGGTGGTCAAAAACCGCTTGGTGCGCGTAGCACTGCAAAGCGTCGACACCTACAAAGAAACCGACACCGACCTTCTGGTTGGCCAGTTAGTCTACGCCATCAGTGCCGAAGACGAGGTCATGCCAGCGAAAGTGCTGGACACGTTTGCAAAGACGCACCCAGCACTACAGTTGGCTGGTGGTTTCTCAGGTGAAGGCCTCAGCATCAACGAAGCTGACATCAAAGCACTGGCGGGTCTACCAAGCAAAGACCAGCTTGTCGCCGAAGTGGTGGCACAATTACTTTCACCAGTCCACGACACCGTGGGCGCGCTGGGCGGCAATTTGCACGGTCTTTTGGATGGCATCGAAGCCAAAGCTGCGGCTTAAGTTTAGCAATCAATTAATAATCTAAGGAGATATATCATGGCTGATATTAAGAAATTGGCTGAAGAACTGACCAAGTTGACAGTTCTGGAAGTTAACGAACTAAAAAACCACTTGAAAGAAGAATACGGCATCGAGCCAGCTGCTGCAGCTGTTGCTGTTGCTGGTCCAGCTGCTGGCGGTGACGCTGCTGCGGCTGACGAAAAAACTGAGTTCACCGTTACCCTGAAGGACGCTGGTGCTCAGAAAGTTGCAGTCATCAAGGCTGTCAAAGAAATCACCGGCTTGGGTCTGGGTGAAGCTAAAGCTATCGTTGACGGCGCACCAGCACCAGTCAAGGAAAAAGTTTCAAAAGACGAAGCTGAAGCTGCTAAGAAGACTCTGGAAGACGCTGGCGCTAGCGTTGAGCTCAGCTAATTTCATTCTGAACATGACGCCAATTTGTTTTCGAAATCATTATGCCGCCCCATACCATGGGCGGTATTTTGATTGCAAGGGTAAAATTTGCAACAGTTTTGCAAGCACCCCTTAAAATGCTGTGGAAATCTGAAATAACTTGCTTATGTAAGCATTGACCTAACCTTTTTCCTATGCTATATATAGAACGAGAACTATCAAAAATAGACAGGGAAATGCGAGAATCACTATGTCTGAACTACCAGAAAAACAAGTAAAGCGGCTTCGCTCATTGATACAAGAGGCAGAAACTAATTTGGCAGCGGCAAAAGAACTATTGATCAGCATCATCGGTGATGACGGTCAAGTCGTTACACCAAAAACCTCCACCGAAGATGTGACTGGTAAGGTCGTCGAGGGCGTGTTTGACGGTCAGACCATGCTTGGCCCAGACGGCAAAAATTACCCAATCCCAGCCAACTATGCTTCAAAGTCAAAGCTGGTTGAGGGCGATATTTTGAAATTAACCATCGCTGACGATGGCAGCTTCATCTACAAGCAAATCGGCCCGGTGGCGCGCAAGCAAGTCATCGGCACACTGGTGCAACACGACGGCGTCTACTATGTTGAAGCTAACGGCCGCGAGTATCGCATTTTGCTCGCCAGCGTCACCTTCTTCCGCATCAACATCGGCGACCAGGTCACCATCATCGTACCAGAGGACAATCCTGACGCTACGTGGGCAGCTGTTGAAGCAGCACTGTAGACTATTTTTGCACTTGAAACCGTCCGCGCAGTTGCCGGGCGGTTTTTGATATAATTGTGCTATGCCTGAGGAGTTTTTACTAAGCTACGCTAGCTTTGACGCTGAGAATCGGCCATTTTTAGAGTGGCAGATTGATAGCAAGGCTGAGCGCCGTGATGTTATGGGGCAGGAGTTGTCACTGGCGTTTGATGTTTCGACCAAATATTGTACGGGCTGGGTGGATTTTGACAATCACTGCAGCCAGGCTTGTCCTGATGGCGCGATGGTCGATGAGAAATATGAAAATTGCTTGAAATGTCGTAACCGAACTGGATTTAATCCAGCGTTTTATCACGCCGATTCGGTGTCGGCGCAGCAGCAAAAAATCAATCAAACTCCACATTTTTTGTATTTGGCGTATTTCTCGCCAGAGGTGATAAAGGTCGGCATTTCGCAGGAAGCGCGTGGTATTCGTCGGCTGCTAGAACAGGGGGCACGCGTGGCATTGAAACTGGAGACGTTTGCTTCGGCGTTGATCGCCCGGCAATATGAGGCGAAAATTGCCAGTCTGAATGGCATCATGGAGACGGTGGCTGCCAGTAAAAAATTAGGGCTGATCAAGCAGCCGCTCGATGCTGCAACGGCGGAACAAGCCCTAGCTGACACACTGATGCGCATTCAGCAAAAACTGGGGCTGGATTTCCCAAGCCGAACGCTCATTATGTGCGAAGATTATTTTCACACTGAGGGTCGAGACCTCAGTGATGTGATTGATATAACAGGGAATACGGTCTTGGCTGGCACGGTTGTTAGTGTCATTGGCTCAGTGCTCATCACTGAATATGACGGGCAGCTGTTGGCGTATAACCTGAAAAAGTACATCGGACACCAGGCGCAAACAGCGCAAGGTACGGTTGACCTTGAGATGCCTAACACGCAGCTGACGTTATTTTGACAGAACATGGTATAATATGAAAAACGGAGTTTATATATGAGTAGCAACCACGCAAGCAAAAGGGTTCTTATTTATGGCGATTCTAACGTCTGGGGAGACACGTTTGTGGGGCCGCGAGTGCGGTATAGCGATCGATGGGTCAACCGCCTAAAGCGAGAATTACGAGGCAAAGCACGCATCATCGCTGATGGGCTGTCAGGTCGCGTAGCGGGAGAGTTTTGTGAAGCAAAGCCATATAAAAATGGCAAGCAAGCTTTTACGAAAGTCCTCCAGCAAGCGGGCGATCTGGATACCATCATCATCGCCCTTGGCACCAATGATTTACAACAGCAATACGGTAGGACGGCGCAAGCTATCATCCAAGATTTAATAGATTATCAAAAACTGGCTCACGGTACTAACATCATATATATCCTGCCACCAGCATTTTCAACTGATGAAGATTCTGGTCCAGAATTCACCGAACAATCAGAAGCTATACGACAAGAAATCTTGCAGAATAAGGAGGCGCTTGGTGAGTACATTGAGCTGCCATTCATACCACTGTCGGATGGTATTCATTTTTCAGCAAAAGGACATCGCTTAGTGGCGCGCGTTGTTAAGCAAGCTTTGAAAGCGAGGCAGGCATGAACAGGGGAAAGAAACCGCTCTTACAGACCATAGGGCGGGAAATGGCAATTACTACTCATGGCTTTGACGACATACCAGAAGGCCCGAATGTATTCGTCGCCAATCATGCTTGTATGCGCGATATCTTTGCCATACCAGCAAGTCTGCCGGAGGATTGCGACGTTGTCATTAGCTCACGATTGGCGTATAAAAATAGCTCTGTGGACACGGCAGTGCGACGATTGGTTATAGAAAATGCGCTGCATACGATACCACTGAAGTACATGGCGGAAAAGAATATTTGAAAACTGGGCTCGAAATGGCCAGACGAGCGTTACTTGACGGACGCTCACTGCTCATCTTTCCAGAAGGTGCATACACAGGTGACGCTCAGGTAACCAAAGGGCGAACGGGTGCGTCACGAATTTTATTTGACGCAAATGTAGGGGGGGGTGGAGCCTAACTTATTGCCAGTAGGTATTCGCTACGAGCCGTGGCCTACTGATCTGGATGCATACATACCGCAAGATGAGCAGATCCACGTTACTCTGGGTGATCCTATTGACTATACAGCAGCGTATAGAAATTATGCCGCTTCGACAGACCGTGAGTCTCGACGCCAGGCCCTACGTGCACCGATAGACATGGCTATGCGAGCCATCGCAGAAGCGACTAACCTGCCGTACATCGATGAGCCGATAGAACTATGGCCGAGAAAGACCATGATTTTAGAAAGCGGTGAAGAAGTGCCCATCCCTAACCGCTAAATAGCTTACTAATCTCACACTTTGCGCTATAATACATAAGTAATGAGTCAAGCACTGTACCGCAAATATCGCAGTCGTAGCTTGGACGAGGTGTTGGGGCAAGATCACGTGACCAACATTTTGCGCCGAGCGCTGGAGCAGGGGAAAATCGCCCATGCGTATTTGTTGACGGGTCCGCGCGGTGTGGGCAAAACCAGCGTGGCACGGATTTTGGCGCATGAAATTAATAAGCTGCCGTACAATGAGGAAGCCTCGCACCTGGATATCATCGAAATTGATGCCGCCAGCAACAACGGCGTTGACGACATCCGCGCCCTACGCGAAAAAGCCCAAGTCGCGCCGGTTTCCGCGCCAAAGAAAATCTACATCATCGACGAAGTCCACATGTTGTCCAAACCTGCGTTCAACGCGCTGCTGAAGACTCTGGAGGAACCACCAGCGCACGTAGTATTCATCTTGGCGACCACCGACGCCGACAAGTTGCCCGCCACCATCCTCAGCCGCGTCCAACAGTTTTTCTTTCACCCCATCTCAGTCGACGTCATGGCACGCCAGCTGACAGCCATCGCCGAAAAAGAGGGCTTTGCCATCGAGGCGGACGCCGCACGACTAATCGCTGAACGTTCGCGCGGTGGATTTCGCGACGGCATCAGTATGCTCGATCAATTGTCAATCTTAGCTACACCCGATCAGCCACTGACCGTCGCCATGGTTACTGAATATCTGGGCTTGAGTGACGCAGCTACGCTAGAAGAACTCCTTGATACGTATCAATCAGAGGACACTGCGCGCATCCTCAGTATCCTACAAGAGTTAGAGCAAAGTGGCATCAGCCCGACTGTGGTGTCACACCAGCTATTGTCAATCGCTCGCGCCAGACTTCGCACAAATCCAGAGCTTGTTGAACTCATCCAGCAGCTCATCGAGGTCGATCGCCATCCGCACCCAGACCTGAAACTATTGACTATTTTCATGCAACATCACGCCCAGCCAGTCAGGCCGAAGAAAACGGTCGCTCAGGCTGCCACCGCAACACCAGCCGTCATCTCAACCTCAGCCGAGCCAACTCCATCGGCAAAAAAATCACCGAAAAATCAAAACGTCAAGTCAACTGAACCAGCCCAAAAAACGTCCGAAAGCCAAGATACCAAGCCAGCTCAGCCAGCTAAAAAATCGCCCACAAAACCACGTAAATCTGATACACCACTAGAGCTAGATTGGCACAAGGTGATCGAACAAGCCAAGGAGAAATCAGTCGGCCTATCATCACTGCTCCAGAAAAGTCAGTGGGCGTTTGACGGAGATAAACTAACTATTTTTGCGGGCAGTGCGTTTTACAAGAAAAAATTGGATGATGCCAAAAATCGACCATTGCTGGCAGAAATCATCACCGCAGAGGCAGGGATAGAGTTGGAAGTTGATATAATTGGAGAGCAGAAACCACCTGAAGACGAAAAATTGGCGGAAATCGCTGCTATGATGGGCGGTGGCGAAGAAGTGAAGTTGGAGGAATTATAAATGAGTGAAGCAAGTCAACATACATCATCTGGTAAATTACCGCCCCAAAATTTGGATGCCGAAAAGAGTTTGCTGGGTGCAATATTGATTGACGAAGAAGTTTTGGCAGATGCGACTGGACACGTGCATCCTGCTGATTTTTATGATAAAAATCATGGACTGATTTTTGCGGGCATGATGCGGCTGTTTGAAAAGCATAAGCCAGTCGACCTATTGACCTTGACTGATGAGCTCAAGCGTAAGGATGAATTGGACCTCATCGGCGGCTCAGCGTATCTGACAGAGCTCACCAACTACGTGCCGACCGCTGCACACGCTGAAGCCTACGCTGAGATGGTGGCGCAAAAAGCCGTACGACGCCGACTCATCAAAGCCAGCGCTGACATCACTGAGCTCGGCTATGATGAATCGACGACCACTCAGGAGCTATTGGAGAAGGCCGAAGCTGAACTATTTAGCGTCTCCGATCAATCACTCAAGCAAGACTTGATTAGCCTGGAAAATATTCTGACTGACAGCTTTGATCGAATCGAAGAACTACACCGCAACAAAGACACGCTTCGTGGCATTCGCACTGGCTACCGCGACCTCGACAACATGACCGCCGGACTGCAGCGTTCCGACTTGATCATCCTGGCGGCTCGTCCAGCCATGGGTAAGACCACACTGGTGACCAACTTGGCGTACAACGTGGCGACAATTGAGAAAAAGCCAGTACTATTTTTCAGCCTCGAGATGAGTAAAGAACAATTGGTCGACCGCATGCTGGCGGACGCTTCAGGAGTTGACAGCTGGAATATTCGCACCGGAAACTTGAGTGATAACGATTTTGCCAAATTGTCTGAGGCTATGGGCGAGATGGCCGAAGCACCGATTTACATCGATGACACGCCGGGCCTCAGCATTTTGGAAATGCGCACCAAAGCTCGCCGCCTGGCACATGAAGGCGAAATTGGCCTGATCATCGTCGACTACTTGCAGCTGATGCAGGCCACCAACAATCACAACGGCAACCGCGTTCAGGAAGTGTCGGAAATCTCCCGCGGCCTAAAGTTGATCGCTCGTGAGCTTAACGTGCCGCTGATCGCCCTGAGTCAGCTGAGCCGTTCGGTCGAGTCGCGCACGCCACCAATTCCACAGTTGGCCGACCTGCGTGAGTCCGGATCCATTGAACAGGACGCCGACATTGTCAGCTTTATTTACCGTCCAGGCTACTACGAACCAGACAACCCAGAGGTTCAAAATATCACCGACCTCATCATCGCTAAGCACCGTAATGGTCCGGTCGGCAAAGTCCAATTGTACTTCCATCCAGAACGCCTCCGCTTCATGAGTCTGGACAGACGACACGATTAACGAAACATGCTATAATAAACCGCAGTGAAAAAGAAAACTCTGTCTCATCTGTTCCTTTACCGTTGGCGCTATCTTTGGGGCTACAGTGCTTTGATATTGATATTTTCCGCGGTCATCAGCGTGGCGTTGTTGTACGCGCCAGGTGGCATTAGCCAGTCAGAGATCAACATGGTCGCACGAACCAACTTGCTGATGGAAGGCAATTGGTCCATCGTCAATCTGCCACTACACGCGTTCCAAGCGGCACTGTTCTTGCTATTTGGTGTCAGCACACTCACCATCAAGTTACCAGCCGTCACACTGATGTGTTTGGCAGCTCTGGCACTCTTTTTCCTCCTCAGGCACTGGTTCAAACCAGGTATCGCCGTGCTGTCACTTTCTCTCATGATCGCCACTGGTCAATTTATCTACCTAGCGCAAAGCTTCACGCCTGGCATCATCTACATCACCACGGCGTCATTAATTTTGCTGTTCGCTAGCCTCATCATCCAAAAAGCCAAATTCGCCCAACTCTGGAAAATCCTCCTCGCCGCCGTCATGGCTGCCAGCTTATACACGCCATTTTTCTGGTACCTCAACCTTGGTCTCATCTTAGTAGCGTTATTGCACCCATACACACGCTACATTCTCGTTTCACGAAAATATCGTGCCAGCTGGACGCCAGCATTCATCGTCTTTCTGTTGGTAAGCGCGCCGCTAGTGTATTTCTGCCTGAAAAATCACAGCTTCTTGCTGGACGTGTCAGGCTGGTCATCGCTCAACTTTGATGTATTAGCAAACCTCAAAATTATCGTTCGAACCTATCTCTGGCCAGTGCCATATATCTCCAACGGGCAAGTGCTGCCAGCTATCGACGTCAGCACCGTAGCGCTAATGTTCCTCGGCATGATCATCACTTTCCGCAACTGGCACACCGCTCGGTCCTACGTGGTCAACATTTGGCTATTTTTGTCATTGCCGCTACTCGCCCTGGCGCCTCAAGTCAACATGATCATATCTGTGCCGATGTTTATCTTGTTGGCTACTGGCGTAGAACGACTGCTGTACGAGTGGTATCGATTATTCCCAAAGAACCCATATGCGCGCGGCACCGGACTCGTACTGATGATCATCTTGGTCGGTGTCATGACCCTAAGCGGCGTCAATCGATACGTCCACAGCTATCACGACCTGCCTGACGCCGTGCGCGAGCATTCCAAAGATCTGAGCCTTGTGCGTGACACACTACTGCGCGACACCGCAAACAAGAAATATATATTCGTCGTGGCAGCTGCCGAAAAACCGCTCTACGACGCCTTGTCCAACCACATGAATAAGCATAATAGAGCAATATCCATCAGCGACGGCCTGTCAGCAGAGGGTGCTCAAGAAGAAGTAGTCGTCACGCGCGCTGCTCGCCAAAATATCACTGGCATCCCAGGAACTATCACGCGCGTCATCACCAATGATTGGGCTGAGGCGGGCGATCGGTTTTATGTCTACAAACTTAGTGAATAATGCGGTATAATAAGTGAGTTAATTGAAGGAGGAACATTATGGCTTTTGATCAGGTGAAAATGCTGCAACAGCTACGTAAAGCACAAAAACAACTTGGTAAAGAAATCATCGAAGTAGAGGCTGGCGACGGTGCAGTCATCGTTCAGATCACTGGTGAATTAAAAATCAAATCAGTCAAGATTAATCCTGATATGGTGGATCTAGACAACATCGAACAGCTCGAGCACTGGATTCAAATTGCAGTGCGCGACGGTCTAGCAAAGGCGCAAGAAGTTGCTGCTGAAACAATGAAGCCATTGATGGGCGGCTTGGGTAACCTGGGTCTCTAATCTCAATAATGAGTACTCATATTTTGCCAAAAGCGCTGACGGCGTTGATTGATGAATTTGGTAGTCTACCGGGAGTTGGTCCGCGAACCGCCGAACGCTACGCCTATGCTGCTTTGCGGCGCGAGCCAGGACAGTCCAAAAGGTTAGCTCAAGCTCTAAATGATTTGCATCAACGCGTCAAAACGTGTCCGGTAACCTTTGCGCTAATTGACGATGGCGATGACGTATCGCCGCTTTATACTGACAGCCGCCGCAATCGCCAGCTCGTCTGCGTCGTCGAAGAACCGTTAGATATCATGGCACTGGAACGTACTGGCCAGTTTGATGGCACCTACCACGTGCTAGGTGGAGCGATTTCGCCAATCGACGGCATTGGACCAGAGCAGCTTCATATCCCTGAGCTGATTGAGCGCATCAAAAATGACGGCGTCACCGAGATCATCATCGCCACCAATGCCTCAGTGGAAGGCGAGTCAACTGCGCTGTTTCTGCAGCGATACATCCAAGAAGCTGGGTTGACACTGACTGTTTCGCGACTGGCTCGCGGTATCCCTGTGGGAGTCGACCTAGAATACGCTGATCAGATCACGTTGTCGCACGCACTTGAAGGCCGACGCACGCTGTCTTAGTTTTATTAGCATAAGCGACATGCTATACTAATCATATGGAAAAGCCTCGAATTCCTCAGGATAAACTCATCAATCACTCTAAGTTCAAAGCGTTCACTCAGTGGGTCCACAAACACCATTTGGCGCTGGCACTCGTCGTAAGCGCGGCGGTTGTTGCGATTATTTTCATCATCGCCATGTATTCCGTCCAATCAGACAGTGGTTCGCCATTTTTCGCTGGCACCAAAAAGCCAAAGGAGAAGTTTTACTCGTCACTCACCGGTCTGGAGGTGGCTGATGCCAATGCGGTCAAAGCTCCCGTCGCTGGTGTAATTGTCGAAAATAGCCCTAACGCCCGACCACAGTCTGGACTATCAAAAGCCGGCATCGTTTACGAAGCTGTCGCCGAAGGTGGTATCACTCGTTTCTTCGCCTTGTACCAGGGAAACAAGCCAGCCAAAATTGGTCCAGTGCGCAGCTTGCGCCTGTACTATTTGCAGTGGTCAACGCCGTACAAGGCCTCAATTTTCCATGTTGGTGGTAGCGCCAACGCCCTGAGTACAGTTCGTAACGGCAAATATCACGACATCGACGAATTCAGCAATGGCAATTCGTATTGGCGTGCCAATGATCGACGCGCACCGCACAATGCCTATACTTCAGGTGAGAAAATTGACCAAACCAACACTGCCAAAGGACACACTGAATCAGTATTCACTGGGTTCAAGCGTGCCGATGGCAAGCCTGCTGAAACACCAAATGCAACTCAGATTGCCATCAATTTCAGTGGTCCGCTATTTAACACCAATTACACCTACAACAAAGATTCTAATACCTACGCTCGCACGCTAGCAGGGCAGCCACACAATGACGCCGAGGCTGGGCAGATTGCGCCAAACAGCATCGTAGCACTGGAAGTGAACGTCGAACATCGCCCAGGCAGCCGCGAAGGCTACGAAGACGTCACCACCGTCGGCACTGGCAAAGCGTATATTTTTCAAAATGGCGTCGTAGCTCAAGCCACCTGGAAGCGTGACAACGAAAACGCCGAATTGAAATTGGTCGACGCCGCTGGCAAAGACATCGCGCTGAACCGCGGCCAGACATGGATCGCCGCCTTTACACCGGGGCGAGGAAGCATTGCATGGCAGTAACCCGTCGCCGATCAATTCGCGACTACAATCGATATTACATGCGTCGGTTAGTATTATTATTGCTGGTACCTGTCGGCATCGCTGCTGCTTTTGCGACCATCACTCATCTCATATTGACAAACTTAGCGGCTGTCGAGGTCAACTGGTACGTCGTCATCCTCCTCGGCGCAGCCGGAGGTGTCATTGGCACAGTAACCATCACACCGTTCATCAGCAAACCAATGCGCGACGTGCTTTACGCTGCAGCTTACAAAACAGGTGAGCTAACCGCCGAAAAGCCAGCCAAGATCAACTCGCCAACACACGCACGCACTGGTTTCCAAACCGTGCTCGAGGCCATCTATACCAACGGTGCGCCCGCCAAACCAACTGCCCAAAAAGCTTCGTCTCAACTTGACGCTATCATTCAGTCGTTCAATCACACTCCGTGCGGCATCGTCGTATTGGACCACCAAAAAAACATCATCTTTGCCAATGAAACCGCGCCTGTGGTCTCCAGCATGGACGGTGTGCTGGCGTTAGGGCTGGACTTTATTGACGAAATTTCCATCAACGAGTGGATCCAGGAAGTTGCTAAAGACAACATCACCGCTCACCACCAGTGGACACGTGTACCAGCTCAATCCAAAACCTCCGCGCCACAAAAGTTCTATGACGTCAGCGCTTCCTACGAAAAAGGTGCAGCCGGCGAAACGGTCATCATCCTCTTTGATCGCTCCGCCAAATACTTACCCGAAGAAGAGGATCTCAATTTCATCGCCTTTGCAGCACACGAACTCCGTGGACCCATCACTGTTATTCGCGGTTACTTGGACATCTTGGAACAAGAACTTCACGACCGCCTGCGGGATGATGAGCCACAATTGTTCAATCGTCTGACCGTTTCTGCCAACCGTTTGTCCAGCTACATCAATAACATCCTCAACGTCTCAAAATTCGATCGGCACCACTTGTACGTGCATCTGCGCGAAGACACGTTGGAAGCCATTTACGCCACCATCGCTGACGACATGCAGCTGCGCGCCTCAGCCCAGCACCGCATGTTGAATGTATCCATCCCCAGCGATTTACCGACCGTAGCAGCCGACCGTGGTAGCATTGGGGAAGTGATTTCCAACCTCATCGACAATGCCATCAAATACAGCTTCGAAGGCGGAGTTGTCCAAGTTTCTGCCGTGCAAAAAGGCGAATTTGTAGAAGTTTCCGTCTCAGACAACGGCGTCGGCATGCCAGCTGGTGTGATCAAAAACCTCTTTCGCAAATTTTACCGCTCACACCGATCACGCGAGACAGTGGCCGGCACTGGTATCGGCCTATACATCTGTAAAGCCTTTGTCGAGTCACACGGCGGCAGCATCTCCGCACGCAGCCAAGAGAACCAGGGCTCAATTTTTTCTTTCACCATCCCCGTCTACGCCTCGGTGAAAGAAAAATTATTAGAAGACGGCCAGCTAAACAATCGATTAATTCGCACCGACGGCGGGTGGATAAAAAATCACAAAATGTATAGGGAGTAATCATGGCGATCAAAACAATTTTATGCATCGAAGACGACAGATTTATCGGCGAAATGTACGTGCGCAGCCTGGAGCGTGCCGGCTACACCGTCACCTGGATGGTGGACGGCAATGATGGTTTGGTGGCGGCGCGTAACCAGCCGTACGACCTGATCATTTTGGATTTGATGCTGCCAGAGCAGCGTGGCGACCAGATCTTGGACGCCCTCAGAAACGGCGAAACTGATCTGGTGCCTAACAGCAAAATTCTCATCATGACCAATTTTGAGCAAGACGACCAATCCAAGTCGCAGCTACTGCCCAGAATCGACGGCTACCTCATCAAAGCCGACATCACGCCTCGGAAGCTGCTGGAAGTGATCGAGCAGCTGGGTGAGTAGCACAAGAACACAACTTTCAAAACAAATCTATTACAATACTAAAAAAGAACTGCCCAAGAGGGCAGTGCTGATAATTTCTCTGTGGTGACCTCACGGGGAATCGAACCCCGGTTGCCGGGATGAGAACCCGGTGTCCTAACCGCTAGACGATGAGGCCAACACTAAGCATCATACCATGACGCAGCCGCTTTTGTCTATACCGCCGCGCCAGCCAACAGAGACGCGCTTGCGTTTTACCACAGTTTGACGCTATACTTAATATCATGAAAGAATCGAGGGTGGGGCAGTCTGACAGAACATTTTCCAAATTTTGGCTGCGCCGTCTCAGTAAAGCCTCGTTACTAATCAATCTCTTTATTCTCCTCACATACGCATCAGCTCGCTTTTTGCCTGGCAATTATCGCTTCACCATTGGCGATTCAGTGACCGACCTAGCTGCCGCCATCAGCGTATTGTCCGCAGTTTGGGCGCTTGGTCTCTGTGCTTGGACGCCCAAAAAACAACGCGCCTACCTGGCATGCGCCACCTATGCATCGCTCATCATCACCATCGCCGCACTCATCGCCACCAGCGGCGGCATCTATTCTCCATTTACCAGCCTCTGGCTCATGGTGACTATCTTTGCTGCAGTATTTGGGCTGTGGCTGACTGGTGGCATCATCTTGCTGGTCGTAGCACACATCGCCATGATTCATTTCGAAACACCACTGACGCTGGAACAGATAACCATCAGCGCGGTGCTTGGCATCATGCCACTCGTCCTAAGCATCGTTCTATGGCGATACCAACCGCAGAAAAAGCTTGATGACCGATTTACTGAGCTGGAAAATAGACTAACCTCTGCCGAAGGTAAGTCTGATGTCGTCATCAATACCATCGACGACGGCGTGATGGCTATTTCCAATGATGGTATCATTGAGCTCATCAATCCAGCTGCGCAACAGATGATTGGCTGGGACAAAGGCGACGCTTTGGGTCTGAGCTGGCAGAGCGTCCTCAAACTGGTGCTCAAAGACGGATCTGACATCCCAGAGGGCAAACATCCCGTTGCTCAAGCATTGTCTTCAAACCAGCCCACCCACAGCGACAACTTATTTCTTAAAACTTCCTCAGACAAACGACTACCGATCACCATCGTCAGTTCTCCCATTGGCCCACAAAAGGAAGGTGTCATCATCGTGTTCCGCGACATCTCCAAAGAGCGCGCCGAGGAGCGAGAACAAGCCGAGTTCATCTCCACCGCCAGCCACGAGATGCGCACGCCTGTGGCTTCCATCGAGGGGTATCTGGGCCTAGCGCTCAACCCAGCCACCGCCCAAATTGACGACAAAGCACGCGACTTCATCACCAAAGCGCACGCCTCCGCTCAACACCTGGGTCGGTTATTTCAAGACCTGCTGGATATCAGTAGAGCCGAGGACGGACGCCTCAAAGATGAGCCAAAGCTATTTAACGTAACTGATTTTGTGGCAGACATCTTTGAAGGTTTGGCGCACAAAGCCGCCGAGAAAAATCTGCTCTATTCGTTTCGGCCGCACGCGCTAGCCAAAGACTCCGCTGACCAACATCTGCAGCCCATTTATTACGCCTTTGTTGACCCCGACCATTTCCGCGAAATCACCGCCAACCTCATAGAAAACGCCATCAAATACACTAAAGAGGGGGAAGTGGTGGTTGACGTCACTGGCGACTCATCAAAGGTGGTTGTCAGCGTGATGGACTCTGGCCTAGGCATCCCAGCAGAAGACGTGCCGCATCTTTTCCAGAAGTTTTATCGGGTTGACAATTCAGCCACTCGCGAAATCGGTGGTACTGGCTTGGGATTGTATCTGTCTCGCCGACTCGCCGAAAGCATGTCGGGCGATTTACGTGTCGAGAGCGAGTACGGCAAGGGAAGCACTTTCTTTTTGGAGATACCGCGAATTTCCAAAGAAGAAGCCGCTCACAAAGAAGCATCCTTGCAGCCAACGCCAGTTCAATACCATCAACCGCAAACTCCAGTAGCTCCTACCGTCACACCCGCTGAGCCGCCAATGGTGCCTCAGCCTCAGCAACCGATAGAACAGCCTCCGCAGCTAACCGAACCTGCCCCGGTCACTGAGCCACCTGTCCAGCCCAACCAGCCACCACATCCGCAACCAACATCAACTAGCCCAGAACACACCACATTGGCCGACATCGAACATCATTTAGAGACTACTCGTCGCGCCATCAGCATACCGCGGAGAACCAATAATTCATAAAAGCATAAGAATGATAGCAATTTTAATAATAATATCGTATAGTAGGTAATAGATATGACAAAAATTTTACTCGTTGAAGATGACAAAAGTTTACGCGAAATCTATGGCGTACGATTATTAGCAGAGGGATACGACATCGTGTCCGCAGGCGATGGTGAAGAGGCGCTCGCCATGGCCATCAAAGAACGGCCAGCACTCATTTTAAGTGACGTGATGATGCCAAAAATTTCTGGCTTTGACATGCTGGATATTTTGCGGTCTGCCACTGAGACCAAAGACATTAAAGTGATCATCATGACCGCTTTGTCCTCAGAAGACCAACGAGCTCGTGGTGAACAATTAGGCGCCGACCGCTACCTCGTGAAATCCCAAGTTGGCATTGAAGACGTCGTGCGCACCGTGCACGAAGTTTTGGGCGATGTTCCGGGACTTACGCCAGCACCGCAACCGCAACCAGCCGGCCAGCCAGCAGCACCTCAGCAAGCACCAGCGCCAGCTATGCCACAGTCACCGCAAATGCCGCCGGTCCGGCCTGATGTCTCAGCACTATCACCGCAGCCAACACTGCAGGCTGCAGCTGCACCAGCGCCAGCTACCTTGCCGCAACCAACTGCGCCTTTCTCATCTTCAGCGCCACGTCCTGCCAACCTGGGTGAGCGTGTCATCCGCCCACTTGAAGGCGCCAGCCTGACGCCGACAGAAGATGTTGCCAAACTCATGGAACAAGAATTAGAAGGTATTCCAAACCTCAAACCACAGTCAACCGAGCCTGAGCATACCCCAGAGGAAACAGCACCAGCTCCGCAAACTGATAAAACTCCAGAAGAGACCATTCCAACGTTGACAGCTGCCCCAGCTCCTGAAACTCCAGCAGAGCCTACTCACATTCCCGTGACGACACCAGTGCTTCAAGCTCCACAAAGCTTGCAAAGTGCCGCCACTCCAGGACAACCAGCTCCAACCATTCCAGCAGCACCGGTCGTCAACTCAGCTCCGCAAGCGCCAACAAACGCTGCGCCGACTCATACGCCACCAGCTCCAGTCCTGCATCCGCTTCCGTCTCAACCGCCACAACCGCCGCAAACTCCTCCACCAGCACAACCACAAGCATAAATGTCAGACAATACCACACCGAATCATGAACCTACCCAGCGCCTCAACAAATTCCTGGCGCTGGCGCTTGGCGTGTCGCGACGCCAGGCTGACGAGCTGATCGAGCAGGGCAAGGTCACCGTGAATGGCCAGCCCGCTAAACTCGGCCAACGCATCACCGCAACTGATATCATTCGCCACGGCAACAAACGACTCACCGCTCAAACCCACCAACTCATCCTCCTCCATAAACCTGTCGGCTACCTCTGTTCGCGTGCCTCTCAGGGCGGCGTACCGACTATTTACGAATTATTACCGAAAGACCTCCATCACCTCAAGCCCGTCGGTCGCCTCGACAAAGACAGCTCTGGGCTCATCCTCCTCACCAACGACGGGGATTTTGCTCACCAGATGACACACCCATCCTTTTATAAAATCAAGCGCTATCTCGTGACGCTTGACCAGCCACTCCAACCGCTCCACCGGCAAATGATCAACGACTTTGGCGTGCAGCTACCTGACGGGCCCAGTCGCTTGACACTTGAACGTCAGCACGAGGGTAACGACCACCGCTGGATTGTTCAGATGAGCGAAGGTCGCAACCGCCAAATCCGCCGCACCTTTGCTACCCTCGGCTACACTGTTGCCAAGCTCCACCGGACAGACTTTGGTAATTACACTCTCGGTGACATCAAGCGCGGGGAATTCCAAGAAAGCAATTTGACACCAGGTCAATAATTGATGTATCGTATAGGTATATAGGAGGACATACCATGCGAGAAGGTAACAAATTTTCAATTGAAAATGATAGTGGATTATGGCGGAAAAAAGTAGGAGCCATGCTTGGTGTAGTAGCCAGCGCTGCATTAGCTCTGTCAGGCTGCGGTGCGCCAATATCAGAAACAGCACCAACGGCAACTACAGAAGGATCTACAATCAGCCCGGAATTAGACTCAACCAACCAGTCCAAGCTCGACTGGCAGACTGTTAACCGGAACTGTCTTGATGAACCTGACTGCAAGGGTGAAATATCATCTGTAGAGAAAGGTTGTGATGGCACCACGCTACTATACATATATCGTACCCACAAAGGACCAGGTGGCATCACAGCAATCCCTAACAGTCCCGAGTGCACCGCTTCACCAGCACCAGAAAGCAGCCCAACACCAGCCGCTACTGCAATACCCACTCCAGCAGGCTAAGGTCAGCCCCATTTCGCATACCGCTCATCCTCGCCAAAACCCCAAGCCTCTGGTATAATAGGCGTAATTATGTCTCATAAATTACCTACCGTCGCCATCATCGGCCAAGCTAACGTTGGCAAAAGTTCATTGTTCAATCGCTTGACGCGCGCCCGCACCGCCATCGTCGCCCGCGAAGCCGGCACCACCCGCGATAACGTCGTTGGCAAAGTCTCATATAAACGCCGCGCCTCATCTCTCGAGGAAGCTGTGACTGACGCGAGCGCAACCGCCGAATTCTGGCTCATCGACACCGCCGGCCTCAAACCCGCCGAAGACGAATTCGAAGCCACCATCCAAGACCAAATCGCCGACGCCTCCGCCGCTGCCGACGTCATCCTCGTCATGGTCGACTCCACCGTCTATCCATCAGACGCTGACCGCCAACTCGCCAAAAAAGCCCTCAAAAGCGGCAAGCCCGTCCTCCTCGTTGCCAACAAAGCCGACCTGAGAGGTTCACTCCACACCGACGAATTCAAATGTCTCGGCATCAAAACCATCATCAAAACCTCCGCCGAGCACAACATCGGCATCTCCGAGCTGCTCGACAACATCGCCGATCTCATCCCGCCAGCCACTCAAACCACGCCAGACGACATCATCCGTGTCGCCTTGATTGGCAGGCCAAATGTCGGCAAAAGCAACTTATTCAACACCCTAGCAGGCAAGCAGCAAGCCATCGTCGCCAACGTCGCCGGCACCACCCGCGACGTCAACCGCGTCCAAGTCCGCTACCACGGCCAGACCATCGAGCTACTGGACACCGCCGGCATTCGCCGCCAAGGCAAGCAAGAGACCGGCATCGAAAAGTTCTCAGTCCTACGCACCATGCAAGCCATCAACGAAGCCGACATCTGTTTTCTACTGATGGACGTCAATGAATTAAACGTCGGGCTAGACCAACGACTGGCCGGCATCATCGACGAAGCAGGTAAGGGACTCGTCCTAGTGGTCAGCAAGTGGGACTCCGTCGAAGGCAAAGACGCCTACACTCACGACGAGCTGGCGCCGCAAATTAGCTATCATTTCAAATTCACCCCCTACGCACCGCTGATTTTCACTTCATCAGTCACCGGTCAAAACGTCGCCAAATTGTTCGACCTAGCCCTTGATATTTACAAACGCCGCCGCCAAGAGTGCAAGACTCGCGTCCTCAACGACCTCTTACAAAAAGCCGTCGCCGCTCATCCGCCAGCCGGCCTAAAGAACTCACACCCAAAACTCCGCTACATCGTCCAAACCGACACGGCCCCGCCATGGTTCGTCATCTACGGCAGCAACCTCAAATTCGTCCACTGGAGCTACAAACGCTACCTGGAGCGCACTCTGCGCGAAGCCTTCAACTTTGCGGGGACGCCCATTAAACTATCCTTCCGTGACGAAAAGCAGCTCAAAGCCAACCGCGAACGCATCGCCCGCGGCCTGGCTCCCGTCACCAAAGCCTACAAACAGGCCAAAAATGCCGAAAAAGGCATATAAATGATGCAAGCCACAACCTCAACAGTATTTATTGACATTTTGTATTATTAGTGATATAATTAGAAAACTATGAACAATACTCCAGACACATACCCCGCAAAAGATCTGTTAACAACTCCCGCTGATATCATAGACCCCGAAACAACTACCTTTTGTGTAGCCATAACACCTCTCTTTAGTGAAGCCACCATCGACACTATGCGTATTGGCGCAGTCGGAGATATCACCGTAGAGCGACCAGACGGCGAAGACAAAGAAACAAAAGTGAACGTCGATCTCTACATAGGAGACACCAGTAATCATACACCGCTACTTAAGCGCGCTGGTATGTCCTCGCCAGTTATTGACATGCCTGAAGCTACTGGCTGCACAAAAGCAACCGTGTCCATCACTGCAGAACCTGGTAATGGAGAATGTCAAGATTTCAGCGAGGCTATCATTGGCGCTAAGATGTTAAAAATGACAGGAGGGGATCCGGCAGCATTAGAGGAACAAGAACAAAACGTTCAGAAATTTCTAGAAGCAGTTGGTAGGGTTGCGGCTCGTGCATCATTACTCCCCCCTGAACTAGAAGAACTAAAAAACAAAGGTTTTGTCATCACCTTCAGGCCCGGAGACAAACAAGAGCCAAACGGTGATTTTTACCTAACCGTCACCGCCGACAGCCCAGACACCGCAGATGAAAGCTGATCATCCACCATACATGAGAATATGCGCGTGTAAAATATCGCGCATAATTTCATCCGCTCGCTCACCAATAAGCACAATTTTCACTGCCTCGTCCGAGTGCGCATGACGAATCTCAATCTGGTACTGCGTCGCCTCAATGTGCCGCCGCTCACCACGGTCGTTTATAAAACAACCTTTCAGCCGCCTGAGACCATATGCCGCAAACAACTCTGGCCACAGCTTTTCAAACACCGCTTCACTGACAGCGACGGCCGATAAATCAACCACGCTATAGGTTGGATTGTCCGGCACCGCGAGCTCACCATCATACTGGTCGAAAAACGCTAACAGCCCCGACGGCGTGGTGATTTTGCTGAGGTCAAACTGACCGTGTGGGGCGCTCAGCACCTTAGCGTAGGGCAGAGCGCGGCGTTTGGCCTCGTATTCAGCTCGTTCATTATCCTTCAATAAATCTTCCTTAGTCACCAAAATCGCATCTGCGGCTTGCAATTCAATTTCGTGTGCTGGCTCAACACCGCGTAAAATCTCATGCGCATCGATCACGTAAAAACTCTGCATCAACTCGTACTTGGCAAACATCTTGGCGCTGATTAACCGCTCCACCAAATTCATGGTCCGCGCCACACCCGTCGCCTCGATGAACACCGGCGCAGGGGAATAGCGACTAAAATCCATCAGCAGCTTGGTCAGCGCATCCTCCGAGCCACAGCAAACACAGTCGCCAGCCAGGGTCGTCACCATGTCAGCCAAGCCCTCCAGCCGGTAGCCGTCAACATTTTCGTTGGCATATTCATTTTCAATCACTCGCGCACCCGTAAAGTCACATTGTTGCAATAAGAACTCCAGCACGCTCGTCTTGCCAGCGCCCAGCGAGCCATTCACCAAATACAGCGGTACTTTGTCGACAACCGTCCGCGCCTCGTCAAACGCTGCATTGATACTAAATTCCAAATCATCATCGCGCTTCGCCATATAGCTATTATACGCCATCACGTCCGAGGTGATATACTGAAGATATGAAAATCATTCTGGCCCTCGGCAATCCTGGCGATAAGTACACGTACACACGGCATAACGCTGGCTTTTTGGTGGTTGACCAGTTGGCGGCGGAGCAAGATGCACAATTTAGCAATAAGCCCAAATTCTTTGCTGACATTGCCGAAATTAGCCGCTCCGAAGCGCCAGGCAAAGTCCTGCTCGTCAAGCCAACTACCTACTACAACGAGGTCGGTATTGCGGCGCGGGCGCTCATGGATTTTTATAAGCTGACACTTGATGATCTCCTGATTATTCATGACGATACGGCGCTTGATTTTGGTAAAATTCGTGTCCGCAAGGGCGGTGAAAGCGCTGGCAACAACGGACTGAAGTCACTGCATCGACATATTAGTAGTGACTTCTGGCATATTCGCATCGGCACCGACAACCTACTACGCCGGCAAATTGGCGATGTCGATTTCGTCCTCAGCAAGTTCAACGCTGACGAACGAACGATTCTCCGCGACTGGACAATCCCTGAATCAATCAAACTGACCGAGACATTTCTCAACAGCACCATTGAGCCGCTGAGCATCAAGCTCTAATTGCAACAACGTTGCAAAACGCTTATCGTTTTCGGCGCTTGATTTTTGCTGCTGTTTCTCGCAACTTGATGGCCCGTGCTTCCAGAACGCTACTGCCGACCGCCAAGCTCACAAACAGCAGCCCCAAGCCTCCCGTCGCCCACTCCGGCAGCTCCAGATGAAACAGCTTAGCAATCATCATCATGCCCAGTGCCGTAATTGCCCAGTGTGCACCATTTTCCAGATACTTATATTTGCTGAGTACGCCTGTACGCAACAGATACACCGTCAATGACCGCACCCAAATAGCTCCAGACGCCAGTCCAGCAACAATCAACAAAACGCTACTAGTGATGGCAAAGGCACCGATGACGCCGTCGAAACTGAAACTAGCGTCCAAAACCTCAAGATACAGCAAGCTTGCAAATGCCGCCCAGCCAGTCTTGATTTTGATGGATTGAGCATCTTCCTCATGGAAAAATGAGCCAAATAATTCTAGCCCGATGTGCAGCATGATTCCCAAAATAGATGAAATCAGAATCAGTGACTGATGTGCTGGCTCCACTGTGAAATACAAAATAGTCGCCACCGCTAACATCAGACAGACTTTGAAATTCTCAAACCGTCCAGCCTTAGCCAGCCACGGTTCAACATGACTAACCCAGTGAATGCGCTTGTTGTAGTCGATGAAATAACTTAACCCAATCATGATCAAAAACGCCCCACCAAACGCATCAATCATCGGGGATGCCTCATGTAAAATATGGCCGTACTCGGCTGGCTTATTAATAGCCAAGTCAACCACCTCGGTGAAACCATGACCACTCGCCACCATAACGATGAAAATTGGCAAAATAAACCGTACCACAAAGACCGCCACAAAGATGCCGACCGTCAAAAATACCTTTTGCCATGCCGAGCTCATGCCAGCCAACACTTTGCTGTTAATCACCGCGTTGTCAAAGCTAAACGTAACTTCCAGCACTACCAAAATAGCAAATAACCAGAGGCCGCCAAGACCCAAGTGCATGAACGTCAAACCGCCCAAAATCAATGTCAATAGTGCTGAAAACCAAAAAATTCGAAATGGATGATGTGAATGCCAGAGATGTTTCATATTGCTTTAGTATAGCATACTGCGCAGTGCAATCTTATCATTCATATTAGCCTTTCTTGTACACATATACCGAGTTAATGATGTCGTCGTCAGGATTATACTCAACCAAGAGCTGCACGCGCTGCAAACTATTCGGGTCAAACGCTGGATATAGCAGCTTTTTCGCACCATGCGCACCGCGCACAATGATCCGCCCGCCAGGCCGGAGCGCTGGCAAAATATTATCAATAATTTGTTGTTTGGATTCAGCCGAATCACCCGCCAGCCCAGCCACATAAATCACGTCGTAAGCATTATCTGGCAAAGCTACCGCCGCTCCGTCCGCCAACAAACACTCGCCAACCGGCCAGTCAATCGCCTGAGCCAACTCGCACGACTGCGCCGAAGCAGTTGGCGCCACGTCTACCAAATCAACCATCGCGCCTGTCTGATGCCACAAACACCAAGCGGTCAAAGGCAGGGGACCACTGCCAATCATCGCCACGCGACTACTATCACTCAACATCAAACCCGAGCCACCCAGTAGACCAACTTCACGCCGCACCAGCTCGCGGTAATTGTCAATATACCAAAACGTTTCCAACTCTTGCTGCGGACGGGTTGAACTGGCAATTCGCCGCGACCAATACATTTCCATCTCTGACTCCGACAGAGAACAACGCCGCTGTACTTCGCGGCACACTTCATCATTACACCAATTCGGCAACACTGCCGCCTGCACGACTGCCGCCACCAAACCAGAAAAAGCCGCATTCACGTCTGGCGATGGCGCAAACTCATGTAAATTCATCACTGTTTTAATTGCTATATCCATGGTGTTCCATAATGCCAAACCCTCTCATTTATTGCAAATTTGTCGCAATAAATGATATAATTGCAACAATATGACAATAGACGAACTACTCAAACAGCACAACTTGCGCCTGACAAAACCACGCCAGCAAGTATTTGAGGTATTGCGACGGTCAGCTGTTCCGCTAACCATTAGTGACATTGCCAAGAAATGCAAAAACGTTGACCGAGCCAGCGTCTACCGTACCCTTGTCACTTTTGACCAGCTACACATCGTCAGCGCTGTTGCTATTGGCTGGAAAAATTACTACGAGCTCGCTGAACCATTCATCCCACATCATCACCATCTCTACTGTATCCGCTGTCAAAACGCTGAGCCTATCCAAACACCAGAATTGGAGCAGCTTGTCGGCTATCTCAGCCGCAAACATCAGTTTACCGTCGTCAAACACCACTTTGAACTAGAAGGCATTTGTAAAAATTGTCAAAAACACCAAACGAAATAAAATAAATTTCTCAATAAAAAAGCACCAGGTAAGGGTGGGCATCACCTGGTGCTTTGTTACCCTTCAACCCACCCGAGCTTCCATGTCATAGCAAAGCGTCTGCGGTCAAAACTCCAAAAGACCGGCGCCTGACGAATCGTCAATACAGTGCGTACTCACCATGAAACAGAGGTCGCCTTAATCAAAAGGGCAGTTAAAGGGGTTAGTATGCGCGTAACGTTTAACGCAAAAAGTGGAGGGTAAGATACTTAATGCCATTGCGCGCAACCTAACATATAGTTAGAATAGGGGGTATAAGGTGCATTTGGTTGAACTCGCTGATCAACCAATCGTGTATCATTATAGCAAAGATTTGACATAGTGTCAATACTTTTTGCAATAAAAGTCATGGAAATCAATACAGTACTACCAGAGGAGCATATTTTCACCAAGAGGTTGGTCAATATTGCCAAGCCGCCAAAAAGGTTATGTTTTATGGGAAAACTTCCAGACAGCCAGGCTCCTCGAGTCGCGATCGTCGGTACACGCAAGCCAAGTAGCTATGGACGCGAGGTTACCGAACGGCTAGCCACAGACCTGGCACAAGCTGGGGTCATCATCATCAGTGGCCTGGCACTTGGCGTTGATAGCATCGCCCAGACCGCAGCCCTCAATGCTGGCGGCACAGTCATCGGTGTCGTCACGTCAGAACTGCCAGACATTGCGCCGCGTAGCAACCGAGGATTAGCAGAGAACATCATCAACCAGGGCGGCGCAGTCCTGTCAGAATGGATGCGCGGCGACGGCATGAAAATACGCAAATGGAGCTTTTTGCAAAGAAACCGCCTGGTCAGCGGGCTAGCAGACGCTATCGTTATCACCGAAGCAGCTGAACGTAGCGGCACGCTCAATACCGCAGCATACGCCCTCGAGCAGGGGCGTGACGTATTTGTTGTCCCTGGCAATATCACCAGCCCATTATCCGCAGGGTGCAACAACCTGCTACTTCAAGGTGCCAATCCAGCGCTCTCAGCCAAAGACGTACTGAACGCCATCGCCCCAACTTGGAAATCCACCCAGCCCACCCAATGCGCATTGCCGATTGGTTCTACACCAGACGAAATTGCCATCGCCAAGCTCATAAAACATGGCGTGCGCAACGGCGATGAGCTACAAAAACAGTCCGGGCTATCAGCGGCTGATTTTGCCACAGCGCTGACCATGCTGGAAATCAATGGCGTGATCAAGCCACTCGGGGCAAACAACTGGACGCTACGATAACGCCTATGCTTGAATATACTTCACCATAGTGGTATGATATTGTCAATGAATGCAGAACATCAACCACAGTTTCGTCCCACCAAGTCCCCAGAAGAACAACCTGTCTCAGACGACATAGTAACACTACCGAACGGTGTGACGGTAGCAGGTGCGATGCTCAGCCTATACGGTATCAAGCATGCCGACTCCCTCAAGGGCATGGCAGCACTAGTTGCTGGTGAGTTGTCAGACAAAGTCGATGGTTCACTGGCGAGGGCCCTTAACCAACAGTCAAAATTAGGCATCAAGCTAGACCCCATCAGGGATAAAATCGTTGGAGCAGCAGCACTACTGAAGTTATCACAAGAGGACCCCACATCAAAAGCCATGGTGGCGACAATTGCTGGCCTAGAATCAACAAAAGCCATTGCTACCGCTGTTGCCGAATGCAAACACAAGCAACTCCCTGATGAACGCGAGCCACTTCGCCCAACTCAAGCAGGACGAGTCAGCAGCGCACTGCTCGCAGCAACCACGACATTACTCATCATCGGCAAGTCAGCAGAGTCCTTGGGTTATCAGAAAACCGCCAAGGCACTGAAGGGGCTAGGTACACTGAGCTTTGCCGGCTATCTTCCTGTGGCAGGAGTAGCGGCTGGACAATACGTTAAGCGCGCCCGCGATCTGATGGATAGTAACCAGAAATAGCGCAGAAACCGCCACGCTCAAACAGCCATTATTTGATGGGTCGTCCAATATGATATAATATAAAGTTATGAAAAATCTCGTCATCGTCGAGTCGCCAGCTAAAGCCAAAACTATTGAAAAGTATTTGGGTAAAGATTTTCACGTTCTGTCAAGCGTGGGACACATCCGCTCAATCGTCAAAAAAACCAAGGACGGCACACCACCGATTGATGTGGCGAATGATTTTTTTGCTGTCTACGAAGTCGACCCTGAGAAAAAGAAGGTCATCACCGAGCTAAAGAAAAACGTCAAGGCTGTCGGCAAAGACAACGTCTGGCTGGCCACCGATGAAGACCGCGAAGGGGAGGCGATTGCTTGGCATCTCTGTAAAGTGCTGGATCTACCGATTGAGACGACCAAGCGTATCGTTTTTCACGAGATTACCAAAGACGCTATCACCAATGCCATCAAAAACCCGCGTACTGTTGATATGAATCTGGTGCAGGCGCAGCAGGCACGGCAAATCCTCGACCGACTGGTTGGTTTTGAGCTCAGTCCAGTGGTCTGGCAAAAAGTGCCGGGCGGCAAGTCGGCCGGTCGCGTTCAGAGCCCGGCAGTGCGACTGCTAGTCGAGCGCGAACGAGAAATTATGAAATTTGCAGGCAGCTCGCAGTTTAAGGTGACCGCCATATTTATCCACGACAATCAAGAATTCAAAGCCGAGCTCAATCAAAAATTTGACTCTGAAGCAGCCGCTCACGAATTCTTAACTAGCCTCAAATCAGCCACATTCACCGTCAGCGATATCTCAAACACGCCCGGCACTCGCAACCCAGCCGCACCGTTTACGACCTCGACTTTGCAACAGGAAGCCAACGCCAAACTTGGCTTCAGTTCCAAAGCCACCATGGCCTCAGCGCAGCGGCTCTACCAGGATGGTAAAATCACCTACATGCGTACTGACTCGGTCAATTTGAGCGGGCAGGCCATCGCCAGCACCACCGACTTTATCAAGCGGCTGTACGGTCCAGACTACTCCACCGTCCGCAAATTCAAGACCAAATCCGCCTCCGCCCAGGAAGCCCACGAGGCCATCCGCCCAACCGACATCACCCGCGAAACCGTTACTTCAAACGAGTACGACCAAAAACTCTACGACCTCATCCGCCGCCGCACCCTGGCATCACAAATGTCGGCAGCGAAATTAGAGAAGACGACAATTTCCATAGATATTCAAGGAAATAACAAGTTACATTTTGAAGCCAAAGGCGAAGTCATCACCTTTGACGGATTCTTGCGTGTCTATGGCGGCAGCAAAGACGAGCTCCTACCAAAGCTACACACCGGCGACACCCTTGAAACCCACGACATCACCGCCCGCCAAACCTTTGCCAGGCCACCAGCTCGCTACACTGAAGGCTCATTGGTTAAAAAACTCGAAGATCTCGGCATTGGCCGGCCGAGCACTTACGCTACCATCATCGACACTGTGCAGACCCGCGGCTACGTCGAAAAAGGCGATAGTGAAGGCCAGCCGCGCGACGTCATCGTCCTCAGTTACAACGGCGAGGAAGTCAGTCGCGACATCGTTCAGGAAAAAACCGGTTCCACCCGCGGCAAACTGATCCCAACACCCAGCGGGGAACTGATCGCCGACTTTTTGACCGACCATTTTACGCAAATCGTTGACTATGATTTCACCGCCAATGTCGAAACTGAATTTGATAAAATCGCCGCCGCTGATCTGGCTAAAAGTGCCATGCTCAACGGATTTTACACGCCGTTTCACAAACTGATCGAACAATCAGGCGGCATCGACCGCAGCAAAGTCGGTGCCAACCGCGAAGTCGGCATCGATCCGAAATCCGGCAAACCGATCTTGGCGCGCTTTGGCCGCTTTGGCCCAATGTTGCAGCTGGGTGCCACTGACGACGAGGACAAGCCGCGCTTTGCGCCGCTGCCAAAAGGCGCGAAAATCGAAACAGTCACCCTGGAACAAGCCTTAGAAATGTTCAAATTACCGCGCGTCGTCGGTCAAACCGAAGACGGGCAAGACATCAAAGCCAACATTGGCCGCTTTGGCCCGTACATCCAAGTTGGTAAGCTCTTCGTCTCCATCAAGCCCGAAGATCCGCACACCATCACCCTGGAGAAAGCCCGCGAACTCTACGCCGCCAAACTCCAGGCCGAAGCCGAGAAAAATATCGCTGACTTTGGCGATGGCGTCAAAGTCCTCAACGGCCGCTTTGGCCCGTACATCACTGACGGCAGCAAAAACGCCAAAATTCCCAAAGACACCGATCCTAAGACCATCACTTACGAGCAAGCGTTGGAGCTCCTCAAGGCCGCGCCCGCCAAGCCCGCTCGCCGTAGCCGCGCGTCAACCAAGTCAAAAGCTTCCGCCAAAAAATCCACAGCTCGCAAGAAAAGCTAACTAATCAAAATACCCGCTCGACATCAAGCGGGTATTTCTTTCATCATCAACTATATTACAGGCGGCGGCGACTGATGACGTAGGCGACAGCTGCTGTAGTCAATCCACCAAGACCCAGTACTGAAACAACCATGCTCTCAGTACCAGTCCGTGGCAATTCAGGAGTTGTTGGAGGAGTAGGAGTCGTTGGTGCTGGTTGACATTTACTCATGTCAGTCGTGTGCTTTGACTCAGTAAACTCTTCCTTTTTAATCTCACGAATTTCTTTCGTTTCGATGACACAAACCTTGATCTTAGCTGGAGCTTCCTTACAGTCGTTCGGGTTCTTTGAGTGCTTCTTGGCGTCAAATTCTGAAGCCTTGATAGTTACTGGGTATTTCTTGTCTGACAACCGGCAAACTTCCATAGTAGGCTCAGGGTTAACCGTGACAGTCGTCTGACAGTTTTGGCTAGTTTTTTGAACATTGGAGCCTTCTTTACCATTCACCGTAACAGTAACTGTGTAGTTACCAGCTTTTGCGTATGTGTGTTGAATTTCAGATGAGGTAGTTGTTTTAGTGGTGCCGTCACCAAAGTTGTAGGTGTAGCTGGTAACACTAGCGCCACCCTTGGCGGTCGCTTTGGTGCTAAACTTGAAGGTATCACGAGATACTGCAGTTTTTTGCATCGCATCACAAGTCAACACAGGTTTTGCTGGAGGAGCTGTCGGAGGGCCCCAAACCGGGTTACCACAATCCTTGATCACACCGGTGATAAACTTGCCGTTATTGTCAAACCAAGCATAGATTTTGTACCGGGTAATACCGTCGATAAAGCTCTGACCAGTTGTGTATTGGTAATACGTGTGACCAGCAGCGTTATATTGACGAGAAGGCGTCACCTGGCGAGTACCAGCTTTTGCCTGAACAGTGACTGCATTGGTGGCAACAACACGACCATCAACGGTAATATTTCCGTTGGTGTCAACCACACCCTCACGCATGTTTGAACCGCCTTGTACCATCTCATCATTAATATACCATTGGTTGTACAATGATTTGATCTCTGGACGAGCATACGCAGATTTCAATTCTGACAGAGAATTGGTACCACAGTGGACAACATTAAAGTTACTACAGTTGGCAGCCTTAGATGGAGTTGCCATCCAAACACCACCGATGAGAGCAATCCCCAAAGAGATAGCTATACCGATTTTCTTAAATTTATTCATAAAAACTCCTCTTCTTTTGATCCTCACCTCGGATCTTATAGCTCCATATTATCATAAACTTTATTTTTTGTCAATAATAGTAGCCATTTTATCAAACAATACCGCTACATCAGTAAAAACCTCGTCTGGTATAATAAGAGCATGTTTGATACTGCCCAACAACTCATCCAATCTGCCAATAGCATCGTCATCATCCAGGCCGAAAACCCCGACGGCGACAGCCTGGGCTCTAGCTTGACACTGGAGGAAGTGCTGAGTGATCTGGGTAAAACCGTGACGTTGTACTGCCCAGTCGACATCCCTAAATATCTGCGCTACATCCGCGGCTGGGATAGGGTAGTTGGCGATTTTCCAGCCCACGCTGACCTGGCCATCATCGTGGACACTAGCGCTGATATTTTGCTCAGCAAGCTCTTAGAGACGCCAGGCATACGGCATTTTTTGGAGACACACCCAGTCTTGGTCGTTGACCACCACACCGCCGAATCAACCCTGAGCTTTGAGCACACCATGCTCTCTGACACGGTAGTGGCTACCGGGGAATTACTATACCAATTGTTCACGCATGCCGGCTGGACCATCAACCGACAAGCAGCGGAAAATTTGCTCATCGCCATCATGTCCGACAGCCTAGGTCTCACCACGCCAAACACCACTGCGTCGACCTTTCACGTGGCCGGTGAATTGACCGAGCTTGGCGCCTCCAATGCCGAAATCGAAGAGCGGCGGCGCGAATTTATGAAAAAATCGCCGGAAATTTTGGCGTACAAAGGCAAGCTGATTGAGCGAATCGAATATTTACTGGACGGACAATTGGCGCTGGTACACGTGCCGTTTGAGGAAATTCAAGCCTACAGCGACGCCTACAACCCCGGCGCGCTGATCGGCGACGAACTACGACTAGTCGAGGGCGTGGCGCTCAGCTGTGTCATCAAAACCTACCCCGACGGCAAGCTGACCGCCCGCCTGCGCGGCAACCTACCAATCGCCGACACCGTGGCTGGCTACTTCGGCGGCGGGGGCCATCCGTATGCGGCTGGGTTTCGCGTATACGAAGAGTACGATCAAATCGTACGGGAGCTGGTCGAGGCGACTAGCCGTGCTTTGGAAGAGGTACGACAGAACTAGCACTTATTACAATATTTCAGCAGTTAGCAGCATGCTTTACCAACGTCTCGCAACAGGGGCCACGATATTTTTATAACATAATATTGACAAAAATCTATTGACGTTTTGTTCTATTATTGGTATATATATTTCAGAGCTCGGCATAATCATCGGTGAGCAAACCTGGAAAGAATTAGCAGACACAAGTATAGTCGCCAATCTACTTAGTAAAATAAGACTCGAGTAAGATCTATCGATAAATATAACTCAGACCCGCTTGCTCCAAGCGCTGCATTATATTCCCATGTATCGCAAAGTGATAAATGAGTTCAAGCGCCACAGAGAGCAGATATAGAAAATATCTTAAAAATGGTATAATATTATCCAATATGGGCTAACAAATTTATGGAGGACAGATTATGGATTATGAAGAAATAAAACTTAATGTTTCAAATAATAAAATTAGAGAATATAAGCAATTTGACGGATTAAAGTTATATTCTGATATCTTTAAATCTAAAAATGGAAAGATATTGACTAATAAAAGGATATATATTACTAAAAAGCAAAATTATGTTTATTACGAAAGAACAGAGGTAAATTGGAATTATTGGTCAAGTAGAGAAAATTATAGTTCAACATTCAATCCGGAGGATATTAAACATAATATTATATTCGAAGTTTCATCAAAATTAAGCGACTTTACTAAATATCTTGGAGAAGAAATAATTCAGAAAATTGAATTGAAGCAGAAGAACGGAGAACTTGTTGAGATATTAGATATTTAATTATATTGTGATAATTAGATTACTGGCCCAAAATATAGCATCTACTCAAGCATATAAAAGATCCCTTTTGCATAACCAAAAACTAATAGTGGATATTGGAAAGCCAAAATATGCTGTAAACCTACATCTCAAGCAAGGTACAAGCGAAACATACAAGGATAAAATACTAAAAGTACTTATTAGTTTACCTAAGTTCTATCGATATATATAACTCAGGCCCGCTTGCTCCAAGCGCTGAATTATGCCCTCATGCACCGCAAAGGCATCTTTTGCAGTCACGGGACCATTGACCTCTCTTCGTACCTTTTCTACTCGATCGGACAAACTAGGGTATCTCAACATCAGCCCGCTCTCATGCACTAAATGATCCTGAAATACCTTGCCTACGGCATAGGCTCGCAGCTCAGAGCAGAGTCTTGCTCGGTCATCTTTGGGATATATCTCCACAACTGGGTCCATAACATAATCACGCGCATGATCTGTCTCGTGAGACAAAGTGGCGACATTGATAGCCATAAGTCCACTATTAGCTACGCTGACAACAGGACGAGAATATATATAAAGGTCCATGTCAGTTACCATGGAGAAACTGGTATGACAAGATCCGGTGAGCTTTCCTGCCTCTTTTGTCATAACAGGCGAGGCCTTTATCTGATCATATATTTCATTACCATACACTCCGGCATACTTGTCGCCGGCGAGAGCCTCGTCTATTTTAGCTTTTTGGACTGGCATATGAGACATCTGTTTTCCAGAGATAACAAACTTATCACAACCAATAAGCGGTATAATATTTTTATCCGTCCAATCAGAGTCAGGATGACTATCTCCTAGTTCTTCACCCTCAACCCATTCCATAGGCTCCAGCATTTGAGCCGTGTCATATAACCCTAGGGCTACCGCTCCCAGCTTATCAAGTATCTCAGGATTCTCTAAAGCACCTAATAGTTTATCTTTCATGTACTTTAAAGAATCTAGCGAGATAGGATTATCATAGCTAGAGGTTGGTGGGTTAATGATGTACAGTTCGTCTCTCATAGCTATCTTCGTATTATACATTATACTTGGTATTTTGTCAAGTGTAATGTTCAAGACGTAAGATCTATTGATAAATATGACCCAAGCCTGCTGCAATCAAACGCTTCACCAAATCATCATGCACCGCAAAGGCATCTTTTGCAGTCACGGGGCCATTGACCTCCTGACGGATAGCTTCAACTCTACGAGATACTAACATAGCGCGCTCCATTGACCCGTGGGTTTCAGCAAGGTACTGCTCGACACAGTCGCCAACCGCGTACGCCCTTAGCTCACGAGCAAGCTTAAGGCGAGATTTAAAACCTGTTAACGTGGTAGCTGATATATCTTTTGTACTACAAACATATAGGAGTGGACTATTCACATGATCCAACGCGTGCGTTGCTTCATGGACCCTAACCGCAATGTCGATTGGTTCAATGTCAGTAGAGTTCATGCCTATAAAAGGCCGACCTGCAACATGAGAAATATCGTCTTTAGTAAGATTAAAATATTTTGTCACTGCGCAACATGTAGCTAGGCTTGGACGATCAACCTTCATCATCTCGCTATTATATTTACTACCTAACACTCTCTCTAACTGAGGAATTAATATTTGATCACATTCATCGCTGGTCAACTTTTTGTTTATGACCCCAAGCTGCACAGGCGTTGGCGCAAGCTTAAAGTGCGAGGTGAATTTCGTACTCCCAACTAGCGGGATACTGTTCGGGTCAGATGCCAATAACTCATCGGCACTAATAATACCGGCCTTGTTGTACGTAACAGGTGTAGCTGTTGAGCAATCTCGAAAAGTTCCAGCGCCAAGTCTCCCAGTTTGTCGGTGATTTCAGGGCGGTCCAGTGTTTCTACCAACCGGTCCTGAATGCGCCCAAGCTCTGCCGGGTTGTTAATCGGGTGCCACCTCTGCCGCGCGGGTGATGTACCATCAGGATCTCGCTCACTCATCAGTTACGGTATTATGCACTATATTGTTTATATTGTCAATGCTTATACTGTAGCCAACAGGGGAGCAGGACTATAGCTTTGACGGTAACTATTGACATTTTATACTATTGGTGATATAAACATAGTAGGCTTTTGTTGACAGATGTTTGACGTTTTGTCCAAAAGTGTATTTTGACAAGCAGTTGAGAATAGAGCAAGGTGAGATTTTATGGCGTTATTTTAGCGGAGGCAAAATAGTGCTGTGAAACCTCATCTTGCTCAAGCGTCACCCGGGCGCCAAGAGCAGTGTTTTTCCTGAGGGAAAGGCGCAGGCACTCCGCCTGGATGAGGAGAGAGTGGAAAGATGGATACAAAAACCGTCCACCGTATTATGAGAGCGCTCTCGTCCGGTGAAGTCGGACGCCGAATCGAAGCCTCCTCTTACGGGGAGGCTGCCTACTATCTGCGGCATGGCGAAATCCTCTTCGCTATCGCCGAATACCCGACGCATAAAGTTGTACTGTATGTGGATACACCTGAGCGATACAGACAACTGGAGTATAAGGAAACAGATTATACTCTGTATGCCGTCGATGAGAAGGAGCTTCAAGACTTCCTCTCGTAGCCCCGAGCTGGCAAGCCGCCGAGAATTCTTGGCGGTCATCTCCACCGCACATATTCTCCTGCTTGTCAGTTCGCTCCATAGATGCGTGTCTATGCTGATGAGTCGGAAACGACGAAAGCGAACTTTGAAAAAGCGGCCCGTCTGCCGTACAATAGAGTTGATGATACAGCTCTATAACACCCTCACTCGCCGTAAAGATGAACTAAAGCCGCTCGACGAGCAGACGGTTCGCATGTACACCTGTGGGCTGACGGTGTATTCGCAGCCGCACATTGGCAACTGGGTTGGCTATATCTACTGGGATGTGTTGGTGCGGTTACTGCGCTGGCAGGATATCTCGGTTATTCGAACGCAAAATATCACCGACGTTGGGCATTTAACCAGCGATGATGATAATGGCGAGGACAAGATGGAGAAGGGTGCGCGCCGTGAGGGTAAAACTGCCTGGGATATCGCCGAGCAGTACATCGCCATTGCCGAGCACGAAGCCTACAAAGTGCTGAAGCTGGTGCGGCCCGACCATTCGGTGCGGGCAACGGACTACATCCAGCAGCAAATCGACTTTGCCAAGGGGCTAGACGAGAAGGGATTTTTATACAAGATTGATGGTGATGGCATGTATTTTGATACGTCACTATTGAAAGATTATGGCAAATTAGCGCGGCTGGACGTGGCCGGACTGGAAGCCGGTGCGCGGGTCAGCGTGGCGGGCAAGCGCAATATCACCGACTTCGCCGTCTGGAAGTTTTCACCAACAGACGCCAAGCGCGATATGGAATGGGACAGTCCATGGGGCGTCGGTTTTCCGGGCTGGCATCTAGAATGTTCGACCATCGCTCGGGAGACTCTGGGTGATACAATCGACATTCACACTGGCGGCATTGACCACATTCCGGTGCATCACACCAATGAGATTGCTCAGAGCGAGAGCTTGACCGGGCAGCAATTTGCCCACATTTGGCTGCACAATAACCACATAAAGGTGGACGGCCGCAAGATGAGTAAGTCCCTCGGTAATATCATCACCCTCGGTGACATCACCGCGCGCGGCTTCAGCCCAATGGCCTTCAAGCTAGCGATCCTCAGCAAGCATTATCAAACCGAGGGGAATTTCACATGGGAGATTTTGGAGGCGGCCCAAGCGCGGTTGGATCATTGGCGCGGCTATGCAGCACTGCGGCACCAGACGCACGACACGCTGGATGACGACGATGAGAAAGATGAACAGGAAGGCACCGTGTCGCTGTTGGCAGCGCGGCAGGCGCTCGTTGAAAAACTGGATGATGACTTGGATACGCCAGGAGCCGTGGCGCTGATCGACGAGGCGTTTTCACGGCTAGATCACGCACCACTGGAGAAGATTCACCGTGGTGGTTTGCTGCAGTTTATTGAGATTATCGACGAGGTTTTGGGCTTGGATTTAGCGGCATCGACCCCTGACATCACTGACGATTTGAAAAGATTGATCATCCAGCGACGCAGCGCCCGCGCCGAGAAAGACTGGCAAGAATCCGACCGTATTCGCGACGAGCTGTTGGCGGCTGGTATCGCCATTCGCGACACACCAAGCGGCAGCATCTGGGCATGGAAATAGCCCGCCGACATAACCAAGCGAGCTAATTCATGAAACGTGCTGATTAATCTTCGTTTTTGATTTTCTTCACTAATTTATTGAGCGATTTTTTACTTTCAAGGCGATTCTTCTTGGCTTGCTCTAGGTAGTTTTCTAGTAAGACCTTGACCACACCGGCAGCTGGGATAGCGATCAAGCTTCCCAATAGCCCACCAACATAAAGGCCAATGGTCACTGATGACAACACCATCAGCGCCGAAAGCTCTAATTTCTTTGACTGAATTGACGGCGCGATGAAATTGTTCTCGATCTGCTGGTAAATGATAAAGTAGGCAGCATAGATGATACCAGCGGTGACGTTGTTAAAGGATAATAGCAACGCTATCAGCAGGCCAGCCAAGGTGGCGCCAAACATCGGGATAAGCGTCAAGATAAAGGTAACCATGACGGTCAACATTGCCAAGTTCGAGTCAATAGCTGGGAATGCCAAGCTCAAACAGAACACTACCACGCCTGACAGCACAGCATCGATACCTGACACTGTCAATTGTCCAGATACATACCCTGTGACCACATTGTACATCTGTCCAGCCAGTTTTTTGTGATTTTCCATCTTGCTTTGGTCGTTGTAGAGTCCCCACAAGCGCTTCATCCACATCGGACCTTCCAGTAGCATCAAAAACGACAAAACCAATACCAAAAACAGAGAACCAAGGAATGACGCCAGCGAACCTACGCTTGAGATCAAGTTAGTGCCAGCACTGGCTGCCCACGAGGAAGCCTGTTGTTTCAAGTTGTTTAATGTCGCGTCAACCTGTGGGCGCCAGCCATTTCTATCGATCAGCTCATTGATGCCGTGCCACTGCGAACCAGCTTGATCAACCAAGCCTGGCACACTCTCAACAAACTTGGCGGACTGCTGGACAATTGGCGGCACTGCAAACCACGCCACGCAGCCCAGTAGCGTCACCAACATAACGTATGCCAACGCTGTACCGCCCAGGCGGCTTTTGCCAGGCAGCAGCTTCGCCAGAGCCGAAACGGGCCGGTTCAAAGCCAGAGCCAAGAACAAGGAGATACCAAGGAGAATCAGCGCACTCTTTGCCGAATAAATTGCTACTCCTGCCAGCCCAAAACCAATCACCACCAGCCAGAACCGCACAAATGTTTTTGTGTCTATTTCAATACGTACTTTCATAGGTAACATTGTACAATCTTATACCGAGTAGCGCAAGCAATACGAGGCGCCCAACCACTGAACGCCTCGCATTGTAACTGAATATTTGACGGCTAATTTTTTGCCGCTTCATCGCGCCGAGCACGCAAGACCGACAGCGACAATTTGCTGTCATACTGCATGGCACCGTAGCGAAACAGTTTGACCGCCACCACAACCGCCACAAAGGCACTGGCTGCCAAAATAGCCACGGCGATAACCGCCTCGTGAACTGGCAAGTTACCGACGGCATTGCGGAGCAGTAGTGGAATTGGTGCAGTCAATGGGAAATAGCTGAAAAACTGCACAAATGGTGAATCTGGATATGATACAAATGCACTAGCACCATACAGTGGAGCAAATAGGGCAAGGATGACAATAGTAAACCAGGAGGATGCTTCTTTGGCGGTTGGCATCATGGCGCCAACCGCAACCAACAGACCGGTAAACATCATAAATCCTGTGGCAAATACCCCCAGAGCGATGCCAATTCTCACTGGGTCGAATACCAAATTGCTCAAATCCAACGATGGTATATGCAGCTTTTGACCTAAGGTGAAGTACAGCACCAATACCGGCAGGATGATAACCAATCCCTGAATTAATGCCAACAAGATCATCGCCAGAATCTTTCCAGTGATCAACGTCTTAGCCTTGACTGTCGTTAGTAACATTTCCACTGTACGGTTTTCTTTTTCTTCCACCGTACTGTTGAGCATCTGCCCACCAAAGAAGGCGATCAGCATATAGAACAGCACCAAGAAAAAGCCCGGTACAATCATTTCCTTCACGCCGTCAAATTCAACACCGTTACGGTAGGTAGTCGTTTCCGTTTTCACTTTCTTTTGCAAGATCGCTTTGGACTGTGGATCTATTTTCCCCTCAATCGAAGCCGTCAACAACGTCTCAGCCACCGCAGAGTAACGACTATTTTGGAACATGCCGACATCTTTACCATAGGTCTGTACGGTGTTCTGCTCCAAGTTGGCAGGGAAGTAAATAAATCCGTCCAAACTGCCGTCTTTGACACGCTGAATACCCTGGTCCTTGCTACTTAATTTTTCCAGCTTCATCTGCTCAGCCAATTGTGAGTTAACGACGCCTGAGTCGTCGACGATGGCTACTTTGAAATCTTGTTCTTGAAGCTTTTTGGTAGCTTCCATAGTGGCTTGATTTGACCAAAAGACGATGCCGAAAATAGCAGCAAACATCAGCGGGAAGCCGAGCGCCATTGCCCAAAAGCTGAATTTCTTCAGCATGCGCATGATCTCAAATTTAACCACCGTTCCCAAATTGTACATGTTACGCATTGACCGCCTCCTTTTCCTCGCCGCCGTAAATCTTCACAAAAATATCATCCAGGCTCTTACCGCCATATTTCTTTCTGATATCCGCCACGGTGCCGTATTCTACTGCATTGCCATCTTTCAGGAGAACTACTTTGTCGCACAAGCGCTCGACTTCTTCCATTTGATGGGTCACGAACACCACGGTGGCGCCGGCTTTTTGTCGCTCCTCAATGATATTCATCAGTAGTCGGCGGTTGACTGGGTCAAAGCCCTTGGTTGGCTCGTCCAAAATGAGCAGTTCTGGGTCACCCATGATGGTCACGCCCAGCTGAATTTTTTGCTGCTGACCACCTGATAATTTATCCAGCCGCGTTTTTGCCTTATCGCTCAAGCCAACTCGCTCCAAATACTTGATTGAAAAATCGCGAGCCTCTTCCTGGCTCAGACCTTTCAAGCGACCAAAGTAAATCATCGTGTCAATGACTTTTTCTTTTTTATACAAACCGCGCTCTTCCGGGAGATAGCCTAGCTTGACGCCATCTTCAACTGCATACGGTTTGCCATCAACTAGCAGCTCACCAGCCGTTGGCTCGTATAACCCCAGCAGCGCCCTGAGCGTCGTGGTTTTTCCTGAACCATTGCTACCCAAAAATCCGAACACTTCGCCCCGCATCACTTCAAAGCTCAAATCTTTGATGACCGTTTTGGTGCCAAACTTCATACTAAAGTTTTTGATCTGAATAATGGGATTTACCTCTTTACCCATACACCTCCTTGGTTATTGTCATTATCAATTATAGCATTCAGGGCTTTTTCAGAAAACCAAGGTATAATAGACATATGAGACTATTGGTCGTCGAAGACGAAAGAAAAATTGCTCGGGTCATCGCGGCGGCGCTGCGGTCAGAAGGTCACGCCGTCGACATGGTTCATGACGGAGAAGAGGGATTGGCTATGGCAGAAACTGAGCCATATGACCTGCTCGTGCTGGACCGCATGCTACCTGGGAGGAGCGGCACCGATATCATTACCTCACTGCGTCAAGCCAACAAAACAATGCCTATTTTGCTACTGACGGCGCTCGGTACAACCGAAGACAAAGCTTTTGGTCTGGACGTCGGCGCTGATGACTATCTGGTCAAACCATTTGCTATCGATGAGCTAACCGCCCGCATCAGAGCACTCCTAAGGCGGCCGCCTTTAGCGCATGATGACGAACTGACCGTTGCTGATCTAACGCTCAACCAAACCCAGCACACCGTCAAACGCAGCGGTAAAACCATTGAACTGACAGCCAAAGAGTTCGCGCTGTTGGAATACCTGATGCGCCATCCTGGCCAGACCTTGAGTAAAGAAACGCTGATCGCTCATGTGTGGGATTTTGATGCTGATATTTTGCCGAACAACGTCGAAGCTTACATCAAGCAACTGCGCAAGAAAATCGACAAGCCGTTTCGCCGTCCACTGATCCACACCGTGCGTGGCTTTGGCTATAAAGTGGAGGCAGGCGCGTGAAACTATTCACCTCCGCCACCATCAAACTAGCCAGCTGGTATCTGTTGATATTGATGATGGTCAGTCTACTGTTTAGCGGCATCATCTTTAACATTGCGCGCTCGGAAATTGACGCTCGCTTGCAAGGTTTTGCCGTCAAGCGTGGACTAGCCAGCGGCAACTCACTGGACAAGCCACTCAGTGAACAGATGGAGGCTACTGACGCCAATCTCATCATCAGCTTGGCGTATCTCAACCTGGTGGTACTACTCGGCGGTGGGGTTATCGCTTATCTGTTGGCGCAGCGCACCCTAGAGCCCATCGAGGCTGCCCACCAAGCCCAATCACGCTTTGTCGCTAACGCCAGCCATCAGCTGCGCACGCCACTGGCCATCATGAAAGCCGAGGCCGAGCTGGCATTACACAACCCCAAAACGCCCAAGTCCGAGTTGCGACAAACCTTGGCAAGCAACCTTGAGGAGATCAATCGTCTGAACGAGCTTGCCACCATGCTTTTAGAATTATCCCACAGCGAACGACAGCTCTCGTCCAACATCGAAAAATTTGACCTGGTAGAGTTAACCAACAATCTGATCAGTTCCAGGCCAGGCAAGGAGCGGGTGACGCTGCACGCCCCCGATGACTTGGCGGTCACCATGAACCGACCAGCAGTGCGAGAAGTGATTGCAGTGCTGTTGGACAATGCCGTCAAGCACAGCCCCGACACTTCACCCATTAGCCTCACCATCAAACCTTTCAAAACGACTGTCGTCATCACTGTCACCAACCATGGCCCAGGTATCAACGCCAAAGATCTGCCGCACATATTTGAACGATTTTACAGCGGCCAGCAACACGCCAATAGTTACGGGCTGGGGCTCAGCCTAGCGCATCAACTAACGCGTGCTTTGGGCGGGCATATTTCTGCACGATCCACCCCTGGAAAAGTCACGACATTTACACTTTCGCTGCCAAAACGCTAAATTTCAGGTATTTTTCAGGTAGACATGGTGTACTAGATAGTGTCGGTTGGGTAAGCAACCGGGAAAGGGGTACTATGAGTAATGTACGAACGACGCATCTCAGTCAAAAAGGCTTTAAAGAATTACACAAAGAAATTTCTCAGTTAGAAGCACAAGAAAAAACGCTCCAGTTCACCTTGCGTGAAATCGGTCGCGCTAAATCCCGCGACGATAAATTGCAGCGCAATGAAGTCATCATGAACCTGGAACTGGTCAGTGGCAAATTGGCCAATTTACGCCACATGCTAAAGAATGCCAAACCGCTACCACGCAAACGCGACCGCTTACGCGTCGCTCTGGGCTCAATCGTTGACTTAGTCGATCAGCAAGGTCGCATGCTTCACTACATACTGGTTGACAGTCTGGAAGCCAATCCGACAGACGGCCGCATATCCATAGACAGCCCGTTGGGTCGCAGCCTACTAGATAAGCGCCCCAAAGACACCGTTTCCTGGTGCGCTGGCGTCAAATTGCAGCGCGCCCAGCTAGTCGCCATCCGATAACTACGAACCACCACGCCCCCTTCAGCTTCCGTCATCATGGTGGAAGCTCTTTTTGTGCGATTGACAATTTAGCATAAACAAAATATAATACCGCTTATGCGTAGAAGACAAAAACAACAAATCTTTATTGGCGTTTTCATTGGCTTATTTGTCATTGCAGTCAGTATCCTAGGAATCATATTTTATAATCACTATCAAAAAGAGCAGATCAATCAGCGTCTGGCCGCCAACACGGTCCACTTCGCCTCTGATGGCTATAACATCGCTGCTACTATGTTGTTGCCGAAAGATCAATATTCATACGAGATCAAGAGCGAAGAGCGTCCGCGCTTTCCAACCATGACCATCAAAGACAAGGGCGAAACATACACCATCACCGCCAAAATCGCGCAGGTCGGGAAAGCCAGCCGTGCCAATGACCTCGAGGCTGCCAAGAAACGAGGCAACTTCACTGAGCTCAAGGCCGACAAAGCCACTGGCGCACTGGGAGGCTACGCCTATGATGACAATTCGTATCACTACATCGTCAAAATACCACTGGTTCAGCGTGACCAAGAATGGTACGAACTCCACCTGGACATTGAAAATATCAGCAATGCTTCAGGTAGTAAAACCTTGTTTGAATCATCCAGCATCCAATCACTGGTCAAGTCTGTCAGGTACGACAGTAATTACCAAGCGCCCGACCAAGAATACACCTCAGATGACCGAGAAATCGTGAAGGTAAACAAGTTCGCTAACGAAATCGACGGCTTTAGCATCACGCAACGGTCCAGTGCTGATGACAAAATCACCTTTGTTGGTACCAGAAACAATGTCCAAATCAGCCTCACAGTTCGTCCTGTTTCCACCTCTAAAACACTAGAGCAGGCGACTGCAGATGATTATTATGTAAAGGCTGGCACCCACAAATACGACCAAATTACCAAGTATAATTCCAAAGAAGTACGACACACAGCGCCACAAAGCGACCCGACAAGCTACGTAACCTTCTTTTACTACTTTGAAAAGGACGGCGTGATATTGCAGGGGACTGGCCGCTACAACGCCGAGGGCAAGAATGCCTTTGATCAAATGGCCAAAACCGTCTTCGAAACAGTTCAGGTCGACAAAGCTCGCGCCAAAAAATACGTGCAGTAAGAATTAGACCGCTTATGCTTTTTGCTTTATACTGTGAAGTATGACATTTTACGCCACGCCCGCTCACGAAACTCTGAAAAAATTACGCACAAATGAATATGGGCTAACAGCCAGAGAAGTTAAACGCCGCCAAAAACAGTACGGCATCAACGTTATCAAAATCGAATCCGAGCCGCTCTGGAAAAAGATCATAGAACCGTTTTTGGATATTTTCATGCTGGTGCTAGGAGTGGCTGCAGCCATCAGTTTGTGGCACGGCGATCACATTGACGCGGTCATCATTTTGGTAATCATCGCCATCTCAGCAATCATTTTCTACGTCCAGCGGTTTTCGACTGACCGGGTTCTCCGCAGCCTATCCAAACGCAGCGTACAAAAGGTTGACGTACTACGCGGCAATCACACGGCTCGCGTTGACGCCTCGCAGCTGGTACCTGGCGACATCATCACTCTGGCTGAAGGCGAGAAAATCCCCGCAGACATCAGACTCCTCCGAACAGCCAACTTGCGGGTCGACGAATCACAATTGACCGGCGAATCATTACCCATCAGCAAAAAACCGGACGTACTCGAGGCCCACAAAGAATTGTATGAGCAAACCAACATGTTGTTTCAAGGCTCATTCATCATCAGCGGCACTGGCACTGGCGTCGTGGTTACGACTGGCAACAATACTGAGTTCGGCAACCTTGCCACGCTGTCAAAACGGCAAAATACCCAAAGTCCCGTCCAGCAAAAAATCGATATCTTGATCACCAGAATCATCGCTGTTGTTGCCGCCGTCAGCGTCGTAGCTTTTGGGCTCAGTCTGCTGCGCGGCATGGACGTTCTGGAGAGCCTGCGCTTTGTCATGGCCCTGGCTGTCAGCGCCGTTCCCGAGAGTCTACCAATTGCTATATCTGTTGTGTTGGTTCTGGGTATGCGACGCATGGCTGCCAAAAAAGCTTTGGTACATCAGATGCGAGCCATCGAGACCATCGGCGTCATCACCACCATCGCCACAGACAAAACTGGCACGCTGACCAAAAACAAATTGACCGTCCAAGAAACCTGGTCGCCTGGCGACACGGCCATCATCGACATCATCGCCCGCACCATCAACCGTGGCGACGCCAAAAGCCACGACCCGCTTGATATTGCGCTGGAAGAATTTGTGCGCACACATGGCGTCCAGGTCAAAAACTCGCCATTTCGTGAACTACCATTTAACCAAGATTTCAGTATGTCCGCTGCGGTGTGGCATCATGGCAAAGATTTTCAGCTGTACCTCAAAGGCGCGCCTGAGCAGATTTTAGCGGCCTGCAAAGTAACCGCTACTGTTAAAAAACAAGCTCTAGCAGCCCTGGAAGCATTCACTGCCAAGGGGCAGCGAGTCATCGGTCTGGCGTCCTATACCTCAGCGCACCCAGTTCATGAATTTTACGAATTGAAAGGTGAGAAATTGACCTTCGAGGGCTTTGTGGCAGTCAGCGACGTCTTGCGCCCAGAAGCGCCTCGGGCAATTCGCGCTGCCCTAAAAGCCGGCGTGTCCGTACGCATGATCACTGGTGATCATTTTGAGACAGCCTATCAAATCGGACATCAACTAGGCATGGTCAAGGACCGTGACGAGGTATTCGACTGCCGCCAAATGAATAAGCTAACAGATGAGCAGCTCGACCCAATCGTCGAACGCACCAAAGTCTTTTCGCGCGTCATCCCCGAGCAAAAATACCGCTTGCTGACCATTCTCAAAAAGCATCACATCACCGCCATGACAGGAGACGGCGTCAATGATGTGCCAGCGCTCAGCAATGCTCACATTGGCGTGGCCATGGGTTCGGGCTCGCACATTGCGCGTGACGCTGGAGCTATCATTTTGCTGGATGATAATTTCAAGACTATCATCGACGCCATGCGCGAAGGGCGAACTATCATCGCCAATGTTCGCCGTATGTTGTTCTACCTACTATCGACCAACACTGGTGAGCTCATTACTATGGTTGGTGCACTCCTGATTGGCATCAAAACGCCGCTGGAGCCAGTGCAAATTCTGTGGGTCAACCTGGTCACCGACACCTCGATGGTCATCCCACTTGGCTTGGAGCCAACAGAGAAGGGGGTGATGAATCGTCCGCCCGAAAAGCCAGATGCTCCAATTTTGAACCACATGATGGTCTGGCGAATGGTTATCGTCGCCGGCACTATGTCAGCCATCGCCTTGGCGGTTTACATATTCTTCGAACAACGACAAGGACATGCGTACGCCCAAACGATGGCCTTCATCACGCTGGTGGTCAGCCAGTGGGCAAATGCGTTCAACGCTCGCTCCGACGACGAGTCGCTCCTGAAGCGCCTGAAAGTCATGAACAAGAGTTTCTACGCCGGCATAAGCTTATCTATCGTCCTGCAAATTTTAGTCTTCTTTGGACCTCTTGGTGAAATCCTCCACATCGCACACGTCGCCCTCAGTGACATGATCATCATCAGCCTGATATCATTCATCATCCCGATTGTCGTCTCTGAATGGCATAAGTATGTTACGAGACAGGGTAAGGGCTAAAACAACATCAACTCTATAGCGCTGCATATTCGCTAGGGCATATTTTTACCCTGAGATATAGCAGTAAGCTTGTCTATACTATGTATTCGGCGACTTGTCTCATGGCTACATCACGCGCTGCGATTAGATAAGCCCAAGTGGATGGAGTAACTTTGTTGATTTTATCTTTTTCCTTTCTTTCAAAAACTTCATTAGATCTGTAATATCTTTACTATAGACCCTGTAATCATGTCATAGAATAACAGTGTAATCACAAAAGAGAAATAAAACCGCCCAGCCACTCCAGGCTAGACGGTTAATATGTAAAGCCTGGCTGGCGTAACAATACGACAAATGAACCCCTAGCAGTTAGCAAATCACTTTTAGCGGTTAGAGCTTGGATTGATGAACAAAGCAAAATAAATAATTTATTATCAATAAGTAGTAAAGCAAAACTAAAGCTAAAGCCAGATTGTGGCAAAATATTAAGAATAGGTTATATAATATCATGCATGGGAAGAGACTTATGTTTACACGCTGAAAGTACTAATAAAAAGAGCTTATATAATCATATAAAATCCTACGGGAATATAACTCCAACATCTCATCTATGGGATTGGCCGACAGGAAGCGAACATCTGCATTGGTTTGACAAAGAGGATTTTAAATCAATCACCGGTGTAGAAATAACAATTTTTCCAGAAATAAGAGGAAAAAGGAGATTTTGGTCACTCCATGTGAGAAATACATACAACGCTTCATGGCATGACGTAAGTATGATGAACAAAATTTTGACAGATTCAAAGAAGAAATTTGGAGGAACGATTGATGGGGATTATGGGAAAAATAAAGTCGCTCCTTTATGGGAAGATGATACTTCTCCAATGAGTCGCGGTATTGATTATATAACTAGAAAAACACGCGATAGCATTCTAAGCTTAGGAGTAAGCCTACCTCTACCATGGAATAATTTTCAAACAGCGAATGAATCAAAAAGTAGTGATAAAAAAATTGAAGCTTTTTTAGCCTATACAGATCCAACTAGACAGATTTATATAGGCCTAATTCCAATGCTTGTTGCGATACTTGAATTTTATTTCAAGGAAACATTTAGAGTGCTAGCGAACTATGATGAAGGCATATTGGCAAGAATCACACAAACATTATCTGATAATAAAAATTTAGGCACATCAGAAATAATTAACTCTTTCATTAACAATGTAAATTTTCAAAATTTGAAAAATGTTAGGAAAATATACAAGAGTCGTGCATATTTGGACATCAAAAGCATAATAGAAGAATCAACTAGTATAGAAAATTATAATAAACTTAAGGAATTGATTGAGCTTAGGCATGACATAGTTCACAGATTAGAGTCTGATTGGGTATTTACCAGGGAAGATTTTTTAGAATTTCATAAAGTATTAAGAGAAAGTCTGTCAAGTATCACTTGTAATATTATAGCCAAGTACAATCTAAATACAGAAGAGGAATATTAGCTATAAGTTTTACCAGACCATAGCCAGCACGTATACTTTTTACGAACTAGAAACAGCATGCTAGGATTGAGTTGAAATATTCAGAAATCGAAAACAGCCTTGTTTGATTATTCATTAAATTTAATATAAAAGTAAGCCAATGAATATCATGTAATCCAAGTTATGCCTCACTCCCATCAAAACTTAGCATTTCATTATTAATAAAGCCACCAAGTCAAATGTGGTAAATTTTAAGATAAAAGACATAATAAATACTAAACAATGATGTACAAAAAATGAGCGATAATCAAGATTCCAAAACAACGATATTCCAACGCAAGAGTCGGCTACCGACACCAGTAATCAAGACACTAAAATATCTTATGACCCAAACGGCGAAAGATATATCAGAACCACCAAAGAAGAGAGCCCTCTTATAGCAACAAATCATTTATCAGGAAGACCGTAAACGCACCACTCAACTAAATAATCGCCGACATTAAAAAACGGCAATTATTTATACCCAACAAGCCAATAAAAACAGTTAGCAAAACAGAGGTAAAGCAAAATAGAAAAAATGTTAGCCCAACAAATTATTTTTAGTCTTTTTCATTACGAATTGCGGTATTTATATAGCCACACTTCGCCATTGTTTCATCAAAAGTTTTATCCATATATAGCAAATCGCCAATCCATCCAAATAACATTAAATTGGCACTCATGCAACGCAACAGAACACCCTCTGTCTTGCCAATATAAAAATGGTGATCGGGAAGAAAAAGCTACGCCAAGTTAATATTTTATACGTTTTGCGATCTTTCATAAAATAATTTCCTTTCTTTTATTTTAATGTCTAGAGTGTCATCAATTAAAAACGACACCGCAAGACCAACCCACAAAGAGTTTATTGAACTCGTCAATTCTTATCTGGAAACTATACTTTCAACCACCGATATTATTGAAGGATATGATATACAATAAGCTAGTGTTGAACCTCCGAGCTGGCAACAATGCCGTATCTGTTATAAAGCTAAACCCGCCATATAATTTGATGGTGGGTTTAGAGAAAATTCCATGTGGCTGGGCCGGAGGGATTCGAACCCCCGAATGCCAGGACCAAAACCTGGTGCCTTACCACTTGGCGACGGCCCAATATGAGCAACGCGTGTGAGCGCAACTACGTGTAACATTGTACCACATCAGGGCAGAGATACCAAGCTTGCCAATCCGCCAACGCCGCCGTATAATCAAACTATGCATAAGCACTATGGTTTTACAATCGTCGAAGTATTGGTGGTCGTCTTGGTCCTCGGCATCTTGATGACCCTCGGTGGTCTGGCGTGGCGCACCGCTCGAGAAGACGCCATTAACAATGAGAGCAAGACTGAATTATTAACCATCCAGAATGCCGTCGAAGAATATTACAGTCAAAATGGAGAATATCCGTGGCCTGCGTCCTGTAGTAAATACAGCTCAGCAACCAACCGCACATGCGACGCTGGCGAACTCAACCCGCTGTTAGTACCAAAATATCTCAAAGAATTACCGACAGACTGGCGCGGTAAGCACTACGAATACACCGTCAACAAAAGCCCCGACAATCGCTATGGGCTACTGATGTACCGAGCTAACGGCACCAAATGTCGCGTCGGAAAAGGCATTCTGGCAATGTGGTGGAACACGCCAGCGCCAGCGGCTGAAAATTGCGATTTCTAATCATACCTTGCCCTAGCGTTTGGTCATTTTCCAAATGCGCCTGGTTTGGGGTACAATAGGGCAATGAAGAAAGCGCAAACTGCAACGTTAACCCTGGAAAACATCGTGGGCGGCGGCCAGACCATCGGCACGCTGGCAGATGGCCGTAAAGCATTTGTATGGGGTGGATTGCCAGGCGAACAAGTGACTATCAGGGTGACCAAGAAAAAATCAAAGCTCGTCGAAGGCGTCGTAACTGAGGTCCATCACGCCAGTCCTGAGCGCATCACTCCGGTCGATCCAGACAGTTACCTCAGCACCAGTCCCTGGCAGATCATGAACTTTTCAGCAGAGCAGCAGTACAAAGCCCAGCTAATCGCCGAAGCGTTTAGGCTACATCACGTTACCTTGCCAACTGCGCCGACAGTCTATACGGACGAGCAGCAATTGGCGTATCGTAACAAAGTTGAATACAGCTGGTACAGTGACACAGACCCAGACTCAGGAATTGACATGCTTGATCTGGCGTTTTTCCGGCGCAGCTCAAAGGGTAAAATCACCGTCGACGGTACCTCACTCGCTCGTCCCGATATCAACACGTTAGCCGTAGAAATTCGCGATTTACTTCGCACTAAACCAGTCACCGCACGCAACCTCAAAACAGTGCTCATCAGATGCAACCAGTCAGGAAAGTGCATTTGGCAATTGTACCTCAAAGACCGCCTGGAAAATATCATCACCGCCGAAGAAGCAGCCGCACTGTCAGCCCAAGGCGGCGAAATCATCTATTCTAACCCCAAAAGCCCCGCCAGCGTCATCACCGAACGGCTAGCGGCGTTTGGCGACACCGTTCTCACTGACGAGATACTAGACGTTCCGTTTCGCTATGTTGCCGAAGGATTTTTCCAGGTCAATTTGCCAGTGTATGAGCAGGCACTCACCGACATGGCAGCGTGGATTCGTACCGCGTCAGTAGAGTCAAATAACGCTCTATCAACTGTTGATATGTATTCGGGTGTTGGCACTATCGGCCTCACTATCGGCGGAGAACATGTCACTTTGGTAGAAATTAACGAACATGCCGTCCAGGAAATGCAGCGAAATATTCACGCTTTGGGACGCGAAAATAATACCAAAGCCGTCTTGGCGGCCAGTGAGCAGGCCCTTGATTATATTCACCCTGACAATCTCATCATCGTCGATCCGCCACGTGCTGGCTTGCATACAGACGTCATCGACCGCTTATTGGAACAATTACCGCCGCGAATCGTCTACCTGAGTTGCAACCCCGTTACCCAAGCTCGAGACGTTGCTTTGCTCAGCGAGAACTATCACATTGTGCATCATCAGGGTTACAATTTCTTCCCGCGCACACCACACATTGAGAATCTGGTGGTTTTGGACAAGATGCCGCATTAAGACCGCGAAGATCTGACTTTTATGCCAGCGCGCAGTGCGAGCCACCACTGTAAGATTGCCGCCAGGACGATAACACCAAGCGCTGGCAACAGGACGATGATGTCTGGTTTGGTAAAGTCAAAGAATCGGCGGAGTGGACCGATACCAAAGCTACCGGCCGCCACAATACTCACTGCCAGCATGTACAACAGGCGTGCTTTTCTAGCGTTGCGCGTCAAGGTGACGCCCAACATTGGTCCGACCAAAAATACCAGATAAACGCCATAAAACGTTGCCGTCAGCACCGTCATGGTGGCAACTTCCTCTGGACGATCAGGGAAGATAGTGGAGCCGATCCAATAGGTAAACGCCACTGTCAGTCCTGTGATCAGCGCGATGGGTATCACGTTCATCAGCGTATGACGCCAAAACAGGCGAGGATTGATGCGGTGGTTTGGCACAGGCGGGAAAAATGTCCACATCAGGGTTGGCAGCGTCACCAGGAAAATATTCATAAAGGTGATGTGACGCGGCTGATATGGATAAAGCATGCCCAACGACAGCGTACACATTAACAGAACCACGCCATAGATAATTTTGTGGAAGAACAGGGTAGCGATCACTTCAATCGCTTGCATAATTCGGTTGCCTAGCCGCATACCAAGTGGCAAAGAGGTGAATGAGTTATTCAACAGGATAATATCTGAGACGCGACGCGACGCTGGTGCGCCCGCGTGCATAGCCACGCCAAGGTCAGCCTTTTTGAGCGCCAGCGCGTCATTGACACCGTCACCGACCATACCAGTGAACAGGGCCTGATTTTTATAATGCGCAATCAACCGCTCCTTTTGCTCTGGATGCACTCGGGCAAATATGACGTGTTCGTCAGCCGCCTTGATAAAATCTTTGTCACTCAACGCAGCTAGCGCCGCACCGGTGATGGCTTTGTCAGAATTATTGATGCCAGCCGCCGAGGCGATGAACTGCACCGTCCGTGGGTTGTCGCCAGATATCACCCGGATACTGACACCTTGATCTTGCAAAAATTGAACGGTTTTCTGAACACCATCGCGCAGCGAATTACGCAAAATCACCGCACCGATGGCACGGCCAGACCCAGCAGGCAAGTCCTTCAAAGCGCTCCGAGAATCATCAAATTCAGCCAGCAGCAGCACGCGCAGACCCGCATCAGCCCATTCGTTAATTTGACGCTGACCCATTTCATCAACTGGCGCCAACTCTGTAACAAACTCTGGTGCGCCCATGACAACCGTGCGAGTTCTACCCTCAGACTCAAACCGCAAACCCGCCATTTTGCGCGCAGACGAGAACGCCATAACGTCAATAATCTTGGCGTCCTTGAGCGGCGTCGCTGCTTCCAAGATGGCTTGGCCAGTGATATTACCGCCACTAGTTTGCTCAGCGATCAAGGCAACAATCCCCGAAAGCGTTTCATCTGATTGATCACCACTACCCAAAGCAACGATTTTTTCCAACGTCACTTCGTCGCTGGTGAGCGTACCGGTTTTATCGACACACAACAAATTGAGCAGCGCCATGGCCTCGATAGCTGACAGTTTTTGCGGCAAAACTCTAGCTTGTGCTAACTTGATCGAACCAAACGCCAAGAGCAATGAACTTGCCAGCAGCAAACCCTCTGGCACAACCGTCACGGCCGCCGAGGTGATGGTTTTTAATATCTGCACCGAGTCCTGACCAGACGTCATATAGGCGATGAATATCAACGCTGCCAGCCCAAAGGCACCAAACGTCAAAAAGCTGATGGCTCGTTGAATTGCTCGTTGCAGGGGGGTCAATTCTGGCTTGTACTGCTTCAGCACTTGGCTGATGGCACCAGCTTTCGTGTCCGCACCAACTGCCGTCACGCGAGCTTCGCCAGAGCCAGCCAAGACAGTGGTCGCCGCCCAAGCCGTGTTGCCGACACTTTTTTCGACGGCCGCCGATTCGCCAGTCAACATACTTTCGTTTAATTCCAAGCCTTTGACCTCCAACATCTCCACGTCTGCTGGCACTTCATCACCAGCGATCAGTTGAATTTTGTCGCCAACCTGCAAGGCATCATATGCCACTTCCGTCACAGAACCATCAGCCGACAACAGCCGCGCTCGCGGTTGACTCATCAACTCTAGTTTCTTGAGTGCCCGTTTGGCGCGAATTTCCTGGATGATACCAATCAACGAATTTACCACAATCACCACTGAGATGAACCACGCATCGCGGTACTCCCGAGCATAAATCAGCGCGCCCGCTAGCAGGAAAATCGCAATAACAATCGGCGAAAACAAATTACGACGAATAATTTCCCAATAGCCGTTCATTACTTGGCGCGGACCTTTCTGTAGGCAAACCGTGCGCCCACTCGCCATTCGCCGTGAACGTCAGGATCAAACTGATGGATTTCACCATTTTTGATCTCTGAAACCACTGCCAGGGCAGGGTTATATGGCGCCAAGGTTCGGTAGAAAATCAAATCCTCCTCGGACTGTACTGTCATGCCAGGGAATACTTCTTGAAATTTTTGACGACCAAGGATATCAAAATAATCCGGTTGGTATTTAGGCGGATAGAACTCGTCCAACCTGAGTCCCATGCGCACTGCTATTTTCTTGACATCCGCCAGCGTCATGTTAGACGACGCGCGCAAATAGAGTAGCAACTGATTGTTCGATGCCATAAATACCGTCGCTTGGGCCGTACGGCCAACATCAGCCAACGGCAAGATAAATCGCTTTACTGAGACATCAACATCAAACGCTTCGCTGATTAATGCTTCCAACTCCGACGCGGTCACTGTAGGCTTCATGGCTTTATTTTACCATTTTCAATCGCACGCGTATACTGTAAGTATGGATTTTTCTACACGCTACGCCAGCCTCAACGCCAATCAACGTTCTGCTGTCGACAAAATTCACGGACCGTTGTTGGTTATCGCAGGTCCTGGCACTGGCAAAACTGAGCTCTTGAGCATGCGAGCTGCTCACATATTGCGCCAAACTGACACCTTGCCAAGCAATATCTTATGCTTAACGTTTACTGATTCGGGTGCGGTGAACATGCGCCAGCGCTTGCAGCAAATCATCGGCGAAGATGCCTACAAGGTCGCCATTCATACGTTTCATAGCTTTGGCTCAGAAATTATTAACACCAACCGACAATATTTCTTCCGCGGCGCAGATCGGCAGCCGACTGACGAACTGACACAGCAACAAATCCTGCAAGAAATTTTCGAAGGTATGGATTGGGATAATCCGCTCAACGCCAAAAATAATGATGAATTTATCTACCTCAAAGAAACGCTCAAAACCATTTCCGAGTTCAAAAGCAACGGCCTGGCCTCTGAAGAAATACAACATATTTTGGACGATGTGGAGCAAACAATCACAGAAATTTCTGAGGCCATCACGCAGCTTTTCCAAACCACCATCAAAAAATCAACTATCCCGGCGTTTGCCAATGTTGCAGAAATAGCAGCAGCTATCACCCCGCAGCCTCTGCCAGCAGCCATCACACCGTACGCCAATGCACTAGCACTCAGCATGGCCAATGCCGCACAAGAAGCCTTGGAAAATGACAGCACAAAACCCATCACCGCCTGGAAAAATGCGTGGTGCAAGAAGAATGCAGCAGGGGAGTTTGTCTTAAAGGACAGCGAGTCAATCGCCAGGCTGCGTGCCGTCACTCACGTGTACGACCAGTACCGCAGTGCGCTGACACAGCGCGGATTGTTTGACTATGACGACATGATTTTAAATGTGCTAGATGCCTGCAAACACCAGCCAGATCTGCGCGCCAACCTCCAAGAGCAATACCAGTTCATCATGGTTGACGAATTTCAGGACACCAACCTAGCACAACTACAACTATTATTTAATCTGACTGGCGACGAGCCTGAGCCAAACATCATGGCAGTCGGCGACGACGACCAGGCCATCTTCAGCTTCCAAGGCGCCAATGTCGGCAATATCCAGCGCTTCCGTCAGCACTATCATGACCCAGCCGTCATCGTCCTGACCGACAACTACCGTTCGGCAGAGCAAATCCTCACCACCGCCCGCAGCGTCATCACCCAAGGTAGCGACCGCCTGGAAAACACCATCTCCGACCTATCCAAACAACTCACCGCCCACGCTTCATCATCAGGCGCCACCGTGAACCTTAGTCGTTTCATGACGCCGCTGGATGAAAGGGCGGGCATCGCTAAGCAAATTGCACATCTCATCACCTCAGGCACGCCGCCCGAAGACATCGCCGTCATATCCCGCCGGCATCATGAACTGATTGAATTATTACCTCACCTCTATCAAAATAACATCAGCGTCAACTATGAGCATCATGACGATATCCTGGAACTAGACAGCATCAAAGCGCTGGAGCTCGTAGCCCGCATCGTCATCTCACTTCACAATAACGACCTAACCAACGCCAACAGCTTACTGCCAGAGCTACTGGCGCATCCAGCATTTGACTTCGCCGCCACTGACATCTGGAAATTAAGCCTAGCTGCCTGGCGCAACCGACAGTTCTGGCTGGAAGCCATGCTCACCCAAACAACGTTCGAACCATTGGCTCAGTGGCTACTAGAACAAGCCAAAAATGTTCCCAACCTCACGCTCGAAGAGCACATCGACGAGCTACTAGGGCTCACTGAAACCGCCACCAACCGCGCCCTCTATACCTACTACTTTTCACCAGGAAAATTACAGTCAGACCCGGAAGCCTACCTCACCACCCTAGAAGCGCTGCGCACCTTGCGCCAGAAATTACGTGACCACTACACCGAAGCAACGCCAACCTTGACGCAGCTTCTCCAGTTCATCGATCTCCACCATCTGACTAAGACTCGACTCACCAGCATCAGGCCAGCCGCCGAGCACAAATCAGGCTCGATCAATCTCATGACCGCCCACAAATCAAAGGGCTTGGAATTTCCGCACGTATTCATCATCGGCGCAACTGACAACATATGGGGCGAGAAAGTCCGTGCGCGCAGTCGGCTCATCCGCTATCCAGCTAACCTACAGCTCCAGCCGGCAGGCAACAACTACGACGAGCGCCTACGTCTATTCTTCGTCGCCATGACTCGCGCCAAGCAAACCCTACACATCAGTCACAGCCTCACAGACACTGGTGGCAAAGACAATTTGATCGCCAGTTTCCTAAGCTCTCTACAGCTAGATACGTCAACCATTGATACCTCCGAGACTGCTGACGCAACCGAGTCACTGCTCACCGACTGGCGCGCCAGACTGACTGAACCACACGGCACAACCCTACAGGAAGTCTTGGCACCAATCTTACAGCACTACAAACTGTCCGCCACCCATCTAAACAATTTCCTCGACGTCTCACATGGCGGACCTCAAGGATTTTTGTTAAATAATTTGCTTCATTTTCCGCAAGCCAAAAGCCCATCCGCTGCCTATGGAACCGCTGTTCACACCTGCCTACAACAACTGCACGATAGGTTCGTCGCGGACGGAAACTTGCCGCCACGCCCAGAGATTATGCGTTTGTATACTCAAACCTTAGCAGCGCAACATCTGTCACCAGATGACACCAAACTGTTCACCGAAAAAGGCCAGTCAGTCTTGACCGCTTTTCTGGACGCCAAACAGAGCAGCTTCACCCAGCAACAGCTGGCTGAACTTAATTTTGCCAATCAAAATTCCTTCGTCGACCAAGCGCAGCTGACAGGAAAGCTAGACCTGGTCGATATAGACAAAACCGCGAAGACTATCTACGTCACCGACTACAAGACCGGTAAGCCATCGCACTCCTGGAAGGAAACATCTGACTATGAAAAAATCAAGCTCCACAAATACCGCCAGCAACTGATGTTCTATCAGTTACTAGTCAAAACATCGCGTGATTATGGCAATTTCAGCTTCACCGGCGCCCGCCTACAGTTCGTCGAGCCGGACATGAAAACTGGCGATATCCTCAGCCTGGAAGATACGTTCTCCGAGGAGGAATTAGCTGAATTTGCGCGGCTCATCGGCGTCGTCTGGCGAAAAATCACCACTCTGGACCTGCCAGACATCTCTGGGTATTCCGCAGACTATAAAGGTATGGTGCAGTTCGAAAAGGACTTATTAACAGAGGAAAGGTAATTATTTTCCATATATTGTTGCTATTTTTTACAGTTCGTGTTATGATATTCATTAGCTTTTGTTCGTGGAGCTAACCCTGGTGAGATATCGCAAATGATATCAAACCCTGGTCATGCTTCGCACAAAAGCATGGGCTGAAAGGGGGTTAGCTCTTTTTCTATCGCCGCAACTCGCGGCAGAGAGGGGGTGAGACCCTTGGTGTTTTTCTCTTATCCCGTAGCATCAATGTATAGCTACGGAGATTATACCACTGCAATGACATGCAGTGGTAGAAACCACCATGTTGCGTATAGGCGTCCTGGAGATGCCGGTACGCAGTTTAAATGCCCATACTGCGGGCATTTCATGGTGTAACACCACACAAATACGACAGTCGGGGTTTGTGCGACCCCGAAACCACTGACCTCCGCGGTCAGTAAAGGGCGTCTGTCCGCCCCTGGGGTGATTCGCCCAGCTGGTAGCCCAGAAAAGAATCACAGGACATATAGCTCTAATCGGCAGAGCGCCCGCGTCGACAACGGTGTCGACGCAATGGGAGGCTGCGGGTTCGAGTCCCGCTGTGTCCGCTTCGCGGTTGCATGCGCAATCACACGACCTCATCACCCGTGTGAAGCCGTATGTAAGCGAAAAAACTTGGGTGTTTCCACCACTCCGCCCGAGTTTCATTGACTTCTCAGCTTTGTTTTGTGGTCCAATGGCGTACGACAAACCAAAGCGGGTGTATACCGCTACATCGAGAAGACCAATGTTTTCAACACAGAATGGTCAGGGTGTGCCAGGTAGGGAGACAGGACATTCGAAGTCCACCGTCTCGCGGGTTCGACTCCCGTCACATCCACTGAGATGGCACAATGGCGTGTCATCTCTCCCCCCGGGTTCGCGAGATTCACTCGTGGCAGTTTTTCTCACCGTCGAGATCAACTCCGAGCAGAACCGCTTGAGCCCACCAACGCCCCTCATTCTCAAAGGCGAGAGTGAGGGGTTTTCTCCTTTGTATGGTAAAATAACAGAGATGACATCATTTTGGGACAATCTACCGCAGCCATTTTTCATCTTGGCACCCATGGAAGCCGTCACTGACGTGGTATTTCGCCATGTCGTGAAAAGGGCGGGCGCGCCCGACGTGTTTTTCACCGAATTTGCCAATGCGACCGGCTGGGTACATGCTGGTGACAAAGCCATCGCTGGGCGACTCGTCAAAACCGACGATGAACATCCACTAGTCGCCCAAATCTGGGGCGGTGAGCCAGGCGACATGGAGCAATTTGCCGCTCACTGCATAAAGCTCGGCTTTGACGGCATTGATATCAACATGGGCTGTCCCGCCAAATCCGCCATCAAAAGCGGGGGAGCAGCGCTGATTCGCCGACCCGACGTAGCGGTTGCTGCCATCGCCGCTGCTAAAACTGCTGGGCTGCCAGTTAGTGTGAAGACTCGGCTGGGCTATTCACGCGTTGACGAGTGGAAAGAATGGCTGAGCACGCTACTGGCGCAGGACCTCACCAACCTGACCATCCACCTCCGCACCAAAAAGGAGATGAGCAAAGTTCCAGCGCACTACGAGCTTATCGACGACATCGTCAAACTACGCGATGAAATCGCTCCGCAAACTCTCTTGACTATCAACGGCGATATCCGCGACCGCGCCCATGGTGAAGAATTAGCTAGAGCTCACCCAGGCCTCAACGGCATCATGATCGGGCGGGGCATTTTCAGCGATCCGTTTTGCTTTAGGAGGGCAGTTAAACTATCCTCAGTCGAGGAAGCTGTGACGGGCGCGTCAAGCCCCGTCAGCCGAACGCCACGGGCTGGCGAAGCCACCCGTAAAGAGTCCTCCGAGACAGAGGACAGTTCAACTATTCATCACAAGTCTGAACTAATTGCCTTACTATACTACCACCTTGACCTCTTTGACCACTACCAATCAACCCTCGGCCGCCCCTACGAAACCCTCAAACGCTTCTTCAAAATCTACATCCGCGACTTCGACGGCGCCAAGGAACTGCGCGACCAGCTGATGCACACTAAGACGACCGACGAGGTGCGATCAATACTTGCACACAACGATCGTCCACATTATACTTATTGACATGACAACAAAAAAACAAAAACTACAAAAACAACAGACTATAGACAGATGGATCGTCATAGCATTATGGGCAAGTGCTATCTGGTTCTCGCTCGCACGTGGATTCATTACTGGCGTCGGCGGTTGGGTACTAGCACTACTTGGCCCGTGGGCGCTTATCGTTAGCTGTATCTGTCTTGCAATCATCTCCCGACAAGTGAAAAAACGCCATGCATCAAAAGACCATCTCACCACAATAGTACGTGTTTCCTTTATCGTCATGTCAATCTCATTATTTATCTGCGGCCTTGCAATGCCTGATTTTAGCGACATAGAGACCTTTTCAACATTATCCGTGTATACAAATAACGCTATTTCATTTGAAACATCAAAAGCTATCGCCATTATCTCAGGGTTTGTAGTAGTTCTGTCTCTATTCGTGGCTGTTACTTTTGGTATCGCTGAAGACAGAGAAGAGACGACGGAAGACGTCGCTATTTAGATCAGTGTTAATTAGAGTCTTAGTGCTATACGCAAATTGCTTGAAAAAATATAGATTATATGATATAATACAAAAGATGCGCCAGTTCGAAGGATATTCACTCACAACACCAATCGCCGTTGGTGATATGCGTGACCTATCAAATCAGGTGGCTCGACTACCTCGAGGAAACATCGCTCTATTCGGCACTGACCGACTCGGCATACCGTTAGAGCAGCTCGACATAGAACTAACGCCTCGTGATGATTACGCAGAAGGTCGTCGTAACAGCATCAATAAGGTTGGGTTTCATGACGCAACATTGTATTGCTCAGACATACCCCTCGTAACTCAGCCTTGGGCAATCAAGCCATATCTTACCTCTCGTACAGCCGTGAAAGACATTACCACAATGCAAGCCATTAATAGCCTACAACATCCTCAAGCAATCCGCACCTTTGAACCAAGAGGCATTGCTCATCTCGAAAATGGTAAGGTGGCGGTTATTAGTGATTTCATACAGGGCGTGCGTAGTTGCGACAGTCTAGTTGATGCATACCGCGAAACGACACTACCTGAGGAAAAAGCGCGACTTATCGCCCGTACCGCACTCGCTACTATGCACTATTTTCACAGCCTCCCAGAGCCATATACAATGAACGACGCACAGATAAAGAACTTTGCGTTTACTATCAATACCGAACCGTGGTGTATTGACACTGAAAAATTTCTATCGACAGACAAAGACGACCCAACATCAATCGGTCAATTCGGACGAGATATTGAGTGCTGTGTTTATTCAATGAGCGGTCAATCTAATAATGACGGTCAGCAAATGTTAATTCCCGAACTTATTATTGAGCATTTTATTAAGCCATACGAAGAGGATATCTCTAATCTATTTCCCCGCGATACCGCTAGTATTATGCAAACATCGATCGAAAATCTCAAACAAGACATAGCCCAAGGAGTCTGATGTTAGGCTCCTTAGTGGCGATGTAATTAGCGTCGTCGCTTATGCCGCTGCAAATCAGCCACCTTTAGCCGCACTAAGTGTCGGTCGATGAGCTGTTTGGCTTTCTCGCGCTCTATTTGGTCGTCGGCGTTGTTGCGGGCTGCAATGGCTCGCTCTAGTGCCGCCTGGGTTTCTGCCTCGATGATGTCGTCACCATGGTCAGCCTCGTCAACCAAAATCCGCACGCCCGTTTGATCAATCTCTACCACACCGCCAGAGATAGCGAAGAATTCTTCTTCCTGCGTCTCCTTGGTGCGGCGGACAGTGATGACGCCATCCCTCGCCACCGTCACTAGCGGCTCGTGGCTCGGCAGCACCGAAATTTCGCCGTCAATCGTCGGGATAGTCACCGAGTAGACCATCTCATCCAGCTTGACACCACCGAGCGTTACCAGCTTCAAATTCATCAGGCTAGTCCTTCTTTGCCTCTGGTTGCTTTGCTGCTTCAGCGTCGCGAGCTACCTGGTCGGCCAAAGTGCCTTGCACCATGTAGAACCAGCTTTCTGGCTTGTCGTCGTATTTACCAGCCAAGATGTCGGCAGCGTCGCGAATAGTGTCTTCCAACTTGACGTATACACCTGGGTTACCAGTAAATTTCTCAGCCACGTGGAATGGCTGGGCTAGGAAGCGCTGGATGCGGCGAGCCCGAGCAACGATCTGCTTCTGGTCGTCCGACAATTCTTCCATACCGAGGATGGCGATGATATCCTGCAGTTCTTTGTACTGCTGCAACACCCGCTGGACTTCGCGCGCCACGCGGTAGTGTTCCTCACCGACAATTTCTGGGTCGAGCGAATTAGAGCTGGAATCCAACACATCGACGGCCGGGTAAATACCAATTTCCGTCAAAGCACGGTTCATCACGATGGTCGCGTCCAGGTGAGCAAACGTCGTCGCTGGCGCTGGGTCGGTCAAGTCGTCAGCTGGCACATAGACTGCCTGAACAGAGGTGATCGATCCCTTTTTCGTTGAGGTAATACGCTCTTGTAAAGCACCCATTTCCTGCTGCAAGTTTGGCTGATAACCCACGGCGCTTGGCAAACGACCAAGCAGCGCCGACACCTCAGCACCAGCCTGGGTGTAGCGGTAAATATTGTCGATAAACAGCAGCACGTCTTTACCTTCGTCACGAAACGCTTCAGCCATTGCCAGACCTGACAGCGCCACACGCAGACGTGCTCCAGGTGGCTCGTTCATCTGACCAAACACCAGCGAGGTCTTGTCTAGCACGCCAGCCTCTTCCATCTCGTAGTACAAGTCATTTCCTTCGCGAGTACGCTCACCAACGCCGGCAAACACCGAGTTACCAGAGTGGAACTTGGCAATGTTGTTGATCAGCTCGGTGATCAGGACGGTTTTACCGACACCAGCACCGGCGAACAGACCAGCTTTACCACCTTTGGCCAGCGGTGCAATGAGGTCGACAACCTTAATTCCAGTTTCCAAAATTTCCGTCTTGTTTGACTGCTCGGAAAGATCCGGAGCAGGGCGGTGAATTGGTGCTAGTTTACCCTTTGGCTGCGGCTTTTCGTCAATCGCTTCACCAACCACGTTAAACATGCGTCCCTGAGTCTCAGCGCCCACCGGCACAGAAATCGGCGCACCAGTCGCCACCACTTCCGCACCGCGAGCCAAGCCGTCAGTTGACGACAGAGCGATCGTTCGCACCGTGCGTTCATCAAGGTGCTGTGCTACTTCCAGTACCAACGTCTCCTTGCCATTCTTGACATGCAATGCGTCATAAATTGCCGGCAGTTTAACATCGCGCGGAAATTCCACATCGACCACCACGCCAACAATTTGAATAATTTTTCCTAAATCTTTTGCCATCTTGTTCTCCTTTATCATTGTTCCATCGCCTCCACACCGCCAGAAATCTCTGCCAATTCCTGGGTAATCGCACCCTGACGAGCCTTGTTCATCGCCAAAGTCAAATCGTCCACTAGGTCAGACGCATTATCCGTTGCATTCTTCATGGCCATCATCCGCATGGAGTGCTCACTAGCACGGGCGTCCAGCAATGCCTGAAACAGTCGCGCGCCCGTTAAACGGTAGGCTACGGCATCCAGTACCTCTGGGATACTTGGCTCGTACTTGGCGTCAGAAACCGTATTTGAAACTTCACTTGGGTCAATTAATGCTTTGGTTCCCGCTGGTAACAACCGTGACAGTTCTGCTGTCTGCACCATACTATTCACAAAACGCGTATATACCAGCGTCACCGCGTCAACTTCACCATTCTCAAACATACTGATGGCGGTGTTTAAAATCGTGTGAAAGGTCAGCCCCGTCGGTTGGTCTGGCAAATTATCATAACTACCGACCACTTCAGTGTCTTTCAGGCGCGAGGCGAACTGCGAAGCCCGGCGGCCAACCGTCAAAGTCAGATTCTCAATGCCGCGCTCGTCATCACGCTTCAGTAACTCCAGATATTTCTTCAAGACGTTGGTGTTATACGCACCAGCCAGGCCTTTGTCGCTGGCGATGACGATAATTAGGCGCTTGGTAATTTTGCGGCGCTTAAACAGCGGGTGATTATCAGTCGCACCTTGGCTGGCCAGGTAACTCAGCAGCTCCTCGGCTGCCATAGTGTAGGGAGCTGAAGCCTTGTCCGCCTCTTGCGAACGGCGCATCTTGCTGGCGGCCACGAGCTGCATCGCCTTGGTGATCTGCTTGGTCGAATCCACCGAGCGAATGCGATTTTTCAGCGCACGAGTACTCGGCATGGATTACTCCTCAAAGCCTTTCGCTGCCACTTGGGTTGCCTCGTCGATGACCTGGAGCTGCTCGTCGGTTGGCTTATCGCCCTTATTAAGTTCACGCATTGCGTTTTTATTATTTTTCCAAAGTTGTGTCAGTAGGACAGCTTGTGCTTCCTTAATTTTAGCGACCGGCACATCGTCAAAGGCACCGCTGGTTACTGCGTGGATGCTGACAAATTGTTCCCACACGCTCATCGGCTGATATTGCGACTGTTTTAGCAGCTCAGTTAGGCGCTGGCCGCGATCAATTTGCGCCTTGGTCGCATCATCCAGATCCGAGCCAAATTGTGCAAATGACGCTAATTCACGGAACTGTGAAAGACCGAGCTTCAAGTTACCGCCGACTGACTTGACCGCCTTAGTCTGGGCAGCACCACCGACGCGGGAGACCGATAGACCAGCAGAGATAGCCGGGCGAATACCTTGGTAGAACAAGTCAGTCTCTAGAAAAATCTGACCGTCGGTGATGGAGATCACGTTGGTCGGGATGTACGCCGAGATGTCGCCAGCCTGCGTCTCGATGATCGGCAGGGCGGTTAGTGAGCCAGCGCCCAATTCGTCTGACAGCTTGGCTGAACGTTCCAGCAGGCGAGAGTGCAGGTAGAAGACATCGCCCGGGTAGGCCTCACGTCCCGGTGGACGGCGCAGCAAGAGCGACATCTGGCGGTAGGCCACCGCGTGCTTGGTCAAATCGTCATAAATCATCAGCGCGTGGCCGCCGTTGTCACGGAAATATTCGCCCATGGCGGTACCGGCATACGGCGCCAGGTACAGCAGGGAAGCTGCATCTGACGGGCTGGTCGCCACCACGATGGTTTGCTCCATCACGCCTTCTTCTTTGAGACGGTCAACCAGCCGGGCAATCTTTGATAATTTCTGTCCAACCGCCACGTAGACGTTCACCACACCGGTCTTTTGCCGTGCCTGGTTGATCATGGTGTCGATGGCAATGGCCGTCTTACCAGTCTGGCGGTCACCGATGATCAGCTCACGCTGCCCGCGACCGATTGGGAACATGGCATCAATTGACATGATACCGGTCATCAGCGGCTCATGCACCGACTTACGGCCCATCACGCCGATGGCTGGTCGCTCAATCAGCCCACGTTTTTTGGTCTTGATAACTGGTCCGCCATCAAGCGGCCGACCGAGCGGGTCAACCACGCGGCCGAGCAGCTCCTCGCCAACTGGCACGTCCAGCACCACGCCCTTGCGGCGCACCTGGGCGCCAGCCTTGACGCGCTCTTCACCACCGAGGATCACTGCACCAATTTCATCTTCCATCAGGTTTAGTGCAAATGCCTCAACCGTCCCACCATCGGTCTCGATCTCAAGCACCTCACTATAGCCGGCCTTGCTGAGGCCGTGAACCCACGCCACACCATCACCAACCCGGATGACCACACCAGCGTCCTCTAATCCTTCCGTCGCCTCCAGCTGCGCGATTTTTTCCCGCAGGCTTTTGGCTAGTTCTGTCACATCAATCTTGCTCATTTTTCCTCCTAGATTTTCTTCGCCCGCAAGTCGTTTAATTTCTTGGCAATCGTCGCGTCCAGCGTTGCGGTTGGCGTCCGTAGCTTGAAGCCGCCGATGAGTTCTGGGCGAACAACTTCGCTCAATTGAACAACCGTCTGAGGTTTCTTGAGTAGCGTCATGATAGCCGAACGCGCCTCATCCGTCAATGCTCGCGCTGATTCAACCGTCGCCACCGTTAAGCCACGCTCCGCCAGTTCTGTCTGAATATCACGCACCAACAAGTCGACTTCACGCTGACGATTTTCATGGCTGAGTAGCGCCGCTACTTCGTCAATAACTTTCGTATCGTTGTCTAACAATCGTTCAGCCACATACCGAGCCAATTTACGACGCGACGTTCGTGCAGGCATTAGCGCGCCTCCTTCAAAGCTTTCTCGATCAATTTGCCGTCCTTTTTAGCGTCCAATTTCTCGTTCACTAAGGTGCCAGTTGCTTCAGCCACTAGTTGCAATGTTTCGTTATGCAACGCTTGGCGCGCAGCCGCAACTTCGCCAGCGATCTCCGTCCGAGCCGCCTCGATGATGCCCTCGGCTCGCGCTTCGGCTTTCTTAGCCGCAGCTTCAACGATTTCCGCTGCCTCGTTCCTCGCCGACGCAACGATGTCGCGTGCTTCCGCTCGCGCTTTGCGCATCGAGGCGTTGATCATTTTCTCAGTCTTATCAGCATTTTCACGCGCTGATTTGGCAGCTTTTTCGGCCGTTCGAAGATCTTTTTCACGCTTGTCCAGCATCGCTGCCAGTGGCGGATACACCCATTTGCTCAACACAAACAGTAGTATCAAAAATGCTACTGACTGCAGGATCAACAGCTTCCAGTCGATTCCCAAAGAGCCAAACAAGTCAGCCTTATCAGCTGCGTGAGCCTCAGCACTCGCAAATTGTGTTACCAATCTTTCCACAATTTACCTCTAAATTACATAACCTTACCGACGATGGCAGCCACGAAACCGATAATTGCCAAGGCGTCGATAAATGAAATACCAAGAATCATCATGGTACGCAAGTCGTTAATTTTCTCTGGGTTGCGACCTGCGGCGTTCATCGCTGCGGCACCGATCATTGCGGCACCGATTGCTGCAAAGGCTGCTGGGATTGCGTAAGTTAAGGCAAAAGCTAATGCTTCCATGGTTGATATTCTCCTTATAATTATTACTTAACTACTTATTTTCATTCTCTGTCATTTTCTTTGAAATATCAACAGGGGAATGAACATGCGCATGGCTGGACTCGTTGTGGTCACCGTGAGGAGTGAGTCCTAGGGAGATAAATACCGTTGACAACATAAAGAAAATATATGCTTGAATACCGCCGATAAATAACTCGAACAGATAGAACGGCTGTAGCATCGCCGGTGAAGCGTACTTTGTTAGATAGGCGATCATGATCAGCAGTACTTCGCCCGCCAGCACATTACCAAACAAACGGAAACTCAGTCCCAGCAAGCGCGAGAACTCTGCTACCAACTCCAAAATACCAACAAATGACATGATTGGATCTTTCAGTGGATTGACGAAATATCGCCCCATGTTGCCGCGGAATCCCAAGTAGCGGAACGCATAAATTTGCGCCGCAATGATGGTGATGATAGCCAGCCCAAACGTCATGTTTAAATCAGCCACGCCGCCACGAAACAGGGGAGTGCCGTGCTCTCCAACTGTCACAGGACCAACGAAAGGCAACAGCCCCAGCCAGTACTGCGCTATTACAAAGAAAAATATCGTGATAGTCAATGGCGCCACTCGCGCCGCCCAAACGTCATCTTGAATGACCTGTTTGACCGTGCCGTACAAGCCATCAAACGTCCAGTTAACCAACCGCGTCACAAAATTAGGCTTCTTTTTGCCCAGCGCTGCCGCACGCGTTCGCAGCATAATCCATACCAAAACTAACAAGCCTAAAGCACCCAACAGGTGAGAATTGGTGACTGAAATGCCGCCAACCTGTACTATCTCGTCTGCTTTGACTGAAATATGCAGACTGCTTGCAAACTGGTGTATCATTGACTAGCCTCTCTCTGTTTTATAAAACGTATTTGCTGATAAATCAATCCTGCTGACGCCGCCAGACCCACGATAATCCCTGCAATCATCAGCCAGGGTTTGGTGTGCAGAATCAGATCGGCCCACAGCCCCACCAACATCAGACCGATACTCGGCACAAACATGCGCCACGTCGTCCCGATGATGGTTTTCATCATAACCGCAGTGGCATCTACGTCTGTTTTTTGGTCGCTCTGAACCTTAGGTTTTTCAGCCATTACCTATACTATATCAATCTGCTATACTATTTGACAATATGCCGAGGAAAAATTATCCAAGATCTCAACCAGTCCAGAAACATCGACAGCCGCTAACTACTGTACATGAGCTCAACAATTGCCATCAAAAACGCCGCTTTTCAACCCAACAACAAGCCGAAAGGGAAATAGCTAGCCGTCAGCTAACTGATCCGCAGCTGCTCCTGGCGACCTACAAATGCCATTGGTGCGGCGGCTGGCACCTCACGTCACGTTAAGGCTATTAGAAGACGAGATGTTCTTGGATCGGTACATTCGTGTAACGACCCAAAATTGGCACTGTTGAATCAGTCGTCGTACCATCACCGAGCTGTCCTCGATTGTTATTGCCGACAGTATAGACGCGGTTATCAGTCGTAAAGATCACGGTCGTACCGCCACCACTTTCCACGTGCTTGGCACGAGGAGCAGTTGGACTACTGCCAAACAACTGCATTGGCGTTGGTGCATTACGGCTGACTTTATCACCAGTACCCAGCTGACCATTTTCATTAGAGCCAGCACCATACACCTTACCGTCATCACCCACTACAAACAAGTTACTGACACGCCCTGCATAGGCTGTTGACCAGATATCAACTGCTTTCACGCCGGCTGGCAGCATGAATTTTACTGGGGTTGGGTTCCTCCAGTTAGTAGCCCCATTTGCGTGGTTAGCGCTATTACCAAACACACCATGGTAATTGCTACCAGTACTGTACACATTTCCATCAGATGTACGATATGATGCGAATAACTCGTCAGTGGAAATTTGTTGTACAAATCCTGGAACACCAAGATCTCGAATTTTTGGCGTCTGGAGCCTGAAGAATATATGCTTATTACTCGGCGGACAGCCAGCAGCTATCGCCATTCCTGTACCAGAAGCGTTAGCTGCCAAACAGTGATTACTGGCACCTCGACGGAAAATACGATCCGAGCCATATGATACCATGCGCCAGCGCTGAATGGCGGCTGAAGGATTACAATTTGCCAAACGAATGTTCACCAAGTCACCGGCAGTATTTTCCACACATTTACCGTTTATTTTGATCTGCTCCTGCGGTGTATATTCAAATTGCTGCTGAGAACTATCGTTACAACTACGAGGAGCTACCGTAGTAGGACCGACTGCCTCCATGCAACGGCCCTCTAAGAACCGCCAGCGGAACACTAGATTGTCCTTACCAACCTCCAAGTGGTTTGAGCCACCCACGCCATAAACCTTACCATCATTCGCCAAGATATATAGGGTACCTCCGTCAAAGGCCAGCTGCATGGCGCGTGGTTTACCGGGATTACCAAAGTCACCAATTCTTACTGGCGTTGATGAACTTGATATATTAGCGCGACCTAACTGATAATAATCATTTGCACCCCAACCGTACACAGCACCATTCTGCATGATGACATAAGCGTTATATCGGTCCTGCACCAAGTGAGCAGTCGGAATCGTTCCTGGATTACCAGGGTTCGGGAAAGGCAAGGCAACACGCTTTGGAGTAGACCTGTTACTACAGGCGGTCGCATACGCCGGAGTGACGGTATAATCACCAGTACCCAATAGGCCATACGTACATTCACCAGCAGCATAGATATTTTTATCATTCCCCAGTACAAAGTTTGCCCAACCTGAGTTGACAGTAACTGCTTTGACCCCAACCGGCAAGCCAAACCTCACTGGCGTTGAGACGGTCGGACTCATATAGCCAGCGCCCAATTGACCGCGATCATTTTTACCAGCGCCATACACCGCACCGTTCTCATCTCGAATCATCAAGTTTCCACCGACAGAGACAAAGTTGGTGTGCACTGAAACTGCGCGCTGGGATATATTAAATCTCACTGGCGTTGGCTGAGCTGTCGAAACCAATCCAGCGCCCAATTGACCGCGGTCATTCGCCCCAACTGACCGGACGCGTCCAGCAGAGTCAATTGTCGCAAAGAATACTTTGTGCTGTATGCCGTGCATATCACCCTCATATCCAAACGCCAAGGTGTCGACACGTGTTTGCGCTCCAGTGGCCAATGACAACACTCGGGTATACGTTTTCCACACGCCACCGCTTGGTCGTAGTAGCTCAACATAGCCGGTAGCATAGGCCTGCTGGACCTCACCACCGGTTGAGCCAAGAGGAGGGACAGTAAACCGCGTTCGAATATTGCCCTCATGCATCACAGTATTTGACTGACCAGGCTCTGGATCACCCGCACAGTTTGTTTCTGGAGCTAGATTTTTTGATCCCCATGGCGAAATCATACCGTTGCTGCGCAAACAAGACACAGCATATGCAAGACCACTTTCAGCAGCTTCGCGCGCCAATTGGTTATAATACCGGTCCCGTAACGCCGCTGCATATGAAGCAGCCAGCTGCATGGCCACCAAAAGTAAGGTCAGCATAATTACTGAGGTGATGAGAACTGTTGGCAAGGTAAATCCTGTTTTTTTGCTGTCCGCACCCATGATTACTCATCATTATACACTTGTCGATAAGCATGTACAATATGCTATAATGGACTTACGTAAAGAAAGTTGAGGGGAATATATGAGCGAAGATACAGCAACCAACCACAGCGCCAAAGTAACCGTCTATAGCACCAGTTGGTGCGCATTTTGCCACACTGAAATGGAATGGTTGGAAAAACTGGGAATCGATTTCATCAAAAAAGACATCGAAGCAGAACCTGCCGCTAAAGAAGAACTGTTGGCAAAAAACGGCGGCAATTTCCAAGGCGTGCCAGTCACCGACATTAACGGGGAGCTAGTACTTGGTTTTGACCGACCAAAGCTGCAAGACTTGCTGCGCAAGAATGGCCTGTTGGCTGATTAGAAGATACATTTGAACGAGTGATTGTCCCGCCTAAGCAGTGGCGGGATTTTTATGCTGCGCCGATTTGTACCACTTCGCCGCCGATTTCTTGGCGGAAATAATTGTCGTGGCTAACGTACAGGATGGCGCCAGAATATTTCGCCAGCGCCGTCTCCAGCTCCTCGATGCTTGGCAGATCAAGGTGGTTGGTCGGCTCGTCTAAAATCAGCAGCTGCGGGTCATTCGCCAGCATGGCAATGATCTGAAAGCGAGCTTTTTGTCCGCCCGACAAGCGCGCCAGTGGCGTCATCCGGTCGGCTTCGGTGAACAGATAATCGGCTAGCAATTGGCGAATCTTTGTCTCGGAAATCGGCAGGTCGCGACTGAGGTATAATTTCTCAATCGCCGCCTCCAACGGATCCGCCAAATACCGCTCATCGATCTCTTGCTCATACACACCCACCCGTACCTGCGGGTCGAGGAAGAGATTACCGGAGTAGAGGATAGGAGCGGCAGGTGCGACACCTTCTACGCCAGAGACTGTGGAACGTTCGCGAGTAGCGGACGTTTCAGCCGAACGCTTGCGAAAAATCTCCGGTGGAGATTTGAGCGAAGAGTGTGCTCTGGCGGAGGACGGTGGAGTGACTGCCGCCCTACTGTTTAACAACATCCGAATCAACGTCGTCTTACCAGCGCCATTGCGCCCGCGCAGCTCCACCGCTTCACCCTCACGCAAATCAATATTCACCCCCTCAAATAATATCCTTTCACCAACGCCAACTGCCGCATCCTCAACCCGCACCAGCACGTGCTGACTACGACTAGCCGCGTCCTTCATCGACAGCCGAATATTGCGCGCCTTGAACTTGCCGTAGCGCTCAGCCGATTTATAATCAAGCTGCCCAGCCGACTCCTTATCAATCCAAAAGGTCGGCTTGTCCATCTCTGACAATTCCGCCAGCTCGGCCCGCGCCTCATTTTCCAGCCGCTTGAACTTTTGGATAGTGCCAGGGTTTCGCGACTTTTCCTTCAGCCGCTGATAATCCAGCGCCTTTTGTTTGAGGTTAGTCATCCGCTTCTCGACCTGCTCAAAATTATTCATGCCCGCCGCCGTCGCCTGAGCATTTTGCTTGAGGTAAGCATCATAATTACCGCGGTAGCTGACCGCTCGGCCGTCTTTAAGTTCAACGATTCGATCCACCCGACCCAGCACATCGCGGTCGTGGGTGATGATCAGCATGGCCTGGCGCGGCTGCGAACTCATCCAGTCGATGAATTGCTGCTTGGCCACATAATCCATGTGGTTGGTCGGCTCGTCAATCAGCGCCAAATGCGCCCCCGAGTGCATAATCTTCACAATCTCTACCAGCCGTTTCTGACCACCCGACAGGGAACCAAGTGGACGGCCGCCGCACCCGCTCAGCTGAAAATTATCGAGCTCCCGCCCAATCTTCTCCTCAATCTGATAAAAGCCTTTTTGGTCAAATCGCTCCAGCGCCTGGGTGTATTCCTCAATCTTACGCATGTTATCACCCATGGTTTCAGGATATTCATCGATAATTTTCTTCAAGCTCGCATATTCCGGCAGCCCCGACAAAATGTAGCTCAGCACCGTCTGATTGCCCAAACCATGATGCTCCTGCGCCGTACTAGCCACCGTGATGCCGCGGCGAAAAATCACCTCGCCGATATAATCGGTGTCCGTGCCCGCCAGAACCCCAAACAGTGTCGATTTGCCGACGCCATTGCGGCCGACCACGCCGACCTTTTCGCCATCATCCACGCTAAACTTGACGTCACGCATCAACGTCTTGTCGCCAAAACTCTTCTCGGTGATGTGAATGTCGGCTATCATTGGGCTATTATACCACACGCCATACCGTAAGGGTATTGAAATATATGATTTTTTGTGGTATAATACAAGTTATGGAAAACGATTCTCATGCTAGCAAAGAAGCTAAAATTATTCCTCTCGCTCCGTATCTCAACAGGAGTAAAATGCGAGAAGCTGGTCGTATTGTGTTTAGACGACTCGGTACGGATGCCGGGGAGTCACAGCCAGAACCGCTAGCCCGGGTCTATGACATCTCCAGTCGTCTCCCAAAAACCACCGCTCCAGAGGCTGCCGTTAAAGAAGACATCGTTACTGGGGAGCAAGATACCGAAAGGGAAGTCATTGCAGAAATGGTGGAAGATATCACAGCAAACTTTGAAGCTTTGCCAAAATATGATGGTGACCTAGGAGAATTCTTAGACACCATTAATGATCAACTGGAGGATTGCTACGAAGAGCTTAGCCCTGACTAAAAGAAAAAGTTAGCCATCACGCTCACCAGTGTCTTGAGTGATGAATGCCACAAAAACATCTCTCGAGCAGTAGTCCACCATCCAAACCTTGTAAAGGTCCTGGGCGTTGCCTTTTGTATGCAATATGACTCTCTCTTTCAGGCAATGAAGCGGCATCCAAGTTATAAACCGACCGATGAGACGAAAACAATTGAGGAAACAAGTAGAAAAGCCGCTGCTATATTAAGCCTCACTCCAGGTACATACAACCCTTACACTGGTGACCATACACCACCTGAACACTAAACCTGCTATAATGGGACCATGCCAAAGTCCAAAACAAAAAAGCCAACTACCCACGCCGTCGTTAACCGTCGAGCACGGTTTGACTATGAGTTGGGTGAGGAAATCGTAGCTGGGCTGGTGCTAACAGGGCCAGAGGTACGAGCTGCACGAGACGGACATGTCCAGCTCAAAGGCGCCTTTGTCAGCTTGAGAAATGACGAATTGTGGCTCAATAACGCAAGTTTTTCATTGCGGCTGAACGTTCGTGGCCAGGCAAACACAAAAAGCGTCGATACCTCAGCGCGAAAGCTACTAGCCAGCCGTAAACAAATTGACCGATTTGCTGCTGCTAAACAACAGGGATTGACCATCGTCCCGACCAAATTATTGACCAATGGTCGCTTCATCAAAATCGTCATCGCACTGGGGCGGGGTAAAAAGCGTTACGACAAACGCGAGACCATCAAGCGTCGCGATCAGGATCGCGAGACGCGTCGGCAGCTTTCTGGTCGATAAGCTCTTGATATAATTTTTCCAGCTTCTTCACTTGGCGGTTTTCAGTAAATTTGGCCGCCATTTTTTTACTGATAGCCCCAAATTCCTGACGCTTATCAGCATCCTCCAGCAGGGTAATAATCGCTCGGCCAAAACTGGTTGGATTATCATTTGCAATGAAGCCATTCACGCCGTCTTGGACCACTTCTGACAGCTCTTTGTCCACCAGCACGATCGGCAGCCCTGCGTGAGCCGCTTCATGCAGCACCCAACCCTGCGTGTCTTTCAGTGACGGAAAGGCAAACACGTCCAGCACTGAGTACGCCAGGCCGAGCTTTTCACGCGGCATGGCGCCAGTGAAAATAATTCTGTCAGCATATTTGGTCGCGGCAGCCATTTCCTCCAGCGTCTTTCGGTATTCAAAATCACCAACAAACAATAATTTTGCCTTGGGCCGCTTCTTGGCGATGTGCCGTTCAAACGATTTGATGAGAAGTGGCAAATTCTTTTCTTCACCCAACCGACCAACAAATCCAAAGATTTCATCATCTTCCGCCAAGTTCCACTGCTCACGAAATGCCTTCACCTCTGTTTTCGTTGGGCGAGGCAGCGCATTTACGCCATTTGGCATTAGCACCAGCTCATAGTGATAATCATCGTACTGCCAAGACTTCAGTTGCTTACAACTCTTTCGACACAGAGCGATAACCGCGTCTGCTTTGCTATACAAAATGGTGATGACGCTTTCGATGATATCTTTGTTCCACTTGGTAACACCAGCTCGCGGCTTGTACAATTTAGCGATTTCCAGCAAGTCATGACCGCGCAGTTTCACGGACATTGGGAAGACGATTCCTGCCAGCGCCAAAGCACCAGGCAGCACCGCCGGGTAGTGATCGACGAATTCATAGATGTCCGTACAGTGCTGAATCACTAGCGGAATGTCGTTCTTTTTGGCAGCTTTCACGCCAACTAATCCAATTTGTGATGGCGTAAACACATGTACCATGTCCAGCTCCAATTCTTTGATGCGACGCTGTACTGCCGGCGGAAAGAACACCGATGTATCATAATCATCAAAAAACGCTCCCTTGATCGACGGAAAACGAATGATCCGCGAGTCAGCATCTTCGTTGAGCAACTCGGCTTGCTTAGATGGGTTCATCGACTTGGCAGGGCAAAATACGTAGACCTCATGTCCTAGGTTTTCCAGCTCTCGCTTGAGCGATTCAACCACAAAAACGATGCCATTGATTGATGGTCGATAGGTATCAGTAAACAGTCCAATCCTCATGATTCTACTACGCTCCTGTAAAATTTCACTAATCGCTCACCACCCGCTCGACTGTCAAACCGTTTGGCGATTCGCCCAGCTGCAGTAACTTGTTGTTTATACCATTTGGCGTCATTTCGCAGTTTGTCTATCACCCGGGCAGCATCCTGAGCTGAGGAGATGAACTGTGCATCTGGGCGGAATGTATCGTCGTATTCATGGATATCTCTCAAGATGATTGGCAGTCCAGCGCCCGCAGCTTCCAGGACACACATTGGATGATTTTCCTGCTCAGCAGGCAAAAAGAACGCATCGGCTGCATGTAAATAGGTCATGACGTCTGCATGATCAACCACACCCGTGATGATCACGTTTTTGGGAGCCGATGCTATCAGGTCTTGCATTTTGCCATATTCTGCGCCCAAATGTTTGAAGGGAATACCACCCACCCAGATAAATGTCACCTCAGGCAAAGCTCGTGCCGTTTCAAAAAACGTGTCCAGACGCTTACGCGGCTGAACCTGTCCATTACCAACCACCACAAAGTCTGACGGCTTCAGTTTCAGCTTTTTACGAGCAGTTTGTTTGGTTTTTAGAGTAGACGCATAGCGACTCATGTCGACCGTATTGTACAGCACCTCCACACGTGTTTTCAGCTTCATCGGACCAGTCATGGTTTCTTTGACCATGTTAGAGCAGGCCAACACCAAATCAGCCTGGTTATATACCCAGCGCATATACGCTCGCACCAACCACTGCATTCTGCCCATGCCTTTGATGCTACCAACCAAGGAAGCAGGGATAACATGACCAGAGATAATCTTTTTGCCACGTGAACGTTTGAGCATCCACATTGAATACAAACCAATGGTCTGAGCATGGACGATGTCTGCATCAGAGCGAGCTTGATTAACCACGACGGACGTGTCTTTTCTCGCCTTAAGCGCATTTGTCATCTCTACAAAAGCAGTGTGAACACCATGGCCTTGGACAGTAAACTCACTCTCGGAAATCATATCGACATTCAGTCGAGTCTTGCGTGTCATGGTATCTATTATACCACAAGTCGCGTGCCAACCGCTTCGCCTCTGGCAGCACGCACGATATTGCCATCACTCAGCAAGTCGCAAATAATCATTGGCTTTTTCTCTTCAGCAGCCAAGCCGATAGCCGCTTTATCCATCACGCCAATGTCCGGGTTTGCCAAAACCTCGTCATAGGTCAATTGGTCAAATTTGACAGCATCAGCAAACTGGACTGGGTCCTTGTCGTATACGCCATCAACCTTGGTGGCTTTAATCACTACGTCGCATTTCATCTCTAGTGCCAAATTGACGGCTGCCGTGTCGGTGGTCAAAAACGGCCTACCAGTGCCACAACCAACCACCACTACACGACCTTTTTCCAGGTGACTGACCGCTCGTCGGTAGGTGTACTGATCGACAAATTGGTTCACTTCCACTGTCGACAAGGCGCGCGTTGCTAAGCCATCATCGTTGAAGACATCAGCCAAAGTGATGGCATTGATCAGCGTCGCCAGCATACCTGCATTGTGTGCCGTCACGTCACCAATACCGCCGCCGGCAATTTGCGCCCCGCGCACATAATTACCACCGCCAACCATGATGACGACTTGTGTTCCGCTCGCCACCACTGGCTTGATTTGTGCGGCGATCCACCGCGCCCTCGCGTGATCAAATCCACCAGCGTATTGTCCTTGTAATTGTTCGCCCGAAAGCTTGAGAAGAATTCTGCTATACATAGGTTCATTGTAACAAGTTATGTCACTTCTTGCACACAAGCTCCGTCATATCAAGCCTATACGCAGCCCGCAAAACCCGCTACAATAGCCACATGAAGTTATTTTCCTGGAACGTCAACGGCATCCGCGCAGTCCTAAACAAAGGCGAGTTTACCACATTCATCGAAACCTACGACCCGGATATTGTTTGTTTGCAAGAGACTAAAGCCCAGCGCGGGCAAGTCGAGTTAGACCTGCCGCAATTTTACGAGCATTTCTATTCGGCAGCCAAAAAGGGCTATTCTGGCACCGCCATATTTTCAAAACAACCAGCCCTGAACTATCTTGATGGTTTTCCAGCAGACATCGCCAACAAATACCAGCTATCCGCTGACGAATACGGCGATCCTAACGACGAAGGACGTATCATCGCTGCTGAATTTGATGGGTTTTGGCTGGTTACGTGCTATACACCAAATTCCAAAGGCGATCTCAGCCGACTCAGTCTGCGCCACAACCAATGGGATCCAGCTTGCCTGGAATACCTCAAAGGGTTGGAGCAGGGACATTACGGCGCCGCCAAGCCAGTGCTGTACTGTGGCGACATGAACGTAGCTCACCAAGATATCGACCTCGCTCGGCCGAAAGATAACGTCGGCAAGCACGGCTTTACCGACGAAGAGCGAGCAGGTTTTCAAGCGTATCTGGACGCTGGTTTTGTCGATGTGTTTCGCGCACACCATCCAACCGCAACAGATGCTTACACTTGGTGGACTCACTGGGCAAATGCCAGAGCCCGAAACGTTGGTTGGCGTATCGACTACTGGCTAGCTAGCCAAGAACTAGCACCGTCCATCAAACAAGCACACATCCACCCTGAACAACTGGGTTCCGATCACTGTCCAGTCAGTATAGAACTCTAGCCCACAAAAAAGCACCCGAGTTGTCCGGGTGCTTTTAGTGTTAGTAAGCGCTCAAATTATTGGCGGCGGCTTACGATGTAGGCAACGGCAGAAGCAGCAAGTGAGCCGAGACCAAAGATTGAAAGGAGCGCGTCAGTCGTACCAGTTCGTGGCAACTCAGTTGTCGTTGGAGCTGGTGGGGTAGGTTGTTTAGGAGCAGGAGGGGTAGTCGGAGGAGTGCTTGGCTTACATGCGTCGCTGTCCACTGATGCGTATCCCTCGTTCTTTTGGTCCTTAGTCCAGACGCTGATGATCTGCTTGGTCTTGATGTCACAGACTTTAACCTTACAGTCTTCTTCGTTCTTTGAGTAACCTTCCTTGTTTTCTTCACTCTTGCGTACGGTTATGATCTCACCGGTTTTGGTGTCACAAACCTTGACTTTTTCACAGTCAGCAAAGTTCTTTGAGTGTTTGCTTGTGTCGTATTCACTTTCTTTGATAGTGACAATTGTGTCAGTCTTCAAGTCACAAACTTGAATTTTTGGCTCTTCAGTCACCGTGATGGTAACTTTACAGTTTTGGCTGGTTACACCATCGTTGATGGTAACAGTTGCAGTGTAAGTACCAGCCTTTGTGTAGGTGTGCTCAGCCTTGTTGCTACTACCAGTTGTCTTTTGGCCATCGCCAAAGTCGAAAGTATAGCTACTGATGCTTGCACCATTCTTTGCAGTTGCAGTTGCAGCAAAGGCAAACTTGTTGCGGGTACCAGCGACTTTTTGAGCGCTCAATGCGTCACACGTCAATACTGGCTTTGGAGCTGGTGTTGGTGGAGGTGTTGGTTCACCCCAAAGTGGGTTACCACAGTCTTTAATAACTGCTTGAATGAACTTGCCATTACCGTCCAACCATACGAACACTGGCTTCTTGCTTGCCACTGGCATAAAGCTGTGACGAATCAAGTAGCTTGGGTATGACTTGCTACCAATCTGCTGGTAGTTAATTGGGTTAGTGTAGTTAACGTGACGACGCTGAATGGTTTTTGCATTCGTTGCTACGACACGACCGTTCACTGTAACGGTGTTGTTTGAAGCGTCTGCCACACCTTCGTGCATACCAGCGCCCTCAACCATTGATTGTGTAATGCCGAAGTAGTTGTAAATACCACGGACTTCGCTGTCGCTGTGATAAGCCGACTTCATGGCACTGTGGGTCATAGTACCACAACGAACGATCTTGATATCTGAGCAGCCGACGGCGTCTGAAGGCGTAGCATACCAAATACCACCGATAATTGCGGCAGTAATAGAGCCAGCCAAAAGTACTCTCTTTACTATTTTATTCATTGTTTCCTCCTCAACCTTACTATTTCTCACCGGTTGTTACGGTCCATATTAGCACAAACTTTTGTATTTGTCAATAAAAATGTATAAATATATTGCTTATGGTTTCCGTAAGTCTGCTATAATAGAAAATATCTAGAGGTAATGCATGAAAATTCAAAGACAATTTCCTTGGAAAGAACTGATCAAATGGGGAAGCGCCGTTTTGGCGTGTCTTGGTGTTGCTTATTTGCTGTATCTCAATAACCAATACGAAAGGAAGCCAGTAGACAACACACCAGGCCAAATTCAAGAAAAGCCCGCCACCGAACCAGCACCAGTGCCGACACCAAAAGAGGTCCACGTCACATTGCCTGGAGCTTCACCAATTCCAGCTAGACAAGAGGACTACCAAGCCGACGGCAGTATCTGGCAAATCGTCAACCAAACGCGTGGCTTCAAACAACCAACCTATGTGCCAAGCGACCTACAAACTGCAGACGTACCGACCCTGCCAGGTAGGGGACCAGAGGAGCGATCTCTACGAGCAGCAATTATGCCGGATCTGAAAGCGTTGATGGCAGCAGCCGAAAGTGCTGGCTCGCCAGTACGCTTAGGTAGTGGATATCGCAGCTATCAGACGCAAGTCGGGTTATTTAACCGATACGCCCGTCAAGTTGGCGAGACACAGGCAGCACGATTTAGTGCCCGACCTGGCTATAGCGAGCACCAATCCGGCCTCGCCCTAGACTTTGGCTCGCCCGACGGCAGATGCTGGGTGGACGATTGTTTCAAAAACACCAAAGCAGGGAAATGGTTGGCGGCCCATGCTCACGAATACGGCTTCATCCTGCGCTATCCAGAAGGCAAACAATCAATCGTCGGCTATCAATACGAAGCCTGGCATTTCCGTTACGTCGGCCGTGAACTCGCTGGCGCGCTGCACCAGTCCGGCTTAACCCTGGAAGAAGCATTACCATATCTAGAAAAAGCACAAAATGAACTGAAGCAAAAGGAGACGTCGTCATGAAACTATCAGCTGGGCGGGCAGGGCTGGCATTCGTATTATCCGCATGGGTAACGTTTAGCGGGCTGCTGATATGGGGCGGTTTGCAGACCAGTCAACAGAGCCAAGAAGCCAATCAACTAGCAGCGACCTCGGTCTGGCAACCTGACGCTGTCGTGGAGTTCACTCAGAACAATACGACCGAAAAACTGACCATACCAAGCTGGCGACGGCTCGATGACAATAACATTTGGGCACACGTCTGGAAACAACACGGCCTCGACCCAAACTACCAGCCAGAGTTGGCCAACCTTGAGGATGTGAAGGTTGGTAAATGGGTAGAAGACAAGCGTCTGCGCCCACAAGCACTAGACAATCTCAAGCCATTTGCAAAAGCCGCAGAAGCAGCCGGCCATCCCATATTGGTCACCAGTGCCTATCGCTCCTACGCCGACCAGGAAAAAACCCGCAAAGAGCTAGCTCGCACCAATGGGCAATTGTACGCCGATGAATTTGTAGCAGAACCAGGCAAAAGTGAGCACCAGCTGGGACTGGCGGTGGACTTTTCATCATACACCGAACCGTGCATGGAAAAATTTACCGCCTGCCGCCTCGACAAGGCTTCCGCCGAGTGGCTAGCCGCTCATGCCCACGAATACGGCTTCATTTTGCGCTACCCAGAAGGTAAGCAGGCCATCACTGGCGTCGCACCAGAATCCTGGCACTTCCGCTATGTCGGCAAGGACCTAGCGAGCTTTATGCACCGCAACAAGCTTACGCTCGAAGAAGTGATGACACAGCTAAAGAAAGCTCGTGAAACCTCATGAATTCGTCATACTGGCAGCGTCAAGAGCTAGGCAAACCTCTGTTTCCTGATGTTGAATGGAATCGCCCCGAACGGCTTGACCAGTCTGGACGCCTAGCCATCATTGGCGGCAACAAACTAGGCTTTTCGTCTGTCGCTGAGGCCTACGCAACCGCTCAAACAACTGGTGTTGGTCAAGTCCGCGTATTATTGCCTGATGTTCTCAAAAAAAGTGTGCCGTCCAGTATGACTGATGTCTTATTTGGGGCGACTAACCCATCCGGCAGCCTAGCGCAAGCAGCACTCACGGAAGCCGTATCGCTCTGTGACTGGTCTGATGTGCTCTTATTGATCGGCGACGCTGGCAGAAACAGTCAAACCGCGATCGTCCACGAAGAACTGGTCAAGCGCTCACAACAACCAGTCGTCATCACCCGTGACGCCATCGATCTACTACAAAACAGTTTTGCGGAGATTTTGGACAATCAGCATGTGGTATTTGTGGCTTCTTTTGCTCAAGTACAAAAAATATTTCGTTCAGTGTACTACCCAAAAATGCTGACGTTCAGCATCCAACTAGCACAGTTCGTCGACATACTCCATAAGTTCACCATCACCTATCCGGTTACCATCTGCACCTTCCACGCCGAACACGTGGTCATCGCCCACGGCGGCACCGTCGTCACCCAAGCCTGGCATGAGCCGATGGCCATCTGGCGTGGAGTTGTTGGCGCAAAAATTGCCAGCTACTTGGTATGGTCACCCGGTGCGCCACTGGCTGCTGCCAGCACCGCCGTCTGCGCGGGGTAATTGCTTACGCTAACCATTGACATTTTATACTTTTAGTGATATGATGTAATTTAGCTTTCGCTCGAAGCTTCGTCAAAGGGCGGAAGTCGCCCTTTAGCTTTGAGTGATACACCTTGAGAGGAGGTGTATCATGGTGCCTAAGGTTTTACGGGCGCTGGCCATTATAGTTATGGCGAGCGCCCTGGCAGCCCTCCTATCAAAGGGAGATTTCGCCATGGCTGTCGCAGACATAGCGACAGCGTTAGCCTTATTGAACTCCGCTCGTATTCACGAGCTGGAGGACAAACTCAGGGAGGGCTAGCGCCCACCGAGAAAATAGCTCGCCTTGAGACTTCAAAGTCTCGGCTGGAGCCTCTCGGTGGGCTATTTTCTTTGCTCATATATAAACATCGCCCAGTCAGTGGGCGATGGTTGCTTGGAGCGACCTCTGGTACCGCGGGCCGGACTTGAACCGGCACGAGCTATTGCTCACCAGATTTTGAGTCTAGCGCGTCTACCAATTCCGCCACCGCGGCACGAGAGAGCGCTCCAAAACTACTGGTTATTATATCACGTTATCCTCGCCCTCGACAAGGGGATATTTTTGTTTTTTTGGTGATTTTCCTGTATCATTAAACATAAGTATGAACCCCGGAAGTCCACGACCATTCCAACCGCCAGCGCGTGACCAATCATCAACGCGCAATGCTGCTGCTGATGTTATCCGCGGGCAAATAAACTCGATTTACACTGGTAATTCGTCTGAAGCTGCACCACACACCACACCCGCACCAGTCAACACAACCCCACAAGAGCCAACACCTCAACCTCAACCTCAACCTCAACCTCAACCTCAACCTCAACCACAAGCCACTACGCCAGTAGTCAAACCAGTTTCACAGACCGAACCACAGAGCCACCGCCTCAACACTGCACCGCCTACTGGCACGACCGCCGCAACCACCAGCCAGCCCACTCAACTAGCCAACAGCACACCGCGAGCCACGCCCGATCAGTGGCAGCAATACCACAGTGCCTGGCAAAAATATTATCAGATGTACTACGAACGGTATTATGCCAATCACCTGAACGCCCAACAGTCTCCAGCTCAGCAGCCGCAAACCAGCACTCCAGAGACAGCAGACACCCTGTCGCCACAACAGCAGGCCATCCGTGATCTGCGCTCTAAAATCCGCAATACCGTCAACGACTCCGCCAAAAAAGTGCGCAATTCTCGACATTTCATCCCAGCCCTAGCCGGAACCATGGTCATGTTAGCCTTTGTCTTCCTGCAATACAACCGGGTCATCTTGGGCACCGTTGCAGCCTATACCAGCCCCGGCAATATTGAGCCGCAAAACATCATCGTCGACCCAAGCATTGACACCAAAGTCAGCGCTGAACCAAAGATTATCATCCCGAAGATTAATGTTGATGCGCCCGTGGTGTACGGCGCCGCACCAGATGTACAATCACAGCGCAAAGCCATGGAAAAAGGCGTAGCGCACTTTGCCGTTTCTGGAGCAAGCGCGCTACCAGGACAGGCGGGAAATGTTGTATTGGCTGGGCACTCCAGCAATGACGCCTTTGCTGCCGGAGGATATAAATTCATCTTCGCCCAAAACGAAAAACTTCAAAAAGACGACGTCATATATCTTAACTACGAAGGCAAACGATACACCTATAAAATCACTGGTTCAGAAGTCGTCAAACCAAACGAGGTCACCAAAATCCAAACTGGTACCCAAAAACCAATGCTCACGTTGGTCAGCTGTGTTCCTGTTGGCACTGCCGACAAGCGTCTGTTGGTCTATGCTGATCAAATCAGCCCAGACCCCAACACCGCTTCTGCTGCTGCTGAAAACACCGCAACAGGGCAAATACCAGGCAATCCATCGCCAACTGTCTTGGAGCGTATCTTTGGTGCTCGATAACCGGAAAATTACCTCCTTGAGTTTATGATTCGGTCGTCATCTTCAAACGACTGAGGATCAATTTGTCGCCATCACCGACAAATGAGTAAAGATACTTACCATCAGGGGACAGTGCCGCATCATAACCAGCAGCCACGGGAGTCAGTGTGTGCGCATTGGTGCCATCAAACTCTTGGATAATCAATTTACCACTAGCATCGCGTCGCCAGACATAGAACTCATCCAGCCATTTGAGCTCGCTTGGTGCATCAAGTGTGATAACTGGCGAAATAGTCTCTCGCTCAATGTCATAATTGACAAAACCAGTCTCATCTTTGAGAATCACCATTCGACCATCACTGTTTAGCGTCAGATCTTTGATGGTCCGTCCAAACGCCACCTTTTTCACGGAATTCAAAAACTTTTTCACCGCTTCTGAGTCCTCGGTTGGCGGACGCAAATCACCGCGATAGATCTGTGCTGTATCATTGACCGTCACAACCACCGTGTCCTTATTGAAATATTTTGAAGCCTTGATCTTGACTGTATCATCAGTCTGCGCTGACGCAGCCCGATACATGATGCGCGACTGCTCCCAACCTTTTTTCCACACACCAGCCACTTTGACATTTGCTTCAGTGCCAACATAAGCGATCGTCTCACTGCCGTACAACACAAACGATTGAACACCAGACAACACTGGACGCGACAGGGAAGCGCCGCTCACATTCATCTGGCGTACATGACCACCGTTTTGCAAGACGTATAGTTCATTGCCATTGGTACCGATGAAATGTGCGTCCAAAATATCCACGCTAGCGATATTCGTCACATCAATCATTTCTTTTGGATTATCCCGGTCAAAGCGCAGCCACTGAATCTTGCTATCAGAGCCCTCTGGGGTGTAAGTATGCTTGAATAGTACGTAACGACCCGCAAAGTCCCACTCGGCGATGGCAAATTGATGCTTGGTCGTCGCTACATCATACTGCGCCAAATGTTGCGTGCTAATGTCGGTTTCCGTAAATTTAGGATTGTTGTACGACCGAACATCGCCCCAAAACAGCTTTGGCGTTCCGTTCACGACGCCAGTGCCAGCCATGAACCGCCCGCCAGGCGCAAACTTAGCCGACTCTAACACTGGATATTCTTTCAGGTTGGTGCTTTCCTTCTTTTCGGGGATCATCCGAGCATACACCAAATGCGTCACCGTACCAGCCTTGATATCCAAAGTTTTTTGCCACGGCTCGTAGCCGTTCAGTTTCATGGTGAATTGGTGTTGCCCAGGCACGATGAGGCCCTTGGTTTGAGTCAGATTAAATGCGTTGCCATCGATTGATACCTGCGCGCCACGCGGGAATGAATCGTATTGCACCAAGCTGTTTTGCTCGATTTTCAGATCTTTTGAATTGAATTGATAGCCAAAGTTGTGCCACAAAAGAACGATGATTAGACCAATCACCATCAGCGTCATGGTAGTGTACACCAAAGTACGACGCACGATTTCTTTTGCGGAGGTATTGTTGTGGTACATAAAACGAATTATACCACATTTTCGCCCTTGCAAAAACCGCTGGCACTTTGTACTATAATATATAGAAGTTCGCGAGGGAACATCGTAACAAGGGGAAGAAATGAAACAAGAATTTATCAATGTCAATGGTAAAGCATACGACCCAGTCACAGGGCTACCGCTACCAATCTCAGTTGAAAAATCACCAACCGTAGCGCCAACGCAGCCCAAACGCGTAGTCAAGGTATCAGCCGCACGCGGTACAACCACCGCGACTATTCACCGTGTTCCAGTGCAGAAATCAGCCACCCTCAGCCGACGCCACATCAAACGACCCCCTCAAAAATCCCTTGCTACTCGTCCAGTTAGGACCCCTAACGCAACCGTACAGCAACACGTTGCCGTGAAAAAATTCTCCCCTCAGGTAGCTCAAAAACCAGTGGCAGAAGCGCCCAAAAAGCCTATCCAGATAGATCGTCCGGCAGAAGTGCACCCAGTCGTACAACGCGCCAAACAGCGACAAATCGCCAAAGCGCCTGTCGCGCCAATCCAAAAGACCGAGCCAAAACCAGCGTCAATTCTCAAAAATGAGGCCATCAGTGAAGCCTTGGCTAAAGCTCAAGAACCAAAACCAGAGAAACGTCACCGCGCCAAGCGCAAGCAAAGCAAACTAAAGCGCTGGACCAGCCTGGCATCTGCGGGACTGGCCATCATGCTGCTCGGCGGATATTTCACCTATCTCAGCATGCCAAACATTTCCATTCGTGTCGCCGCCTTGCAGTCTGGTATCAACGCCACTTATCCTGGTTACAAACCAAATGGCTACGCGCTCAATGGCCCAATTTCCTTCAAGCAAGGAGAGGTCAGCATGAAATTTGCATACGCTGACGGCACCGCCAACTACACAATTTCTCAAAGCAAGAGCAATTGGGACTCAGCTGCTGTCAAAGAATACATTTCAGGAAAATCAGGCGCACCAGCTACAACCATCGTCGATGGCCTGACTATTTTCGCAGCGGGAGAAAATGTCGCTTGGGTGAACGGCGGTATCTTGTATCAAATCAACAGTCATGCTCCACTCTCCAGCGAACAGATTCGCAAAATAGCTACCAGCATGTAGTATAATGTCATCATGACTATTCGTACTCGTTTTGCGCCATCACCAACCGGCTATATTCATGTTGGAAATGTTCGAGCGGCTTTGTTCCCGTGGCTACTGACACGCCAGCAGGGAGGCTCATTCATCTTACGCATCGAGGACACTGACCGGTCGCGGTTTGTGCCTGGCGCTGAAGACTTGATATTGGACACGCTGGAGTGGCTCGGCATCGACTGGGACGAAGGGCCACGCAAAGGTGGATCACATGGGCCATACCACCAGTCAGAACGGCTGGAGATCTACCACACCTGGGCAAAAAAGCTGGTAGGGAAGGGGCTCGCCTATGCCGATCCGTACACACCTGAAGAAGTACAAGGTTTTCGAGAAGAAGCACGCGCCTTGAAAAAAGCTTTCCTATACCGTGACTATCGGCCAGAAAATCCCCCAGAGTGGGACGGCACTCAGCCACTCCGGTTCAAAGCGACCTCTCTCAAACGATACACATGGAACGACCCTGTCATGGGCGAATTGTCAGCTGGTCCTGAGGCTCTAGACGATTTCATCCTCATCAAAGCCGATGGCTATCCAACCTATAATTTTGCGCATATCGTCGACGACTTTGAGATGGGTGTCACGCACGTCATCCGCGGGCTGGAGTACATCTCTAGCACGCCTAAATATTTAAGCCTCTACGAAGCTTTGGAGATTACGCCGCCAACCTTGGTTTGCTTGCCGCACATCATGGCTCCAGATGGCAGGAAAAAGCTCGGTAAACGAGACGGTGCCAAAAGTGTGACTGATTATCGAACTGACGGGATTCTGCCAGAAGCCATGTTGAACTTCTTGGCATCAATGGGTTGGAATGATGGCACCGAACAGGAAATTTTCAGCAAGCAAGAGTTGATCGATACATTCAGCCTCGACCGAGTCCAGCGTTCGGGCGCGCGTTTTGATGAAAAGCGTTTGCTATGGATGAACGGGCAATGGATTCGCCGGATCAGCTTGGACGAGCTCTACCAACGAGTAGAAGACTATTGGCCACAATCAGCCGCCCAGTTTGATGCGTCATACAAACATCAAGTCCTAGCTCTGGTACAAGATCGGCTCAAGACACTGGCTGAGCTGCCTATGATGAGCCGCTTTTTCTTTGAAGAACCAGAGGTCAACATGGAACTAATCACCAGTAACAAGCAGCTGAAAAAACTGTCTGATGGTGAAATTCGCGAGCTCCTCAAGACCGCACATGACAAGCTAGCAGAACTGACTGACTGGACTCCTGAAGCCATCCAAGGAACCCTCAATCAGCTGCTAGAAATCACCGGTCAAAAACCTGGTGTCTTGTTCAGCCTCATTCGCATCGTTACGACTTGGGCGCCGTTCAGCCCACAGCTCAACGACACTCTGGCATTGTTCGGTAAAGACAAAACGCTCAGTCGCATCGCTAGTCAATTGTAGCAACAACTGGTCAGAGCTGGTTATGATTCCCGAGCAAGTCCGTGCATTATTTTACGGACTTTCTCTACCATTTCCTGCTGATCAGCAGGAGGGAAGCCGCCTCTCGTGCCTGAAGTTCTAATGTCTCTATGCCTAAGATCATAACCCTCCAGTATTGCCGTCCTCAAACAGTCATACTGTACTGGACATACTTTACATATCCCACTATTAACCGTGTTAATATCCATACCGGCGCAACGTCCGCCCGCAGCCCAGCCCGGGTCTATTGGACTATCAGTCTTAGCAGCCTTAGCCTTAGCGGCTTTAGCAGCCTTATTAGTAGCATCCTCAGCAGCCGTATTAATAGCAGCTTTAGCAACCTTATCAATAACATCCTGAAGCTTAGGTATAGACCTCTCTGGATTCACCAGTGCCATCACAGTTGGTTGATATCCTTCAGATGCACCACTGAGCCGATAAAATGTAACAGTCGTATTAGTATTCTGAACGACCGTTTCTTTCAACTCGCCAAATGGCCCGTCCTCCTCGGCTTTGATCGCCCCTAATGCCTGTCGAGTTGTTTCATTAAATAGGTCGGCTGTAATACGGGACTTAATTCCGTGAGCTTCGCACCACTGCTGAGATAGCTGCGGCACCGTCATTGATTGCCCGTCTGCCAAGCAGTCAATGATGAAATCTTGCACCGCTTTCAAGTCTTCTGGAGACGCTGTTGTTTCCATCGAGGTTTTTCCTAATTCATTCATAATGATAACTATATAATATAGCTCATATTTTACAAAGCATAGCCACAATCACTAGTGCTATACCATATAAACCGCTTACTGTATATACATCAAACAACCCATTGCAAAAATCGTAAAGAACGTGCTATAATTTGTAAAAGCAGCACAAATATTTGACTTGAGTTACATATTGTTGTATAATCAAGCACATAGAAATGATAAAAATATATGCAGGGTGTGGCAGAGAGGATACTTGGAATATACCATGAGCAAACCAGAAATAGCTGACGCGGCAGAGAGTTTGAATACAGCGGTTGCGGATATTCTTGGTAGCATTTCTCAGGAACGTGAGCGTGAAATCATTTCACGTCGCTTTGGACTGGAAGACCGGAAAGAAACCCTGGAGCAAATCGGTGAAATGCTAGGCATCACTCGTGAGCGCGTTCGTCAATTGGAAAAAGCCATCCTCACTAAACTGCGTGCGTCGGTAGCAGATAACAAATTGCCCTCCGTTAATTCCGCTGAGAAGCTTATTGTGTCACACCTGTCAGAGATGGGTCGCGGCGCTCGCATGCAAAACTTGACATCGCACATTTTGGGTCGTGATGCGACACTTTTGGAACGCTCAGCAGTCGCTTTCTTGGCAGAATTAGCACCAGGCTTGACCGTTATCAATGAAAATGATGATTTCTATCAGTCTGCCGTTATCTCATCAGTCGGTGACGAAAAGTCAGTGAAAAAGCAAGTTGAGGAAATTGTTAAATTCATTAAAAAACACGGCCAGCCAATCACCGCTGAAGCAATTCACGAGTCCATGGACTATGAGCATCCACAGAATATCGCGGCTCTAGCATCCATCAGCAAGAAGCTGGCTGAGCTGAAAGGGAACTGGGGGCTCATCAAGTGGCCAACCGTCAATCCGAAAAATATTCGCGACAAAATTTTTGTCATCCTGGACGACAACGGCAAACCAATGCACTTTTCAGAGATCGCCAAGGCCATCAAAGACAGCGATTTTAAGCGCAAAAACGTCACCACGCAAGCGATTCACAATGAACTCATCAAAGACAGCCGCTTCGTCCTGATCGGTCGCGGTATCTATGCGCTGGACTCATGGGGCTACAGCCGCGGCACCGTTGCTGATATCATCACCGACATCCTCAAAGAAGCTGACGAACCGCTGCACCGCGACGAGATCATCAAACGAGTTTTAGACAAACGCCAAGTCAAAGAAACGACTATTTTATTGAACCTACAGTCAAAGTCACAGTTCAAGCGTGTCGCCAAAGCCACTTACGTGTTTGAACAGCAACAAGCCTGATTGTATTGTTACATCAAATATGGGATAATTTAATAGCATGGAAATATTTTCCTGGACTATAACATTATTGATGCAGTGGTATGTGTGGTTGCCGCTGGTTATTTTGTTATCTTTTTTGACGTGGCGCAATTATCAACAGCTCAATGAATTCATCTCAAGCGACAATGTGTTGCTCATCTTGGAGATCCCAAAAACCAATGACAAGAAAGAGCTTGCCGCCGAGCAATTATTCGCCAGCCTGCACGGAATCTTGCGCGATAAACATGAGCTCAAACTGAGCAGGGGAGCGCAAGAACATTTGAGCTTTGAAGTAGCTTCGGTCAATGGACAAATTCGGTTCTATGTCTGGACGCCGCGGTCCCTGCAAAGCTTCGTGGAAGGGCAGATCTACGCCCAATACCCAACCGTCCAAATTCACCAGGCTAGTGAAGATTATACCGAGCACGAACGTGATCATTCAGTAACGTACACTACTGAGATGACTTTGACGGCGTCTGAATTTTTACCAATCAAAACCTTTCAAACCTTTGAAGTTGACCCATTGGCTGGTATCACAGGGACGTTGGCAAAACTAGAATCAACCGGTGAGGAACTATGGATTCAGGTGCTAGCCAAACCAGTTGAAGATTCATGGCAAATTGAAGCTGACCACTGGATATCACGCCTGCGTGAAGGCTCTGCCAGCATCCTACCAAGTGTTGGTGGTAGCATGCGGTGGCTCGGTGGTTTGTTTGCCGCTTTGTGGCGACCACCAGAGGAAGGATTGGCTGGCGGTAAAGGTCCAGAAATATCTGAGCGCAATAAAACTCGTATCGCTGAAGCTGAAAAAAAAGCCACTAAACTGGGCTACGAAGTAAAAATCCGCTTAGCATACCTGGGAGAGAACCAAACCAACGCCAAACTGCGCATGCAAGCCCTAGTGGGAACCTTCAAACAGTTTAATTCTACAAACCTAAACGGCTTTAAGCCCATCAAAGCCGCCTACGGCAAAGAATTTTTAGAAAAATATCGTCGTCGTGCATTTTTTGGCGAAGGCTTCATCCTCAATATCGAAGAGCTGGCCTCTGTCTTCCACTTGCCACACACTAACGTCGAGACGCCAAACATCGTCTGGGCCAGTGCTAAAACCGCCGAACCGCCATCCAAGCTGCCTGTTCTGACCGGCAGCGACACTAATGACGACCAAATTTCCGCCTTTGGTGTGACCAATTTCCGCGGCATCAACCACCAATTCGGCATGCTGCGCTACGACCGCTCGCGCCACGTTTACATCATCGGTCAGACTGGAGCAGGTAAGTCTGGGTTGCTCGAATTATTCGCGCTCAGTGATATCTTTCACAACCAAGGCTACGCCATCATCGACCCGCACGGCGACTTCGCCATCAACAACATGAAATTTATCCCCGGCTCACGGCTGAACGACGTCGTCTATTTCAACCCGGCCGACACCGCCTATCCACTCGGCTTCAACCCGCTGGAAGTCACCAACCCGAACCAAAAAACTAACATTTCATCAGAGGTCATCGGCGTCCTCAAGCGTATGTTTGGCGAGAGTTGGGGACCGCGGCTGGAGTACATTTTGCGTTACACTATCCTGGCACTGCTCGACCGGCCAGAGACGACCATGCTCGACATCACCCGCATGCTAACTGATAAAAATTTCCGCAAAGAAACGCTGGGCTATTGCCGCGACACCGTGGTCTTGCAGTTCTGGAATGTTGAATTCGCCAGCTGGAACGACAAGTTCGTCGCCGAGGCCGTCGCGCCAGTCCTCAACAAGGTCGGCGCCTTTACCGCCAACCCCATCATCCGCAACATCATCGGCCAGCCCAAATCCACCTTCAACATCCGCCAAATCATGGACGAGGGCAAGATTCTCATCGTCAATTTGTCCAAAGGGCTCATCGGCGAGGACAACGCCGCCATCCTCGGTTCCTTCCTAGTCACCAAGATCCAGCTGGCCGCCATGAGCCGCTCTGACATCCCCGATATCCGCGACCGCCGCCCATTCTATCTCTACGTTGACGAGTTCCAGAACTTTGCCACTGACTCGTTTGCCACCATCCTGTCCGAAGCCCGCAAATACGGCCTCAACCTGACCGTCGCCAACCAGTACATCTCACAGATGAATGAAACCGTGCGTGACGCAGTCTTTGGCAACGTCGGCACCATGATATCGTTCCGTGTGTCTGCTGATGACGCACCAATTCTCGCCAAACAATTTGAGCCGAATTTTGAAGCCGTCGACCTCTTGCAAATGCACAATCGTAACTTTGTCATCAACATGGTCATCGGGGGAGAGAAGACACCAGCCTTTTCCGCACGCACTCTCGAGCTACCACCGAGCCAGGCCGATAACACCTTGCACATCATTGAACATTCACGACGCATGTACTCACGAAGCAGGGAGGACGTCGAAAAAGAAATCAACGCTGCCATCATGCCGCAGCCCCAGCCACAGAAGCAGTCACCCCGACCCGCCGCCCAGCCAATCACCAGACAGCCAACTCAGCAGCCTGTTACTGCTGCCAACGCCCGTCCAACCCAGCCGCAACCAGCCCCAAACAGCAATGAAGTCGTTTTGCAGATCCGTGGCAATAGCGCAAACACCACAGCTGACTCAACCGCTGCCGCACCGAAAAAGCGGCGGCGAAGGCGGAAGAAGAACACATAGTAACTATATGAGCCCAACAAAAAACGGGCCTACCGCCCGAATCGTTGTAGAAACATTTTAGCTAATGCTTTATTTTAACCTGTAGTGTTATATTGAGGTACCGAAACGGTACAATAAAAATTATAGCCAATTAAAACAACGTTGTAAACCCTAAAAATAAGCGATATACTTAAAATAATTAAAGGGGATTTATGATGAAACAACCGTATTCTATTGGATTAGATATTGGCACAAACAGCGTTGGCTGGGCAGTTATAAATGAAGGTTTTGATCTGCGCAAATACAAGCACCAAAACATGTGGGGCGCCCATTTGTTTGATGAGGCGCAAAAAGCAGCCACTCGGCGGTCATTTCGCTCATCGCGCCGGCGGCTTGCCAGACGAAAGCGCCGCGTCACACTGCTCCAGCAGATATTTAACGATGAAATTCAGAAAGTCGACCCGCATTTCTACCTCCGTTTATCCGAATCAATGCTCCATGTTGGCGACAAAAGTTCTACACTAGAATTAGACGCCAACATTTTATTCGCCGACCGCTCTTTCACCGACAAATCATATAGAGAGAAATATCCAACAATTTATCATTTGCGCAGCGATCTATTTCACAACTCTGCAAAACAAGATATTCGATTAGTCTACCTAGCGCTTCATCACCTTATAAAGTACCGCGGCAATTTCCTAATTGAAGGCGGAGTCGATAATGTAATCTCTTCGTTTGATAGTCAAAGCTTGCAGACTTTCATGGAATTTATCGGCGCTGACGATTCGACAGCTCAAAAGATTAAGGCGACTTTGCTTGACCGTTCTCTATCGCGTAGTGCCAGAAAATCAGACATCATCAATCTACTACAGCCATCTCCTGACAACAAGAGGGCTGTCAGCGAAGCCGTCGGTGCAGCTATCGGCCTAAAATGGAACGCCAATAAACTATTCGAGGACGACTCTCTCGAAGTAAAAGGGGAGTTCTCGAATAAAAATTACGAAGAGCAACGAGATGAAATTGCGGCTGCAATCGGCGACGATCGCTATGAACTCGTAGAAACTTTAGAATCAGTCTACCAATGGACAATTTTCAGTCAATTCATCAGGAAAGATAGTTGTCTGTCCGACATTATGATTGAAAAATACGATGCCTATCGTCAAGATTTATCCGACCTTAAAGCGCTATTTCACGAATCTCTACCTAAAAAATACAAGACGTTTTTTCATGGCGACGCCGCCGAATTTGAGCTATACAACAACCACAAACGAAACCTTGATGATTTATATAAATCTATCAAAAAACAACTCGGCGAAATTGCCAAGGACAACCCGCGCTACCAGCGATTTGAGAAGCGGGCTGAGCTAGAGGAATTTCTTTCTAGGCAACGCATTCGTGATAACGGTACCATCCCGCATCAGATTCACCAGTACGAACTCGAGAAAATTATCGACAATCAAGCACAATACTATCCGTTCCTAGCTCAAAATCGCAACAAAATCATCAGCATTTTTACATTCAAGCTACCGTATTACATCGGGCCGCTCAAAACTGGCGGTAATTTTGCGTGGTCAGTCAAAAAGAAAGATGGCGTGATTTATCCGTGGAATTTCGACGAGATGATAGACGATGAAGCTTCCGCTGAGAAATTCATTGACCGAATGCGCAACAACTGCACCTACCTACCAGACGAAGAAGTTCTTCCTAAAAACTCGCTGCTTTATCAAGAGTACGAAGTTCGCAACGAATTAAAGAACGTAACCATCAACGGCGAAAGACTGAGTTCTGACGTCCAGAACCGCATCGTTGACGAGTTATTCACCAAAGAGCCTTCAGTCACTTACAAAAAGTTAATTAAATATCTCTATGACAACCAGATATATAACACTGACTCTCTCATTATTTCTGGAACAGCCAAAGAGAAATCGTTTGCTTCATCGCGTAAGTCTTACCTTGATTTTACAAACAAAATCGGTATTGAGATTACGCCAAAAACTCAAAAAGCAATCGAAGAGGTCATCAAGTGGATTACCTTGTTTGAAGATAAAAAGATTCTAGCCAAAAAATTACAGAAGTACAGTGATATCTTTGACAATAATCAGCTTCGCGCTATTTTGAAGCTAAATTATAGCGGCTGGGGACGACTATCTCACAAGCTGCTTGACGGCATCACTGCGCACACGCCTTACGGAGAGCTGACCGTCATAAAGACGATGCGTAGCTCTAAAGATAACTTTATGCAGATCATCCAAAGCGATCGATACGAGTTCAAAAAGATTATTGACAATATCTTGTCGGCAGACCAGCGCACAGACATAGCCTACGACGACATTAAAAAACTCGCCGGATCGCCGGGCATCAAACGCGCTCTGTGGCGCAGCGTTAGAATTGTTGACGAGATTGTCGACACAATCGGCTACGAACCAAAGCTAATCAGCATTGAGATGGCCCGCAATGAAGACGAGAAAGTTAGAACCAAAAGCCGATACGGCCAACTGGAAAAAATGTATAAGGATCTTTATGGCAAAGAATATACTAAATCTGATATAAAATCGCAATTGGCTAAATACAAAGACAAACTCGATAAGAAAAAGTATTATCTGTATTTCCTACAGAACGGCAAATGCGCTTATACGGGCGACCCGCTCGACATCGAAAACGATCTTAAAGACTGCGAAATTGACCATATTTTACCGCGCTCGTTAACAAAAGATGACTCACTAGACAACACTGTCCTAGTGCTGCGCAAAGAAAACCAGCGAAAACTTGATGATTATCCTATTGCACCCGACATCCAAAATCACATGAGACCGATCTGGACGTCTCTGAAGAATGCTAAACTTATGTCGCAGCTTAAATTTCAACGCCTAACAAGTCAAAAGCAACTGTCTGAAGACCGCGTGGCTGGATTCGTCAATCGCCAACTCGTTGAGACACGACAGATCACCAAACATCTCGCCAGAATGCTGACCGAAAAATATCATGATTCATCGACAGAAGTGTTTACTATCCGCGCCGGTATGAGCTCTGAATATCGCCGCATTCATGACTTGCCGAAATGCCGCGAAGTCAATGACCTACACCATGCCAAAGATGCTTATTTGGCTGCAGTTCTAGCTCAATACGTAAAAATTCGCTATCCAAAACTAGATAACGCATTTATCTACGGTGAATACATGAAGTTCAAATCTAAAGAACAGACCGACACGGATCGTAGCAGCTTTATCCTCGCGTCAATGAACTATGACTTTACTAATACAAATACAGGTGAAATTATCTGGCAGAGTAAAACCGCACACGATGTCATCGACCGAACGATGAAATACAATGACTGCCTGATTACAAAGAAAACTGAGATTGGCGACAATCAATTCTACGACCAGACTATTTACGGTAAAAATTCTGGCGCCACCATGATCACCAGAAAAGCGAACCTACCGGTCGATAAATACGGTGGCTATTCAGGGAGAAAAGCAGCCTATTTTATGGCTATAAGATATCTTAAACAGGTGCGTAACAAGGATGTTTTTGTAAACGAGATTATCAGCGTGCCAACTCAAATTTATACACTAGAAAAGACCAAGCCAGGCTCAATCAATGAGCATCTCCACAACAACTATAAGCAAGCTACAGTTCTTCTGTCCAAAATACCAATTAATCAAAAAATTGAATATGACGGCAATGAGCAATTCATCGTTGGCAGTAAAGAAGTTACTAATGCCAAACAGCTGAAATTACCTTACGACGTTGAATACGCCGTGGCAGTCGCTCTCAAGCAGGGAATTCCGCAAATCACGATCACAGAAGAACAGGCTGCCGACGACAATAAACTACAACGCAAGCGCAATAGACAAATAGAAAGAAGAGATAGAGTTATTAGCGGAATAGAGAGGTTCTGGGAGATTTATACTGATAAGCTCACTAATCAGTACCAGCAATTTGGGAGCGTCGTCGAAAAAGCGAAGGTCACCAATAATGAATACCGGGCAATGCCTGTAGAAGATAAGATTAAGGCTATAGGACTAGTCTTGACTGCTACACATGCTGGCTCAGGGCGTGTAGATATGAAAAAGAGCTTTCCAAAACTAGGACTACCAGATGATTTTGGGAGAATGAAAGGTAAAAAGCTAGATCCGGCTAAACTAACCTTCGTTTACGAATCTATCACCGGACTGCACCGCCGAAAATTAGACGGAAAAACATTAGAGCAGGGCCGTTAGCATGTCTTGGCGAACTGTCATCGTCAAGAATCGTTGCAAGCTAAGCTACAAAAACGACTACATGCTCATCATTAGCGATGGCAACGAAAAAGCGCTCCACATCAGCGAAATCGGCACTTTAATCATTGAAAATACTGCTGTCAATATCACCGCATATCTACTTTGTGAGCTGGCTCGCTACAAGGTAAAAATAATATTTTGCGACCACCAACGCAATCCATACAGCGAGATAATACCGTATTACGGCGCGCATAATGCCAGCAAGCAAATGCGCCGCCAAAGCCAATGGCCTCAGATTACCAAAGATAAAATCTGGCAGAGAATCGTTGCTCAAAAAATTATCAAGCAAGCTCAGGTAGTCTATAGAGAGACCGCCAATCAAACCTCCTGCGAAATACTTATGAATTTTGCCGCATCAGTATTACCCGGAGACACTACCAATCGTGAAGCGCATGCTGCGAAACTATACTTCAAAGAGTTGTTTGGTCCGCAATTTTCACGCGACAGCTCCAGCGACATAAACGCAGCGCTTAACTATGGTTATGCAATTCTCCTTTCAGCTTTCAACAGGGAAATTACTTCAGCTGGCTATTCAACAACTATGGGTGTTAACCACTGCAATGAATACAACCCTTTTAATCTCACCTGCGACCTAATGGAGTCATGCCGTCCTATCGTTGACCGTGAAGTGTATAAGTGTCGAAGTTTCGCATTTGACGACTTCTTCAAGAGTCGCCTCATTGATATTCTCAACCACAAAGTCATTATTCTTGGTAAAGAACAGTTCCTATCAAACGCGATCAACATCTACGTAAAGTTATTTTTTAGAGCAATGGAAGAGGGCAGCGACAAAAATCTGCCCGAATACGAACTAATATAAGTATGAAGGTAAGGTATATGAGAATGATATTATTTTTTGACTTACCAATGGTAAGTGCTCGCGAACGCAAAATATATGCCACATTCCGCAAGCAACTCACCCAAGAAGGGTTTGTCATGATGCAACAATCAGTCTATAGTAAACTAGTCCTTAATTCCACGAACGAAAAATTAACCCACGACAGACTCAAAAAAATTATACCCGACAATGGTATCATCCAACTATTAACGATAACTGAGCGGCAATTCGCCTCAATGGAATACTTAGCAGGGGAGTATGAGGAATTATCAATTCAAACTACCGATAGGACAGTTGTTTTATGAAAATCAACATTTCAGGATTCGATAATACGCTATCAATATCAGATGACGGTGGCATCGCGACCTTGGCTGTTCGTAATGACTTATTTTTCAGAAGCATTGTTGAAGATATACTTGATACATACACTAAAAGGGAAGAGAATAACCGCACTGTTGTTTACGACAGTGATCACACTCCACTGAATTTCACAAAAGACACTCTGGTTATCACGGATATATATTCCTACGATCTAGCCAATCGAACTATCACAGCAGCCCTGTATAAAAACATCCATGACAATAGCGACATCGACATGGCCAAACTAGCACAAATAGAAGCAGACATTTTGGATGTTCTTAGCACTATAAATACCAATTCCTCACAAAGTATAAACTATCAAACAGAGATATCTATCAATGACATTATGAAGATGACGCATGTAGAGCTGGAGGCGAATACAGGAAATAACTACATTGACAAGCTTTATGGTATTATAGATTCAGCTCAGCAATTATTATCAAAACGTTTAGTGATTTTGATAAACCAGCGCCAATTATTGTCGCATTGCGAGCTGCAGGCTCTTTTACAATATGTACAAAACAATCATTTTTCAGTACTTTTTATTGAGAAAAACTGTAAAGATAAGTTGAACGAGGAGAATATTCTCGTTATTGATGACGATTTGTATGATTTTAGTACCAATTCATAATAACAACAGGGTAAGCGCTATCACGTTCACCCCTGTAAAACTTCACACTTGAGGTTTTACAGTAGTGTTATATTGAATGGTACTGAAACGCACCTATGGCTATTCAGTTTCGTTGTTGCGTTTTACAGTAGTGTTATATTGAATGGTACTGAAACTGGCGTACGCTATCGCCTGATGAGGTCAAAGTTTTACAGTAGTGTTATATTGAATGGTACTGAAACAAGAACGCAGAGCGACCGTTCAGCCACAACGTTTTACAGTAGTGTTATATTGAATGGTACTGAAACTTACGAACAGCAAGGAACGCAACTGGCTCAGTTTTACAGTAGTGTTATATTGAATGGTACTGAAACAAGGATATTACTCTTTGATTGTAGCATGCCGTTTTACAGTAGTGTTATATTGAATGGTACTGAAACTGGAGCAGCAGCCGCAGCAGTAGCAATTGGGTTTTACAGTAGTGTTATATTGAATGGTACTGAAACGCTACTTTTTCGTCCAGCTCGCGGCAGGTCGTTTTACAGTAGTGTTATATTGAATGGTACTGAAACCCACCACAGCAAGCGTCAAGTATGGTTGTTGTTTTACAGTAGTGTTATATTGAATGGTACTGAAACCAGAAAGAAACGTAACGTCTTGAGTGGCTCGTTTTACAGTAGTGTTATATTGAATGGTACTGAAACGCGCCAGCTGAGCGAACCGTGACGGTTCAAGTTTTACAGTAGTGTTATATTGAATGGTACTGAAACTCAGCAAGAGCATGCTGCCGGCGGTGAGCGGTTTTACAGTAGTGTTATATTGAATGGTACTGAAACATTGCTTAAAGATTTGCCGACGTTCAAAGCGTTTTACAGTAGTGTTATATTGAATGGTACTGAAACCAAGATCATGAAAGCAGTTACCGATGACAAGTTTTACAGTAGTGTTATATTGAATGGTACTGAAACTTAATAACGTTGTAGCTTTCTTGCAGCAGTGTTTTACAGTAGTGTTATATTGAATGGTACTGAAACGTTGAGATATGCCTTGACAACGCGATACTTGTTTTACAGTAGTGTTATATTGAATGGTACTGAAACTGACAGTCTATCTACTACACCGAATAATAAGTTTTACAGTAGTGTTATATTGAATGGTACTGAAACCAAACCAAGCAAGAGGTCACCAAATGCAGCGTTTTACAGTAGTGTTATATTGAATGGTACTGAAACAGTCGAGGCGTAGCCATGAACGAGAACAGTGTTTTACAGTAGTGTTATATTGAATGGTACTGAAACTCAAAACTGCTAACGGCGAAAAGCACCGGCGTTTTACAGTAGTGTTATATTGCTAAAGCCATTTAAAGTAGGCAACACACTGAACGTGGTTACCTACTTTAACGATTCGTCATCTGGCCGCACCAATCCTGCATATAATATGTCGAGGCTTGATGATACGTCCGAGACGGGGCAATTACAGTCCACGAATCCTAATGATAGTATAGCAAACAACAGACGACCAAGGATATATATCAAGCTGTCAACGCTCAAATTATCGAAACTGACCTAGAAATCTTAACAGAGAGCAGAGTGCCTTAAATATACTACCTCCAGCTCAGGCTCTAAGCGCACGTACAGCCACTGCCACCACATCAGCAAGCTCACTATATATTGGAAAATCAGGGTCATAACAGCGCACCTGTGTAATGATATCAAATCGTCTCGAATACTCTGGATGTACGCCAATCACCACACGCGATCTGCTCTCAAGTTCCTTACCCAACTCAAACAGCGCGATAGGGCAGAGGGACTCCTTTGGAAACCAAAACAACACCACTCGCGCCCGCCTGAGGTATTCATACTCCCACTCTATCTGGTGCGTCGCCCCTTTGCCTTGAAAAGCCAGCGCTCTCTTACGACGTGGATTGGCCACTGCTATATCTTGATTACCCAATAGGGCTAGCGCCTCCGCCTGCCAGTCTGGACAATTGGTAATACCTCCCGCCAAAAACAAATCTACCGACGGTACTACCTCGTGCAAACCCCTATTGTCAGGTGAAATAACTCTCATATCCCTATGATAATATCATCCAGCAAAAACAGCAACCGTATCTAAGGCGGCAGAGAAGTGATCCCTGCCCAGCTGACACGGCACCAACCTCGCCTTCCGTCAAACCCCACATGCGTTGGTCACTAAAGAATTATAGAACAAAAAGGGAACTTAAAATATTAGCATATACCATACGCCAGCACATAGCCATAACATCCTGACATATTGCTATGGTTCGGTAAACAAGGAGCCTCAAGGCTCAAGATCCAGAAGCTAGAAATTCACGATATAGACAAAATGATCGACAGACATACAGCAAAGGGCAAGCTAAGTAATTTTTAACCGACCAAACAGCACAGGCAACTAAAATCCAATTGTAACATATCAAAATCAATGAGTGTGTATTCATAAAAGAGAAATATTCTTAATGTCGCACAATGTATGTTACTAAAAAGCAAATTTATGTGATACGACAAGAGGTGAACTATTAGAAAAATCAAATTGTAAAATTTACATCTACTGTTATAATATAAGCAGTTATTAATAAAAGGGGACATATGAACAACATCGAAAACTTATGGGAAATAGTGCCATTCGCAATAATATCAATAGCGGTTTTCACTTTTATAATGATGATCGCATTGATATCAAACACAACTAATACAGAAAAAACTATTAAAGAATTACGCGACATGATAGAAGATGAAATAGATAAAAGAACTAATCAAACTTTGGAATCTGATAGATAACAGAATATTGATTTTCAAACGTTTGATTTTTAATAATCATTTTATCAACCAAGTTCAAATCTGAAAGAGCATTATGATAAATAATAGGTTTTTCTAAATTACGAGATGACCAATAACGTTTTCTATTTGATACTAAAGGCATATCTTTTGTTACATACTTTGTTAAATAACCATAAATATCTTTACCATCATCAATCTTCTGAGCATTCGTAAAACCATACCTGAAACTAGGCAAATTATAAACTCGCTTACTATTCATAATCACATTTGTAGGTTTAATTGGCTTTGGATAACCAGAAATAAGAGCATGAAAATGTATAGCACCATCTTTGTGAAACTCAGGAACTACAATGTACTTAAATGGATCATCAGCTTGCTGAGAAGCTAAACGAACACGAGAAAGCCAAGATTGCATTTTTGCAGCACAATGACTAAAACTATAACGATCAACTTTTTTAGGATTAAATGTAAAGGTAACAAATAACTGAAAATCATTATTTAAAGTATAGTCACGAATAACTGACTTTGTACGACGAACAGAACGCTGAATAGAATCTTCATCCTCTTTAAGTTTTCGTTTTAAATTTGATACGGATACTTTATCTACACCAGAAATTATATGAAGAGGGGAACGATAATTAATAACTTTAAACATGTCTTTATACTCCTTTGTAATATCATGTATGTACTTATGCTCTGTAGTTTTCATATACCCCTCTATCTGTAAAAGATATGTTAAGTGTCCTTGTATCAAGTAGGCCCTTCGGGCCCCGCAAGGCCACAAACAGCACTACCGCCGAATTTGCCGACAGGCAAATTCGCGATCTGAGTGTTAATTATGCTTTAAGCGAAATACTCCTTTCCTTTTATGGGATACTTTGACTTTTTTAATCGAAACAGTTGGTTGCGATGAGCGATAAACACCATCGGCCTGATCACCAGTAAACACAACCTGAAATGTATCGAACGAATCTCGAAGCTTTTTAGTATGAAAGAAAAAACCCATCTTCAACGGATTAGCACCCATCTGACGGCCATTGTCTGCAAAGTCAAGCTTTTTGGAATTATAAGCCCAGTAAACAGTAAAAATAGGTCCTGAACTAAAAGGTAAAGCAAACGTACGACATTTAAAGGCAAGATCTGAACGACGACGAATCGGCTTGGCAATCTGATCATAATCTTGAGAAGTAACAAGGTGTACGCGTCGCTGCTTGCGATTCTGCGCAGCTTGCTCGATTACCCACGGTGGAACATTACGGCTATCTTGATTAGAGAAATAATTTTGATATTCATCAGTTATTAAAATAACACCAAATTTACCATTACGAATATGTTTATTTACCATAGCATATTCTTCTTTAGAACTATAGTATATATACTCATTTATAGTATCTATTTCTGACGCTAAAATCTGTAAAAACCTCTGGGAATCACCATCAAAACGAAGTTGAACACGATCTTTAAGAATAATATTAGATACAACAATAGCTTTTGGATACCTCCTAGCAATCTTATGAAACATATGCATTAAAGTAATAGTTTTACCTGAACCTTGCTCACCATAAAACACTTGAACACCATTCGGGCGAAAATAATCAGGATCTCTAAGCTGAGCTCTATTCTCTTTAACAGCCTTTGGATCAAAATTAAAATTTTTAGTAACAAATGAAATCATATTAGGCATCAATTACCTCCTCCTGATCCTCTAATTTTATTGTAAAGCCACATACCTGGACGTAATAACACAAAAAGTGAAAAGGCAGTAGCAACCATAGTAATCATTGCAGAAAAGAACTGTTCACCAACATAAATACGAACAATGGCAACTGGAGTAGCAAGAAAAGGAATAGCTTTAGACATAGCATCAACAAATACAACTGGTGCAGCAGGTATAGAAAATAGACCTAAAAGAAAATTAAGAATACCAAAAAATAGGCTTAAAATAAACTCAATAATCATTACTTACGCCTCCTTTCCCAATCTCCAGTTTCACCAGTACGATCATCACGCCATCGAACATCATCAACATCATCATCAGCAACATCATCAGCATCATCAAACTGAACACCTAGAAAACGCATCAAAAGACGATAGCAAACCCACAAGAAAGCAATAGATATACCAGCCCTAATAATAAGTTGCATGAAAGACCAAGTGCCTGGTAATTGATAGCGCCATCTACATAGCTCAATAGTCGCAGTAGAACCATAAATAGAAATAGGGGGAAGAGCACAGGTATCATTGACAGCAGAAAACTGCAAAATAGACTTAAAAACATCAGATATAAATGTAACAGGGAAGAACAAAAATCCAAAAGAACGCTGCAAATTACTTAAAGTTTGATTAAACATAGCACCAACCCTATCAGAATCAGGGAAGAACAACCAAGAAATAGTACCAAAAAACCACTTAGTAATAGCATTAAAAAACCTAGACATATGGCAAGCTAAATCCATTGTTTTACATGGCACTAATTTATCAAAATCATAACCTAACTTGAATTCAGAATCTGGCGACTTATCCCACGGATTATCAAAACAACGTTCAGGGGTAGATCCTGGACTAATCCAAGAGCCAGTATTAGGGTCAGTAGAAAAATGATTTATATCTTGAGTAGATGCACCTTGCCTAAAAACACATGTCTGATCTTTATTGGCATCATAGTTTAACCAAAAACCTTTGTCATCTACCTTAAAGTCAATAACTGCTGGCTGTACTCGATAAATTTTAGCATTCTCTCCATGGTAAAAACCCATAGCAATAAGCCTATAATTGCCATATTCTACGTCAGACCACCATTCAGACAAAAGACCTTTACGCGAAAATTGACCAAATACCTCTTTATTTTGATCACCATCTTTATATAACCTCATATCTAAAAAGCTTAATTCTGGAACATCTGAATTTAATTTTTTAAAAGCTTCTACATTTAAACTAGCGCTTAAATCCATAACATTTGGTTTTTGTGATTTAGGATCAGTAGAGCTAATAAAAATAGGTAACTTTACTTTAGAGGCTTGGTTAATGTCACGTGGCAAATCCTGTTTAATATATGGTTCAGCATTTTTGGTTAATGTATAATCACCAGTATAGAAAAATAAAGCAGCCTTAGAATCAGGGTTTTCAAAAGAAATTTGAACATTTAAATCTGTATAGCTTTTGGAATTTCCATAATAATTCGATACCGTGCCGCCATCAAATTTTGCAGAACGAAAACGACATTCATCTTTATCAGAATAAGTATCCAAATAAAAGATATCGCCACGATAATCTAAACGAACATCACAATTCTTTGAATAGTTAAAATAAAGTGAATAATAAGCATATGGCTTACCTTTAAAAGAACCAAAATGCTGGACATAAAGCCAAGTACCATTTTCAATGGCACGATTCATATCTTGTTTTAATCTATTAGCATTACGATCAATATCATCTTTATAAGCAGGATTCAAATTATCAACAATAGACGTAAATAAAGACTTAGTAAGATCTTTCTTTTCGCCACCATTTACCTGTAAATATAATTTATCTGTGGTATGAAATTGCACTTTTTTGTCCTGTGCATATGCACTAGTAGAGAAAAAGAAAAAAGAGCCGATTACAAAGGTGAACACAAATAATTTAAATAAAGGTAATAATTTATATAATCGACTCATTTTTTGTCTCCTCTATTTCTTAGAAAGATTGGAGAAAGCAATCGCTCAGTTAATGACTTTTTGGTGAAATGATCAAAAAACATATCAGTTAGAGAATAAAGAGCAAAACCCAAAAGAATATCAAAAACAATCACTATTTATCACCTCCTGAGTAACTAATTCTTTTAATAAAATACCAACAGAAACAGGCAGAGAATAGAATAACGAAAAATTTCACTAAAAACTTATCTAAAATCAATTGTAATTCTTGTGCTGACATAAAATACCTATTTAGAACTGGTTACTGAATATAAAGACTTGAATACAATATCTAAAACAATCTTTACACCGGCACCAACTGCAATAATAGCTAACAGGGAAGAGAAGTTATTAGATATCGTAGTAGTAATTAATTGAACAATCTCTATAGTTTTCATAAATTATATTGAACATGATGAGGGGGACTGAGCCCCCTCGTGGTGGCTAGAACTTACCTTTAAGTCCTCGGTTACCAAAGCTACGGAAAAGCTTCAAACCGACGCCAAAGCCAATCAAGATCGCCAATGCCGGCCAGTTTTGAGTAAAATAGCTAATGACGGTAGTAATGATTGATGTTGCGTCTGTTGCTTCAATCAGCTTCATGCTCTGATTCCTTTCTTGTAGCTTTGTTAATTATATTATGGGGAAATCGCCACGCCCGCTACAAATGGCGAATGGTGGCGTGTGAGGTCTTACGTCGCTTAGTCAATATCGCATTGATACCACCTAGAACAAAAAGAGAACTAACTATTACAGAATAGGCTGAATAGGCTTTGCAACTGTAATATCAAGAATTGCTAATTGCTCAGATGAGAGAAAAATACGCTGAGTATAGGTTTTATTATCTGGCATAATCCATTCCAAAATCAAAACAGAGTATTTTTTACCAGCTTTTGAAGTTTGATCACGCAAGATATATGCACGTGATAGGTGAGAAATAATATTGTCAGAGTTCATTACTTAAGAAATCCTTTCTATGATGAACATTTAAATTATTGATAGCATGAGTATACATTCATAAAAGAGAAATATCTATAATGTCGCACAATGTATGTTTTACGAAATATATAGGAGATAACCATGTATGATAATGAAGTGCGGCACATATAGCCATATAAGGATATATCCAGCTAACTAAGCAGGGGCTTTGGAGTCTACCATCTTCTACTGCGCGAACAAATTGTAACTTTTGCTCTTATCATTACTCATCATACACTGTGTCTTGAAATATAAGTATATACCCACACGCTTGTATGGCTCCTGAAAGACCCATGCAGTAAAACTACAAGCGCCCAACGTAGTATTTACTACATTATGCCGTGATAAGTTTTCCACATTGCAACATCTTGGATGATCGACCTGTATTTGACTTTTTTCTTTTTTATTCCCCCGCTCTGTTTTTTGCGGACCGCCTATATTTGACTTTTCGGTTTTTGCATATTGTAATATATATTTTTTGCTATTCTCATTTTAGAACAAAAAGAGAACAAAGTATCAGGCTGGGTGATACCCCACTTCACTGACCTATATCCCCTATTTATAAAAAACTCGTTGGTCTACCCGCACGTCGAGGTATTCTGGTCGCAGTCGCCTCTCGTCGATGAAGCGCATAGCTTTAATGGCTTGCTCAACTTGTGCCACTGCTGCCCTGTCGACGGTCATCTTGACTGCATAGCCCTTACCTTCAATCAAGAACAGCACTTGACGAACGGTATCTTGCGGCAAGACAATCTCTGAAACGGATAGCTTGTTCTTGGTAAATTGCGAAACAGCCTGCCCCAAAAAGCTCAAAAAACGTTGATTGACCACCTCTTGCCCACCAGAAAGCGGTGCACCACTTTGGTCTTTAACAGTCAGCTTTGGTGGTGCAAAATAATTACGTTCAAACGTTACGCCCGATTCATCAACAAAATATGTCTTTTCACCAGAAGACCACTGCGCAAGCGGCTGGCGAAACGTGAGTTTAGCGGTCGCCATACCAGCGCCAAATGTCTCTATGCGCACGGTTTTGACCTCTGGCGCGTGAGAAAGGAAATATTGATGCAATGCGTCTTGGTTGAGGAATGGCTTGAATCGCTCAGCAGGGCGTGAAGCATAATAATCAGTTAAGACCTTCTTGTAGGTCGCAGCTTGCTGCCCACTGGCTGTATCAGGCGTTTGTATGGAAATTGATAGTGATAACTGAAAAGACAATAGAACCAACACCACCAAAACAGCTAATATCATACCTATTCGCTGCATGAAAGCTTTTTGTAGATCCTGACGTTTATGATGGATGGTTCGCTCAGAGACTTCATCTTGCTGCTTTCGAAAGCTACTGATGGTACGGTTGAGCTGGAAGGCGGACGATTCTTTGATAATATCATCACGCATTCGACGCGGGCCATTGTTGGCCGGTGATCGCTGTTTTGCTTTTTTCCTGCCAAGCAGTGACATCTACTGTCGCCTCCCCTGTTTACTAGCAGCTTCCAGGATCATTTCAGCCATATCACCAGCAGCGTGCGGTTTAGCAAATTTGAGAAAATTATTACCCAAATCATGACGAATCTTCGGGGATCTGAGTAGTTTGATCAGCGTATCGCCCAGTAAATCAGGGTTCTTATCTAGTTGATCTTCGTTCACAATCACCGCAGCCAAGGCGTCTTGATACACCTTAGCATTTTTCAATTGATGGCCAGCCGTCAACCTACCATTTGGGATGATAACCGTCGGCATACCCAGCGCCGCCAACTCTAACAGTGTTGTTGCCCCAGCTCGCGCGACGACCACATCCGCAGCCGCTAATGCCTGCGCCATTTGTGGTCCGTGCAAAAACGATTCCAAGCGCCAACCATCACGACGGTCCAAAGTTTTACTCAGCTCGTTGTACTGATGTTGTCCTGATATCAAAAATACCGAGGCAGTCTCCAGAAGCCTATCACGATTCTTCGCCACAGCGTTGTTGATGCGCACAGCACCCAGCCCGCCACCAGTGACAACCACTAGCGGCCGTGACGGGTCAAACCCTAACTGTGCCTTGATGTCTCGCTTTTCCGCGTCAGTATACGGCCGGAACTTATCTGAAATTGGCACCCCAACATACGTTGCTATCTCAGGAGAGTAGCGATAATACTCGAGCGGTGCGCCAGTACCAATGCGCCTAGCAAATGGCGACAGCAGCCTGTTGGTCAATCCTGGATGAGCGTCAGAGTCATGCAGCACCAATGGAATTCTCAGTAGTCGTGCAGCGTAACCAACTGGCAGACAAACATAACCACCTTTGATAAAGATGACGTCAGGGCGCCACATCAGCAGCTTGCAAAAGCTCTGCACAAAACCAATAATAACCTTGCACAAGTCGTATAAGTTAGGAAATAGGATTGAGGGCACTAAATGCTGCAATTTGCTCTCACCGTGATAGCGACGCAATTTACCAGCAGTGATGAATGAAACTGGGATATCATAGCCGGATTCTGTAACCACCTTCTTTGCTGTTGGCCCAAATTTACGGTCACACCAAAATCGTAACTCGTGCTCTCCCCTATTCTTCAATTCTTTAAACACGGCGACCACGGGCGTAACGTGTCCGCCCGAACCGCCGCCGACCGCTAAGATCCGCATGGCTATCCTTCCCTTCTGTTAATGGCTTGTGCGATGTATAGCAAGACAGCTGAAAAACTAATCCAAGGGCCGCAGCGATGAACAGCATACTGGTTCCACCATAACTCAGTAGTGGCAATGGGATACCAGTCAATGGTGCCACCCCCGTCATAGCTGCCACATTCAATATCACGTGAGAAGCAACCCAGCCAAACACACCAGCTGCCACTAATCGAAGCCTCGGGTCAGGCAGTCGCGCAGCAATATGCAAAATACCAAGCAGCAAGGCGGTAAATAGCCCCAAAATGATCAGCAGTCCAACAAAACCAAATGTCTCACCCATGATGGCAAAGATCGAGTCGTTGATAGCCTCAGGCAGGTAGCCTGACACCTGCACGCTCTTCCCGATACCCAGTCCTAAGATACCACCCGAACCGATGGCGATGCGTGCCTGCTGCACGTGATAGGTGTTACTACTACTGTCCATGGACGACGTGTTCGAGTGATCACCCTGAAAGAACGTCATAACACGCTCCAAGCGGTGCGGCGCGATGAGGATGAGCATAACGCCCGCCGCCAACAGAACGCCCACTATTTTCCAGAGAATATCTGACCGTATACCTGAGACCACCAACATAGACAAGACGATGGCGACCAACGCCAATCCAGTTCCCAGGTCCTTTTGTAGCACTACCACGATGAACATGGCTATCGCTGCTGCAATACCGAGCGGGATGAGCGTCTCCTCCACGTCGTTAATTTTGCCTTGTCGCATACGTTTACCCAAAAATCCAGCGATAAACACTAAGATACCAAATTTTAACAATTCAGCCGGCTGAAAACTTCCCAGCCCACCGAGGTAAAACCAGCGGTACGCACCATTGGTTTCCTGCGCAAACGAAACACCCAACATACCCAACGCCACCAGCAAAAAACAGAAGAATAAGCCACCAACAAACAACCAATTTGCATACTTTTCAGTAAAAATTTTATATGGAATAATAGCACAAGCAGCAAACGCTGCAAAGGAAATCACAACGGAGATAAGCTGCTTGTTAAAGAAAAACATATCGCTGTAGTTCGTGCCGTATGCAAAATTCATAACATTAGCACGCTGCGGTCCCAGCGCATACATCACAACCAAACCCAACAGCAACAACAGGCTGACATATAACGCCACCTGATAAACCGGCCGATGCTTACGAATCGTCCCGGCTGGCACACTAGGCATAGTATTACGCAATATGCCCTCCTGCCAAGGCAACGAGAAAACCGATGAATGCCATCACGCAGCCAATTACCCAAAAACGCATGGTAATCTTGGTTTCTGGCCAGCCGCTCGCCTCCAAGTGATGGTGGATTGGTGCAGATTTGAAAATTTTTCGGCCAAACAGTCGCTTGCTGGCAATTTGTAACGCACTAGAACCTGCTTCGACCACAAATAACAAACCAATGATCGGCAGAAGCAATAACGAGTTCGTCAGCATCGCCACCACGCCCAAGCTTGCTCCATAGGCAAAAGCACCCACATCGCCCATGAAAAACCTCGCTGGGTAAATATTGAACCACAAATAGCTCAGCAATGCACCGACCACCGTAAAACAGAAGCCAGCCAATAAGAAGTTTCCCTGCAGCAGCGCAATCACGCCAAACATCACAAAACTGATAGCCAACAGCCCGCCTGCTAGGCCATCCAGGCCATCTGAAATATTGACAGCATTACCCGTAGCGACGACAGCAAACGCGAACAGCGGTATGATCAGCCAGCCGACTGATAGGTCGCCATAAAACGGTACGTGAAAGCTACTAACGCCCAATTTGGCAAAGAAGAACCACCCAAGCACTGAGCCGATCAGCGTAATCAAGGCAAACTTAACCGGCGCCCGCATGCCAGCATCTTTTTTATTGCTACCGAAGATGTTCAAATAATCATCTATCAGCCCCACAGCCGCACCACCAACAAAAGCTGCCAACGGCAACCATGTTTGCCGGCGGTCCAGGTTAAATAACAGCGTGATCAAGACGATGGAAACTACACCAATGATGCCGGCCATCGTAGGAATATGGCGACGCAATTTCTCCTCGTGAAGTTTATCAAACACCTGCAGCTTCTCGCCAGTCACCGCAGAAGTGCGTTGTCGTTTCCAGAACTGATATCTATAGGCAAAGAACGTATAAATTGGCGTCAAAAACATTGCCAGTAGGAACGCTGCTAGACTCAACACGAAGATATATGTCATTTCGTTTGTTACCGTTTGTATATAGCTTTTCATTTAGGATCTCCTTGGTGATAATTTCAAATACTCAATCATCCAGTTCGAAATATCAGTAAAAATTGGCGACGCATGCACACTACCTTCCAGCGCAACATGTTTATTTGGTGCCGATACCCTTATCATTATGACATATTCTGGCTTATCTGTGCCACCAAAACCGACATAGGTACCAGCCGTTTCTTTCATACTATATGCACCATTCACCAACAGTTCCACCGTACCCGTTTTACCACCGATAAGATAGCCCGGCTTGTCATCTTTGCCGACATAGAACGAATGACGCGCCGTATCTAGCATCGTGCGCATCTGAGTAGACGTCTCCGCACTCACAGTATGACGCAGTGGCTGCGGTTTTGACCACTCGACAGCATCGCCCTTTTTCACCCCAGCGATAACCGTTGGACGGTAGTACACTCCCCCGTTGATGATTGAGCAAAATGCCGAGGCGACTTGGATTGGCGTCAAATTTATTCCCTGACCGAACGTCATGTTTGCGTACCGAACTTCATTTCCCTCTTGTTCAGTCGGACTAGTGATCAACCCTTGCGCCTCTGACAGCTCAATTCCTGTTTTCTCACCAAAACCATATTTATCATGGAAATACTGATAAATCGTTTGCCGCGCGGCGTTATTGATATACGAGCCGTCGCCTAATTTTCGCCCAACTGTCACTGTACCAACATTGTGAGAGTTGTTTAGCGCTTGCTGCATAGTGGTCGTGCCAGTCAAACCGCGCACTGCATTACAAATTTTACGGTCACCAACTTGAGTACAATCAGTGTTTTGATAGGTGGTATTTGGCGTAATCACACCCTTATCAATTCCCATAGCCATGGTAAATGATTTCATGATTGAACCCGGTTCTTGCGGCGTCATGGTCGCGGCGTTGATGAACGCAGCAGCATTTTGAACCTTGTTATACTCGGCAGGATTGAACGTTGGATAATTTGCCATAGCCAGCACTCGGCCATTGTTTGGATTCATCACCACTACGCTACCCTCGGTACCGCCAGCTTTTTGTAGGCCACGTTTGAGGGCTTCTTCGGCATAACTCTGAACGTTGCGGTCAATTGACAGCACCAAATCCTCACCCGCCTTCGCCTCAATATTCACGTCATTCTTACCTATCATCAGCGGCACATTTCGCACATCCGTCACTGCTCGTAGCAGCCCATCACTACCTTTCAGTCGCTTGTCCAACGCGCCCTCTACGCCATACTGACCCTCGCCATTTGCATTTACAAAGCCCAATACCTGTGCGCCCAGAGCTCCTTCTGGATAATTCCGGACCGAATTGAGCTGGTACAATACGCCTGAAAAATCCTTCTTTTTCATCTGCTCAGCCTGGTCTAGCGTCAAACCCCGAGCCAAAACCTCATAGCGCGATTTTTTGTTAGCAAGTCGCCCCTCAGCATTCTCCATAAGCTTATCGCCAGCCGTCTGGCGCAGTGCTTGGATGATCTCATGACGCTGACCGTCAGAGACGGTTTGTGGATCAGCCACCACATTAAATATCATACGGTTCAGCACCACCGGAGCCGGCGTCTTGCCGTCCATCATGTAAATTTCGCCCCGCGTGGCCGGAATCACCAACGTGCGCTGCTGATTGCGCGCTGCTAGTTCAACATATTTGCCGTGCTGCAGCACCTGCAATTGAAATAATCTCAACACAAAAACTGCCATTATCCCCAGCAGAATAATGGCGAGTAGACTCGTTCGTGATTGCGCAAGTCGCCCCTTCATAGTGCTTCTTAAATTATACCACTTTTATCTAATTAGCGTAATCAGTTTGTGACGGCTTGCTCATGGCTGATGCCACGTTACTATTTTTCACTTTATCAAGAGCCGTCAATCGAGCATTTTGCACTTCAAGTTCAGATTTTTTAGCATGGAGTTCACTAATCTGTTTATCCAAACCCTGAGACTCTCTACTGTACGCGGACGTTTTAGTCGCCTGCGTCAAGTAAATCAAGCCAAGCACAGCAACCATCAGCGCGACCAGTACTGTATGAGCCACTGGGCCAAGTTTGACATTAGGCCGAAAACGAGTTGCATTTTGATTGCGGCGCATCTGTTGCTGCCGTCGAGGTGTGAAAGTGGTGGATCGTGTGTACATTCTGTTTTCTATGTTATGTTGGTATATAATTTCTCTAAAATTGTGACATTCCAAGATAACCTGGCCCGTCTCGAAACCTAAGGACGGACCAGATCATCGACTGATACACTGTCCGGATAGTGCGTCAGCTATTCTACTGATGGCTGATTAGCCGCGGCGAACAGCAACGCTCTCGGAGTGGTCTGCATCTTGGAACTGAACTTTGATGTGTACTGGCATAATTGCCTCCTTTTTGTGTTATGTTTTTACGGCCCAGCGAAGCTTAGCGCTCCGACTGCGCGGATTGTGAACATCCGTAGTCCCTAGAATCAATTTTTTATCAGGAATCATTAGCTCAGCTTCATACCCCGCTTCTGATTGTTCCTTGAAAAAATGTTTAACCAATCGATCTTCCAGACTGTGAAAGCTAATGATGCCGACACGACCGCCTGGGTTGAGCAGCTGAGGCAACAATGGCAATACGTCTTTCACCTGTTGAAGTTCTTGGTTAACTTCAATTCTGAGGGCTTGAAAAGTGCGAGTCGCTGGATGTCTTTTTAGGCCACCGCGACCAACAGTCCGCTCAATCAGCTCAGCTAGTTCGGACGTTCGCGTCATCGGACGATGCGCTACAATCGCTTTCGCAATATGCATAGCGCGCGAACGAGTTTCCTCGCCGTACAGGGTTATCAGCCGAACCAATTCATCCACTGAAGCGTGATTGATGATATCAGCTGCTGTCATCTTCGTTGTGTCGTCCATCCTCATGTCCAACGGACCATCAAAACGAAATGAAAAACCCCTCTCTGCTCTGTCAAGCTGCGGTGACGACACCCCCAAATCAGCCAAAATCACGTCAAATTTTCGCCCAAGCTTGACCAAATCACGTGCCGCTGACGCAAAATCTTGATGCATCAACTCGACACCTTGTTCTGTCAAATCGCCTAATGTTCGGATCGCGTTGCTATCACGATCAACCAATACAGCGTTCAAATAGTTATCTGTCCTCTTGAGAATCTCTCGCGCATGACCGCCATAGCCAGCAGTCAAATCAAGGTACGCTTCACCCCGACGAGGGGCGAGCGCACGCACGGTCTCCTCTAAGAGTACGGGAACATGAACCGGAGCGTCATTCGACAAATCCGGCTGTGGTGGATGTTCTTTAATACTCATCATTACTCCATTATAACGGAATAATGCTCGAGATCACCTATCTGGATATTTAATTTGAGCTTTTGTGTTTGTTTTGTGTTTGTTTTTTATGTCTTTAAGAGAGGAAAAGCGTGTTTTCCAAAAGAGACTTATGTGTGAGGTGGAGTTTTTTTGGGAGGTGTTTTAAGGAAGGTGCATTGCCGTTTTTATTGTGGAGCAAATAGCCACGGGTGCTCTTCTCAAATACCCAGGTAGTTGATCTCGAGAGGTTTCCTAATTGTTAATGTACATACAATTCATCAATCCGCGTCGACTGCATCGGCTGCCATCACTCGGAAATATGCTCCGGCGCGAACCGCCACAATTTCCCGATCAATGCCAGCATAGTCCAGCAAATGCTGCTCTACTGTCACTCGACCCTGTTTTTGGTCAAGCATCGATGCCGTTTTACCCCGTCGGAACTTGACGTTCAGGTCGGCAATTCGCTCATCCAGGATACTACCCTGCAAAGCGCTCTCGACTTCTTTATCCCAGACACGCCGCGGATATAGGTGGAGGTATTTGCCAAACCCTCTGGTCAGGACCACACCAGATGCAAATTCCTCTCTGAGTTCAGCTGGCATCGTCAAACGACGCTTGTCGTCCAGCTTTCGCTCAAAGTAATCTACTTGCACTGAGGCTCCTTCCCTGACGGAATTAGATTGATTTTTTAATGTTAGTGGTTGTTTGTTATTATTCAACAGCTTGTTGCCGTTACCACTGACTTCATAATACTACCCACAGCTACCCACTTGCAAGTCTTTTTTAGTACTTTCTACCCATTTTATCCCCAGACGAAAACTTTTCCACAAAATTGTGGAAAAGTCTAGTGTACTGTGTAGCTAGCTGAACACTATGATCGCAATCGCTTCACGACCATACCATACCATTTACCACTTGCCCGCAGCGTACGCTCCATGGTCTTTCTATCAACCTTTGCCAGCCCAAACTTCGGCCAGTATCCCTTGTCCCACTCAAAGTTATCGAGCAGACTCCAGTGCAGATAGCCGATGATCTTGACGTCTTCTTTGAGCGCCCTATCCATAGCCCGAATCGTTTCCATCAGCCACCATTTACGGTGTTGATCTGTCGCATCAGCCAACCCATTCTCTGTGATAAAAATTGGCAATTGGTGCTTTTTGTACGTCTCAACTAGCAATTCATACAATTTGTCTGGCTGCATGTCCCAGCCCAAGTCACTTTCTGGGTTTTTCTCAGAATTATGCACTCGATACCCAAAAAACCGTTGCGCAAAGTAATAATTGACCGCCAGAAAATTACTATGCTTGCGCACTCGCCGAACGATCCACTGATTGATAAAGTAGTCAGCCACTTGGGCACTCAGCCGCGATACCCAAGCGTCGTCCCCAGCGTAAATGTACGATAGATTATGCGCCATCGACACTTTGTGGCGGCGATTTTTGCACGCAAGCTTGTAGACCTGTTTGTGCGCCCGTATCAAATTCATCAACACCTTAAAGCCGAGTAGTTTTTTGGTTTGATTTGGCGGCCACGCCCCCTGAAAATAACTTTCCCCGACATATACCAGCGGCTCATTGATACTAATGATCCACTCCAGATCACGACCCAGCTCATCGAAAATCTTTTCCACAAATCGCACAAAATAAGCTACATTACTTCGCCTCTCAAAGCCACCTTTCTCGGCAAACCAAACTGGCAAGGTAAAATGAAACAGTGTTACTACAGGGGTGATTTCCAATTCTTTCAACCGTTTCAAATAGGTGCGATAATGATCAATCACCGACGCATCCCAAGCACCCTCTTCTGGCTCCACACGAGCCCATTCGATTCCAAACCGAAATGAATTAAGCCCCATCTGCTCCAATAATTGAAAGTCTTCTTCATACCGCGAATAATGCTCAACTCCGGTGCCTGAAACATAATTATCAGGATTGGTAGCCTCTTTTCCCACATATGACCACATGGCAGTCCGCCCAAAACTGTATGGCGCCTGCGTGGCTAACTTTTTGGCATTTTCCAGTTCCCAGGCGGTCCACTGATTGTTCAAGCCTCCTTCCGTCTGGTGCGCCGAAATAGCCGCACCCCATAAAAATCGTTTTGGAAAGCTTGGATTCGATCGTTTTGCATCCGTCATATCTATCATTATACCGTATACTCTGCTTACGCTACGATATCCTCCCCAAAATGCTTCTGTAGTCGCATGCGAATTGAGCCTTCATGGCGACCAAGTTTTTGACTAAGTTGCTGGATGGTTGCGCCCTGCAAGAACTCCTGTTTGAGAATGTCGTCGTCGGCTTTTTCCCATGGCATATATGCTTTGGGATAGGTTTCGCGCATTTTGGCAATTTTTTGCTGCCAGCTGCCAGACTGAGATTTCCTGCCTGATTTTTTCGGAACTGACTGTTTTCGCTTCATCTCCTCCAGCATCGGACGATAGTGCTTGGCCGCTTCACTACTTGCCCGCTGCAACACCTCGTCAATCGCCAGCGCATCCGGCGAAATTTCCAGCGCCTTACGATTAATTCCATACAAATATAAATTATCCAAATCCCGCACCCGGCTCAAGGCCACGTAGCCCATGCCCTCAACAAACGCCTTTCTCAGGTCAATCCGAGCCGCATCCAAGGTCATACCCTGGCTTTTATGCACCGTGATGGCCCACGCCAGCCGCAGCGGCACCTGCGAGATACTCGCCCGCTTGCGTTCGCCGTCACGCAGCTCCCAAACATCTGGCACCATGGTTACCTGCTGGCCACTACGAAACTCCACAATCGGGTAGTCCGTCAGCGGCTCAAAATCAACCACCGTGCCGATACTACCATTGGCGTACAATTTCTGCGGCGAATTTTTCACCGCCATCACCAACGCACCCAGTTTCAACACCAGTTCGCTCGGCGCCAGCACCGACCGCTGCAAGTTCTCGACATATACTTTTGAACCGGTCGTCGTCTGCTGGTACGTTCGTTCCCCACCCGCCAGTTCCGCCAGCTTCTGGCTATTAATGGCGTCGACATCAACATTGACGGTGTGTAGTTCGGTGATATCGCCATCAGGCAACTCAACTTCAGTCCGCGCCAGCAACGTCTCAGCATGATGCCGCCTGATATCGTCATTCCTCAGTGCCGTCAAAATCTCGAGGAGCTGCTCGTCATTTTGCCGATATTGCCGCTCCAGATATAGCACCGCCGGCTGTAACTCCTGCCACGCTTCCGAATACACCACAAAACCACCGCTCTGCTCACCCGGACGATTGATCGGCGGTAATTGGAAAAAGTCACCACTCATCACTAGCTGAATACCGCCAAATGGCTGGTCGTTTTCCCGGACACCACGCAACACCCGATCGACCATGTCCAGCCGAAAATCATGCAGCATGGAAATCTCGTCAATCACCAGCACATCAGTCTTAGTAATTACCTCACGTCGCGTTTTTGACAGCCGATCAAAAAAGTTGTTCGCCAAGTGATCACTGATACCAATACCACTCCAACTGTGAATGGTATTGCCGCCCAAATGCGTCGCCGCCAAGCCCGTCGTCGCTGTTACCGACACCTTTTTACCCTGGTCACGCGCCTGTGCAATAAAAGTATTCAGCAGGTGCGTTTTGCCCGTACCAGCCGCACCCGTCAGTAGCGCCGACCGACCGCTCATCAAAATCGCCAGCGCCAATTCTTGATCCATAGTTAACCTCGCGGCGGTTCACCCTCAGGCTCACCCAGCAGTTTTTTCGATTTAATTTCGTAGCGCTTGCCGGTAATTTTGCTCTCGATATAATCCTCGTTGATCAAATTCACAAACATATCCAGATCATTACCATCCATAATGATAATCGCGCCGTTATCATCGCTCATCAGCTCCAGCTGCATCTCGTCGGCATAGTCCAGCACCTGCTCTTGCTTGACCTCGCCGATCTCCAATTTCTGTAGTTTATTGATAGTCTTTTTGCGCTCCTTAACCAGCGCATTCAGATCCAGCCCTTCAGGAAAACTCAGCTTATATTGCTTTTCAATTTCTGCCACTTTCTTATCGGCAATCACTTGCTTCTTGTACTCATAGCCAAACATCCGCTCAAACTTGCCTGGATTAAAGGCGAAAATATCCTGACCGATGATCAGCACCTGGTTATCATCCGGCACCTTAAAACCGACTTCCGCCTTAAACGCGCCAAACTTGCCGTCAGAAAACTCCCACGCTAGCGCGCTTTTGAGCGTCTGTCCCTGTTGGATTAGCTTCGCTGTATAAAAGACTTTTTCTGGATCATTCGGGTCAGTAAACCGCGCCAGCACGCCCTTCATCCGCTTAAACTCATGATCAGTTTCCGAAAACTCCACGATGTCATCACGCTCATGCTCGATCAAATGAATCAAGGTTTCCGCTCGGCCAACCTTGGCGAGGTCTGTTCGCAGCAGTACGTTATCTTCTGCTTCACTCAACTCATAATCCCGCACGCTAAGACCAGTGCCGGCACCCAAATTAACTTGATTGATATAATCAAACAAAAATAGCGGCCGCAGCTGCTGCTCGACATCGCCCTTCAAGGGCATAAAATACGGCGTGTAATTTTTATTAAACAAAAATAGTTCAATCTGTAGATCATTCTTTTTTGCATCAGTTTGATTCGCCCACAAAAAAATATCAGTCGTTTCCCTCACTTCTTCCATTGCCCTAGTATAGCAATTTTTACTAGACACCGCCAGCTAAGTTGAGATTATACGCCTACCAAATTGCTCTTTTGCTGCAGTTAAATCTTCTTTACTAACCTCAATAGTATGGAGATCTGTCCGTTCTACTACATCGGACGGCGGCTTAATCATAAACAAACCAATCGCCAGCGCCGCCATCCTTAAACATTTTTTCGTCTCTTCCCATGTCAGTTTAGCCTCTGGATTAAGACCTTTCTTCACCATCGGACCAGCCAGCCCTTCAAGCCTGTCTCCCATGTTAGGATAATACCATGTAGTCACTATTCCCTGCTTTGCATACATCTCAGACGGTAGTACTATATTTTTATCACTACCTGGATCAACCTTGCCAGCTAGTTTACCGTGATCCTTACTATCACCAACACCTGCCCTGACATATAATGCATCGCCACGAAGATCAACCGCCGTGGCAACACCAATGCGTGCGTACAGCAAATCAGCCGAATCTGGATAGGAGTAAAATGGATGCAACTCAAGCTGCACGCGGTCTGGCACGTGTAATTCGCTCATGTTTATATTATATCAGAAATGTATTATTTAGTCAATCTTTCGCCTTCACGCGCTCGGTTGGCCCACTCATCCGCCAACTCATTACCCTCGTCGCCCTCATGACCGCGCACCCAGCGGAGTTCCGCCTGCGAATTTGAATACAGCTCATATAGCTCACGCACAATGTCCAGATTTTTGATCTCGCCGCCCTTCTTTGTCCAGCCGCGTTGCTGCCAACCTGGAGCCCACTTAGTTACTACGTTGATCCAAAACTCGCTATCAGTATAAATCACACACGGCACACCGTCCGCGTCCTGAAGCGCCGCGATCAGCGCCTTGCCTTCCATGCGAATATTCGTCGTCTCACCGTCCTCTGAGCCCAAAATCCACGGCTCAAGATCACGAATCACCGCAAACCCACCCGGACCAGGATTGGGGCTAGCAGAACCATCAGTGTAGTAAATCGTCATATAGGTAATTATATACCATTCAGCGCTCGTCTAGCCATATCACGAACGCGTTTAAGTAAGGATTTACGCCTATCTAACGTCTGCTCCTTAAAGTGCGCTACTCGTTCACGGCTTTGATTCGTCAGATGATCTTCCTTAGAACCATCTTCAGGGCTCGTAAAGTAATCCTGTTTACGCTGCCAAATATCAATGACCGCATCAGCCGTCTCATCACTCATACTCACCAAATCACCATATATCTCGCGTAGCTTAAAGAAGAAGTGTGCCGCTTCTTTACCAGTGCGCGCCACCAAACGAGCATCTGGCGTCGAGAACTGCATTTCAAATGGTGCAAACGGCACTCGCGTGTCGCCTGTTTCGGAAAAACCAGTAATTTTCGCATCAGTAAAGTCCCTACCGCTGTCTTTAAAGCTAAACAGCTCCATGTCAGCGTCAGGAATCTTCTCAAGGACTGCCCTGCGAATATTATCCTGAAATTCTGGAGATCCCTTGATAACAAAGCATTCCTTATCGCGTCCGGGCGCCGGATATGGCGTAATCTTCTCGTCACTCAAGGCATTAACCACCGCCTCAACATACAAATCGGCCATCTGCTTATTGTCATCGGCGATCACCACCGTACCATACAGATCAATCGGGTGAAAATCACCTTCATCCTTCAGTGGCTGAGAGTGCGGCTCATAGTATCCTATGGATCGTAAAAACTTTATAAAGTACGAGCCTCGTCCCTTACCACGAGCTCGTGCCTCTGCCTTAATACCGTTTCGCGCTGTCACAGTACCAACTGCAAACAGCGTATTGTGGGGTGAGGTTGTCTCCACAGCTGGCCGCAAATCTGGCTTACCAAGCAACCGAGTAAAGATTTGACTGATATTATTCATGGCAAAGTTAAATCGCTCAGGATTGACCGAGTCCTTGGGGCCAAAATGCGACGACACGACCCTGTCTACTTCATCAATTAGTGGGTCAATGTTACCGCTCAAATCACTACCGTCCACAGCATCACCAATATTTCGCCCAGCGATAATATTGACTTCGTCATGCAACTCAGACGCTAGGTTATCAAGACCAGTCATTTCACACATTGGGGCCAAAAAGTTTTCAGCAAGCACTGCCTGTTTGTAAGCCGCTGCGTCGTGATATGGAGTAGTCTTTAATTTGGCAAGTGTTACCGCCCCAACGATCATCGCTGTTTCTAGTCCAATACCCTGAGCACCCTCACCCTTAGTTGAGAACGTTTTGATCAAATCATCGATACGCGGTACTGGCATCGGCGGATTTTCAGACCACGGACTTTGCGTATTGTCTTTCCCTAAATCATCAGGGATTTGCTGGCCATCTTCTAGCCGCAATGCTTTACCCTGCAACGTCGTCTCATCAATTCCTTCAACATATGACGCAAACAAACCTTGCAAGACCTTATAGTCCTCAAGAATACCAATCACGACATCTCGCTGAGTCTCGGTGGTTATTGTTTCATCATTATCAAGTGCCGAGGTGATGTAATCAATCCGCTCATTCTCCTCGATATCCGTCGGCATCTCTATGATGAGCTTTGCCGCCGAACGACGTGCTGGCGTCATGTGATGACCGCCAAACGTCTCCACTAGCTCCTTAGCTAAGGCTTCAGAATGAAAGAATATCTCACCTCTCCGAGAGAAGTTACCAGAATTATCAATCGTCTTTTCTGACTTTTGTGTATTATTTGTCATAATCAACAGATCACACTATATCACAAAATATAATATTTTGCAAGTATAGTACTTCCTTTACAGTCTCAATTTATCTAGGCAAAATAAATTCGCATCAACTCGCGTGCTACTCTGTCAGCGTCGTGTCGAATCAAGCTACGTTGTGCCGCCAGCGGGTCACTGGCAGCATTGGTGTTTTCCCAAACCTCATCAGCGATCAATCGTTTTCCCGAAGCGTAAAAATGCTTCTTTTTCAGCTCTTCTTTGTTCCACTCGACCAGTAGTTCACCATCTTTAGCGTACCGATCAATCAATTCCTGCGACGGGCGATGGCTATTATATAGCACATGGTCCAATTTGACACCTGCAAAGCGTTCAATTTCACTGGCATAATCCGCAACCGTAAACTCATCAGTCTGACCAGGCTTGTTCACCAGATTACAAACGTATACTTTTTTAGCCTTGGTCTCAGCGAGCGCGCGCGTTACGCCACTGACCAACAGAGCCGGCGCCAGACTACCATACAGCAGCCCCGGCGCAATCACCACCAAATCCGCGTCTAGTATCGCCTGCCGCGCCCGAGGATTGATGCGAGCGGTCGGCTCCAAGTCCAGCCACGGACGTTCACCAACCGGGATGATCAGTGATTCAGCCTCGTGTTGACCTCTCACAACCGTACCGTCAGCCAGTCGCGTGACAAGCGTTATATTGTCAAATGTAATCGGTTCTACTCGTCCTCGAATATTTAGCACTTCTCCTGCGACTTTGACCGCTTCGGTAAAATTACCAGTCATTTTTTCCAAGGCTGCCATGAATAGATTGCCAAACGCGTGGCCTTTCATACTACCTTCATCAAAACGGTAGTTAAACAGGTCTCTCACCTTTGGCGAAGTACTCAACGCCACCAAACACTGCCGGACGTCACCAGCCGGCAAAACCCCCAATTCATCTCTCAGCTGCCCAGTCGACCCACCGTCGTCGACCATGTTGACCAGGGCTGTAATGTTGTGTGTATAATTTTTTAATCCACTCAGTAATGTGAAGCTACCCGTACCGCCGCCGATAACGACAATGTTTATACCCATCAGTTCCATAGCTTGACTATATCACGAAAAAAACCTACGTCAACGTACCCTTTGGCAGTGCCCACTCCAGAAACGGTTGCTGCTGGTGATTAACCGCGGTGATGATGTGCGCGGCCACTTTGGCTGGGTCGTTAAAGAACAGATAGTCAACTGGCAGTTCCCGACCATTCCAAAACGGTGTTTTCATGGCGCCCGGCAAAAATAAGGCAACTCTCACTGGTAATTTCTGCTCATCCGCCTGCATACCTAAACTGCGCGCCAATCCTGCTTGAGCATGCTTGGTTGCGACATATACCGCTTCGTCCCCACGAGCTTTGACGCTACTGGTCGAACCGATGATGGTCAGCACTGACTTCTGGTTTTGGCGAGCCATCCTACGCCACGCCCACTGCACCAACGGCAATGGACCAGCAAAATTCACCTCTGCCATAGAGCGTGCGTCTGGCTGATCTTCAAAATTACCGCGCCAGCCGTAGCCTGCCGCCCACACAAATTGTTCAATGTCATCACCGGCCAACATCTGCTCAATCCGCGCCGGCGCTGCTTCAACCTGCTCGGGATAATACACATCCAGCGGGAAGCCCTCGCCGTGCTCCTGGGCATTATGCATCTTCCCTAGCACTAACACACGCTTGCCACTTTCTCTGAGCTGCCTAGCCATCTCCAGGCCAAGTCCACTCGTCCCACCAAGAATAATATGCATATGGTTATTATAGCATATCGTGCTGCCTGTCTATAGATTTCTTAGCGTATGGCTAGTTAAGATATTTTGACTTTGACGTCTTTGACACATTGATCTGTGGCAGGTATAAAAGTAGTGCTTATGTAGCAGCCGAGAAATACTACCAACCATACCACGAGCGAGACAACGCCCACTACCGAGCTGGCGAGTAGTGAGCTCCCGCCAACGACCAAAAGCGGCATGATATACGAAAAGCCATTAAACGTCCCATGCAACACCGCGGCAAGCCACACACTCCGAGTCCGCTCAACGACAAAACCGAGTACAAGCGACATCACTACACAGAATCCTACAAACAGCACTAACCCCGGAAGTGCATTTGCTGCACCATAGTTATACCCGAGGGCAATCAACGGGATATGCCACAACCCCCACAACACACCAATCATAGCGTACTTCTTATGAAAGGCCTGCGCGAGGTAACCACGCCACAGTATCTCCTCCATCATCGCAAAGATTGCATTTACCGTTAGCCCGGCCATCAATGCACCAACGATACCAAGCGGCAACATGACAAGCGGCATCGGCGGTAAGTTCATCGCGCTGGCATCAACTGACGTGCCAATAAGCTTCTCGAGGTTGTGCACCAAATGCCCATTTGTCGTCGCTAGGTGACCAAACGTCTCTGGCCACAACCAGCCAAGAATCACAACAGAGCCCACCATCAATACCACCCAGGCCAAAAACAGTCCAACGACCAATGCATATTTCTTGGCTGTGATTTGTTTCAATGACAACAACGCACGAAATGGTACTGGCACACTAAGCACATAGCGACTAATCAAGAGGGTATACAATGGCACTGGCATATACAAAACCGCTATATATGCCAAACGCAGGGCAAGCGCCACCGGCGGCGCACTATTGCCAGTCGCAGATACAACCGCCCAATAGCCTGCTCCGGCTAGCGCTGTCAAGACAAAGAGGGTGATTAGTACTTTGTTGCGATGCTCTTTTTTGATAAGAGGGAGCGAATTTTGTACTTTTTCTGTAGGGTTACTCATCCGTATACACTTAGCCTTTTGTGATTTTGTTGATATGGGGAGATTATACCACATTGGGGCTTCCCTCGTCAGTTGCCTAGCATCATTTTCTCCCTTGCGCCAGTTTTACCCCGCTCGCTGCTTCAAGCTACACAGCCGTTACTACTTCCTCTTTCTGGTATAGTAGATGATTATTTTGAGTCAAATACAATTCATCTGACAAGTATCCTGCTATATTTACCCTATTTCTTTCATTATTCTATACGTTTCTATTATGATTTTGATAATGCGCTGATAGTGGTCAATATCATTAGCAGTCAATGTACGACCTCTTCTATCTTTGAGCCACTTTTGCGCTGGCTGATAGCCGCCAATGTAAAAATCCCACGCCAAATCTGGAATATTACCAAAATACTGATCCTTATTAATAAATACTCGATTGCTATCACGCACTACTTTTTCCACTGCGTTATCACCAATCCTAGGAAAAGTGGTATCATAATCACCAATTTGTGACGCTTTCATCAAGTGTAATTGACGCAGCTGACCACCCAACTCTGCTTTGCGCCAAAATTCCGCCCATGACTCCGGTCGTGGCACGCGTGGAAAATCAGTTTTTAAGAATTCTTTATATTTCTCGCGATAGCTTGGGCTGTGTAGCGATGCATAAATATAGTCAAAAATATCCTCAGGATAAACTTTGCGCGACTCTTCAGTTGGCTGCTCAACTTCAGAGAATAACTGTTGCAATTTTTCGATATCAAAATTAGCCCGCCGACCATCTTCGCTTTCGAGGATAAATAGTGGAAATTGACTAGATATCTCCGAGGTTTTATTAGATACATAGCTTGACTATATCCCCACCAAGAATAATATGTATATGGTTATTATAGCACACAAAGCTCCAGCTGTACCCTTCACGATATGTAAACTAAAACACCTACTATTCCTGGCGTCGCTTGACACGAGCACGACACACTAACCAGCCTAGTACTAGCCCTAACACAATTGATAACGACAAATACACCAAGACAAATTTTGCTTTAGTTAGTAGCGAAGTGCTTGTTACTAATAACGGATTTACGGATGTTGAAGGCTGGATAAGCATGAAAGCAAAACACATATTTTCCAACCAGTCACATATAGCACCTAGAATAGGAAGCAATACTAGCCATCGAGCATGGTTCCACCAATTAGGCACAGTACACCGCAGGAAAAACGCCAAAGTATAGACATAAAATACCGCATATATCGCCGCATAAACAGTGTCAATAGGTAGAAAAGTGTACAGATAGACGTTTCTACCAGCGTCGCCTAGCGCCAAAAGGTTATCGTGAACATAAATACCATCATTACCAAAGTTAAGATCAAATATCCCCGCACCACTGGCAACCGACGACACATAACTAGCCGCGAACCGCATCGCCATCATACCAAGGAGAAAAAGCACAAGCAATACCCCAATATGACGAAACCTTGTGGCTTGAACGCTACGAATTATACGCATGATTTTATTATATCTCAGATTTACTTTTTAACGGTATCGTTTCACAAACCGCCGCAACACCAGCTCTGGCCAAGTGATAGCTTCTTGCTGAGCATTGGCTATCAACAGGTCGGCTTCTTCGGGAGCAAAATAACCAGCATGTTTATAAATATTGATGCGTAATGCTAGGCCGTCAGCATCAAGTTCGGGGTGAAATTGCGTGGCGTAAACATTGTTGCCGGCACGCAACATCTGCACACACGTGCTTGAGCGAGCCAACACCGTACAGCCACTTGGCGGATCAATCACGCCCTCTTTATGTCCGACAAAACCACGGAAAACTGATGGAAAATCTTTACATAAGTCGTCCTGTTCGCCTTCGCGCGTTGCAGCAATATCCACCGCGCCAACCGCCTCAGGATATTCAAAGCTCATCCGTCCACCCATGGCCGTCACCACCGCGCCAACACCTAAACACGCTCCCAAAAATGGCGCGTCTGCCTCAATGATTCGACGCATCAACGGCAAAATATAGCTTTCAAATCGCTTCTGCTCGGGCGATTTTTGTGCTTCGTCATACGCGAAATTAGCCGGACCGCCGCCCATGATGATCCCAGTATAATCATCCAAATTCACCGCTGGCTGATCACCGCGTTCTAGCCTCAGCCGCACCAATTGGCTAGCAGCCAGCTCGCCAAATTTCAAAAATGCTTGATATTCATCATCTGATGCTTCAGCCTCAGGGCGCGATTGCAGTAGTAAAAACGGTTTCGTCATAGCGTAATTATATCATTTCATACAGCCACTGATTTCCTGCCATTTCATATGCGCCCCATAGGCTCGAGCTGGCGCATCCACTTCGCTTTTCTGAAGCAATAACTCCTCAGAGTTAATAAACATTACTTCGTCACCCTCTTCACCTGGCGCAAAGTCAAAATTCTCTGGCCAGACGCGACAATAAAAACAGATTTGATTAGCATCAATCCGCTCAATATACATCTCGTCCGACGCGTCAAAAAGTTGATAGCGCAAACCGCCCTTGTAGCCAACTTCTTCAAGTAGCTCACGTTTCAGCGACGACTCAATCGTCTCACCGAAATCCATACCACCACCCGGCAAATCCCAATACGTCCGATCAATTTCTCTAACGACCAAAATCTGCCCAGCGTCGTTATAAATCAAGGCTTTGAGCGAGATACGATACAAACAATCCAGATGGTCCGTTCCATCTAGATTCTGCGTAATGATATGTCCTTTGGTGATTTTTGACATGAAAGTCATTATACTACACCTGAACGCCAGATGGCTGATACCATTTCACCTACAGTATATTCTGTCTTTCCAATATCCATGATTAACTATTCATTGGGTGTTAACACGTTGGGGATTATCTAATTGTGATACTCTTTTATTTTACCGGCATATTCAGTCAAAAGATTCTTTGAATAAATTTTTTCATTTCTTGAATTTCTAACTTCTTTCCAAAGAATAGCAGCTACTTTTAATTTGTTCGAATAGTTGCAACTATTTTTATCTGCACAGAAATCCTTTAAAAATTGATTCCATTGACAAACCGAATTATCATACTTGGCATAATCTGACTTCCCATAATAAACTTTTAGCATATCTTGAATGGTAAAACTCAAATCATTTTCTCTCTTTACTTTTCTCCAAGCAGTCGCCATATCAGCAGTAAATTTAAATGGTGAGATACCCGTTAAAGCAGAAAAATATTCTCTGAATTTTGCGTTAAAAGAAAAACCACATTCAAGTAATGGCGTATCTAAAGTAATATTTTCAACTTGCTTTGTTTCATTTTTTATTGATGATTTTTTAATCAGGTTACCCTTAAAGTACTGCTCAATAATGTGATTGAGTTCTTGTTTTGTACCTCTATATTCTAATCCTAATGATTTGCATATCTGTGAAATTTCTTCACGATACCAATAGTATTTATTAAACTCATCAAACGATGTAATTTTATCAAACTCAGGTCTACTTTTTGTCAATATTGTAGCTC
>CAURNC010000003.1:0-111023 GCA_963526325.1 uncultured Candidatus Saccharibacteria bacterium
GGGTTTTCCTGCACTTTGGCGAAGCCTAGTTCGCTCGTTGTCATCTGGCGGTCAAGCGGCAGGGTAACGCCAAAACCAGCAGCGCTACCGAGCGGGTTTTGGTCGATGGCAGCGATGCTGTGTGCGACCAATTGTCGGAGGTCATTGAATGCATCATGGTAGGAGCCCAGCCACATGCTGACTGTGGTTGGCATGGCTTTTTGGGTGTGGGTGTAGCCAGGCATTTTGGTCTGGCCGATGGCAGCGATTTTGCCAGCATAGGCCTGAGTGACTGCTGCCAACTTTTCGGCCACTGCTTCAAGTTCTGCTTTGATGAACAAGCGCATCATCACCAAGGCTTGGTCATTGCGGCTTCGGCCAGTGTGAACCTTTTTGCCGATGGGGCCGAGTTTTTCTGTCAAATACAGCTCAATGGCGGTGTGGCCATCTTCGTGCTCGCTGGTGAGGGTGAAGGCGCCAGTTTTCCACTCGTTGAGTAGCTCGTCCAAGGCGGCTGCTAACTGCTGATATTCATCGCTGGTCAGTACGCCAATTTTTTCCAGCATGTGTGCGTGTGCTTTGGTGGCAGTGATGTCGTGACCCAGCAAATGTTGGTCCAGCACTTGGTCGTCGCCAACGGTGTATGACTCGACTAGTGGGTGGAGTGAGCCAGTTGCGGTTGATTGCCATAGTTTATTTGCCATATGAGTATGCTCCTTCAGCTGTTCGCTGACTTAATGAATATAATTCAATGAATCCGGCGGACGAATTCTGATTGAATGCGGTGTTGGAATCAAACGTTGCAAGATTGATATCAAACAACGAATGCGGTGAGTCCACGCTGACGACGGTGATGGTGCCTTTGTACAGGCGGACTGTCACCGTGCCAGTGACTTTTTGGTTCTGGTCGTCGATGTAGGCGTTGATGTGATGGATGGCTGGCTCGTACCACTGTGCTGCATAGGTCAGATACGCCCATTTTTTGTCCATTTCGGCTTTGAGCTCATTTTCGACGCGGGTCGATACCAATTGCTCGAGCTTTTGATGAGCCGCGATTAAAATGGCAGCGCCAGGATTTTCATAGACGCCGCGCACCTTCAGCCCGACCAGTCGATCTTCAATGAGGGTTGATACACCCACACCGTGTTTGCGGCCGAGTTGGTTACAGTGTTGGATGAGCGCTTGGAGTGAAAAGTGACGGTTGTCGACGGCAACTGGCACACCTTTGATGAATTCAATGGTGATATCTTCGGCCTCGTCTGGTGTGTATTTAATGGTCGAGCACCAATTGAGAATGGCGTGGTAATTTGGTTTGAGGGATGGCGATTCTATCTCGCCGCCTTCACTAGTGATGCCCCACATGTTTTCATCAGTTGAGTAGGGTGATTCCTGGGTGTGTGGCACGGGGATGTTGTGTTCCTTAGCGTACGCCAGCTCTTCCTCTCGGCCCATACTCCATTCACGCACTGGTGCCAAGATCTTAAGTTTAGGGTTGAGCGTAGTGATGTAGGTCTCGAAACGAACTTGGTCGTTGCCTTTGCCAGTAGCACCGTGTGCAATGACGGTGCAGTTGTACTTTTCGGTATATTCGACGGCTAATTGGGAAATGATGATGCGCCCGAGTGGTGTACAGAGGGCGTAGCCGCCTTGATAATCAGCGTTGGCTTTGATGGCCAGCGACAACAGCTCATCGGCGAAGCGGTCGCGGGCGTCAACCGTGATGGTTTCTATGGCACCGAGTTTTTTGGCTTTTTCGGCAATGGCGTCGAGATCATCAACCGTTTGGCCAATATTGACTGTCAGGGTGATGACCTTGCAATTATATTTTTCTTGTAACCACGTGAGCATGACGGATGTGTCGAGGCCTCCCGAGTAGAGCAAGAGGCACGTATCGAACTCACCGTTCACCGCTTCGTGACTGGCAACCTTGGTGTAATGAGGCGCGTCGTGATTCATATCCTTCCTTTCTATACTAATTAAAAAGAGCCGCTCAGGTGAGGGCTCTTTCGTTGATTTATAATACTATACGACTAATTAGCCCTCTGAATCAGAGCGGCGACGACGAACAACGATGTTGTGTTGATATGTCATATTGCTACCATACCATACTATTGGTGATTTTCAAAATATTTTCATATATAAATTGTGATGCGTTACAATAGTAATGATATGAGCGCCTTTAATCTCGTCTCCAAATACCAGCCGACCGGCGACCAGCCGACGGCGATTGCTCAGCTGGTGGATGGTTTGGAGCAGGGCGAGCGTGAGCAAACGTTGCTGGGTGTGACGGGGTCAGGCAAAACCTTTACTATGGCAAATATTATTGCTCGGCGGAATGTGCCGACGCTGGTACTGGCACATAACAAGACCTTGGCGGCGCAGCTGTTTTCTGAGTTTAAGGAATTTTTTCCGGACAATGAAGTCCATTATTTTGTCAGCTATTTTGATTATTATCAGCCGGAGGCCTACATTGCCAGTAGCGATACGTACATTGAAAAAGATTCGAAGATTAATGATGAGATTGATCGGCTGCGGCATGCGGCAACCTCGGCACTACTAACACGACGCGATGTGATCATCGTGGCGAGCGTCAGCTGCATTTACGGCATTGGTTCGCCGGAGACGTACGCTGATATGGCGATTCAATTGACGGTCGGCGAGCGACGGGTTCAGGATAAGTTTATTCGCTTACTGACCGACATTCAGTATAAGCGCAATGACGTTGATTTTGCGCGCGGCACTTTCCGAGTACGCGGCGATGTAGTGGATATTTTCCCAGCTGGGCAGGACACGGCGGTGCGGGTGGAGTTTTTTGGCGATGAGGTTGAGAGACTAACGCGAATCGATCCGCTGACGGGCGAGATTTTGGATCAACCAAAGCAACTGACGATTTTCCCGTCCAGTCACTATTCGACGCCGCGTGAACGAATTGAAAAGGCTATCATCGGTATCGAAAAAGAGTTTGACGAGCGGCTCAAATGGCTTGAGTCGCACGATAAGTTACTCGAGGCGCAGCGCCTCAGTCAACGCACCAAATATGACCTAGAAATGCTCAAAGAAACTGGCTTTGTCAAAGGCATTGAGAACTATTCTCGCTATCTGACTGACCGCGAGCCGGGCGAGCAGCCGGCGACCTTGATTGATTATTTTCCGGACGATTGGCTGCTACTGGTCGATGAGTCGCATATGACCTTGCCGCAAGTCCGCGGTATGTATAACGGTGACCGGGCGCGCAAGGAAGTGCTGGTGGAGCACGGGTTCCGTCTGCCGAGTGCGCTGGATAACCGTCCGCTGAGGTTTGATGAATTTGATCAGCATATTCACCAAGCGATTTATGTGTCGGCGACGCCGGGTGACTATGAAATTGCCCATTCGCCAAAGCCGGCTGAGCAGCTGATTCGGCCGACGGGGCTGCTTGATCCGCCAATTGAGGTGCGGCCGACTGAAGGCCAGGTTGATGATTTGATGGAGGAGATTCGCCAGACCATCGCCAACGGTCACCGCGTATTGGTAACGACCTTGACCAAGCGTATGGCTGAGGACTTAAGCGCCTACCTGACCGATAATGGCGTGAAAACGGCGTATCTACATAGTGAAATTGACACATTGGAGCGCGGTGATATTCTCAAAGATTTGCGGCTGGGGACGTACGACGTATTAGTTGGTATCAATTTGCTACGCGAGGGGCTGGATCTACCGGAAGTCAGTCTGGTGGCGATTATGGATGCTGATAAAGAAGGTTTCCTCCGCTCTGAACAGGCACTGATTCAGACAATTGGCCGGGCGGCGCGACACGTGGACGGGCGAGTGCTGATGTATGGTGATACCGTGACTGACAGTATGCGCCGAGCGATTGATGAAACGAATCGTCGGCGGCAAATTCAGCAGCAATACAACGAAGAGCACGGCATCACGCCGCAAACCATTCAGAAGAAGATTGACGATGGCCTGCGCTCTATCATTCCGCAAAAAGAATCGGACAAAAAGCCAAAGCTTGATTTGAAGAAGATTCCGAAAGATGAATATCCAACGTTGATCAAGGAATTGACTGGTCAAATGGAACTGCATAGTGCCAATCTGGAGTTCGAAAAAGCGGCGGAGCTGCGTGATTTGATTGCAGAAATTAAGCAAACAATGGTACACTAAAGATAACCATAATAAGGAGGAGAATTATATGGCAGAATTGAAAACAACAGAAACTCCAGTCGTCGAGCAAGCTGAGTACATGGCTCCGCGCGCTGTGTCGCAAGCAAAGTGGCTCACATTTGAATACGCATTAGCAATGGTTTCAGTAACATTTGCTGCAATCACCAGTGTAGTACTCGTACCAATGTTGTTCGGTATGTGGTCTGCAAAAGAAGCGATGTCGTTTGGTTTGATGTTGAGCGGCTCGATCACTGCAAACATTTTGGCCGTTGGTATTTTGGCAGTACTATTTTCAGTGTTGGCATTTGTCCTATTTGGCCGCGTAACGCGCGCAATTGCCGCTGACCGTAGCGGTTACACTGGTCGATTGGCCTACAAACTGACAACTTATGGTAGCTTGTTCATGATCGTATTGGCGGCGTTGCCACTGGTCGCAAACCTCATCAGTGTATTGATTAGCTCGTTGCTGTTGATCGGTGTTTCAGATGCTGGTTCAGTATACACAGCACTGTACTTGGGTAACTTCTTGCCATCACTCATCTGCTTGGCAGTATTGGCAGTTGTGATATTTTTCATCGGCAAGATCATCAACGGTTACAACAAATCACGCCCATTGGCTATCACGTTGATCGCAATCACCGGTGTTGTCGCAGTTGCCTTGGCTATCACGTTGGCAGTGCAGGCTCATGACAAGCCAAGTATCAAAAAAACAAACTTCAAATACAACTCAAGCTACCTACTTGACTAGTTAGTTGGGTATCGCCTGTCACTCGCTCCTAGGCATGGGGCGAGTGATTTTCTGTAATTAATTTTCAAGTGGTATAATGAGTTCATGAGTGCAATTTCTAATAGTGATGTCCAGCGCTTGGCGGATTTGAGCGGTTTGCAATTGGCAGATGGCGAAGTGGATGGCTTGCGACAGGACGTGGAGAAAATCATAGAATATATCAATCAATTGGGCGAGCTCGATACGTCTGGTGTGGAGCCAACCTATCAAGTGACGGGCCTGGAAAATGTCTGGCGGGAAGACGAGGTCAAGCCGGGAATATCTCGAGACGAGCTACTTGAGCTAGCGCCCGAAAAGCAGAACAATCAAGTGAAAGTGCCGCAGGTGTTGTGATGAGTCGGATTAGTGATTTTATCGGAAAAAGTGCAGTCGAGAATGTCAAGGAAGCATTGCAGCGGGCGCGTGACGTTGAAGATTATCATGCGCTGCTCAGTTTGACGGAAGAGCGGGCGTTGGAGCGGGCCGAACTGGTGGATAAGGGTGAAATTTCTGGCAGGCTGACTGGCGTGCCGTTTGTCGTGAAAGACAATTTCTTGGCCTTTGGAGCGCCGACAACTGCCGCTGCAAAAATGCTCGAGAATTTTAACGCGCCACTCCAGGCAACAGCAGTTGAAAAATTGGAGGCTGAAGGTGCAATCTGCATTGGCAAGGCCAACTTGGACGCCTTTGCGCACGGTGGCTCAACGGAAAACTCAGCCTTTGGCCCGACCAAAAACGCCGCGGATAAAACTCGAGTGGCTGGTGGTTCGTCAGGCGGCTCGGCAGTAGTGACGGCGCTTGATGTGGTGCCATTTGCATTGGGTACAGACACTGGCGGTTCGATTCGTCAGCCAGCCAGCTTTAATGGCGTGGTTGGTGTCAAGCCAACTTACGGCACGGTCAGTCGCTATGGCGTGGTTGCTATGGCCTCAAGCACCGACACCATTGGTTGTTTCGCGACGAATGCGGATGACGCTAATCTGGTGATGGAAATCATGGCGGGCCGCGACAACAAGGATATGACGACGCTGCCGGACTTTTGGCAGAACCAGCCAGAATTTACCAAGAAAAAGATTGGTTTGGTTAAGCAGTGTATGACTGATGACGTGGACGCGGTGGTTCGCCAGAAAACGCTTGACTATGTTGAAAAATTAAAGCAGCTGGGCTATGACGTTGAAGAAGTGGATCTCAGTATGATGCAGCATTCGCTGGCGATGTATTACATTATTGTGCCGGCAGAGATATCGTCAAACTTGGCGCGCTATGATGGCGTGCGCTATGGCCACCGAGCGGCTGAAGTGAAAACGCTGGCCGAATTGTACGGTCGCAGCCGCAACGAAGGTTTTACTACGGAAAATAAGCGACGAATTATGATTGGTAGTTTTGTACTGTCGAGTGGCTTTTTTGACGCTTACTACATGCAGGCGCAGAAAGCGCGCACCTTACTCATCAATGAGTTCAAGCAGTTGTTCGCTGAGTACGACGCACTGTTGATGCCAGTCGCACCAACACCGGCGTTCAGACTTGGCGAAAATACCAATGATCCGATCAAGATGTATCTAGCGGACATCATGACGGTGCCAGCTAGCTTGGCGGGACTACCAGCAATTTCCGTGCCAGCTGGAACTAGTGACGAAGGTTTGCCAATTGGTGTGCAGTTGATTGGTGACCGCCAGTCTGACAGCAACTTGTTGAAGTTGGCCTCAGAAGTGGAGGCTGCCTGATGGACGGATTATTGATCGCGCTGGTGGTAGCAGCGCTGGTGATCGGTGCTTTGTTGATTATTTTTATCCAATTGACATCGCGCGGACATCAAAAGCTTGACAGGGAAATGTACCGAAAAGTTTGGCGGGCAATTCAACATGGCGCCAAAGCGGGCGGTTCGGATGGTCTGCAAATGGCAATCGTCAAAGCTGACAAGCTGCTCGACAAAGCCATGCGCGATTGCGGCGTGGCAGGTACGACGATGGGCGACAGACTGAAAGCTCGCAAGGGTGACTGGACGGATGAAAATGGGTTGTGGGCGGCGCATAAATTGCGTAATCAAATTGCCCACGAAACCAACGTGAAACTGACCGCGCAAAGTTTTCGGCGAGCCATGACAAGCTTTGAACAAGCACTAAAAGATTTGGGAGCGTTATGATGAGTGTATATGATGAATATGAAATGACCATTGGTATCGAATGCCACGTCCAGCTGGCGACCAAAACCAAGCTGTTTAGCCCGGCTGACAATGACGCGCGTAATGCTGAGCCAAACGAAAAAACACATGAAATTGACTTTGGTCTGCCGGGCATGCTACCGGTGCTCAACAAGCACGCTGTTGAGTTGGCGGTGCGTGCCGGTAAAGCGTTGAATGCGCCGATTGCTCGCGTTAGCCGGTTTGATCGCAAGCATTATTTCTATCCTGACTTGCCAAAAGGTTATCAGACCTCGCAGATGTACCAGCCGATCATTTTGGCTGGCTATGTCGACGCGCCGCTGGAGGATGGTTCACTCAAACGAGTGCGAATTCATCATGCGCACATGGAGGAGGACGCTGGTAAATTGACGCACCACGACGGCTATTCGCTGGTTGACCTCAACCGCGCTGGTACGCCGCTGATTGAAATTGTTTCTGAGCCAGATATTCATTCTGCCGAGGAGGCCAAAGCCTACGCTTCGGAGCTGCACAAATTGATGGTCTATGCGGGCGTGACACGCGGTGATTTGTACCATGGCAATATGCGGTTTGATGTCAATATTTCGGTGGCCAAGAAGGGCGCGACTGAGCTTGGTAAGCGAGCGGAAGTCAAAAACCTTAATTCGTTCCGCAGCGTCGAGCGTGCCGCTGAGTACGAGTTCAAGCGCCAAGTTGACCTATTGGAGCGTGGTGAACAGGTAGCTCAGGAAACCCGCGGCTGGAGCGACGACAAGCAAATTACTACTTCACAACGCTCGAAAGAGGACGCGCAGGATTATCGCTACATGCCTGATGCCGACATCCCGCCAGTGGTGCTGAGCGATGAGGAAATTGCACGAATTCAGGCTGAAGTGCCGATGCTGCCTGCTGAGTATCGTGAAAAATGGAGTGGATTAGGCTTGGATAAGTCAGTGGTTAATTCACTGCTATCCAATCAAAATTACGCATCTATCATGCTGAAAGTGCAGGAGAAATCAGGTGACGCAGCTGCCAAGCGAGTGGCACACTGGTTTGCCAGTGCTTTGACCGCTGGTGATAATGACACCAACAATGACAGCACGTCAGTTGACGCTAGCGCGCCGCGCGTATCAGTTGAGGATTTGGTGGAGTTGGCGGAGATGACCGAGAAAGCAGAGATTTCCAGCACCAATGCTAAGGAATTGTTTAACGAATTATTGGCGGGCGCCACACATCCGCGCAAACTTGCCGAAGAAAAGAACCTATTGCAAGTGTCTGACGAGTCGGCTATCGCTGCCATCGTTGACGAAGTGCTCAGCGACCCAGCTTCGGCAGCTTCCATCGCCGACATTCGCTCGGGCAAAGACAAAGCCATTGGTTACCTCGTCGGTCAAGTTATGAAGCGTTCCAAAGGTCAGGCTAACCCAAGCTTGGCGCAAAAATTGATTCGTGAGAGGCTATAGCTGATGATCATCATTACTGGCATCCCTGGATCTGGTAAAACGACGTTAGTGAAACTTCTGGTGCAAGATCTAGGGGTACGCGGTGTCGCGCAAGATGCTGTCAAAGAGTTTTTGGCTGACCATCTGGGCGGGACTTATACTGATCAGCAGAGCAGCGCCTTGGGTCGTGTGACTCGACGGGCAGTCTTGGAGTTGGGGATTGAATTTGAAAAATTGGGTGAGCAAATCATCATTGAGTCTGCCCTGCAAACGTCAGCTGCAGAAGAGATTTTACAGCACAGCCCACATCGACCAATTCTGCAGATTTACGTGACGTGCGGCTTGGCGGAAGTCAAGCGGCGATTTTATGCTCGCAAACAATCTGGTCATCGCCACTCAGTGCACACTGATGATCTATATGATAAATTGACGGAACACGAAATTCGTGACAAATATCGTCCACTGGTTGCGGATAATATCACAACAGTGATCGTTGATTCGGAGAATTTGGATTATGCGGCACTGCGAGATACGGTGAAAGATTTTTTGATGAATAAGGCGATAACAAAGGAGAACGAGATATGAGAAAACCGACAAAAGCAGTGATTGCAGCGGCAGGATTTGGCACTAGGTTTTTGCCACAAACTAAAGCGATGCCTAAGGAGATGATGCCACTGATTGACAAGCCAATCATCCAATACGTTGTGGAAGAACTGGTTGCTGCCGGTATTCGCGACATTATCATCGTCGGAAGCGCCAACAAGCGTGCCATTGAGGATCACTTTGACGTGCCGAACGAAGATTTGTTAGCGAATTTGCGGGCTGGTGGTGACAAGAAGCGCCCGTTGATTGACCTGGTTCACTCACTGTCGGAAATGGCTAACTTTGTGTACGTTCGCCAAAAAGGTCCATATGGCAACGCGACTCCTTTGGCATGTGCTGCGCATTTGATTGGGCCGGACGAGCCAGTGATTTATACGTTTGCTGACGACTTTATCGACGCGACACCAAGCCGTTTTCAACAGATGATTGCTGCTGCAGAAAAATTGGATGGCGCAGTGCTGTCATGCAAGAAAATCATTGATGATGCAGAATTTGATCGCTATGGCATCGCGGCTGGTCAGCAGCTTGATGACGGAACGATTGCCATCACAAACATTGTCGAAAAACCTGGTAAAGCCAACGCACCGAGTGATTTAGCCAGTGTGAGTAGCTATTTGCTGGCGGCTGATTTCTTCCCGTACTTGGAGCGCGCTCGCCAGGAGTTTAACGGTCACGGCGAGTTTGCCATTCAGCCGATTATGCAGCGCATGATTGATGAAGGGCATAACTTCTATGGCGTGGAAATCACCAACGGCACGTACTATGACACCGGTGATAAGCTTGAATATCTCAAAACTATCATTGACTTTGGGCTGCGAGATGAAAAACTTGGTCCGGCACTTCGTCAACATCTGACAGATCGTTTGAAATAGGCTATAATAGCACCATGAATGAGATCGTTATCATTTTGTCAATTGTTTTGGTTACCTTGATGATTATCGTCATTACATTGATGTGTTTGGTGATCAGCCTGAGTCGTCATATCCAGAAAACCATGCAGCACTCACGAGCTATCCAGCAGAATTACACTGAAGCATCATCAATGCTTTCAGTTGTTTCTTCAGCCTTAGCGCTGGGGGCACTGATGAAAAAGTTTACGCGAAAGGCAAAACGTGGTCAAAAATAATACTTCAGAAAAATCATTAATACAAAGGGCTACTAAAAAAGTCATTCGTGACAATGAAAATGGCGCCCGTCAGGCAATTTTAGAAGACTTGTTTTATGATTTTCACCGTTCTCGCCGTCAGGTTTACGGCATGAACTTTTGGCGTGGTATCTTTTTTGGCTTTGGTTCGGTGCTGGGCGCCACTCTTTCGGTGACTATTTTAGTTTGGGTACTGGGTCATCTAGTTGACGTGTTCCCGCCGCTGGCTGATTTCTTTAATACACTGATCAACACCATGCAGAGTCGCCGCTAACGTGCTATACTAAGACTAATGACGATAGAGGGGAAAAATAACGGCGGTATGTCGGCGGTTTTGAAACCGTCTGATTATGTACACCTGCACAATCACACTCACCACTCACTTCTCGATGGATTAACCAAAATTCCTGACATGGTCGCCCGAGTGAAGGAGCTCGGCATGGAAGCTTGTGCTATCACTGACCATGGTACGATGTCAGGCGTCATTGAGTTTTATAAAGCAGCCAAGAGTGCTGGCATCAAGCCAATTATCGGCATCGAAACCTACGTGGCAGCGCGGAGTCGTCACGACCGCGACCCTGCCAAGGACAAGGCGCGTTATCACTTGACGCTGCTGGCCATGAACCACAAGGGCTATCAAAACCTGATGCAGCTCAGCACTATCGCCAACCTCGAAGGTGTCTACTACAAACCACGCATTGATCACGAGCTCCTGGAGCAATACAACGAAGGTATCATTTGTATGTCCGGCTGTATCGGTGGTGAGCTGGGCGAGAATCTGCGCAATGATGATTATGACAAAGCTAAGGAAATCGCTGGCTGGTATAAGTCAGTCTTTGGTGATCGCTACTACATGGAGCTGCAAGATCACGGTCATCCCGAAGCGCGCAGTCACTGGCCGGAGCAGAAAAAGGTCAATGATTACATCGAGCGCATCAGCGAGGAACTGGACATTCCGTGTGTGGTGACCAGCGATGGCCATTATCTGAATCACGAAGACCAAGAGGCGCATGAGATTTTGCTGTGCGTTGGTACTGGTGCGTATTTGAGTGATGAAAAGCGGATGAGCTTGAAAGATTTTGAGCTGCATTTGACGACACCAGAAGACATTATTTCGCGGTGGCAAAAAACTAACCCACAAGCAATTGCCAACACCAAAGCCATCGCCGACCGCTGTGACGTGGAAATCAAACTGGGCGATATTCTCATCCCGAAATTCCCAACACCAAACGGCGAGTCTGAAAAAGAATATCTGGATCATCTGGTGTATAGCGGCATGGCGGCGCGGTACGCTGGCATGAAGTTGGAGGACGCAAAGAAACTGCCAAACGACGAGCTGCGTGCCATGTTGTCTGACGATCAAATTGAGCGGCTAGACATGGAGTTTGGCGTGCTCAATAAGATGGGTTATAACGGCTACTTTCTCATCGTTCAGGACTTTATCAACTGGGGAAAATCTCAAGGGATTATTTTCGGGCCAGGGCGTGGCTCAGCGGCTGGCTCAATCATCGCCTATGCGCTGAACATCACCGACCTTGATCCGCTGCATTATGACCTGCTGTTTGAACGCTTCCTCAACCCCGACCGTATTTCCATGCCCGACATCGACATCGACATTCAAGATACGCGCCGCGGCGAGGTTATCGAATATTGTGCCAAGAAATACGGCTCAGAACGAGTCGCCAATATCTGTACTTTTGGCACCATGGCAGCTCGTGCCTCGGTGCGTGACGTGGCGCGGGTGCTGCAGGTGCCATATGGCGAGTCTGACCGGCTGGCCAAGCTCATCCCACCGCCAGTCCAGGGTCGCCATGTACCGATCAAAAAGTCGCTGGAGGAAGACCCTGACCTTAAAAAAGAATACGAGACTAACCCGACCGCTAAAATGGTCTATGACTTTGCCTCACGGCTAGAAGGGACTATTCGCTCGCACGGTGTACACGCCGCTGGTGTGGTGATTGCGCCGGATGATTTAGTGAAATACGTGCCGCTCGAGATGGCGCAAAAGGGTGTGGTGGCAACGCAGTATCCGATGGGTCCGGTGGAAGAACTGGGTCTGCTGAAGATGGACTTTTTGGGCCTGTCTAACTTGTCTATCATCAACAACGCGCTGCGCATTATCCGTAAAGTGTATAAAACGGACATTGATCTATCTCACTTGCCGCTGGATGATGCGGAAACGTATAAACTATTCCAGCGTGGCGATACCACCGGTGTCTTCCAGTTGGAATCGGCTGGCATGAAGCGGTATCTGCGTGAGCTCAAACCGAGCGTCTTTGAAGACATCATCGCCATGGTGGCGTTGTATCGCCCGGGGCCGATGCAGTTTATCGACTCGTTCATCAAACGTAAACACGGCGAGGAGGAAATCACCTACTTGCATCCTGGTATGGAAAACTCGCTGAAGAATACCTACGGCATTTTGGTTTATCAGGAGCAATTTATGCAGATTTCCAAAGAATGGTGTGGCTTTACCGGCGGACAGGCGGACACTCTGCGTAAAGCGGTGGGTAAAAAGAAAATCGACCTGATGAAAAAGGTTAAGCCGGAATTTGTCGAGGGCGCGGTCAAGGTCGGCGGCGCCACCAAGGAAATTGCTGAGCAGTTCTGGGATGCGCTGGAAGAATTCGCTAACTACTGTTTCAATAAGTCGCACGCGGCGTGTTATGGCTTGATCGCCTACTGGACGGCGTATCTCAAGGCGCATTATCCCGATGCGTTCATGGCGGCGCTGATGACTAGTGATCAGGACGACACCGAGCGTCTGGCTATCGAGATGACTGAGTGTAAGCACATGGGCATCGAAGTGCTGAACCCAGATGTCAATGAGTCATTTGTTGAATTTGCGGTCGTGCCTGGCGAAAAGAAGATTCGTTTTGGTATGGCGGCGGTCAAGGGCGTTGGTGTCGGCGCAGTCGAGGAATTGTTGCATGCCCGTGAGAATGGCAAATTCACCAGCATTGAAGATTTTGCCAAACGCGTGTCCACCAGCAAGTTTAACCGCAAGGCCTGGGAATCGCTCATTAAATGTGGCGCATTTGATAGCTTTGGTGATCGCCACGACTTATTATTCAACCTAGACACTATCACCGCCTTTGCGCAAAAAGTTCAAAAAGAAGCGGCTAGCGGGCAGACTGATTTGTTTGGTATGTTGGGCGATGATGCGGCTGTGGCTCAGCCGACCATGCAGTTGATGCCGTCGCCAAACAAGAATGACAAGGAATACTTGACGTGGGAACGCGAGCTGATGGGCTTGTATATCTCGGCACATCCTTTGGACGCTTACGCTACATACTTGCTTGAGCAAACGCAGCCATTGACCCAGCTGGTACCAGAATATGATGGCCGACTCATGACAATTGGTGGCATCATCACGAACGTTCGCACTATCATCACCAAATCTGGCAGCAAAATGGCCTTTGTGGGGTTAGAGGACAAATTTGGCGAGGGCGAAGTCATCGTCTTTCCGAACTTGTATGAGCAAGTTGGCGCCAAGCTCGTCCAGGACGCTGTTATTCGGGTGACTGGTAAAAACTCGGCTCGCGATCGTGATGGCAATTTGGGGTCAGAAAGTAAGATGATTGCTGATGAAATTGAGATTATCACCGACAGTGATATCACCAGCTATGAATCGACCGGTCGTAAAATGGACGCACCAAAAGTAAGCGCCCAGTATAAAAAAGAAAAGCGGGCAAATTTCCGTGCTCAAAAAACCAAGGCTGCTGCTCCAGCTACCGCCAAATCGTCAAATCCATCCAAGTCAGTTCCTCAGCCAGTAGCTCCCGAGACGCCACCTGCGCGCCTGTTTCTGCAAGTGAAAGACCCGAGTGATCACGACAAACTGATTTCCCTCAAAAAGATATGTTCAACATCACCAGGGATCACCGATGTTGTGTTGGTGCTTGGTGAGAATGATCACAAGTCCGCCATTCGCTTGCCGTTCAAAGTCGATCCAGCACCTCAGCTACTTGAAGAACTGAAGGCGTTGCTGGGCGAAGAATGTATCAAATTGACGTAATCATCAGCGGCACATCATCTGATATAGTGCCATGCCGCAGGCAACGCTGACATTGAATGATTCTTTGGTGCCAAACATTGGGATTTCTACTGTCGCGGCACAGCGCGCTAAATGTTCGGCCAATATGCCATCGACTTCTTCGCCCAGCAGCAACGCGAACGCTTTTGGTGGAATAAAATCTGGTAGTGAAGTACTGTCTGGTGCTTGTTCCAGTGCGATGACTGGTAGGTTGCCGGTGCGCTCATTTTCCTCCAGCCACTCCTCCAGAGTTTCATAGCGTCTAAAGGGAACCATTTGCTCAGCGCCCAATGCTGTTTTGTGAATTTGCTTGGTTATTTTTTCAACAAGGTGTGGCAGCCGTGAGTCTGATTGATTGATGATCGCCAAATCTGGAAATGGAGTATAGCCGCTGATGACAATGTGTTTTACTCCCAGGCCTTCTGCCGTGCGAAAGATGGCGCCGACATTGTGCGTCGAACGGATATTGTGCAAAATAAGCGTAATTTCTGGTCGCATGAACTTATTATATCATTCGCTAAATCATAAGCACTTTGCTATAATGTTGGTGATGGATGAAGATTCTATTCAAATACGTCGTCGCCAGCAAGACGAAGATGCTACCAGGAAACGAGCGTCAATTTTAGGCTTGCAATATTTAGATACCCGCAGTTTTGAAGCTGACTTGCCGCTGGAACGAGATATTTTGACAATTGATGAGATGTACAAAGGGCGTATCATCCCCCTAGCGCACAATGACACTGATCTGTCCTACCGTTTTGGCGTAACTTCGCAGACGCCTCAGTCGTTGATTGCTAAAATGACAAAGGATTATCGCGAAGTTGGTAAAGTTGCACACTTTTTCTTGATATCAGGTGCCGCTTTTCGTTCATTTATGCTGCGGTTCGATCCGCCAAAGAGTATCGTCTATGATGATATCGAAATTGCCAAAGAGGGTGACAGCGAGACACTACAACAGGTGAGTCAGACCTTGGCGACCGTGAGCTCAAATGACGTCTTTAACTACATCGTTGATCAAGCTGACAGATTGGGTGCATCCGACATTCACATTGAAAATCAGCGCGAGTCAATTCGTATCCGTATGCGTGTTGATGGCGCACTGCACCCAGTGGCTGAGCTCAGTCGTGACCGCTACCGTGTCATCATGGCTACTTTGGCGTCCCGCGCAAATATTTCTACGGCTGCGACCGAACCGCAGTCTGGGCACATGCAACAGGAGATTTATCGTGACGGCGCCTCGCATCTGTTGAACTTGCGTGTTGAAGCAGTGCCAACAGTGTATGGTCAAGATGTGGTGATGCGTTTGTTTAACTTTGATACTGCCATGTTGAATTTGGATTTGTTGAGTATCACTCCGGCTGAGCGCGCGCAAATCGATGAAGTTATTTCACACCCACGCGGTATGGTTTTGATGGTTGGTCCGACGGGTTCTGGTAAGTCAACCACGCTTTACAGTATCTTGAATGCTTTGAACACTACTGATCGTAAAATTATCACCCTGGAAGATCCAGTGGAAAACACCATTCCTGGCGTGACGCAAATCCCTATCGACACCACGGCTGGACAGGAGTTTGCTGATGGTCTTCGCAGTGTGCTGCGTATGGACCCGGATGTGGTGATGGTTGGTGAGATCCGTGACAATGAAACTGCCCGCACTGCTATCCAGGCATCAATCACCGGACACTTGGTCCTGAGCTCATTTCACGCCAATTCAACAGCGGCGGCGTTTAGTCGTATGATTGACATGATTGGGCAAAATCCTATCTTTAGCTCGGCGGTGCGTTTGTTGATCGCTCAGCGATTGGTCAGGCGGCTACATGACGAGAGCAAAGAGGAGTACGAGCCGGATGAAGCGACTCGCCGTTGGGTAAAGGAGACGCTGAAAGGAATTCCTGACACGGTTGATTGCCCAGATTTGGACACATTTAAGTTGTGGCGACCAGTGTCAACGCCAGAAGCACCGTTTGGTTACAAGGGGCGCATCCCAGTGATGGAACAATTGATTGTGACTGAGGAAATTCAGAAGTTCTTGCGCGGAGATATTCTTGATATTCATGCCGAAGCCATTGAAGAAGTTGCCAAAAAGCAGGGGACTATTACGCTACTGCAGGCTGGGGTGCTGGCAGCGCTACGCGGCGAAACCACCATCGAAGAAGTGAACCGCGTCATTTAGGCGCGGCTCATATGGTTCGTATGAGTTAGCGGAGAACTTGCTACCGTATCACTGCGGCGACGGTTGAAACCACTCGCTCATCAAATGGTGAAGGAATGACTTCGTCAGCAGTTGGGTTTTCGACTAGCCCGGCCAAAGCCTCGGCGGCAGCCAGTTTGTGCTGGTCGGTAATCTTTTTCACACCGTGATCCAAGGCGCCACGGAAGATGCCTGGAAATGCCAGGGAATTATTCACTTGGTTTGGAAAATCACTACGGCCGGTGGCTACCACCGCTGCGCCAGCTTGTCGAGCAACGTCTGGCATGATTTCTGGCACTGGGTTTGCTAGGGCAAAGATGATTGGATCCTTGGCCATTTTCTGCACCAACTCCGGTGTGAGTAGTCCAGCGCGTGACACGCCGATGAACACGTCAGCGTCAGTGATGGCGTCATCAATTGAGCCAGATTGTGAAGCATCGACGTATTCTAGTAGCGCAGTTTTTTCCGCATTTAGATCAGTGCGAGACGTGCCAACGATGCCGCGGCTGTCTACTGCCACGATGTTCCGTGCGCCGTATAGGTGCAGTAGTTTGATGATGGCCGTACCAGCTGCACCAGCACCAATAACCACAAATTTACAGTCTGCCAGGCTTCGACCAGTTAGTTTCGCAGCATTGATCAGACCCGCCAACACCACGACCGCCGTGCCATGCTGGTCGTCGTGGAACACGGGGATGTCTAGTTCGGCCTTGAGGCGCTCTTCAATCTCAAAACACTTTGGTGCGGCGATATCCTCCAGATTGATGGCGCCAAAACTCGGCGCAATTGCCTTGATCGCAGCGATAATTTCCTCTGGCTGATGAACATCCAGCACAACTGGCACAGCGTCAACATTAGCAAAATGCTTGAACAGCAGTGCCTTACCTTCCATCACTGGCATGGCGGCTTTCGGCCCCAGGTCACCGAGGCCCAAGATGGCTGAGCCATCGGAAATGACGCCGACCAAATTATTCGTCCAGGTGTACTTTGGCAAGTCTGCTGGGTTTTCGGCGATCGCTTGACTGACTGCGCCAACGCCCGGGCTGTAATACGAGCTCAATTTGTCACGGTCCAGTTCCTCTTGGTCGCGTAAGCTGGTAGTAATTTTACCCTTATATTTTTCGTGTAATTCAAGTGCTAATTTGTTGTAATCCATATTACTATTGTACTCCATATGGCAGGTTTTCTCCATCAGCTCGATAGATCATGTAATTTGCACGTCCATATAACCGTCAGGCGCCTTGTATAGTTTCATATTCTATGCTAAAATACACTGAAGTTGTACAGAGTTAAATTATTCAAGCTTTGTTAGGTGTGGAGCCGCAGGAGTACAACTGCGTGGCCAGCCGAGGCGGGTTTGAAAGATAGGAAATATCATGAGTTTTGAGCTAATCAACAAAGTCAATCAAGCACAGAAAAAGCAAGCAGTTGTTGACGCCCGTAGCGGTGACACCGTTCGCGTCTACCAAAAGATTAAAGAAGGTAACAAAGAGCGTATCCAGATGTTTGAAGGTGTGGTCATCCGCACTGACAACAAAGGCTCACACACCTCACGCATCACCGTTCGCAAAATTGCGTCAGGTGTTGGCGTGGAAAAATCATTCTTGCTGCACAGTCCACTGATCGAAAAGGTAGAAATTGTTCGCCGCGCCAAGGTTCGCCGCAAGTTCCTCAGCTTCCTACGCAAGCGTTCTGGTAAGTCAGCTCGCTTGACTGCCAAAAACTTTGACCGCGTGGCGGTAAACAACGTTCATGATGCCAAGGCTGAAGCAGAAGCTGAACGCCTGAAAGAGGAGGCTGCACAAGCCGCCGCTGCCAAGCAAGCTGAAAAAGACGCTGCTCAGGCAGAACTTGACGCCAAAGCTGCTGAAGTAGAAGCACGCCACAAAGAAGCGTAATTAGTCTTGAGACACATAGACCGCCCTCTCTAAGGGCGGTTTTCTCATGGTATAATGCCAGTATGTCGATCTTTCATTATATTTCTGTGTTTGTTCCGGTAACATTAGCGGTTGTCGTGCCGTACATGCTACGCCGCCATGGTTTCATCGACGAAAAGAAGTATCGCTGGCTGCTGTATATTGCCTGTGTGTTGTTCTGCATTTCGTGGTATTTGCCGTCGCCGCTCATCGAGGGGCGAGACACTAGTTTCACGACGCATTTTGTGGGCGGCGGACTGTTCACCGGGCTGCTGTGGGTATATCTAGTATTGGCGATGCGCTGGCGGTCGCACTGGCTAGTGATGGTATTTTCGCTGTTTGCTCTCGTGTCAGCACTCGGCTGCATCAATGAACTGGCGGAACTGTACATGGTGAAGACAGGGCTAGCGCGTATCACGCTGGATGATACCAGTTGGGATATTTTGGCAAATACGCTGGGCGCGGCGGCGGTGTGGCTGGGCTGGGTGGGCTGGCGGTTTGTAAAAAGAAAATAGCCCGCCGAGAGGCTCAAGCCGAGGCCTGTAACCTCGAGGCGAGCTATTTTCGGCGGGCGCTAGCCCTTGCCCTCCTTTTCTATTGGGAAAGTTTCGATTCTATGCAGTGAAATCTCTAAGTTGCAACTTAATAGGAGCAACTCTAGTAGCCTTAGTCGTTTATTCATTGAATAAACGACTGAAGCCTCCACTAGTGCAACTATTGCTAGCAAGATCAATGTTAAGATTATCACAATCATGACTTTCTCCTTTCAGGAAAAACTCAGAAGACCAAAAGGGCGCTTTTCGCCCTGTGACGACAGCCTTCTGGGCGAAAAGTCATTGTTAATATAGCATATAAATTATGATAAGTCAATACTCTGTGTAGGACGTAGCCGTTTGTTATAATGATGGGTATGATTCTCGGCATTGATGAAGTTGGGCGTGGACCATGGGCGGGACCGCTGGTGGTTGGTGCAGTGATTTTAGGTGGTACCGAGATTGAAGGGTTAAACGACAGTAAAAAATTGACCAAAAAACGCCGCGAGGCTTTGGACGAGGTAATTCGTGAGCAGGCGGCTGCATGGGCGCTGGGCTGGGTGAGCGCTGGGGAATTGGACGACGTTGGCATGAGTCAGGCCTTGCGGCTGGCGACGCGGCGAGCGGTCAAGCAAATTCAGTCGCAGTGCAAAGAGAAGAATTTGGTATTTGATGAAATTATCATTGACGGGACGGTCAATTTTCTGGCGGATACGGCGCTGGAGCAATACGTGACGGTGATGGCCAAGGCTGATGGGTTGATCCCGAGCGTATCAGCAGCATCGATCATCGCCAAAGTAGCGCGCGACCAGTTTATGGCTGAGCAAGACGTGGTCTATCCAGGCTATGGCTTTGCGTCAAACGCTGGCTATGGCGTGGCCAAGCACCGTGCGGCGATTGAGCGGTTGGGTGTGACGCCGCTACATCGGCTGAGTTTTGCGCCGTTACAGAAGTATGTGGAGGCAGGTTCGCTACCGTCCTCCGCCAGAGTACACTCTTCACTCGCATCTCTGCTGGAGATGTCTCGTGAGCGTTCGGCTGAAACGTCCGCTACTCGCGAACATTTCACAACCTCTGTCGGAGGAGATAGCGAACCCGCTGCTCGCCTATCCACTACACGCGCCATCGGCGACGCAGGCGAACAGGCGGCCGCAGACTGGCTGGTAGCGGACGGTCATGAGATTATTGCTCGCAATTGGCGGACGCGGTACTGTGAGATTGATATTGTCAGCATGAAAGATGACGTGTTGTGGTTTACCGAGGTTAAATATCGGAAAAACGATGACTTCGGCGGCGGGCTGGCGGCGATTACCGCCAAAAAACAGCGACAAATGCGCTTTGCAGCGGAACTATTCATGGCAAAGCATCCGCAATATGAAGGATGCGACATGCGATTATTGGCGGTGGCTGTTGAGAGTAGCCCACCGGTTGTAAAAGGACAGGTAATATTAGAATAAATTAAGGCAAGAAAATAGCCCGCCGAACGAGCTCAAGCTGAACTCTGTTGTTCAGCGAGCTATTTTCGGCGGGCGCTAACCCTCTTTAGCCTCCTTATTCCTCCTCTCCTGTAGTGTTGTTGCGGTAGAGAACAAGTCTATCTTGATTGGGGAGGTCTATCGCGTAGACCTCCCCTTGTGTCGTTTTGAGACGAGGGGTCGCCTTGGTGACGACAATTAGCGCCTCAGCTAGACGCTGATTGTCTTTTATCAATTCTTTGACATGGCAGTACGTCACCGCGTCAAAGAGACGCCTCTTAACCTGGTCCTTGTAAAGGATCCAGACCAGGGTGGCCGCGTATGACACCAGGGGGAGTAAAGCTAGAGCAAGGTGTCCTGCTCTAGCAGTGAGGTATGCCACCACAGTGGCGGCGATGAGGAAGAGATATCCGACAAAAAGACGCTTCATGACCCCTCCTAAGGACCATCACTCAAGCAAAAAGGGCAACTTTACGCCCTTTTTTGTGGAAACTTGAGCGAAAAGCTAATATATGTGTATCACTAATAGAACAAAATGTCAAGGGATTTTGTCAAAAATGTGGCATAATATATCACAGTGTTGTTTGCAAAGCAGCGAGTACACCCGCCTTGTCTCGCTCAATCAACTCGACCCGTGCTGCGATTTCTGTAATGCCCAGCTCAATTGTTCTGGTCAGGGCTGGGATATTCAGCATTGGCTCCAAGAAGTGGCGGAAGTCAGCTAGTTCGTCGCTCGTTGTCAGCCCGATGGCAGCGTAGCGGATGAAATCGTCGTAGCTTTTATCGCCAGCAAAGGTTGTTTCAACCCACGACCAATTGTCCTTCAGCCAATCCCACGTGAGTTGGCGGCTTTCGTGGGTGCGGATGAGATAGACAAACCAACGGCTGGCATCTTGCGGACGAATGACATCGGGGCGCTTGATATTTGCAAGGATCTTTTGCGCAGTTTCAGGGTTTTTAGTGGCAGTAAGCCCCAGGGTGATGTCGGCTTGCAGGTCGTTTGACGGCGTCTGTTGGTAAGTCTGGAACAGGCTGTCAATCATCTCTGGCGTTTCAAAATGTCGTACAGCAGCACTGATGATCAGTGAACGGATTTCTGTTGGTAATTCCTCGAGGGATTGACTGTCAAACCGCCGCTTAGCTTCCGCCAGCACTGCTTGGTCTTCGCTATAGATCATCAAGCCCAGAGCAGTGATGCGCCGCTCGCGGTCGTCGTCGGATTCGCCAGGCGTTTCGTCCCAGCCTAGTTCGTTGAACGTAGCGCGGGCAAACTCGCCAGAAATTCGCTTCAAGCGGGCTTTGCCATCATCATCATCGTCAACAAATTTGCGCAGCTCTGCCAGTGCACCAGCCGCCATGTCGAAAACCTTTTCGTTGGTTTCGTGTTTCAGCGACAGTGCCAGTGGTAGGAGTGAAGCCGAATTTTCACATCCAGCCCGAGCTAGCAACGTAGCGTCTTGGAGTAGGCAGATTTTGTCCAGAGTCGGCAGCTCGTGAATGTTGGCTAGCAGTTGCTCACGAGTAGCGGTATCATATTTGGTCACGAAATGTCCGTTCAGTCCGCAGTTCAGCTGCAGCGGTTTTTCAATGCTGAATGTCTTTTCGCGCTCGGTCAACATTGCGTCAGTAAGCGGTTGGTTGGCAAACAGTGGAATTGGCCACAGAGCGTCGGACGGTTGATGGGCGCCGATGAAAAAACGTTCTTGGCGGAGGGTGGCGGTGGGTTGCTCAGCTGAATTGTCCTGTTCGACTCGTACGATTGGCAATCCCGGCTGGGAAATCCAGGTGTTCATCAGGTTAATAATTGGCTGGCCGCTGGCAGTTTCTAGCTCTCGCCACAAATCATCGCCAACAGTGTTTTGGTAAGCAAATTTTTCAAAATATGCCTTCAAACCAGAGCGAAACGCTTCCTCGCCGATCAGCCGCCGTACCATCACCAGTAGCCGTCCGCCTTTAGCATAGACAATTGCCGGGTCAAACAGCGTGCTGATTTCGTCTGGGTGATTGACGTCGGCCTGCACTGGCTGCACGCCGTCCAAGCTGTCGCGCCGCAGTGCCGCAGTGACTTCGCTCGTTGCAAAATCCTCCCACATCCGCCACTCGGGATGTAGTGCGTCGACCGCCACGTATTCCATCATATTGGCGAAACTCTCGTTCAACCACAGATCATTCCACCACTGCATGGTCACCAAATTACCAAACCACTGATGGCTGAGCTCGTGAGCGATGACGGTGGCGATGAAGCGCTTGGATGACTCTGGCGTTAATTTTGGATCAGCCAGCAGGCAACTTTCGCGGTAGGTGATGAGTCCCCAGTTTTCCATGGCACCCGACGAGAAATCTGGCAACGCCACATGGTCGGACTTTGGCAGCGGATATGGTACGCCAAAATATTCATCATAAAAATCAATGGAGCCAGTGGCGATGTCCAGCGCAAAATCCAGGGTCTCCTCACTCTGGGCTGGTGTGGCCCAAACATTTACCTCGACGCCAGAAGTGGTGTGGGCGGATTTCTTGTGCAGCTCGCCAACGACGAAAGCTAGCAAATAACTACTCATCCGCGGTGTGGTGGCAAAAGTGGTTGTCAGCGTGCCATCATGCTCGGATGATTCAATGACAGGCATATTGCCAAGGACGGTCAATTCTGGAGCGGTTACGAGTGTGACGTCGTACGTCGCCTTGGCGGCTGGTTCGTCAACACACGGGAACACTTCGCGGGCATGGTGCGATTCAAATTGGGTGGCAAACAGCTGCTTTTTCACGCCATCATGCGTGAAATAACATGGATATAGTCCGTGCATGGCATCGGTGATGGTGCCGGAAAAGTCGATGCGAATAGTGTGTTTGCCACTGGATAGTTCCGGGCGCGATAACCGCAATTCATCAAATTCACCATGAGAAAACTCAGCTGGCTGGTCGTCAATCAACGCCGAGTGAATAGTCAAATCTTTGGCATGTAGTGAAATCGACGAACCAGTTGATTCGCCAGTAATAATCACTATGCCAGAAAACAATTTTTCTTCGGCGCGTGTCAGGTCGAGGGTTAGGTCATAGTGATGGGGTATAAAGGTATCGAGTAAATGCTTGAGTTTTGTCATAGTCTCATTATATCATTTGCTGGCTGCGAGACTGACTGGTTGGAAAAGGCTTATGATATTCGATATACTAGCAATATGAAGGGGGCAACATTACAGCGCAGGCGTATCATGGCCTTGTTTGTGGTGGTGCTGTCGGTTTTGGCAGTGTGGTCGTCACAGCTGTCGCAGCCAAAGCTGGCTCCTGTCCCGGCTGATCTACAGCAACAGTATTTTGGCAGTTCAACCGCGCTTGATGAATTGAACAAACTAGAAGTAAAGGGTCGTGCACCCAAAACGGGCTATACGCGCAAGCAATTTGGTAATGGCTGGGGCAAAATCGATGGTTGCTCGGTGCGTGAAGTGATTTTAGCCAGGGACTTGAGCGATGAAAAAGTAGGCGAAGGCTGCAAGGTGCTCTCTGGTGTTTTGCAAGATCCATACACTGGTCAAACCATTCATTTTCAGCGCGGTGAAAAAACCAGTTCCAAAGTACAGATTGACCACGTGGTGGCGCTGAGTGACGCCTGGCAAAAGGGCGCGCAGAATTTATCAGCGATTGACAGGGAAAAATTGGCGAATGATCCACTGAACTTGTTGGCATCAGAAGGACAAGCAAACCAGAATAAGGGTGATAGCGATGCGTCAACTTGGTTGCCGCCTAACAAGGATTTTCGCTGTCAATATGTCGCCCGGCAAATCGCGGTGAAGAAAAAATACCACTTGTGGGTCACTGACGCTGAAAAGCAAGCCTCTGCCAATGTTCTGGAAAAATGCAAGGGTTGATTTAGGACTCGGCTGGTGACTCGTATTTAGCTGCGATCATTTCAGCAAAAATCTCTCTTCTGTCGGCAGTATTTAGCTCTGGCTTGTGTTTCGGTCGATAGGTGCCACTGATATATGCAAGTTCTGTCATGGCATCTCGCATGGCGGAGAGTTGTCTATCAACTTTTTTGCAAGCAGTTTGCCTGATGAGGTTCACCGACTCGTCGTCTGCCGGTAGCTCATAAATTTTACGGGCTTCAACGGCCATAGCGATATCGTCTTTTGTTTCAACCAGGGAACTGTCGATTGTTCTTCGCAAAATTGGGTCCTTTAATTCAGGAATATTTTTAAATATCATGCGGAGTACTTTTGAACCTATTTTGCGGTTCAAATACGATTCAGCTGACGCGGCTTCTTCGGGCGAATCAATGTCAAATACCTTATCGAGGTGGGGCATCAATAATAATGTTGTGACATCCTCAGGGTTAACGTAGCAATCCATTAGGCTACAACGTGCTTCACTATCCGCTGTCTCGATTGGAGAATCTGGAATCCGGTTATCTTTTAGATAGAACGTTGTTTCTTTATAAACCTGAATAGCCGGCCCAAGTACCCAGTCGCGTGTTTCAGGGTATATCGGGATTTTGTCGGCAGTAGCTGGGTTACCAGTAAACCAATTGGTTCTTGTCTGATCCAAAATAGGCCAGTCTGGTGCGATGTCCACTTGAAAACTTGGCTGGCTATCTTTATCGGTGGAGCGGACGGTAAACATAGTAGTATTATGACATGGAAGATCAAAATAAGCAACAGTACGGACACAATTACATTGACAATAAAGAAATAAAATGCTATTATAATAAGGTGAGAAGTGAGCAAATTCGCCAGTATTCGGTCAAGTCACCGATGGATCGAGAGCATCATCAGGTAACGGAGCGGGTGCTTTACCCAGAGGAGCTTGATAATGCAGATTTTCAGCAAGCCTTGGCGCTGGCGGCTATTGCGTCGGTTAGTCGAAACCCAGGTTGGGTGAGCGATGAGGCAGCGGTATCGCAAAATAAGTTCCTCGCAGCGAATATACCACACTCCTATGTTTTAGATCCGAAAAAAGAATCACCTCTAGAAAAGAAATCGCCATATATGGTTAAGCGGTATCGAACTAAGAGAGAGGCTGGGATACAGGCTGCTACCCTAAATACGTTAAATATGACATTCGCGGAACATGAATCAGACATTACTACTTCGCGGGTATTAGCGTTGGTGGGTGATGGTTACTCACCGCCTGCTGGCGTTATTCAGAGGGCTTCCGGTAAATCATTACGCGAACGATATGGCATGGACAGGAGCTATCGCCGTTATGAAGCGCTTATGATCCATCTAGATTATATTCAGCAGGAAGTTGATAGGGTGATTGGGCGTTTTGCATCAAGGGTGCTGATCAATGATATACGGCGTGAATACAATGAAGGCACGAATGTCTTTTCGGTCGATAAGGTGACGAAAGACGGAGGATGCTACGAGGAAATCACTATATTTGATCAGCCATTTACTGAGTTTACATCTGGACCTTGTATGGCGGCTTTGTGTGAGGTAGCGCGGAAAAGGCGTGGGCTACGCGGCATGCTTGACATGGCTGCTGAGTTGCTATAAAATGTGCAGTGTACGTCCGGCCGCCAAGGTCGGAATTTTTCGTATGAGGATACGCGTATCGCAGCGCAGCCTCGTATCGTGATATAATAATCATAAGTGATAAAGGAGAGTAAATATGGAAGATTTGAACATTAAGCAGTTGACGTTGGCGTTGCGGACGATTGCTGAGGAAAAGAACTTGCCAGAAGAGACAGTTCTAGAGGTGATCGAGCAGGCTATCGCGGCGGCGTGGCGGCGTGATAACGGCACGCGCGAGCAATTGGTGCGCGCTAGCCTAAACATCAATAGTGGCACGGCTGTGGTGTCGGTCGTCAAAACGGTGGTTGAAGAAGTTGAAAATGACGTCAATCAAATGAGCCTCGACGAAGCTAAAACCGTTGACCCGGCAGCTGAGCTGGGCAGCGAAGTGACGGTCGAGACCCACAACGTGACGACATTTGGCCGGGTGGCAGCCCAGACCGCCAAGCAGGTGATCTTGCAGCGGTTGCGTGAGGCAGAGCGCGAGGTGGTGCTGGCAGAATTTGAAGATAAAATTGGCACGGTGGTGACTGGTACGATTCAGCGGGTTGAGCCGCGCGTGGTGCGAATTGAGCTGGGTAAGGCCGTCGGTATCATGCCGCAGTCCGAGCAAATTCCTGGCGAATACTATGGCGTTGGTCGCCGCGTCAAGGTGTATATCAAGGACATCGAGCGCGAAGGTCGTGGTCCGCAATTGATTTTGAGCCGTGGTAATGAGGAATTTGTACGCTTCTTGTTTAGCCAGGAAGTGCCAGAGATGGAAACGGGCGCTGTGGAAATCAAAGCCATTGCCCGCGAAGTTGGTCGCCGCACTAAACTAGCGGTCGCATCGGCGCTGCCAGGCGTTGACCCAGTCGGCACCTTTGTCGGTGGTCACGGCACGCGTGTTCAAGCAGTGATGAACGAAATCGGCGACCAGGAAAAAATTGATATCATTCCGTTTGAGGAAGACGCGGCTGGCTTCATCGCTAATGCTATGAGCCCAGCGGAAGTACTGAGCGTGACGGTCAATGAAGACGAAAAGCGAGCAACGGTCTACGTCAGCGAGGATCAGCAGTCAGTGGCTATCGGCCGGGCTGGGCAGAATGTTCGCTTGGCGTCACGTCTGACCGGTTATGAACTAGACATCGAGGCAAAGGCGGCTGTTAAACCAGCTGAAAACAAACCTCGCAAGAATGTAGAAGACAGCTTGTTTAATGCCATTGAGGAAACAGCAGAATAAGATTGGCGAAGTGCTTAAATTATTCGCCGATAAGCGATGAAAGGAGGCGATAATGGAACAGCCGAGAGATTTCTCTGAGCTGGAATCGCGCCTGACAGATACGGCGCGGGCTAGCTTTGAGCGAGCTGGTGTGATTGCCCAAAATCAAGGAAGCCCGTATGTAGGGACTGAGCATATTCTTCTGGGGATATTAGCTCAGAATTCTTCGCTGGGTGCCAAGATCTTGGCGGAAAGTGGTGTGACGCTTGACCGCGTTGAGACGGCGCTGGAATTGACGCCAAGTGCGGTAGTATTTGCGGTTGTTGACCATGGAGTGCGGGCTGATGTTTTGGCGACAGTGCGCATGGCGTGGGAGCTGGCGCTGGAGTTTGGACAGTCGCGAATCGGTACCGAGCATCTGGTGTATAGCATCTTGACGCAGCGCGAAGCACGGGCTACTAGGATTTTGCGTGATATGAACGTTGATTTGGAGGCGCTCCGTGGCGACTTGGAGGGCGTGTTTGATAGGCAACAGTCGGAAGCCGACCAACAAACTGAGTCAGTGTCGACGACTGAGCGCAAGTCCATCAAGCTACTAGAGAAGTTTGGCAATGACTTGACGGAACGCGCTCGGCAGGGGCTGGTCGATCCGATGATTGGGCGAGACAAGGAGCTGTCACGCGTTATCACGGTGCTGGGTCGGCGCAGCAAAAATAACCCAGCCTTGATCGGTGAGCCAGGCGTGGGAAAAACCGCAATTGTTGAAGGTTTGGCGCAGCGAATCGTTGATGGTGACGTGCCGGCATTTTTGGAAGGCAAAAGGATCATTCAGTTGGATCTGGCTTCCATGGTGGCGGGGACGAAATTTCGCGGACAGTTTGAAGAACGTTTGCAAAAAGTGCTAGCAGTTGCCAAGGAGCACCAAGAAGTTATTTTGTTTATCGATGAGCTGCATTTACTGGTGGGCGCCGGTTCGGCCGAAGGCTCAATGGACGCCGCTAATGCTTTGAAGCCAGCGTTGGCGCGCGGCGAGGTGCGGGTGATCGGGGCGACGACATTTGATGAATATCGCAAATACATTGAAAAAGACGCTGCTTTGAGCCGACGGTTCCAGTCGGTGGTGGTGGCGGAACCTGAGGCAGAAGAAGCGGTGCGGATGGTGATGGGGCTGAGTGGTCGCTTGGCGCTGCATCATCAGCTGAGTATCGACGAGGAGGTTGTGAAGCTGGCGGTGGATTTGAGCCAGCGGTATGTTATGGATCGATATTTGCCAGATAAGGCAATTGACGTGCTGGACGAAGCGGCAGCATTGATGCGCTCAAAGCAGCCACTCAAACCAGGTCGACGCCAAAAGTTAGCCCAGCAGATCAAGCGCCTGGCAGGTAAAATCGATGCGGCCGTAGAAGCGGAAGACTATGAACGAGCGGCGCGTTTCAAAACGCAAATGAAGCAATTGGAAAAACGCGCTAGTGATTTGGGCGCGAGCGAGGACATGTTGCCGCGGTTGGATGAAGCATATTTGAGGTCGGCAGTGAGCGCTATGACTGGTGTGCCAGTGAAAAAATTGGCGCACACCGAAGCTAAAAGTTTGATCAAGCTGGAGAATCGATTAGGTAAATTTGTGCTGGGGCAAACTGAAACAATTGCTGAATTGGCGAGGTCCATTCGACGAAACAGCGCTGGACTACATCGGCATAGCGGACCCATGGGATCTTTCGTATTTTTGGGCCCGACAGGTGTTGGTAAAACTGAGCTGGCTCGCGTGTTGGCGCGGGAAGTGTTTGGTGGTGAGCAGAACCTCATCAAAATTGACATGAGTGAATTCTCCGAAAAACACACCACGAGTCGGTTGGTCGGTGCTCCAGCGGGCTATGTGGGGTATGAAGATGGCGGTAAATTGACCGACAAAGTTCGTCGACAGCCGTACAGTGTGGTGTTATTTGATGAGATTGAAAAAGCGCATCCGGACGTGATGAATCTGCTATTGCAACTACTGGAAGATGGTCAATTGACTGACGCGCAAGGGCGAGTGATCAGCTTTCGCCACACCATCATCATCTTGACCAGCAATGTTGGTTCGGCGGGCATGATGAATACTGAAGCGCTGGGCTTTGGCGGCACAAAGAAACGCAGCGCCAAGGACGTGCAGCGACACAACGACCGGACGGCGCGGCAGGCTTTGGAGGAATTCTTGAAGCCAGAATTGATCGAGCGTTTTGATGCTATCATCGTATTCCAGGCGTTGAGCCGAGCAGTGGCTGGCAAAATATTTGATGCTATCGCTAGTGAGCTCGTCGCGGCGATTGAGAATCATGACATGAAACTGATAATTAAACCAAGTGTCAAACGCCATATCATTGACCATGGCTTTGACGCTGAACGCGGAGCAAGACGCCTTCGACGGACTGTGCAAACCTTGCTGGGAGATCCGTTGAGTGAAGCAGTGCTGTCGAAAGCGCACGCAGGATCAACATTAATTGCGTCAATGAAAAAAGGTGAGGTGATAATTGATGTCGAAGATTAGTAAACTATGCAGCTTTTTACTGTCAGTAGCTATATTGGCCTTTAGTGGTTGGGTGGTGGTCAATCGGCAATTCGTGCTCGACCATGTGCGAGCCTGGCAATTTCAGCCTAGCACTGAGATTGCTCAATTAGCGACAAATGCTGGTATGTCGGAGCACGGCAGATTTCAATTTTACGTAACCCAGCCACGGCTGGAGTCGTCCAATGAGTTCAATGCTGAGTGTCGTCGGTCGGAAAAAGCCAGTCCGATTTTGGGCTGCTACAAGTCGGGAGAGGATACTATCCATATTTACAATGTGCCAAACCCTGAGCTTGACGGTATCAAAGAGGTGACGGCGGCGCACGAAATGTTGCACGCGGCGTGGTCGCGATTGTCCGAGGCGGAAAAGCAGCGACTTGGTCAATTGTTGGAACATGCCTATGCGAGGATCAAAGACAATAAGTTGGAAGAACGCATGGCGTACTATGATCGAGCGCAGCCAGGCTCTCGGTCAAATGAGCTTCATTCCATTTTAGGCACGGAACATGCCGATTTGGGCTCAGAGCTGGAAGCGCACTATGCTCGATTTTTCAGTGACCGATCACGAGTGGTTGCCTTGCATACAAAATACAATCAGCGGTTTGTCGACCTGGAGCAGCAAGTGGCAACCTTGCAAGCGAAGTTGAAACAGCAACGAACGGTGATTGAGCAGCGAAAGGAACGCTACGATACGTCGATGACAGCGCTAAATGAGAAGATTCGTGATTTCAATCAACGAGCTACTAGCGGTGGTTTTGGTTCACAGCAGCAGTTCCAGGCTGAGCGTTCGCAGTTGCAAGCCGAAGGTCAACGTTTGAGTAGTCAAAAGGCTGCGTTACTCCAGCAGATCGATCAGTACAATGCTGACGTTGAAAAATTGAATACGCTAGGTGAGCAAGCTGATCGGCTCAGTCAGAGCCTCGACAGTCAAAGGGCGGTGGAGTGATGGCTCGAGCAAAATCACAATTCATCTGCCAACAGTGCGGCGCCAGCTATCCGAAATGGGTCGGCAAGTGCGAGAATTGTGGTGAGTGGAATTCGCTGGTCGAACAACTACCAGTTGACACCGGTGCCTCGGCGGTAGCCCGCAGCAGCGGTAAGGGCAAGGCGCTCACCACGCTCAAGCTCAGCGAGACGGCTACCGAGGCCAAGCAAGCACGGCTGGCAACCGGCATCGCCGACCTTGACGCGGTGCTCGGCGGCGGCTTTTTGCCAGGCGGCGTGGTGCTAGTGGCGGGGCAGCCGGGAATTGGAAAAAGTACCCTTCTGGCACAAGTTGCGGCGTTTGTTGCTCGGCAGAAACAAGTGCTGTACGTCAGTGGCGAGGAGTCGGTGTCGCAGGTCAAATTGCGGGCTGAGCGGTTGGGTGCGGTTGATTCAGAGAACTTGCAGCTGGCGTCCAGTAACAGCGCCGAAGACATCGCCGCCTCCATTCAGACTGGCCAGTACAATCTGGTGATTGTCGATTCCATCCAGACCTTGTCGCTGGCAGACATTGCCTCAGCGCCAGGTTCGGTCAGTCAAATTACCAACTCATCCAACGTCATCATTCGCGCCGCCAAGGCCGCGAATACCGCAGTGATTTTGGTCGGCCACGTCACCAAAGAAGGCTCAATTGCCGGGCCGAAAGTCCTGGAACATTTGGTCGATGTGGTGTTGAATTTTGAGGGCGATCGCTACGGCGGTTTTCGCGTGGTGCGGGCGCAGAAAAATCGCTATGGTTCGACCAATGAAGCGGCAATTTTTGAAATGCACGAGGACGGCCTACAGATTGTGGCTAATCCGTCGGCGAGCTTACTAGCAGAGCGGCAAAACCTCGACGGCTCCATCGTCCTGGCGACCATGGAGGGCGCGCGGCCGCTACTGGTAGAAATCCAGGCGTTGGTCAACCCGACGAATTTTGGCTACCCTAAGCGCGCAGCCAGCGGTTTTGACCTCAACCGCCTGAACTTGTTGGTGGCGGTGCTGGAAAAGCGTACCAAGCTCAATCTCTCCGACAAAGACATTTACATCAATGTGGTTGGCGGCTTGAAACTGAGCGATCCAGCGGCGGACTTGGCAGTCGCCATGGCCATCGCCTCAGCCTCAGCTGGCCGCAAACTCAGTGACGAAGCCGTGGTATTTGGCGAAGTCGGTTTGGGCGGCGAAGTGCGCTCAGCTCAAGGCTGGCACGCCCGCGTCAAAGAGGCCAAGAAGCTCGGCTTCACCTATGCCATCGCACCAAAAACCCACAAAGACGCATTTGTGCGCGGCGTCGGCGACCTCAGACAGGCGCTGATTGACTATTTACAATAACGTTATCATAAAGGAAATTATTATGGAAAAAACAATCGAACTTCTCATCATTATCATGCTGCTGGCCATCATGGCAGAGATATATCTGCTGGTCAAGCCGCGGCGGCACGCAGGTAGCGGCACGCAGCTGTCGATTTTGGTTGACACGTCGGTGTTGATGGACGGCCGGGTGGTTGATCTAGCAAAGACTGGTTTCTTGTTGGGGCAGATTATCGTGCCGCGCAGTGTGCTGATAGAGCTGCAACTGCTGGCTGACGGTGCTGATCATGCCAAGCGCGAACGTGCCCGTTTTGGTATGGACGCCATGAAGGAACTCAAAGATGTACTGGGCGGCTCGTTCACACTGCTTGATGATGCGACGCGCATCCCTGAGGGTGTTGATAACCGTTTGCTGCAACTCGCCAAGGAAATGAACGCTGCTATCCTAACGCTGGACTACAACCTGAACAAGGTGGCGCAAGTCGAAGGAATTCAGATCCTCAATATCAATGAGCTAGCCAAGAGTTTGCGGATGAGCTATCTACCTGGCGATGAATTGACGTTGGAATTGACGCAAAAAGGCCAAGATTCTCATCAAGCAGTCGGTTATTTGCATGACGGTACGATGGTAGTAGTTGAGCAGGCCAAAAAGTTCCTGGGTCAGAAAAAACGCATTGAAATCATCCGTAGTCTGCAAACTGACGCTGGTAAAATGATGTTTGCTAAAGTTGTCGAGCAAACAACTCCGCCAGAGCCAACGCGACAAACAGCTGTCATCACAAAACGCCGCTCTGTTGGTCGGAAAGTGCATGCTAGTCCAGAAGTACCAGCCAAGAAGACTACTAAAAAGCCAGCAGTAAAAACTCAGAAGCCTGTGCAGCAAACTCGTCGTCGTTCTACGACTACAAAAACATCAGCCCAGCGCGAGGCTGAGCTGATTAGGTTGGCGAATAGTCAAGACGATTAATCGTCGCTGACAGTTTTTGAGCTACTTGCGGTGTAGTACCCTTCGTCGCGGACATTCACGGTGATAGTGTGTGATCCTGATGACACATTGACTGAGACGCGGTCTGAGGCGCTGTTACCGCTGATATTGCTTGATTTGACTGAACGTCCGTCAACCAAGATATCAAGCGTAGCTAGGCCGAATTTTCCTCCATCAACATTAACGTCAATGGTGTATTTATTGCTTGAACCAGATGCGGTGATGCTGGCGACACGAGGCTTGGCATCGCTACAGTTGTGCACATCGTCGTCAGCAGTAGCGTTGTAGCCTGCTGGCGCACTGAAAGACTCTTTTTTGGTGATTGGATCAACTGCCTTGATCACGTCAACTTCTTCTCGTGCACCCTCTGGAGTACAGGAAGTGGCCTTCTTTTTAGAGATGCGGTCAAATGTCATCTTGGACGAACTTTGTCCCTGGTTTTGGTTCCACCATGATGGGTACAATTCTTTGCCGTTCTGCTTGATACCAGATGGGCGGGTGTACCACATGCTTGATTTCCACTTGCCAGCTGGCTGGTAGACCTGGGTATGTGCAAAGCTCATGACTTTCTGGATCACTGGGAGACCAGTTGACGAGTTTATGGAGGTCAATGTACGACTGTCGGAGTTACCAAGCCAGAGGGTCATGGCGAGAGCTGGTGTATAGCTCGCCAGCCAGATGTCTTTTGGTTGATTGCCCTTGTCGGAGGTTCCGGTCTTGTAGCTAGCGCGCACACCCGGGATACTTCCTGTCACCAATGTGCTCGATCGGTCAGCTAGGATGTCGTTGGTGATATAGGCGGCCTGCGGATCGACAGCTTGCTTTGATTCATCTTTCCATTTGAGAAGGGTTTCGTTTTGAGAATTGATCACTTCAGACACGGAAGTAGATTTTTTACTGACACCCAAGCGAGCCAAGGTACCATAGGCATTAACCAGTTCAGTTTGTTTGGCACCACATCCACCGATGGCGGCCGATAGACCATAGCCACCTGAGTCTTCCTCCTGCTTACAGTATTCTGAGTTACCAAGACCTCGGATGAACTCCACAGTTGGCTTTGGACTGCCGTTACCAGCGATGTACATCGCTTTCACTGCTGGGGTGTTACGAGACAAACCGAGCCCTCGGCGAATGGTGATGTCGCCCATGAATTTGTTGTCCCAGTTGTTCAGCTTAGCGCCATAAATTGAGTCGATATTTTCATCTTTTAGTATGGTGCCACTCCCATATGCCTGACTACCACGCTTGCTAAACAGGTGAGTGAACACAAATGGTTTGATGGATGAACCTGGCTGGACAAAGGCTGTGGCTGCATTGTCCTGACCAAAGCCCGGATAGTTAAAGTCACGGCTACCCATCAGGGCAACGATTTGACCCGTTTGCACGTCTTCTATGACTGATGCACCGTTGTGAGCATTGATGGCAGCTGGGCGGCCGGTCGCAAAGAAGGCTTTCATCTCATTTTCTAATTTCTCTTGGATGCGCCAGTCCAGCGTTGTTTTGACGGTCAGTCCGCCTCGTCCAACAACCGCTTGACCGAGCTCTTTCTCGAGTTGTGATCGAACCATCATCACGAAGTGTGGCGCTTTCATACCTTCAGTTTGTTCAACTTGCGGATACAAATTATCAAGAATTGGGTACTTTTTGGCTTCATCTGCTTCTTTTTGTGTGATGTAGCCTTGTTCTGTCATGTAATTCAAGATGGTGTGTTGGCGCTCGATCAACGCCTTGTTACCAGCAGTATTGTACGGATTAAAGTAGGACGGATTTTGCGGAATTCCTGCTAGCAGGGCTGCTTCGGCTATAGTTAGGTCTTTTGCGCTCTTGTGGAAGTACGTTTGTGCAGCTGACTCAGCGCCATTACGGCGACCTCCATATGGCGATTCGTTGAGGTATAGTGACAAGATTTGGTCTTTGTTGTACATGCGTTCAACCTCAATCGCCAAAATCATCTCTTTGATCTTACGCGGGATACCCTTGAGGCCACGTTCGCTAGCTTCATCAGCAAAGAATACCTGTTTGACGAGCTGCTGGGTCAATGTCGATCCTCCCTGGACCTGTCCTCCAGAAGCCGTTGAAAATACCGCACGCGTCAAGCCGCTAACACTAACTCCGTGGTGCTTGTAAAAATCCTTGTCCTCAATGGCAACAGTAGCATGTTTCAGGTGATTGCTAATTTGGTCACCTTCGACCACCAGTTTGTAGTTACCAGTTCCTTTATCCTCCCAGAGTAGCACGCCATTACGGTCATAATATTTCGTGACTGTTGTTTGGACACGTTTGGCAATTTCGCCTGGTCGAATCTTATCCAAATCTTTGCGGAAATATGCGAACAGCCCACCGATAAACAAGATCATCAACAACAGAGTAACACCAGCAATTTTCAGCGCCATCTTTGCGCCGCGTTTGGAGAACCAATAGTTAGCTAACCGCTTTGGATGTAAGCGATAGAAAAATCGCTTCACTGGATGCTTCGGCAAGCTTGCCAAATATTCAGCACGCTCGCGCGAATCTTTATCTTTTTTAACTTTACGCTTATGTGCCAAATTGGCGTATAAGCTTAATCGCTTTGTCGCAGATTTCCTGGGACTAGAAGGCGATTTGTTGCTGCTACTTGTACTACTCTTATTCACGTAATCTATTATATCACGCACATGGTTCGCATCAACTGCCAAAAATTGATATACTGATACTAAGATTAGCTGACCAAGGAGAAAATATGCAGTTATCAGAGGAATTACAGTGGCGCGGGTTTTGGAACCAGACCACATTCACCAATGACAAGCTTATCGATTCGGAGAATTTCACGCTCTATTTGGGGACAGATCCGTCAGCTGACAGTTTGCATGTCGGGCATTTGGCGGTTTACATGATGGTGCGGCATTTTTTGGAGCGCGGTCACAAAGTATTCCTGTTGGTTGGTGGCGGTACGGGCATGATTGGCGATATGCGCGACACCGAGGAGCGGAGTCTACTTTCTTATGCGGAAATTGAGCACAATAAACGAGCTTTGAAAGCACAGGTGTCACAAATTTTCGCCGGACGCGATTTTACCCTGGTGGACAATGCGGATTGGCTGGGCAATTTGGAATTATTGCCGTTCCTCCGCGACATTGGCAAGAATTTCAACATGGCAGATTTGATCGGTCGTGAATTTTTCAAGGCACGCATCGATAACGGTAAAGGGCTGAGTTTTGCGGAATTTACCTACACGTTGCTGCAGGGGTATGATTTCTGGTATTTGTTCAAACATCACGGTGTCAATTTGCAAATCGGCGGTTCCGACCAGTGGGGTAATTTGGTTTCAGGCGTGGAATTGATCCGCAAAAAAGAAAATGCTGAAGTTTACGCCATGACTGCGCCGTTACTCATCAACAAGTCAACTGGGCGCAAATTTGGCAAGTCCGAAGGTGGTGCCGTCTGGCTGGATGAAAACAAAACCAGCGTCTACAAATTCTATCAATTCTGGCTGAACGTTGACGACGAAAGTGCCATCGAGTACATGAAAATCTTCACCATGCTCGATCGCGATACTATTGAGGCTATCGCTGAAAACCATGCGGTCAATCCAGGTGCGCGCTCAGCCCAAAAAGTCTTGGCGCGCGAAGTCACCGATATCGTCCACGGCGTTAATCGGCGCGAATCAGTGGAGCGGGTGACCGAGGTATTGTTTGGCGGCGGTGATTTCCGGCAATTGTCGGACGATGATTTGGATGCTTTGGCTCAGGAAATTCCGCGCGTTGATATCGGCGTCGGCGTCGTTGAAGCGTTGGTGGTTTCCGGGGCGGTCAGCTCCAATGGTGGAGCAAAACGCCTGCTGAAATCTGGCGCCATCAGCCTCAACGGCGAAAAAATAGCCGAAGACCAAGCCGTCAACACCACATCGCTACTCAAGAAGGGTAAAAATACATTCGTGCTAATCATGGAGGGAGACGAAGAATGAAAAAAATTATAGCATTTGACTCAGATGACACTATCGTTATGTCGAAAATGCCAGCTACGCCGCGCATGGCCGGTCTGTTGGCAGAGCTGTTGAAGCATTACGATGTGTGTATCATTTCTGGCACTGATTTTGAAGGAGTGATTTATCCAAACACTGTCAGACAAATTGAACAAGTTCCGGGCGTTGATCTTAGCCGGCTGCACATCATGCCGACATGTGGCACTCGTTACTATCGCTTCCAGGATGGCGAATGGCGACTACAATACCAAGAAGATTTGACTGAGGAGCAAAAGGCTCGGATTTTTGAGGCAATTGAGACCTCAGCTAAGGAGCTTGATATGTGGGTAGATAATCCAGCTGGCGAAATCATCGAAGATCGCCTCAGTCAGGTGACATACTCTGCGTTGGGTCAAAAGGCTACTCCTGAAGACAAATACGCCTGGGCTGAAGCCAACAAGGAAAAACGTAAATTGCTCAACGATGCTGTCAAAGCACGCATTCCAGAATTTGAAATTCGGACGGCAGGCACCACTAGCTTGGATGTTACCAAGCCTGGTATCGACAAAGCCTATGGCATGAAAAAACTGATGGAAGCAACGGGCGTAACTAAGGAAGAGATTTTATTCTTTGGCGACAAACTAGAAGAGGGCGGCAATGATTTCCCAGTCAAAAATATGGGCATTGATTGTATCGCTGTGGAACGCTGGGAGGATACCGCCTACGCGCTGGAAGGCATCAACGCTGTTTCGTAGATGAAGCTGACAACTCCACTGGAACACATTAAAGGCGTCGGCCCCAAAACTGCCCAAGCACTGGCGGCGGCGGGTCTGGAGACGGTGGCGGACGCTCTGGATTTTTTGCCGCGGGCGTATGACGATTATTCGGCGGCGGTCAATATCGCCGATCTTCAGCCGGGCAAGGTGACGGTGCGAGCACGCTGCGAGTCGATTTCCACGCGGATTGTGCGCCGGGGTCTGAGGATCACCACGGCGGTGCTGGTAGATGATTCTGGCAAGGTTAAGGCCGTTTGGTTCAATCAGCCGTACCGTGAGTCGCAGCTGAGATCCGACGCCGAGTTCATGTTCTCTGGCCAATTTGGCATGCAATATAATAGCTATCAGATCAGCAATCCGTCCGTCGAGCTCGCTAAGCAGACAGATGCGTCCGAGGCCAAAAGCGCTTTGGGTATTCATCCAGTCTACAGATCCATCAAGAACTTGCGCCCCAAAGTTGTGCAAGATTTGCTGAAAAATCTGCGCCCCATCATGGAATTTTTGCCCGAGACGTTGCCACAGCACATCGTCCAGCGGCAAGCATTAGTCAGCCGCGCGGAAGCTATCAAGTTCCTTCACGCCCCAAACAATCACGAGGAAATTGCCCGCGGTCGTGAGCGGCTGGCGTTTGAAGAATTGTTTGAGATGATCTTGGCAGCGCAGTTGAATAAGCAGGAGCAAACCAAGTTGACCGGCTGGCGTATCCCGTTCAATCAGCCGGTCGTCAAGCAATTTGTTGAGCAACTGCCATTCCCTTTGACCAACGCGCAGCGCCGCGCCGCGTGGCAGATTTTGCAAGATTTGGAGTCGGAGCATCCGATGAACCGCCTATTACAGGGAGACGTTGGTTCGGGCAAAACGGTGGTCGCTGGGTTGGTGGCGGCGGAAGTGGCGCAGGCTGGTTTTCAGACGGCCATCATGGCGCCGACGGAGATTTTGGCGACTCAGCACGCCAAGACGCTGGATGAGTTGTTATCGCCGTTCGGTGTATCGGTGGCGCTGCTAACGGGGCATGTCAAGGGCGCCCCGCGGCGGCAGCTGCTGGATAATTTAGCCAACGGTCATATCAACGTGGTGGTTGGTACGCACGCGCTGATTCAGGAAAAAGTGGCGTACCACAAGCTGGGGTTTGTGGTGATTGACGAGCAGCATCGGTTCGGTGTCAAGCAGCGGCAGGCGTTGCTGCAAAAGGCGGATTACATGCCGCATCTACTCAGCATGACCGCCACGCCGATCCCGCGGAGTTTGACATTGACCTTGTATGGCGAACTGGACATCTCGATTTTGGACGAGCTGCCAGCTGGGCGTCAGCCGATTGAAACGAAAATTTGGTCGCCAGCTTCAGCGCCAAAACTCTACGAAACTATTGATGCAGAAATTGCCAAAGGTCGCCAAGCCTATGTCATCTGCCCGTTGATCGACGATAATCCTGACAATGACAAAAAGTCGGTCGAGGCGGAATACCACAAATTGGCAAAAACGATGTTTCGTCATCGCCGCGTCGGATTGTTGCACGGTAAATTGCCGCCGGAGGAAAAAGCCGCGGTCATGCAGCAATTCGCGGACGGCAACATTGATATGCTAGTGAGCACCACGGTGGTGGAAGTTGGCGTCAATGTGCCGAACGCCACGGTCATGCTCATCGAAAATGCTGATCATTTTGGACTCAGCCAGCTCCATCAGCTGCGCGGTCGGGTTGGACGCGGTGAGTATCAGAGTTTTTGTCATCTGATGATGTCGAGTCATGACAAACCAAGCCAGCGCCTCAGGGAAATTGAGAAATCCCAAGACGGCTTCTACTTGGCGGAAGTTGATTTGAAACTGCGCGGTCCTGGCGAGATTTACGGCCGAGCGCAACATGGCGCACTGAACCTAAAAATTGCCTCGCTGAGCGACACGCCACTGATCGCCCGTGCGCAAACGGAGGCCGAGCGCTTTGTCAAAGAGGGGCGGGATTTGTTACAATATAACCATCTGGCGCGTGCCGTCAGTCGCTATCAGCGATTAACCATTTTGAATTAATATGTATGCAGGAACAACAATTAGAGATGGCTCTGGTCGATTTATCGGTGTTCATCAAAAGATAGATCGAGTGGCCAGGCGACATCTGACGCCAATGCTGCCTGATTGGTGTGATTTTCCTGATATCAAAGATATTCTGCATTTTGAAGGCAAAAACGGCCCTGACGGCGTCAAGCGTAAAAGTCCAGCTGTTGACGAGCCGTGGCATTTCATCAATCCGGACGATCCAAACGACACGGCGCTTTTGGAGATGATTGACCAGCATATTGATAACCTAGCGAAGGCGCTACAGAAAAATAATTCTGAACGAGCTGCCTTTGAAGCGGCGTGGATGGCGCATGCCATCACCGATGGTTTGACGCCAGCGCATCATTTTCCGCTGGAGCACGCCATGCAGGAGCTGCGCGGTGGCGAAGGTTTGGAGACGCGAACCTCCATCCTCAAGAAAAACATCATGAAGGGTGACACGGGGATTGAACTCATCAAAAACAACTGGAAGTTCTGGGGCGCCAAAGGTATGATGACCATGCACGTGGCGTTTGAAGCGGGTGTGGCGAGCGTAGTGGCCTATCCGCGCTTTAAGGACGCTGTGCCGAGTGAAGCTGAGATTTTACAGGTCAAGCAGCAAGGCTACCGAGAATATTATCTAGAGCAAGTTCACGCTGTGGCTGACCTAAAGATGTATGACAATTTTGGCAAAAACGGCTGGACGACTGATTTGGCGTGGCAAACCAACCATGAACTGATGCCAATCATCATCAAAGCCGTCATGCTGGGCTGGCTAGCGTCGGTTTGGAAATTTGAGGCCAAACGGTGAGAATACGCATCATCGCTGGCGAATTTGGTGGACGATTTATCCAGACACCACCAGGCTCGATGACGCATCCCATGGGTGAGCGAGTGCGTTCGGCGATGTTCAATTCACTGGGCGAAACAGTCCGCGGTGCGCGGGTTTTGGACGCCTTTGCTGGCTCTGGTGCCATTGGCCTGGAGGCGCTCAGCCGTGGCGCTGAGTCAGTAGTTTTTGTGGAGCGAGACCGGGTCGCGCAGCGCGTGATCGCCGAAAACATAGCCAGTTTGGGCGTCGATGAAAAATCTATTGTAATAAAAACAACGATATCAAATTGGCTGAAAAGCATGAGCGTAACAGAGAAGTTTGATATCATCTTTGCCGATCCACCATATCATAATCCTCAGTTTTCCACAGTTTCACGACTAATGGGGCTTCTCAAACCGGGCGGATGTATGATATTATCACACCCAGGAATAGGTGAGGTGCCAGTTCAAAACGGAATTGTTGTGGTGGACAATCGTAGTTATGGGGAGGCGCACCTCACCAAGTTCCTGCGAGAACCATTATAGTTAGTCAGTAGTCCCGATGTACGTCGAGGACTCTTTATTATAGTGGCGCGAAATAGGGTATTGCAAAATTTAATTCAATATGGTATAGATAGTAATAAGACACATTTGGACCCAAAAGAGGAGGAATGGAAATATGCCACGTGCTAATCATGACCTAATGGAACGAGAGTTTGCGGGAGTAGCTGACAGTAGCTCCGAAGACGCTGATATGAGAGCGCTTTATGACGCCATTTGTAAGCAGAAAAATCTTGACGAAGAGCGGAAAAGAATTAACAACCTTAGACAACTTGGTCAGGAAGTCTTGGAGAAGTGTGGTTACGCAGAGTATAGCGAAATAACCGTTTAGCTTTTGTTAACGTTGAGGGATAAATAAAAAGAGCCTCACTGGGGAGCTCGTGATGGTGAGTTGTGGTGCGGATGGGGAGAGTCGAACTCCCGTCTCAACCTTGGGAAGGTCACATAATAGCCGTTATACGACACCCGCGTTCTTAAAAGTATATCACCCTTGCCAGATGGCGACAACTTTAGTACAATGAAATAGCAAGTTTGTGGCTCTTTAGCTCAGTTGGTAGAGCAGAGGCCTGAAGAGCCTTGTGTCCCCAGTTCAAGTCTGGGAGGAGCCACCAAATATTGCATTTTGTTCACGGCTTTGTTACAATAAATCGTGAACCACATGCGGGTATAGCTCAGTTGTTAGAGCGCTTCCTTGCCATGGAAGAGGCCAGGAGTTAGAGTCTCCTTACCCGCACCAATTAGATTAGAATGTCGAGCTTTTCAGCTCGATTTTTAATATATTAATGTTTTAAATTGGCGGATATAGTTCTATACTAATATTGCATGAATAAGAGTAGTGAAAAACTTATCAAAAGAGAGTCTGAGTTAAAAAGGCTAAGTGATTTCCTGTCAAATTCCAAGGGAGGCTCCATCCTACTTGCTGGAGATAGGGGTTCGGGAAAAACAACTCTTATTAATCTTGCAATCACGAAATTTCGTGAAAATCAAAAACCTAAATTTTTACGCCGATTATTTTTTGATAACCAGGTAGTTTTATACATACCATTAATTATTCAATCATCTAAAGCCAGCAACGATAATACCCAAGAAGAACTCTCATACAGGAGGCTTTTACTAAGAACTATAGCTAGAAGTATGGAAAGTGAGTTGCTTACTAGACGATATAGCAAGCTTGATTTACCTATGAGATGGTTCCGCTCAATTGGCTATATACAATCAGTACGCAAACTAAAACCCTTGGCTAATAGCACCAGCCTAATACGCGAGTTGTCCAGCAAAGGTAGCCTGAATAATCTCGGAATCATATCGTACAATTGGCAGCAAAATATTGATATCTCTGATGCTGTCATTGAAATGAAGTTAAGGGATATATTTACAACATATTCAAAAAGCAACTCGATCATTATTGTTATTGATGAGCTAGATAAGCTTGAAGATATGGGCTTTAAGCCGGAAAGTATTGCTTTATTACTTAAGAATCTATTCAATGACACTGGCGTGCACGCTATATTCATCTCAAACGAGCCGACAATAAATCGTGTTCAACAAAAAATAAAACAAGAACCGTTTTGTGCGGAACATACATTATTTAGAGATATAATTCTCCTAAATCACCTACATCCATCTGAAATGGTCAATATTATCAGTGAGGAAATCCAGAATTTGTCTAAGGTAGAAGACAAGAGACAAGCAATTGCTTCTATGAGCCTAATATCGCAGCTAATGCCTTATAATATTTCCCTCTTACGGCAAAAGCTTGGCATTGATGGCGAGAATATTCTTTCTAAATTGCAAAACGAGCTCGGGGATTATCGGTACCTCTATGAGTCAACGATGCATCTGTTTATAAACCATCTATATGAAAAACATTCCAAAAACTACGATCAATACCATAATCGCATACTATACAAGGCCTTGACCGAAGCAAGCAACAACCTATTTAATCGTGAAATACGCTACATTAATTGGGAAGCTATTGATTCAATATTCTATACTTCAAATATATTTATAGATTCGCATGATGAACTCATAGTGAAAGATAAAGGGGAATATGAAGGTCAAATAGAAGACTGGCCAGATATTTGTATTCAGCTTCAAACCCTTAATGATCACGAACAGAAACATATACTAAATGCCATCGAAGAGTTAGTGGCGGTGCTTGATAGAGCCGGCTACTTGGATATGGAATTTGATTCTGGATATCCAACGATACTTAACTTTAAGGCCTTTATGGGTGATGCGTTCACTATAGTCAATATCAAGGACCACATAGACGATTACCTTACTCCGACCGACGAAGAAAAAAGTACAATAGACAATCTCAACACGATAGATGTTCTGTACAAAATACTTATCGGTCATTCTGTATTCGCAAACCTTCTTTACATACCGGTTAACGAAGTTGATAGATACAATAAAAAAATCCAAACGCTTAGTGAGCGTAATTATCATCGCACTATACGACCAGCTTGGAAGCCAATCAATGATCGACTTGCTGAAGTTGATACTCAACTGATGAATAGTCTTGCAAATATGATAGCAAGGAAGCTCCAAGCACGACTATATTATAGTACATTTGATACATCGGTAGACACCCAAAATTTAAGCGTAAAACTAGTCTTTAATTCAAAAACTTACATCATACACCTTGCCTACAAGCCATGTGATCTAAATATTCCTGATAATTGTGAAAAACTATTTATTCTGTATACTGGCAGCCAGGCTCCTTTTAAAGATAATAATCCAAGGAAAGCTCGCCGCCAAATTAATTGCCATAAGGATTGGGTTAATCTTGAGCCTGAGATTGAGAATATAGCTTCTTACATAGATAAGGCCAAAAATAAGTGATAGTATATTCAGTAATCATTAAATATTTTAGCTGGCTATAATTGATAAATTGTACACACAAGATATATACTAGCAATTCTCACTCATCTCGCTTATACTTAAAACATGACTAAAGCGTGGCGTGATGTTGGATCGTTGTATCAGATTTATCCGCGAAGTTTTCGAGACCTGAACGGTGATGGGGTCGGAGACTTGAACGGCATTACGCTCAAGATGGACTATCTCAGTGATCTCGGCGTTGATGCCATTTGGATTTCGCCATTTTTCACGTCGCCCATGACTGATTTTGGCTATGATGTGGCAGATTATCAAAATGTTGATCCGGTGTTTGGCGGTCTGGATGATTTTCGTATGCTGTTGGACGAAGCGCACGCGCGCGATATCAAAGTGATGATTGACTTGGTGCCGTGTCACACGTCTGACCAGCATCCGTGGTTCGTTGAGTCGCGTTCTGACCGGGATAATCCCAGGCGGGATTGGTATGTCTGGCGAGACGGTAGTGACGGGCATGAGCCGAACAATTGGGTCAGTTTGGCGGGCGGCAAGTCATGGACGTTTGACGCTGATTCTGGCCAGTACTATTTGCACTCATTTTTGCCAACCCAGCCAGACCTCAACTGGGACAATCCTGAGGTGCGTTTGGCTATCAAAGACGTGGTGCGATTTTGGTTTGACATGGGCGTTGACGGCATGCGCGTGGATGCCATTTGGGGAATTTCCAAAGATCCAGAGCTGCGTGATGATTCGCTAAACCCTAATTTCTATGGCGATTCTGACAGCTACGGTGCCTATATTCACGACCATTGCAAACACGGACCGCATTTTCAAGAGTATTTGCATGAGCTAGCGAGTGTTTGCGATGAATATGAGGATAAGCAAATGGTGTTTGAGTTCTACCCAGACGAGCGCCTTGGCGATATCTGGCGGCAATATCACGACGTCATCCACGTTCATCCGAAAGCCACAGCCTTTTTCATGGAACATCGGCAAAACGATTGGCACGGTGAACATACCGGCTGGAATATCATGAACTATGTGGAGGCGACAGGGGAGAACATACCATTCTTTTGCCTTGGCAATCACGACCAACCACGTGTGACGTCTCGCTTGGGGCTGCCGCGATCCCGTGCGCTGCAGTTTCTCAATCTGCTGTGTCCAGGTGTTAGCGTGATGTACTATGGTGATGAGATTGGCATGGAAGATGTTGATTTGACGCAGCATGATGCGCAAGATGGCTTCCACCATTCGCTGCAGGATGACCGCAACCGCGCCCGTACACCCATGCAGTGGAACAGTTCTCGCTATGCCGGGTTTGCCAATGTGCTGCCGTGGTTGCCGGTGCATTCTAACCGCAAACAGGTCAATGTTGCCAAAGAGACGAAAGACCCAAGTTCGCTGCTATGGTTGTGCCGGAAATTATTGGAGCTGCGTCATGAGCTGCCGATTTTACGCCACGGTACCATGGAAAAGCTAGACACCGGTAACGGCTTTGTTTTAGGATTTCGGCGTCAGCTTGACGGTCAACAAGTGCAGATATACATTAACTTTGCGGACTCGGCACAAACGGTGTGGTTGCCAAACTCCGGCCGTGTCATCATTGGTACCAACCCAGATATTCGTGTAGACGGTGACGTATTGCAACTGCCTGGCTATGGCGGTGCATTGATCGATATAAAGTAGCCCCGCCTGATGACGGGGCTACTAATTTGTTTGCCGTGTTTGTTATGGATTAACAAAGTTCATGCCTGAGTACGATACGTCGTATTGGTCGTAGTTTGGCAATGTTGCGTTTGGATATTTTGCTTTGTAGGCATCGCGGATCGAAGCCGCCTGAATGTCGGATGTCACCGTGTTGTTGATGGTGTCGACCGTCAAAATCCTGGTTGGGTTGTAGTCATTTGAGTGGAATGCACCCAAGAATGATGCAACCTTGTTGCCGTGTTTACCTGTGTCAACGCGGCTGGCTGCCTGTCCCACATGTCCTGAGAAGGCCATGCGGATGTTTGGATATGCCAAGATCAAATTGTCGTAGACATAGCGCGGGGTTTGTTTGCCAGTGCCGTATCCAGCGCCGGTACCGATTGAGCCATCGGCGTTCAGCAGCGAGTGGCTCAGAACGATGACGTTGTGTTTTGGATGTGAGGCTACGACGTCCTTCGCCCAATTGACCGCCTCAGCGCGCGGCCAAAGCTCAAGTGTCAAGACAAGCCACTGTTTACCTTCAGCGGTGAAAGTTTTGTAAGCGTTATCGACTTTGCCATTTTCAAACATTTGGTTGGCTGACAATTTCTGACGTGTAGCAGAGAAGTACCGGTTGAACACCGTGGTGTCTCGTGCCCATTCGTTGGTGTGTCGCCAGTCACAAGCACCGCCGCCGCCACAAACAGCCTTTGTGTCGTGGTTACCAATGGTCGTCAAGTAAGGAATGTTTGCCTGATCAATAGTCTTGAATGCGTTGGACGCGACGATGTATTGATCTGGTTTATCAATGCCTTCATGTCCACCAGAAGTGACCATGTCACCCGTGTGAGCCAAGAAGCGGATGTCGTATTTTTCCTTATTTTTCACGGTCCAGTTGGTGCGGGCAGCAAATTGATTGCCTGACCATTGAAAAACTTCCTGCTGCGTGTCAGGATAGACCGCGATGGAGAATTTACCATCTTTGACTGGGTCAACGTTGCCGTTACCATTGCCGTTGTTGTTCTGGACTGGTTTGACGTAGAACCACTCTCGGCTTTCTTGGATGTAGCCAGCTTTCTGGAGATCTTGACGATCTTTAGCGGTGACTTGACGGAAATTGAAATGCTTGTACCGCATGCGGTAAACCATCTCAGCACCGTTTTTTAGCTCAGCTTGCGCATAGAAAGCAACTCCTTTGCAGGTGAAGCCGTACTTTTTACAAGCATTGTCAGCCTCATTTTTATTGACCGTCAAAAGACTCGTGTAGTTTCCGTCTTGTAGTGTTGCGTCAGCGCGATACACCGGCACCAAACCGCTACCTGCAGTTGTTGACACCATAAAAATAGGGCGCACTGTCGTGAAGCCATTTTTGGCTGCTTGTTGGATTTCTGTTTGAGATGTTGTGACAAAGCTGTGTGGCTTGCCAGGCCTAGACACTTCATACGCAGTTGCGTTGAGCGCCGGGCTGGCGGCTTTGGCGCTTGATGACGTTGCAATTGGCCAGGCGATTGCCGCGACCGCAACGAGTGCAAATACTAAACTTGCTGTAAAAGCACTCAGACGATGTTTGATCGTGATATGTTTCACTTACCCTCCTCGTTTAACTGATACCACTACCATTTTACTATACAGGACAGGAGAATGCGAATGCGGTATAATGAATATATGAATCGACAACCCCTGGCCGAACAGATGCGGCCGCAGAAATTGGATGAGGTGATCGGACAAAGCCATTTGCTGGGCGAGGGTGAGTTGCTCCGTCAAATCGTGAAGCGCGCTGAGCCGGTCAGTTTGATTTTGTGGGGTCCACCAGGGACGGGCAAGACGACCTTGGCGCGGATTATTGCCCGCGAGGTCAATGCGGAGTTCGTCGAGCTGTCGGCGGTAACTAGTGGCAAAAAAGACGTCGAACGGGTGATCGAACACGCCAGGCAGAATTGGAATTTGGGTCTCAGGACAATTTTGTTCGTTGATGAAATCCACCGTTTTAACAAGGCGCAGCAAGACGCTTTTTTGCCGCATGTCGAGAGCGGGCTGATTACCTTGATCGGCGCGACGACCGAGAATCCGAGCTTTGAGGTGATCACGCCGCTGCTCAGCCGGACGCGGGTGTTGGTGCTGCAGCAGCTGACCAAAGATGAAATTATATTGGTGCTGAAGCGAGCGTTGAAGACTTTGAAACAAACCAAGCGGGTGTCGCCTAAAGCTTTAGACTATCTGGCGGAACTAGCGGACGGTGACGCGCGGGTGGCATTGGGTAATTTGGAATTGGCGTTGAGCTTTGGTGAAAAAGTCACGCCAGAGGTCGTCAAGGCAGCGGCTCAGCGGCGTTTGCCTGGCTATGATAAAAAAGGCGATGCGCATTATGATGTCATCTCGGCGTTTATTAAATCGCTGCGGGGCAGTGATGCGACAGCTGCGGCGTATTATTTAGCGCGGATGATTGACGCTGGCGAAGACCCGAAATTCATCGCGCGGCGGATGGTCATCTTCGCGTCGGAAGACATTGGGCTGGCTGGCAACGGTGCGCTGAGTTTGGCGGTCGCTACCTTTGAGGCAGTGGAGCGCGTTGGTCTGCCTGAAGCCAAATACAATCTATTTCACTGCGCTATCGCCCTGGCTCGCAGCCAGAAGTCGCGCGAGATTACTGACTTGATGAATGACGCCTTTTCTCTGGCGCAAAAATACCCAAACTCGCCCGTGCCGCTTCATCTTCGTAACGCCTCAACCAGGCTAATGAAAGATTTAGGCTACGCCAAAGACTACAAATGGCAGGCTGGTTTTCAGCATGAAAAGGGATTTCTGCCAGAAGATATTCCGCGCCCAACCAAGAATTAGCCTACTTTGGGCAGCGCTCATCAAACCGATCATACAGTGCCGCGTACACACCATTGGTCCAGCCAAAGCCGTCTTGCAACGGATATTCACCGCCACCACCAATGCGTGACTCACTGTCGACGTCATATTTCTCGATCATCTTGCCTTTGTCGGCAAACACGCGCTCGGTCGAAGCCAGCCAGCGTGTCCTGATTTCCTCCGCCAGCTCATCCAGCCCGTATCGCTTCAAACCGCAAACCGCTACCCACTGTAGCGGTGCCCAGCCATTTGGCGCATCCCATTGCTGACCATTGTCAACCAACGTCATCCGCAACCCGCCATCGCGCAAAAACTCGCGCTGTAACATTTCAGCCACGTGCTCGGCTTGTTTCTTGGTGGCGACGCCATTGTAAAGCGGGAAGACGCCAGCCAGCGTCGCGTGTGGCATCTGTCGACCAGTGCGGAAATTATAATCATAGAAAAATCCAGTCGCTTCATTCCAGCAGTATGTTCTGATGGCTTCCGCGCGCTTTTCAGCCGACTGAATGAACTTTTTGCGCAGCACTTTTTGTTTCAAGATACCGTAACACTGAGCGATAGTCATTTCTAGGTCATACAGCAAGCAGTTGAGATCCACTGGCACAATATCTGTCGTCTGGATGCTTTCAATACAGCACGCCTCGCCAAACCAACGTGAACTGAAATCCCAGCCACTCTCTGCGCCAGCTCGCAAGTCCAGGTAAATCTTTGCTTTGTTGGCATTGGGGCTTTTCTGAGCCGTCTCGATGTCTTCGCGGCGGCTTTCTGGACGTGGTGTATTTTTATTGTCAAAGTAGCGGTTCAGAACGGTGCCATTTGGCATTTTTACCACTCGTCCAGTGGCGATTTGATCAGCGCTGTCGAGCTGCTTATGTCCTTTCATCCAGAATTTGTATTCTGTCAATAGCAGCGGGAAATATTCCAATAGTACCAAGCTCGAGCCACCGACTTTCCGTGGACGCATCGCCAACAGCTTCACCATAGCAGAGAAAAATGGTGGCTGACTGCGACTCAGAAAATATGTTCGATTTGCGGTCGGGATATAACCAAACCGTTGGATCATGTAGGAATAATTTTTCATCATGCCGTTGATTAATTCCCATTGGTTATCAACTGCCAAGCCCAGCATGATAAAGTAGGTATCCCAGTAAAATTGCTCCGAAAAACGTCCGCCAGGAACAATGTAGTCGTACGGCAGGGGAATGAGCGAGCCCGACGCTTTGTGAGCTTGGCGCCTCAGCTGCGGCCATAGCTGCGTGACATGCTGGCGCGCTGATTCGGCTGGCTGAGGCACGTGACCTGCGTGCGACGGATTAAAATCATAAAAATGTTGATTGACAAATTCTTGCAGATTAAAATCGGGTTTTTTTGAGGCTTCCAAGTATTCTCGCTGGATGCGTCGCCAGCGCTTTTTTGGCACCACATCGACAAATGTCTTGCCGTCTTGGTAAATTTGCTGCGCTTGGACCTCGTGAAATAGATGCCCAAATAATTCGTCAGGATCTTTACGGTTAATGGGTGTGATGCGCTGGCTGGTGCGCACCAAAGAGCGTTTAAATTGGTCAACATTTTTCTTTATCATACTTTTACTATAACTGGTTGCGATGGTATAATCTAGAGCAGATATTTTCATAAGGAGAATGTAAATCATTATGGCAACAGCATCACAGGAAAAAACAACAGAAAACTCAAAGGTTACAGAAGCTCATATTTCTGAGCAAGCCGCGCAAGAAAGCACCAATCAACAATATTTTGCACAGCCACAGGCCGCACCTGTACAGTATGTAGTTATGGCAAACTCCCTCAAGGGGGTGAAAGGCTGGCTAGCATTTTTGACAGTGCTAATGGGCTTTGGTGGTATCATCTATACACTGATGTTCTTTGGTGCGGTGCTAAGATTGAGCAGTCCTGAAGGCGCTGTGTCGATCATCTTTGCGCCAATCATTGCTATTCTATCCTTTACCGCTGTCGTGCTGATTAGTCTGCAGAAAAAAGTTGGCCGCTATCTGGCTATCGCCGCATACATGACGTCTGCGACGTATTTTACCTTGCTTCAGATTATCATTGCCTCAATGCGCAAGGATTCTGATGCAGAACGAATTGTTGGCACCATCGGTGGAATATTTATCTACTTCATCGTTGCTGGACTACTGTCACTATATTTTGTGGTTTCAAAGCGCGTCAAAGAAACATTGGTGGACTAATTTTGGTTTACTCCATCCACGAAAATCGCCCCTAGCTTGGGGCGATTTTCATAGGTAAGGAGCGGGTTTATCTCTTGGCGGCACGCTTTCGCTCGTTAGCGTCAAGGTAGCGTTTCCGTAGACGCAGGGACTTTGGTGTTACCTCTAGCAGTTCGTCGTCCTCGATAAAGTCGATGCATTGCTCCAGACTAAACTGCGTAAATGGCGTCAATTGCACTGTGCCATCGGATGATTTGGAGCGCATGTTGGTTAGGTGTTTAGCTTTACAAACGTTGATTTCGATGTCTTCTTGGCGGTTGTAGATGCCGACGATCATCCCAGCGTACACTTCCGTGCCCGGCCCGACCAAGAGTTCGCCGCGCGCCTCGGCCGCCTGCAGAGCGTACGGCGTGGTGGTGCCAGCTTCAAAGGCGATCAGCACGCCGCTGCGGGTTTTTGGTAATTTACCGCCCAGCGGTTGATAGCCATGCGGCAGGGAATTCATAATTACCGTGCCTTTGGTGGCGGTTAACAGCACGTTGCGTAGACCGATCAACGCCCTGGTCGGCAACACGTAGGTGATACGGGTGGCACCGCTGGCGGTGGTTTCTTGCGACTTCATTTCAGCGTGGCGGGCACCGAGTTCCTGGCTGATCGCCCCGATGAATTCGCTGCTAATTTCGATTTGTAATTCTTCAATCGGCTCTTTTTCGACGCCGTCCTCGGTGATGGTGACCACTTGCGGGCGGCCGACTTCAAACTCAAAGCCTTCGCGCCGCATGGTCTCGATCAAGACGCTGAGGTGCAGCTCGCCTCGGCCAGATACCGTAAAACCGATGCCGTTTTCTTCAACGCGTAGCGCCACGTTGGTTTCCAGTTCCCGTCGCAATCGGTCGCCGATTTGCCGCGAGGTAGTAAATTCGCCCTCGCGTCCTTTCATCGGGCTGGTGTTTGGGCCGAGGTACATGCTCAGCGTCGGCGCTTCGATGGCAATTGCTGGCAAGGCTTCTGGCTGTTCTTTGTCGGCAATGGTATCGCCGATGTGCGCCTCACTGACGCCCACTAGCGCCACGATGTCGCCAGCAAACGCCTCTCCAAGCTCTTCGCGGTTCAGCCCACGGTAACCAAAGACTTTCTCGATTCGCGCCGAGCCTGATACTTCGCCCTGTTTCATCAGGCTAACCGCCAGCCCGCGCTTGACCGACCCGCGAGCGATCCGCCCAATGGCATATTTACCTTGAAAGGTATCGTACTGCAGGCTGGTCACCAGCATCTGGAAACCGCCGTCAGCCGTGACGCTCGGTGCCGGGATATCGGTAATAATCGCTTCAAAAATCGGTGTGAGATCGGCGTCTTCAGTCGGGTCAGTAGGGATCTTCCGCCACGCCTTGCCGTCGCGCCCAACGGCGTAATAAATCGGATAATGCAGCTGAGCATCATCAGTTGCTAACTCCAAAAATAGATCGCTCAGTTCATCTTCAACCTCGGCAATTCGCCTGGCTGGCTTATCAATTTTATTAATCACCATCACTGGCTTCAAGCCCAGTTCTAGTGCCTTTGAAAGCACAAACTTTGTCTGCGGCATCGGCCCTTCCTGGGCATCGACGATCAGCAGCACGCCGTCCGCCATCTGCAGCGTCCGTTCGACCTCGCCCGAGAAATCGGCGTGTCCTGGTGTATCGATAATGTTAATTTTATAATCACCGTAAAAAATTGAAGTCTGTTTGGCGGTGATGGTGATACCGCGTTCGTGCTCCTGATCGCCCGAATCCATGATCAATTCTTGGCTCATCTCAGCCTGGTTGTCGCGAAATGTGCGCGACTGTTTGAGTAGCCCATCAACCATGGTCGTCTTACCGTGATCGACGTGGGCAATAATGGCAATGTTTCGAATCTTGCTAGCGTCCTTCATAAAAATATGGTCTGATATTAATCACAGACCTTCCTCTAGGGTTATTATAACACGTATGTCTGTGCTTCGTCTAATTGTTCAGGAGTAAATGTGACGGCACGCGTGATGCCATCTGGTCTTTCTTGCAGCTTAATTTTTGGTAGTTCTGGGTCATTCATTTTCTCTGTTATGCCGTTCATCACTACAAAAAGACCACAAGTAGCCAAATCTAGCTGCGTCTTACTTACGCGCAGTCCACGTGAAGGTCTACCGAATTCTGTGAGGTCTTCCCCGTAAACAGCAGGGATAGGGTGAAGTGGTGGATAGGCAAGGCCTACAGCAAGAAACGGTTCATCTGGTAAGAACGGTGTTTTGTCAGGATTCCATGACTTCCGCTCTGTCTTTAAAGGTGGATGTAATGATAAGAATTTTTCATAGCTTGACTGATGATTGCCGCTTGGAGTAACTACCAAGTGAGCTGTTGTTTTCTTTAATGTTTGAGAAAATATCGCAAACCCAGCAGGGCGAGGATTTTCGCGCTTAACTTTGTCTGGCTCTAAGATGGTTGAAGTGAATGATAATGTTTCTTGCATGTATTCCTTGAATGGTTAAATTATAGTGCTATTTCTTTGGCTGCTTGGGCAATGGCGCGCCTGGACAGCTCCACGGTTCCCATGGTATTTCTGAACGGGCCCAGATCATACCGCTCATACAAGACGACGTGCAGGGCGCATAGCGCCAATCGTCGTGCTGGTTCAGCAACTGCTCTGGTTTTTTCAGTGACCTGCTCGAAGGGGATGATGCTCGGTAAGCTGTCAATATTCTCATCTAATACACCAAGCCCGAGCTCAGCGTCGTGATGTTCCTTTTCGCTAGGCATCGCTGAGCGCTGTTCTGGCGTGAGATAGCGCAAATATGCAGTATATAAATCTCCATGTATTCCATTTGAGCTGAGCACTAAATCGATGCTATTTGGTTCACGCGCACCAGGGATCGCTAAACCGATGGGGACCTTATATACTTCATGAGGAGGTACATCAAATGCGCCTACATTGACCGTAACTTTCCTAAACACTCGATATATAATACTACAATGAGTGCAAAAAGTCAATACTAACGCAATCTAGCGATACGCAGATTCAGTAAGCTCAAAGAAGCTATGAGCAGGGAGACCTTCTACATAGACACCGGGGTGTTCCGATTTCTTGATCTGACGAATGTCATCATTCGTGAGCGATAGATCTGTCGGTAGCTCCCCAGTATCGTACACGGTTTGCATGACATGGCGTAATACATGGCAGCCGACAGTGAGCGCTTCTGGTGTTATCTGTGATTCTAGAGCCCTGCGAGCTTTGAGGGAGTCTTTGTCGTACCAAGCATAGACTACGGGTCTTTCACTACTAACCCAACCCTTGGTTATAATATCTACGATGAGCTCTGTATTGTTTCTAACGACCCGCTCATTGCTGTCTTGTGCCAAGCGTAAGTCCTTGTGAAATCCACCTTTTCGTACGTCTAGGCTATAGCGTATAAGGTTGGGGTTGATCGCTATCAATCCAACTAGCCCAAGCACTACACTAGATCGCCCGGAAGGTCCAGGCTCAGCAGCTTCTCGCTGACGCATCTCAAACTCCACTGGAACAGGTTTTTTACGGAACCTGCCCCTTTCAACCGTCAGGGAAGAGGGTATGATTTTTTCGTCAATTATTGCAGGCATAATGCTTAAAAATGGTGGGAAATACAGGGCTCGAACCTGTGACCTCACGAATGTGAATCGTGCGCTCTAGCCAACTGAGCTAATTTCCCATACATACATATTATACACTATTATGATGCACCTGCCAAGTAATGGTCACGAACCTGCTGTTCGGTGAGGGCAGTCGTATAGACCGAACTATACTGCATGCTGCCGGTAAAATATTTCGGACCCTGGTAGTCACTGCCGTCTGCGTTCTTCCAATACGTCAATTTACCGCAGCCAACTTTCCAGTAGCCGCCGTCTGGTACGTTTTCGCCAGCAGTCATAGATGCATTGGTGTCTACTTTAGCACCGTCAAGATACAGTGCTGCACCATTTGGCGACATAGTAGCAACGACGTGATGCCAGCGACCATCAGCATAGTTTACGCCAGCTTGTGAAGTGACGAGCCTGATGCCGCCACTGTAAACACCGAATACAACGCGCCCATCTTTATCAATGTAAATATGGCGATCACTTTGTCCTCCGTAATTGTAATCACCTTCATAGAGCGAGCTAAAGCCCATCAGTCGTCCATTGCTTTTCTTGGTAGTGCTAAACCACACCTCCAGGCTAAAGGTGTTCGGCGCAGGATTGACCTTCTGGTCTGCCGATGTTCCGTGAGTGAGGCAGGCATTCACTCCGTTAAATACTGAAATTCGGCGGTCGTCACGCACACAACCAGTGTTTGATACGCTGGCACGGCTAGGCGAGCCATCGCTTGGCGAAGACTTGCCGTTGTTGCCGTTACCAGAGAGGTCCGTCACGACAGGATTAGCCGCATAGTCGCTATTGAGCGCCCAAGCAAAATACGGCTGAGGATTTGGACGGATCTGTGAACGGCTCCAAGTGGCCTCAGAGCACTTAAAGTAGGCGCGAGCTTGAACGTGGTTGGTGCTATTTTGTATGGTCGCGGTAAATCCTGCCAGGGAAGATAATTGTACGGTCAATAGTACCACTTCAAATAGAATAATAATGGCAAGTAACGCCATGTTACGATGTCGCTCATGAACGAGTTGTAGACCAGTAATTTCTTCTTCAGGTGGCGGTAGCTTTACTAGCAGTGCTATAAATAGTGGTAGTAGGCACCACAATAGCGCAAACACCACGCCCGTCGGTCCAAGTGATGGCCGTGGCACGTAAATATAGTGCCCTTGCACGTCAGTTTCGGTGGCGCGAACGATGGCGGTTTGACCAGTATGAACGCGGTTGCCATCGTCATCACGAATAGGGAAAATACCAGTATTGACAATGTGTAATCGCACGTCATTTTTCTGGTGCTTAGCGATGCTGAGCATGTCGGCGCGGAGCCACGGATTAAGGATCAATGTGGCCAAGATAACCACCAATGTCCCGCCAATGATGCGAACTGGCCAGCGCCAGCGTTCACGCAGTCGCTTGATGCACGAAAGCAAATAGACGATGATCCAGCCAATCAGTAAAATTGGTGCAGCACGCCAAACCCAGCCCCACACTGGCGCAATCACCACTGCCTTACCAATCACATCTCGGTTAGCGACCGGCAGAGAATCTTCGACGGCATTGAAGTCGCCCTTGGTGGTGTAGCTATGGTCGTCATTGACCTTAGTCAGACGATGCGTGTATACACTACCGCTGCGATAGAACGTAATAATGTCATCTTGGTTGTAGGATTGCTGCGGCTGCGTAACGATTAGCGTCCCGACTGGTGCGGTTTCGCCCATGCTTGGCGTGGCGATGGTAAAAAAGCGAAAACCAGCTAGGTGTAGCACGAGCACTGAGCCTAAACTCAGTAGGCTCAGTGCTGCTATCACCCAAATGCTGGTTTTACTAAATTTCATTGCCCTTTAGTATATCAGATTTATGACTACTATTTGAGGCGCTAGGCGCTAAATTGCCAGGTGATTGGCTGTGAAATTTGGCGACCCTGGAAGCTGGCGTCAGTGTTTGCTGGCAGCGCAGCCGTGATGATCAGTGTGACGGTCTCGTTTGGTGCAATTGGGTGACCAACGACTGTCTTGATGTCTTGTGCTGCTGCTTGCTGGAAGGCTTCTGCCGTACCAGTCCACACTTGTGTACCGTTAGCGCGGACGGTAACAGTCATTTTGCTACAAAGGTTACCGGTACCAGAGACGGATGCGCCTGGTGCGTTCTCAGTTGTACAAGTACCGCCCTTAACGGTGAAGGCACTAGCAGCGATGCTACCCTTATTGGTGATCTTTACGGTCGTGTCGGTACTACCGCCTGGGACGAGTGCTTGGCCACCATATTTGTTGATGGTTGCACAGGTCGCACTACCAGTACCAGTAGTGGTACAGGTAACTGATCCGTCTTGATTCTTTTCTTCCATCACTAATGTACCAGTTGATGCGGTGTTTACGCTGTTGGTGATAGTTGCAACGACACCCGCAAAGGTTGGCGTCAAGCTAAACGCTACCATCAGTGTCATGATACCACCAACAACCGCCAGGCCGATGCGTTGCCGTTGAAAATAATTATTTGCCTTGCTCATAGTATTATAAACCCTCCTTGACTACCTAAGTGGATGTCTCATATTATTGTTTGCCTTGGCGCGATTGTAGCACAGGCGTTTTGACATAGTCAATAAGAATTTATGTGTCATTAAAAACTAATGATATTTCAGTGAGACCAGTCCTGCTGGAACAAGCAAAAAGCCACCAATAACAGGTGACAATTATTATAATCTATACTCTGGTGCGGCAGAAAGGACTTGAACCTTCACGCCCGAAGGCACTAGCTCCTAAGGCTAGCGCGTCTACCAATTCCGCCACTGCCGCATGTGGTGATTGTAGCATATGCGCGGCCAAATTACCACCCAAATAATATTCATTTTCGTTTTTGGTTGTGCTAAAATTAAACGTAAATAGGAAAGGGGAATATGAATAAGGTTGCGACGTATTTGAATGGACATTTGACTGGAGAGGTTTTGGTCAATGATTTGCTATTGGATGCGGCGCAATCAGACGGTAGTGTCCTGGCGCGTCGCCCAGAGATGATCGCTCGGCCATCAAATGTCAATGACATTCGTAAAATCATGCGGTTTTGTTCGCAGTTAGCTGACAAAGGTCATATCCTTTCTGTGGTCGTTCGCGGAGCAGGCACCGACAGCAACGGTGCTGCTACTGGCGGCGGTGTTTCTTTGGATATGCAGGCATATATGTGTCACGCCAAAGGTATCGACCCAAAACAACAATTGGTCCACATGCAAGCTGGCATGAAGTACAGCGCGGTGCGCGAACTGTTGTCTATGCATAAAAATTTGGCACTGCCAGAAATCTCAGTCATCGGTCAAGACGGAACTATCGGTGGAGCAATCGCCTCCGGCGCGGTAGCTTCCTCTGTCGGCTTAACGACGTTGTTCTCAGACGCCATCTCGCAGATGGAAATCGTTTTGGCAAATGGTGACGTCATCCAAACCGGTCGCATCAACAAGCGCGAATTGGCAAAGAAAAAAGGCCTGTCAACGCTAGAGGGCGAGATCTATCGTCAAGTGGACAACCTACTAGAGGACAATCAACAAATCATCGACGCCATCAAACGCCGTGAAAAAAGCACAGCTGGATTTTGGGGAATCACCAAAGTCAAAGGCGAGGATGGCTCATTTGACCTGACACCACTGTTTGTGGGTTCTCAGGGTGCGCTGGGTATCATCAGCGAAGTGATCATGAAAGCAGAATACAGCAGCAATGACGCAACGGTCATCACGGCAACATTTGGCGATATGTCTGATGCACAAGCGGCAGTTGACGAAGCTCTGAAACACAAAGTCTCCAAAGTTGACATCATCGACGGACGAATCATGGCGCGGGCTGCTAGCGAGGGCAAGAAATTCTCCTGGGCACCACGTGAGGCGTTCAAAGGCGCAGCAGTCATCATCACCATGAGCGAGTTCTCTGACAGAGCTCGTGGTCGTGCCGCCAAAAAATTGGCTCGCAAGCTAGAGAATATTCATCCAGTTGGCTTAGCCATCCATGATATCCAAACCCAAGAAATCACCTCACTATATACTCCATTGTCATTCATATTGCACTCAACTGAAGAACGTGCAACCTGTCCAGCGGTATTTTCAGGACTATGGCTGCCGTTGGAGCGATTGGACGGATTTCTGAGTGAACTACGCAAAGTGGAAGCTGAGACCAAGCTGGCGCTGCCAGTTGTTGTGGACGCGGTCAATGGCTACGTCGATTTGCTACCAGTCTTCAACCTGCACAAAGTGAGCGAACGTCGAGTACTATTAAAATTAATTCCAGAAATTGCCAAGTTAGTCGCCGAAAGCCGCGGCAATGTCGCTGGTCGCTACGGCGATGGTCGCCTGAAAGCTGGTTTGATGCAAGCAACCGTCTCACCAGACGAAACAGCCATTTATTCTCAGATAAAACACATTTTCGACCCAGCCAACATCTTGATGCCCGACATCAAGAAAGAAGTCCCGGCCAAAGAACTGGCTGACGAGCTCAACTTGTGGTGTCGCACGAAGTCATAGACTCAAATCTCTTGCGTATCAGCCATTGGTGTCGTATAATTAGCTGTGCAATCCAAACCATGCGCGGATGTGGCGGAATTGGTAGACGCGCTAGCTTCAGGTGCTAGTGTTCGCAAGAACGTGGAGGTTCAAGTCCTCTCATCCGTACCAGAGATCATCACCAGCTTCGGCTGGTTTTTTGATGAGCAAAATTCCTGCCATAAACCAATTTATACATATCTCTCATCGCCAACTTCTGAGATGTTATTTAACATGGCTTCAAAGGCTTGAGCGTTCTTTTCCCAGACGTCACCATCTGTGCTGATGGCGATAAACCGCGCCAGTCCATCATTCTTGCCAACAGTCAGGCGAGCTTTAGTGACGAACTTCGCTCTGCCGACCTCGCAGCTGATTGTCAGGTATATAATCCCCACGGTGTTGCCGTAGTCTTTGTGGTCTATGACTTGGGTGGAGGAGGGATCTGTGGTGCACTCAATGGTGGTGCTATTTTTCAGGGATTGCTCAAGCGTTTTTCTGATGTGCTGTTCTGTCATCAGCGACTTCCGTAACCTGTTGTATATCTGGGCTGAGGCGTTGGCTGGGGCGACAGGCTCACGGCTTTGTGACAGATACACTAACGATTCTGACTTATTGTCTCTGAGCTTTTTATCACCAAAACCCGAATAGACGTAATCATCCGTTTCATAACTCAAATTATTGATTCGCTTCCACTGCTTGGGTCGTTGCCAAGAGGTCTGTCCGGTTTTTTCTTGGACAAGATCTTTGACAGAGACAAATCCGTCCATGTACACCAAATAACTAAAGGACAGAAAAGCACTAATGATAGGGTAGAACCAGAATTTTTTGACATAGCTAACTTTACGCATAACGGTTATGTTTATCATAACATAGTATTTGCACTAGGTTTTGGTGATTGCGCTAACTACAAGAAGATCACCCCGGGCTAGGGTGATCTTAGTAATGTAAAATTCAGGGTCTACATGACAGGCAATCGTAAAAGAACAATTGCCTGTCATGTAGATATTACTCTCCCATGATGAGTTCTTGCGAACTCCTTATCATATTGAAGAGTGTCTTCTGAGCCTCGTTTGCGAGCCAGCGAACCCACTCTAGATCTTTGCCAGACACAGATTCTCCTTCCAGGGTGTTACTCATATATCTTAGCAATGAGACTGCGAATATCGCTGTGCTAATAGCCGTCTCCGCCGTGAGCTCTGTGAGCTTGGCCTCTCCCATGAGCTCTGTGAGCTCGGCGTCTCTCGTGATCTCTGTGATCTCTGTGAGCTCATCTATGCAGTTTTCGAATTGACAAGCGGCGATACCAAAGAGGAGTACATCGCTAAATGATTCGAACTCACATCCGGCGGCGCTATTCAAGAATTCCTCCCAGAACTCTTGAGTGCTCTCTACATCAGTTGCAATTTTCTTGGTGTACTGCTCAAGGCACATGAGAAACTCCTCACCTTCGATCCTCATCCCTGCGGGCTGCAGTTAAGCACTGTTCTCTTAACAATACAAGATGAGATTTCATCTCTCTTACAGTGGTTTAAAAGAAATAAAACCTCATCTTGTATTCGATTGCCTGTCAAAGTTCACTTTCGGACAAGGATTTACTCAACTTGTCAACAAAAGCTGATATATATATATCACTTATATGAAAAAATGTCAAAGATTTTTGTCAAGTTTTTCTGTTTTTCCACCACCATTTGCTACAATAACAGAGATGCAAGACACACGAAATGTGATTGATAAGTTCAAAGGCCGGAGTGAGGCGGAGATCGTAAAGGAGCTGGATGCCGAGGACCATGGCTTGGTGATTGCTCTGGAGAACACCGAGCGGGACTTTAATATGGGGACGATCGTCAGGAGTGCCAATGCGTTTGGTGTGCGGCAGATTTACGTCATCGGTCGGCGGCAATGGAACAAGCGCGGCGCCATGATGACGGATAAATATCTGCATGTGCAGTATGTTAGTTCGACGGCGGAGTTTGTCGAGCTGATGCAGGCTGAAGACAGGACGATTATCGCGATTGATAATATCCCAGGCAGTGTCAATATGGCGGAGACGTCCTTGCCGCGTCGCGCGGTGCTCGTGTTTGGTCAAGAAGGCCCAGGGATCTCTGAGGAGATGGCGCAAGCGGCAGACAAAATCATCGCCATCGAACAATTCGGCTCAACCCGCTCCATCAATGTCGGCGCGGCAGCCACCGTGGCGATGTACTGCTGGCTGCAACAGCATGTGTTGAAAGGCTAGTGATTGCCGCTTAATAGTTACCAGTCAAGACTTCGCTTCGCTGCGGCTAGATAATAACAACAGTGACCATTTGGATCTGAGACAAAAAATAATTCTTCCACTTCATCATTTGGACATATTTTAAGACACCGGTCATTAGTATACGGTTTGATGAGGTGAGTAAATTCAAACTCAAACCCGCCAGACAACCTCTTTACTTGTTGACTCTCATCAGTTGGGTCGGGATAATCAATCGCCACTAGTATAAATGACTGACCGTCTGTCGTCTGAAATAGATAATAGACTGCGTCTGGATATAGCGTGATGAAAGAAGCAAATTCACGAACATATGTCATTTCCTTGAGTATTGGAAAGGCTTGAGTGACAAAGTCAGGTATTGTGATTGCGATGCTATTTTTCATGGTTCTATAATTGTACTATTTAAACTAGTAAAAGTGGACAGTTTTATGACTTGTCCAGGTCTGTTCAGTCAGAAGATCTCAGTCAAGTAGACATCCAGCCGCACATCGTTGCCGTTTGTGACCGTGAATCTGTTGTCTATGATGACTTCGCCTCCTTCATCCTCAGGTAGTCGCCAGAAGACGATATTCTCGCCATGTGGACCACCTTAGCTTTCACATGTCCGTGGCCATCGTTAGGAGTGTTGTCGTACCTACCGCCATAGTAGACATTGATCATTCCTCCGGACCGATAGATCTTCGCCTCTCTTCCATCAAAGCGACCGCGTTGCTCCATGATAACTCCTCTTGGAGTCGGGCGGAGAAAGGCTATTCTCCGCGGAGTGGGGCGTCTCCAGCCTGGTGGCTCCAGGCGAAACGCCGGCCTCTGCATGTGCAAAAGCTGATATATATCAATTATTCGCGTACTTGTCAACAAACATGTTTACAAACAGTCTCACGTGTCCTATAATTAACCTATGATTTCATTCACATTCCATCATCCGCATGTGTTGCCGAGGTAGAGCTCTGATTTTTTGATTGTCCGCGCCGAGTTCTGCCTCGGCGTTTTTGATTGATATATAGAAGAAATAATGACATAATGGAACTAACATGAGCAGTTTATCAACACAAAGTTACAAAGGTTCGCGAGACTATTTCCCAGAGGAAAAACGTCTGCAAAATTATATTTTTAACGTTTGGCGCAAAACCGTCGAAAGTTTTGGCTATGAAGAATACGGCGCTCCGTTGCTGGAGCCCATGGACATCTATCTGGCAAAGTCAGGTCAAGAATTGGCAGGTGAGCAAACCTACGCGTTTGAAGACCGTGGCGGTCGGCAGGTGACCATTCGTCCAGAGATGACGCCGTCAATTTCCCGCATGGTGGCAGCCAGACGACACGAATTTGCGGTGCCAGCACGCCTGTATTCGATTGCGAATTTCATGCGCTACGAACGACCGCAGCGCGGGCGAGAGCGTGAGTTTTGGCAGCTGAACGCCGACTTATTTGGCGTGGACGGTCCCATGGCTGATGCCGAAATCATCGAGATGAGTTACCGCTCAGTGCTGAACTTTGGCGCGCGCCCCGACATGTTTACAGTGCGAGTGAACAATCGCCAATTGGTCAATCAACTCCTTGGCCAATTTTTGGGGCTGGATGTCATCGGCGCCAATATGATGACCAAGCTGCTCGATAAGAAAAATAAGATTCCGCCAGAAACCTTCAAACAGCAAGCCATAGAAATCTTTGGTGCTGAGGGCTCGCGCGAGGGATTGCCGAAACTAGCTCAGATGATCAGCATGAAGAGTGTTGATGATTTACCAGATGAGCTGAGCGATAGTCCAAGTGTCCAGCAGATACGCACCGTCATGGATCTGCTGCGACAAAAGGGTGTGACCAATGCGGTGTTTGACGTGACATTGATGAGAGGGTTGGATTATTACACTGGCACGGTTTTTGAGTTCTTTGACAATGCGCCAGAAAACAATCGCGCTATGTTTGGCGGTGGTCGGTACGACGGGCTCGTCGGATTGTTTGGTGTTGAACCGATGGCGACGGTCGGCGTCGGTATGGGTGCAACCACCATGCAGGTATTTTTGGAAGTCCACGGGCTGTTACCGGAGCTAGCCACGCACACCGATGTGTATATCATCCCGATTAGCCCAGAAGTCATGAGCGGCGCCGATGCGCTTGCCAGGAAGTTACGCTCTGAAGGGGTGTTTGCTGAGCTCGACATCACGGGTCGCAAGATCGATAAACAACTGAAAGCTGCCCTGAAAAAGCGAGTGCCGTTTGCGGTGTTTGTGGGTCCAGAAGAGTTAGGATCAGAAACCTACACCGTGAAAAACTTAGTTGAATCAACTGAACAAAAAGTCAATTTCACCCGCATGATCAGTGTGGTGACCGATCACCGATACGATGGTGACGAGGACGCCTTATTTGAGGCTTAGTCCCATATCTGTTATAATCAACAGATATGAAGACGACTGTAAAGAAACTATCAGATACTAAAGTAGAATTGACCATCTCACTGGGTAGCGAAGAGCTGTCAGCTGCTGAGCAAGTAGCGCTTACCAAAATGGCGGCTGATGTAAAGGTGCCAGGCTTCCGCAAAGGCAAAGTTCCCGTTAGTGTTGCCGCAAAGCACGTTAATCCAGCGGCGCTACAGGAGCAGACCTTGGACAATGCTCTGAGCAAGGCCGTAGCCGAGGCCTTCATGGCAGAAAAGATCCAAGCTCTGGACCGTCCAGCGGTTGATGTAAAGAAATTTGTGCCAGGTCAGGAACTGGAATTCACTGCAGAAGTAGAGATCATCCCACCGGTCAAATTGGGCAACTACAAAAAGTTGAAGGCTAAACGGCAAGCCGTCAAAGTTGAGGACAAAGAAGTAGAGGAAATCATCACTCGGATGCGTGAAAGCTTTACTGAAAAAACGGAAGTTAAGCGCGCCGCCAAAGAAGGCGATGAAGTGGTCATCGACTTTACTGGCAAAAAAGATGGTGTGCCATTTGACGGCGGCGCAGCAAAAGACTTTGCACTGAAACTTGGTTCTGGTCAATTTATCCCTGGCTTTGAAGAGGGGGTGGTTGGTCACAAAGCTGGCGAAACCTTTGATTTGACATTGACGTTCCCGAAAGACTATCACGCCAAGGAGTTGGCTGGTGCCGACGTTGTCTTTACGGTGACCTTGCACAAAGTCAATGAATTGTCACTGCCTGAAGTGAACGATGAATTTGCTGCCAAATGCGGTCCATTCACCTCAGCAGACGAATTTAAAGCTGACATCAAACGTGAAATCACCAACCAAAAAGAGCGTGAAGCTGACGAAAAATTGAAAGATGATTTGGTAGGAGAGTTGGCGGAAGCTTCTAAGGTGGCATTGCCTGAGCTGCTGATTGACGATCAGATTCGGTCAATTGAGCAAGATTTGATGCAGAACTTGATGTATCGTGGATTGACACTGGACAGTTACTTGCAGACGCAAAAGTTTACGGACAAGGACGATTGGCGAGCCAAAGAGGCTCGTCCTGCTGCCGAAAAGCGAGTCAAGGCTGGTCTAGTGCTGGCAGAGCTGTCCAAGGAACTGGGCGTAGAGGTTTCCCACGAAGAACTATCCGCACAGATTGAGGCTATGAAACAGCAGTATGGTAAAGATCCAAAAATAGCTGAACGCTTTAATGATCCAAATGTTCACCGCGATATCGCAAACCGCATGATCACCGACAAAACGGTCGAAAAACTGATAGAATTGAACAAATAGTCCCTCAGGGTAGCTCTGGCGACAGCTATACCGCTTCTGCTGGTATTGACAAAAATGCCTTTATGGTGTAAAATAGCACTTAGTTATGTGTGAACGTCACGAAGGTCGTACTTCAACCATTTTCCAGTGCGGTTCAGAACTAGAACAGCAACCGTTACTAGAGCGAGTCAGGATATCTCGTCGCGACTTTGGGGCTTTGATAGCCGGTTGTACTACTGGTTTAGCGCTGGGTATGGCGGGGAGTCTTTGGTATAACAATCTGGTAGAGAATCCGGCAGAGTCACGGTTAGTTGAGAACCCGCCATATGATATTGGTATTCATACTGTAGTCCTATCGCCTCCAGGATATGAACGGCGCCGTGGTACTGAGGCCTGGGAGACAAATGTCCGTGACCAAATGAATCGCATCACGTTTACGACAGCTGGAGCATATAATTTTAGTACAACATGTATTGAAGACTATACTAAGCCTGATGTGAACGGATGCTTTTCAGAGGGTGCACTGGAGAATATCGCTAAAAAGCGTCATCAGGAATTAGGTGAGAAATCAATAGTTCTTATCGCGATTGACGGAGCAGATACGCAAGAGAAAAGATATGGAGGGCTAGCTCACTACAATGGTCTGTGGGCAACCCTATACGTTGGAGGAAATGTTCCCGCACACGAAGCATTGCATTTGTGCGGTCCAACACTAGGGCAGGGATTGGGCCATGAGCTGCGTATGCCAAATGATCGGTGGGGAGATCAGGGCGAGCGACTTCAAGCGCTTGGCTTTGACACAATTCAGCAGATGTTGGCAATTGGCTACGATCTGGAAAAAGTGCCAGGAGATCCTTCATCCGTGAACCAGTATGCTTCGCCTGTCAGTGTTATGGGGAGATCTGAGCTATATAAAGATGATGGCTTTGATTCTCGACCTGTAGTTTCAGCACCACAACTGGCCTTTCTGGACCCACGTCGTAAGGTGACTGCCTTTGAGGGGTATTCAGAGACAGTACGATATTCACTATCTCAAGAACTTGGTGGGCAGTTGGGCGTAGAGATTAACCTGCCGTCTGATCATGCCCTGAAGAAGATTCTACCAAATATAGAACAGCTATTCTTTGGTCCGGTCTGTGACGAGCTTCTTGATGAACATGGCAATAAGATACGATATCCTATCAAAAAAATTGGTGTCTTTGCTAAGTGGGAAGGCGGTCGTGGTACTGCATTGCTTGAAACTGCTCCGTTTGACACGATCGACTATCCAGGAGAATTTTCGGTCATTCGCAAAGAAAGGCAGTCGGTTGTCTATGCCGACGAACAATTAGACTTACTAGTCACTGCTGGATACAATCCGAAGGATGGTGTCTACATTGAGCTTCAGAGGCTGAGTAGCTCAGCAGGGCGGAGCATATTTGAGGCTGAGCATCGGCGAGTAGATGAACGCAATCAACAAATTATGAATATGAATAAGTAGCTCGTATCTTGCTAATCATTTCCGTAGCCTCCAACAGCCAATAAGTATTTGGTATACTAGTTGTAGCTAAAGGGAGTAGGGAAATATGAGGCAGTATCTAGACGCGTTACAGCAGGTTCGCGACAGCGGCGTGAAAAAAGGTGACCGCACTGGCACCGGTACGACGGAAGTGTTTGGTGTGCAAACACGGTATGATTTGGCGGATGGGTTTCCGGCGATGACTACCAAGAAATTATATTTCAACAGTGTGGCACATGAGCTGTTGTGGTTTCTCAAGGGTACGGGCAACATTGAATATCTGGCGCAAAACGGCGTACACATCTGGGACGAGTGGCCGTACAAGAATTATTTGGAAAAAACTGGCCAAAGCATTCCAGAAATCAATGGCGAGGAGTGGCGTGCTGGCATGAAAACATTTATCGGTAAAATCGCGACTGATCACGCCTTTGCTGAGGAGTGGGGTGATTTGGGGCCAGTTTACGGCGTGCAGTGGCGCAAATGGCCGGACGGCAAGGGCGGGACGATTGACCAAATCCAAAATGCTATCGACATGATACGGAGTAATCCGACGTCGCGGCGCAACATCGTTAGTGCCTGGAACGTGGCGGAAATTGATGATATCGCCCGAGCCGGTGGACTGCCACCGTGTCACACTATGTTCCAGTTCAATGTGCGGCCGGGCGGGGACGGTGAGAAAGATAAGCTAGATCTAGCGCTGACGCAGCGTTCGGCGGATATGTTCCTTGGCGTGCCGTTTAATATTGCCAGCTACGCGCTGCTGCTGTCAATGATCGCTCAGGTGACAGATAAGCAACCGGGTGAATTCATCCATACCTTGAATAGCGCGCATATTTACAACAATCACCGCGCGCAGGTCGATGAGCAACTGTCGCGTCGTCCGCTGCCGCTGCCGAAACTGTGGCTGAACCCTGACGTTAAGAGTATTGATGATTTCACCATTGATGATATTCGCCTGGAAAATTACGAGCACCATCCACCGATCAAGGCACCAATCGCGGTGTAAATTGCCGTCATCCTACAGTTTTTCGTCGGTAAGTCACGAAATCAAAAGCGTAGGCATTGTCGTCGTCTGCTGGGTGATGCGTGCGGCTCATTTCTTGCCAAATGGTCATGTCGAGCTCTGGGAAAAAGGTGTCAGTGTCTGAAAATGTAGCCTCCACCTCGGTGGCGTAAATAGTGTCGATCTCTGGTGCGTTCAAGGCATCGCTATAGACCTGTGCACCACCGATGATAAAGGTTGGGTAACGTGACAACGCCAAAGCACTCGACAGGTTTACCGCTGTAAGGATGCCTTTGATGCCTGTCGGTCGTGAGGAAATGACGATGTTTTCGCGCTCTGGTAGCGGGCGAGAGCTGATTGACTCAAAAGTTTTCCGACCCATAATGACATTGCCGCCTCTGGTTAGCCGCTTGAAATGTGCCAAATCTGCTGGCAAGTTGTGACCCCACGGTAAATCACCACCTCGGCCGATGGCGCGGTTGGTATCATAGGCAACGATGATGGCTTTCTCCATATATTCAGTGTATCATGAGGCGCCGGCTATATGCTATAATATAGTTCATGAATAAAGTAAATAGTTACTTGGTACCAACTGTTATCGAAAAATCTTCTGACGGCGAACGAGCGTTTGATATTTATTCACGCCTTTTGAACGAGCGAATAATTTTTCTGGGTGAGGAAGTGAACGAGCACACCGCCAATATCGCGGTAGCGCAATTGCTACATTTGGCTCAGGTTGACCCAGAGGCTGACATCTCGCTGTATATCAATAGCCCCGGTGGCAGCGTCTACGATGGCTTGGCGATTTACGATACTATGAATTTCATCAAACCAGACGTGGCGACCTATGGCATCGGTTTGCAAGCTAGTATGGGCGCATTCTTGCTCTCAAGCGGCGCCAAGGGTAAACGATTTTGCCTGCCGCACGCCAAAGTGATGATCCATCAGCCATCGTCAGGTACGCGAGGTAAGGTGACTGACATGGAAATTGATCTGAAAGAGACGCTGGAGATGAAGGAAATGCTGGCAAAAATCATGGCCAAAAACACCGGTCAAAAGCTCGCCAAAATCAAAGCTGACATGGAGCGTGACTACTGGATGAAACCAGAAGAAGCAGTGACGTACGGCCTGATCGACGCGGTAGTCAAGAAAGCGTAGCTTATATCTCGAGAATATCATCAAAGCGCGCGCCAGCGCCGTAAATGCCAGCTTGAGTGACGATGTTGCGCAGATTAGCGGGATTTCGAGGCATCGTCGAACATTGCCGCCAGGCTTCTGATGCCTCATCGTAAATATCATAAATTCGTCTACTGAAATCCTTGTTGAGCATCAGCGTCGCATAATATCCCATTTTCATGGTTCTGACCTGGCCGTCTAGATAGTTGTTATAACTTGGATCAATTTCGCTCAATGGAGCTGTGCCCTCGGCGGTTTGTACTGGCGGGTCAATCAGTCGGGCTTTTAAGGCCGGCAGTCCAACGGCGATGCGCCCCATATCTAACGCCATACCTTGCTGTGCGGTACTATCTTTTTCTTTTTCTATTTCTATTTCTACCTGAGGCGCTACTAGCATGAAATTGCGGGATTGCGAGCAGTATGAGGTCAATGGGTCGAGAAACTCGGGGAAGTCGCCTTTCATCTCGCCAAATTGGCTACGGAGATCTGCTTGACGTGCTCGCTTATAGATTTGCCGCTGATGATAGCCAATAGTCTCTAATATTCTCCTGAAGGCAGCGTCGCCACCACTAAAAGCAAAGCGAAAGTCCGAATCGATGCCGTACATGCGGTCACGAGGATGGACAGGGTGAGTTAGAGGGACTCCGTCGCTAAAATGTCCACCACCAGTCAGTGCTTGCTTGGTAGCGGTTTGCAATAGTTCAAGTTGTAGTCGATGCACTGGTTGCGCCCAGTGTTCTGTCGGCAAAATGCTGTAGCCGGCGGCAAAGCGACGAGCAAAATCTTGATCTGTGATTTCTAGCATCATGTGGTCATTGATGCGGAAGAGAGATTTGGGGTCTTGGAGCTGATCTTCATACTGCATGATGCCCATTGGCCAGCCTGACCAGCGCAAAACTTCGCGCATACCGTAGTCAACTCTATCGACGCACAAAGCCGGTGATGGACACTCTACCCAGTCTTCTGTCTCAGGGAAAACGGTTTCTTCCAGGGTCAGGTCGTAGTCGGCTAATGTTTCATCGATACCAAACGTCTCCAGTAACGCCCTCAAATCTTGGTCATGGAGGTTTTCTCCGCCTTGGATACCTTGGAAAATCCAGTCTCCCAAGTGTGAGAAGGCTGTTTGTCCAACGTCAGAAAACAGCGTTCGCAGCTCCAACACGGTCCGCTGTCGGTCGTCAAATCGATCATCACCTTCGGTCATCTTTCGTACAAAAGCCAAACTTCCCCAGATGTGTTGCCACCGGGAAAAGAGGGTTGTGTTGGGTACCGTAGAGAACGATGGCGGCAATGTCAGTTGCTCGACTGCTTGCAGTCTGCGAAACAGTGGTGAACGTGCTAGTTCCATGAGTAGTGAATCGTACGGCTGTCGGTCACCAATTGAACAGTCTCCCCATACCGCATCATGGATCACCATTGAGTTGTCCTCCAACTCATAGGATGGCATGCGCAGTGCACCCATGATGGTCTCGCCTGGATCGCCTTGATATCCCGGCATGATGTATTCTCTGAGGTACAGTTTGTCTGACATATTCTTAGTATAGGATGTTTATAAGCGTCGCCCAAGCATGAGCGATACGCTGGAGAGGAGCGGTCTATTAGTCTTCGGTTGCTGCCTGGTCTGGGCTGAACACCATGACGCCTTTACCAGTTTTTGGGTTGTAACCAAAGACGGCGGCTCGCCCCAGTTTTCTCGGCTCTGCGTCCGGGTCTAGGTCTGGTCGTATTTCCACGGCATTACCGACGATATGAGATTGACCGGGACTACTCTCCTGAGGCAAACATTGATCAATATCAACAGCGACTATCCTGTGTGGAGGCACGGGAGCTTCGTCAGGAGTGCTGGGTGTCTCAAACTCTCTAATAATCCCTTGAGGGTCGGCGACTACAAAAGCAGTCTCCCATTTTGAACCTTCGCCAGTACCAGTGGTTTTTGTACTGAGGCCTAACTCATTTGGTCCAAAAATAACTGGTAAGCATGTTAAGCTATTTTTATGATCCATGTATTTCTCCTTGTCTCTCACTATTAACAATTTGATCAAATACTTTTTATATAATAACAAAAAAGTGTTGATATGTCAATGATGTGATGTTGCTAGAAGCTGTATTTGAGGGCGAAAACCAGTGTATGATGCTCATGCCAGACGTGTTATACTTTTAACAGATACTGAGGAAAACGGAGGGAACATGGTATATCGGCGACGGTCGACAGAGCAGCGCTATGTCAAATATCGAAAAATGATGAAACAACAGGCAGCACCTGGGTGTAATTTTTGTCAATTTAGTCCAGAAGACAAGCAAGTGCGAGTAGCGCATGAATACTTCTTGGTGACGGATAACCTGTTTCCGTATGAGATTTGGGATAGTCATGAAGTCGCTGACCACATCATGGTCGTCCCCAGGCGTCATGTTGAAGGCATCTACCAGTTGGACAAGACAGAACGAGCTGAGTTGATGGACGTGATTGCTGAGTACGAAGAACAGGGATATTCCGTTTACGCCCGCGCTCCAGAAAATAAACAAAAATCCGTCGCTCATCAACACACTCACCTCATCAAAACGCACGGCAAACCAAAAAATATGTTATTCACTAGTGTTAAACCGTATATTTTGTGGAGTAAATAAATTATGACTGTTTATAGCAATATCGAAATCCGCCAAGCCATCAATGACGACGTCATCGTCTGCCAGCCGTTCAATCCTGACCATGTGGCAGAAGCCAGTTTGGATTTTACGCTGGGTCATTACTACTACAAGCAGGAGTTTGAAGGCGAATATCGCGTATACAATCCCTTTGATGCGGCCTATGTTGCTAAATATTTCAAGGGTCCGCTCAAAGCTATGCCGCATGCCGAATGGTGCAAGGAGCACGATGCAACGCCATTTCAAAACATCCCACCAGATCATCCGATTATCGTGTTGCGTCCTGGCGAGCGGATTTTGGCGCATACTCACGAGTTTGTGGGCATTCGCGCACAGGGTGGTGCGGCGCAGGTGCTGAGCCGCAGCTCATGGGGGCGCAATGGTGTGGCGGTGTGCTTTGATGCTGGCTGGATCGATCCAGGGTATATCAATCGGATTACGCTGGAAATTTATAATCTCAACATGCACGAGAGCGTTGTGTTGCCGGTTGGCGAACGCATTGGTCAAATGATTTTTCACAAAACTGGACCAGTTGAGGGCGGCTATGGCTCTGGGGCTCGTAAGATGAGTGATAAATATCAGACAGGGAACGACCTGGAGGAGATCATCGCTAGCTGGCGACCGGAGATGCTACTACCAAAGACATACCGCGACAGCCGTAAATCTCCGGTGCCAATTGAGGGCTTGAGCCAGGGGTTGCTGTGATGGAACGTTCGGGCGCCGCGGGAGTCTACATCGTCATCGAGGGTAATGACGGCACCGGTAAATCCACACAAGTAGATATGTTGGCAGCGTGGTTCAGAGAACGCGGGCGTAAAGTTGTTGTTGTCGAGGAGCCAGGCAGTGATGATGAGACTAAAACCACGCCAGTCGCCAATGAATATCGGAGGGTTTTGAAAGACGATCAGTTCAAGCTGGATCCAGAGGTTAATGTGCTTTTGTTCAGCGCGGCGCGGCGTGAATTGTGGTTTCACAAAATTGAGCCAGCCTTGCAGCGCGGTGCGGTGGTGTTGAGTTCCAGGAGCTACTTGTCGACTTTGGTCTATCAGGGTCATGGCGAGGGCGTGGCAGAGGACACTATCATCAGTATGACCAAACGTTTCACTCATGAGCGGTACATGAACCCTGACTTTGTGGTGGTGTTATTTGCAAATGACCAAACCAGACAGCAGCGTATCGCCGAGCGTGGTACGACAGAGGCGGTTGACAGTTTTGAATCGCGTGATGATGCATTCCAACAGAAGATTAATGACGGCTATCAAATTGTTGCCAAAACGCACAATATTCCACTGATTTTGGCCGAGCGTTCGCCGGCTGACGTACATCAGCAAATTATTCAAGAAATCTCCAAAAATAATATTGATTTTTGACCTGGTTTCGTGCATACTGGTAGTTAGAGAAGTAGTGTATTCACGACAGGGAGAAACAAAGCGAACAGGCACATCGCTTTTGTTGCAGTCGTGAATTAGGGATCTTCCGGCCGTGATCACTAAATTAAACTAAAGCGAGGAGTTCATACCTGTGGCAAAACAACAGTCCACGGATGGCGGACGCGTGTTCTTCACCTCTGAAGACAGCTCGTTGCCGCTGCCAAACCTGATCGCTCATCAAGAAGATTCTTGGCGTTGGTTCGTCGAGGATGGTTTGAGCGAAATCTTTTCAGAAATTAACCCAATTGACGATTATACTGGTCAGAAATTGTCATTGCGATTTGGTGCGTATCGATTTGACGAACCAAAGACCACCGACCAGTTCGCCAAGGAAAACAATGTGACGTTTGAAGCGCCACTGCACGCAACCGTTGAATTGACCAACAAAGTGACGGGCGAAGTTAAAGAGCAGGAAATCTACCTCGGTGATTATCCATGGATGACCGAGCGCGGTACCTTTATCATCAACGGTACGGAGCGTGTGGTAGTCAGCCAGCTGATCCGCTCAGCCGGTGTATTCTTTACGGCTGACACCGTGGCTGGTCGTAATTATTACGGTGCCAAGATGATCCCAGGTCGTGGTGCCTGGTTGGAGTTTGAGACCGCACCAAATGGTACGATTTATGTCAAAATTGACCGTCGTCGCAAATTGCCAGTGACGACGTTGCTGCGGGCTTTGGGTCATCCAAAAACGTCAGAAATTCGCGAATTGTTTGCTGACATTGACACTGGTGAAACCAGCTACATCCAAGAGACCTTGGACAAAGACACAACCCGTGGTGCCAATGAAGCGCTGATCGAGGTTTATCGCCGTCTCCGGCCGGGTGATTTGGCGACAGTTGACAATGCGCGCCAGATGATTGAGCGAATGTTCTTTGATTTCAAGCGATTTGATTATTCTCGTGTTGGTCGCTACAAGCTGAACCAGCGCTTGGGTCTCGATGTCGCCAATACCGCTGAAAATCGTATCTTCCAGATGAGTGATTTGGTAGCCATCATCCGCGAAATCATTCGCCTCAACAACACCCAGGAGCCAGCTGACGACATCGACTCATTGAGCAACCGTCGAGTGAAGTTGGTTGGCGAATTGGTTGCTCGTCAGTTCCGCGTTGGTATGCTCAGGATGCAGCGCAACGCCATGGACCGCATGAGTGTGGCAGACATGGAAGGTGTAACACCAAGCCAGCTGATCAATGCTCGCCCAGTGGTGGCAGCAGTTCGTGAATTCTTCACCAGCTCACAGTTGAGCCAGTTGATGGACGAGGTTAACCCACTGTCCGAGTTGAGCCACAAACGTCGTTTGAGTTCGATGGGTCCTGGTGGTTTGAGCCGTGAACGTGCTGGGTTTGACGTTCGTGACGCTCACCCAACACACTACGGTCGTATCTGTTCGGTGGAGACACCAGAAGGTGCCAACGTTGGTTTAGTGCTGAACCTCGCCACCTACGCGCGAGTCAATGAATACGGCTTTATCGAAACGCCATACCTTAAGGTTGTCAATGGTCGTGTGACTGACGATGTTGTTTACTTGGACGCGGCGCAAGAAGCTGCCGAAGTGATCGCTGACGCTGGTGCTGTTTTGAACGAAGACGGCACGTTCCGTGATGAGCGTGTGTCAGCTCGTAACAATATGCAGCCATCTCAGGTTGACGCTGATCAGGTTACCTACATGGACGCAGCGCACAAACAGATTTTGGGGTCAACCGCTGCGTTGGTGCCGTTCATCGAAAAGAACCGTATCGACCGTAGCTTGACTGGTTCAAACATGCAACGTCAGGCAGTACCGTTGCTCACGCCAGAGCCAGCGACTGTTGGTACAGGTGTCGAAAAATCTATTGCCGCAAACAGCGGTCACTTGACCTTGGCGTCAGGTGATGGTGAAGTAGTCAAAGCTGATGCAAATGAAATTCACGTCAAATACAGTGACGGCGTCAAAGTATATGAACTCCGCCATTTTGTTAAAAACAACGACGACCGCTGCTACAACCAAAAAGTTCGCGTCAAACGTGGCGACAAGGTAAAGCAGGGCGATGTCCTGATCGAAGGCGCTTCAGTCGCTGAGGGTGAAATTGCACTGGGACGTAACCTGTTGGTAGCCTTTATGCCATGGGGTGGTTACAACATGGAAGACGCGGTGATTTTGTCCAACCGATTGGTGCAAGATGACACACTGACATCCATCAACATCAAGGACTACAATGTTGAAGTTCGTGAAACCAAATTGGGCCCAGAGATTGTTACCCGCGATATTCCAAACGTTTCTGAGGAAAGTCTGCGCCACTTGGACGAAAACGGTATTGTCCAAATTGGTTCTGAGGTCAAGGCCGGTGACGTCTTGGTTGGTAAAATTACACCAAAGGGTGAACAGGAACTCAGTTCTGAGGAACGCTTGCTTCGCGCCATTTTCGGTGAAAAAGCCAAAGACGTCCGCGACACCTCACAGCGCATGAACAATGCTGGTGGTGGTAAAGTTGTCGGCGTCAAGATCTTTAGCCGCGAAAATGGCCACGACTTGAAGGCTGGTGTTTTGATGCAGATTCAAATCTTTGTGGCCCAGCTCCGCAAAATCGGTGTTGGTGACAAGATGGCTGGTCGTCACGGTAACAAGGGTGTGGTCGCTAAGGTTCTGCCAGTTGAAGACATGCCGTTCATGGAAGACGGTACGCCGATTGACGTAATTTTGAACCCACTTGGTGTGCCAAGTCGTATGAACCTCGGCCAGTTGTTTGAAACACACCTTGGTATGGCGGCACGAGCATTGGGCTACCGCGTGGCAACGCCGTCATTTAACGGTGTGCCATCAGCAACAATTTCTGATGAACTAGAAAAGGCTGGCCTGGCACGTGACGGTAAGAGTCAATTGTTCGATGGCCGTACTGGTGAAGCCTTTGAAGAGCGTACAACTGTCGGTGTGATGCACATGATCAAATTGCACCACATGGTTTCTGACAAGATTCACGCGCGTTCAACTGGTCCATACACCATGGTGACTCAGCAGCCACTCGGTGGTAAAGCACAGAACGGTGGTCAGCGCTTCGGTGAGATGGAGGTCTGGGCACTGGAAGCCTACGGTGCTGCCGCAACCTTGCAGGAAATGCTAACCATCAAGTCTGACGACGTTTACGGTCGCGCCAAAGCATACGAGTCGATCATCAAAGACGAGCCAATCGTCGGGCCAAAACTCCCAGAGTCCTTCAACGTGTTGGTCAAGGAACTCCAAGGATTGGGTCTGAAGGTTGACTTGGTGGATGATGAAGCTGTTGTTGACGCTGAGCACGTGATCGCGTCTAGCGGACCTGAAGATAAAACCACGCCTGCGGTAACGTCTGAGGACGAAGAAGCAGAAACTTTCTTGGATGAATCCGATGATATTGGAGAAATCGAAGGGGGCATGAGCGTACAAGACATTGACGAAGTAGAAGAAATAAAGGAGGATGCGTAAGATGGCGCAATTTGCATTCAATGCTACTGGCATTAGCGATTTTGATGCAGTACGCTTAGTGGTTGCCAGCCCAGAAGATATCCTGAAATGGAGTCACGGTGAAGTTACTAAGCCAGAAACGATCAATTATCGTACTCAAAAGCCAGAGCGTGACGGTTTGTTCTGTGAACGAATTTTCGGTCCCGTTAAGGACATCAATCCACACGACTCAAAGCTAAAAGGTGTTCGTTCACGCGAAGCTGCGGTTGACAAAAATGGTGAATTAGTTACCAAGTCAATCGTTCGCCGTGAGCGCATGGGTCACATTCAATTGGCCGCACCAGTCGCGCACATCTGGTTTATGCGCGGTACACCAAGCGCTATGAGCCAATTGCTCGGCATGACAGTTCGCAACTTGGAGCGAGTAGCTTACTTTGCGACCTATGTCATTTTGAAAGTTGATGAAGCAACCCGTGACCAATACCTCGCAGACCTAGAGGCTGAAACTGAAGCTGGTCGTGCTGCTATCAAGATTCGCTATGAAAAAATGGCAGAAGAAGATGGCGCTGATATCAAAGCCTTAGCTAAAGAGCAGAGTCGTGAAGTTGAAGAATTGAACGAGAAATACAATACTCGCAAAGCACAGCTTGACAGCCTAAACAAGGGCGCGCTGTTGTCTGAAACTGACTACCGCAACTTGCCAGAAGAATACGATGAGCTCATCGAAGTTGGCATGGGTGCTTCAGCATTGAAGACGTTGCTAGACGAGATCGACTTGCCGCAGTTGATCGCAGAGTTGACCGAAGAGGCTGAAAGCGCCAAAGGTCAGCGCGAGAAGAAAATCCTCAAGCGTTTGAAGATGCTCGAGAGCATGCACGCCGCTGGTATCAAGCCAAGCAGCTTGACACTGAGCGTATTGCCGGTCATCCCACCGGACCTCCGTCCGATGGTGGCCCTCAGTGGTGGTCGATTTGCTACCTCAGACCTGAACGACCTGTACCGTCGCATCATCAACCGTAACAATCGTCTGAAGAAATTGGTTGAGCTCAATGCGCCAGAAGTCATTCAGCGCAACGAAAAGCGTATGTTGCAGGAAGCCGTCGATGCATTGATTGACAATGCTGCTGCTCGTGGTGGTCGCGCCGTCAGCTCAACGGGTGGTCGCCGACGTCTGAAGTCAATTTCCGATATGTTGAAGGGTAAGCAAGGACGCTTCCGTCAAAACCTGCTCGGTAAGCGTGTCGACTACTCTGGCCGTTCAGTCATCGTCGTTGGTCCAAAATTGAAGATTCACCAGTGTGGTCTGCCAAAACAAATGGCACTGGAGCTGTTCAAGCCATTTGTCATCAGCTGGCTGATTCGCAACGAGTTTGCTCACAACATCCGTTCAGCGACCCGGTTGATCGAATCAGGCGAAGCAGTTGTTTGGGATGCATTGGATGCGGTGATTGAAGGCAAATACGTGCTGTTGAACCGTGCTCCGTCACTTCACCGTTTGTCAATTCAGTCCTTCCAGCCAGTCTTGGTTGAAGGAAAAGCTATCCAGCTTCATCCGCTAGTTTGTGCCGGCTTTAACGCTGACTTTGACGGTGACCAGATGGCAGTTCACTTGCCGCTTTCAAAAGAGGCGCAAGCTGAAGCCCGTGAATTGATGAGCGCAACTGCTAACTTGTTGAAGCCTGCTGATGGTGCACCAGTGCTGCACATTTCACAGGACATCGTGCTGGGTAACTACTACCTGACGTACGACAAGCCGCAGGCACAGACTGACCACATCAAGTCATTTAGCTCAGTTTACGAGGCAGAATTGGCATATGACAAGGGTGATATTCATCTGCAAACGCCAATTCAGATATTCGCAAAAGGTAAGTTGCGTCAGACAACCTTGGGTCGCGTCTTCTTTAACGAGATTCTGCCAGAGGACTTCCCATATGACAACAATGTTCAGACCAAGAAGCAGCTGAAGAAGGTCTTGGCGCAGATCTTTAATAAGTACGGTGCCGAGGAAACTGCTAAAATCGCTGACCGCATGAAGGGTCAGGCCTTCCGCTTTGCGACGACTGCAGCGGTGTCAACCGGTATGACCGACTACGTGCACTTTGACGAAATTCCTGAGTTCGTGGCTGAAGGTGACGCTAAGGCAGCTTTGATTTCTGAGCAATTTGACCAAGGTCTGATCACCGAAGAAGAGCGTTACAACCTGACGGTGAACGCCTGGCGAAACGTTGACAATAAGATTACCGCGTTCTTGAAGGATCAATTGGCACACATGGATACCAGTATCTCCATGATGGTTAACTCTGGTGCTCGTGGTGACATCTCCAACGTGAAGCTGGCGAGCGCCATGATCGGTATTCAGATGGACGCAACCAACCACGAAATTGAGCTGCCAATCCGTAGTTCGTACACCGGTGGTTTGTCCAGCCTTGAGGCCTTCGTGGCAACCCGTGGTGCGCGTAAGGGTCTGATCGACACCGCGCTCAAGACCGCCGACTCAGGTTACCTGACCCGTCGTTTGGTCGACGTGGCGCAGGATGTCTTCACCGTTGAGGACGTTGAAGGTGATGACGAAGGTTACGCAATCTACCGTTCAGAAACAGAGGAAACGATGATCGACTTCTCGAACCGCTTGGCTGGTCGTTACGCCGCCGAGACAATTCCAGGTCACGTCAACAAGGACGAATTGATCACTCGAGAAATCGCTGACTCAATTGATGATGATGAAAGTATCCAGAGTGTCAAGATCCAATCAGTCCTGTCAACCAACAACCTCAACGGCATCCCGCAGCGCAGCTACGGTGTTGACATGTCAACTGGCAAATTGGTTGGTAATCATCAGCCAGTCGGTGTCATCGCTGCTCAGTCAGTCGGTGAGCCAGGTACTCAGTTGACCTTGCGTACCTTCCACAACTCTGGTGTCGCTGGTGGTGACATCACCCAAGGTCTGCCGCGTGTTGAAGAATTGTTCGAGGCGCGCACACCAAAGGGTCAGGCGTATGTTACAGAAATTGCCGGGTTAGTTGACATTTGGGAAGATGGCAAAAAGTACATCGTCCAAGTTACCCCAGAGTCCGGCAAAGTTGAGCGCTTGCCATTAGACGGTCGAACCATCATGGTCAAGGCTGGCTCAAGCGTCAAGGCTGGCGACGTACTAGCAACTGGCGAAGGCGACACTCGTCCGCTGGTCGCACCATTTGACGGTGTGGTTGAGGCAGCTGAAGACACGCTAGTGATCGCTGCTGAAGCTGGCGCACCAGCTCGTTACGAAATCCCAGGCACCATGCAATTGGTTGTTAAAGCTAACGACGTCGTTGAAGCTGGTGACCGCCTAACAGCTGGTTCATTGAACCTACATGACTTGATGCGCTTGAAGGGCGTTGAAGCTACCCAGCGTTACATCATCAACGAAGTGCTGCGCATTTACGCCGCTCAGGGTCAAGACGTGGCCGACAAACACCTGGAGATCATCGTTCGCCAGATGTTCAGCCGCGTCCAAATCGAAGATGCGGGTGACAGTGACTTTGTGACGGGTGACATCGTCTCCAAGGCTGCGGTGGTGAACACCAATAAGCAATTGGCCGCTGAAGGCAAAAACCTCATCAGCTACACCCAGTTGCTACTCGGTATCACCAAGGTGTCAATCTGGAGCGACTCATGGCTATCTGCTGCGTCCTTCCAGGACACCACTCGCGTGCTGATCAACGCTGCTGTGTCTGGTCGCGCTGACCACTTGCATGGCCTCAAAGAAAACGTCATCATCGGCCGCAAGATCCCAGTGGGGACGGGTGCTGTCGAAGAGGATGAAGCATCAACTGATGGCAACACTGAGGAAATGGTTGAAGAGTTCTCAGAGATGTAGTCACACTCGAGTCTAGTGACCGTGCAATAATCTCCCCTCTATAACAGAGGGGAGAATTGTATATTGGGACAATTTATGGTATAATAAAACTATGAGTGAGCTGCTTGAGCAAATTGGCCCTATTGATATAGATGCTATACAATCACCTCAACCAGTTGACAGTGAGCTGAGGGGAGCTGTTTATCTGGCGGATTCTACGCTTTCGGATGGTGAGTCGCCAGTTGCCGTACTTTTTTCGCAATGGTCGGACTACTGTGAGCGAGCAAAGCAGCAAGGGAGAACGGAAGTTTTGGCAGATCATATCAAAGGACTGGCAGTCGCAGTGGATAATCCAGGGGTAAGTCCACAAGCAGACCCTATGAGTTCAGAAATTAAACAAGCTCTAAAAGAAGGCGATCTTTCAAAAGTGTCAATGCTGCAATGGGATGCTATAGGTGAAGCACTTGACACCAAGGGACTCAGTCTTGATCAAGTTGAGCGGTTAGTTGGCTATTCACTGGGTTCACATTTTGCAGCATCAGCCGCAAAACATGCACCAGGGGAAGTGAGCTTGTCGCAATTAGACTTATTTGAAACACCAGTGATTAACAAAACATCCCGTCCGGCTAAGGCTATGGCTACATTGGCTATGAGATTTCTAGCTCACGGTGGTGATAAATTGACAGAGACTATCGCTGCAAACCCTGACTGGGCAGCTCGATGCCGCGACGAAGACCCATTACTACTACCAAAAATGGTACTGCAACGACCGGCTGGTTTGTGGCAATATCCTCGAGCTATCGCTCATCCTGATAATGATATTACCAGTGATCTGATGAGTGCTAGTCGTCGTTCGCTGCGCGAAGCAGTGGTGACGGTGAGTGCCACTGATGCTGATAAAATAAGCCCTATCCAAGACAATGAACGACTAGCTCAACGGTTAGGTGCGGCTGGTATGTCAGTAATGGGCTTCAAAATTATGGACGCAGTGCATGCCTCTCAGGACAATATGGCCTGGTGGAAGGGCGTCTTAGAAGAGGTTGATGCTCGAGTTAAAAACCAGTAGATTTTTTAGGTTATGTGTGGTAAAATTATCCCAGAGTTTCCTCTTTTCGGAGCAGGCGGTGGTTTGAATGTGTACAGACCGAATGCTCGGCAGAAAAGGTATAGACACGGGGCGGAGTTGCTGAATCCAAGCCGTATGCGCTAAGAGAAGCTGGTTTTTGCGTGTAAAACCGCGCGCCAGTTCACTTAGAGCCACTAGGCGAATCGCCATCATTTAGTAAATCAACCAAGGAGAAATTGGATGCCAACAATCAACCAGTTGGTGCGTAAACCGCGCCAAACGGCCAAGAAAAAGTCCAAGTCGCCAGCACTGGGTCGCATTCACAACGCCCTGAAAACGCGTTACTACGACCAAAATGCACCACTCAAGCGTGGTGTTTGTGTGCGTGTGACGACCAAGACGCCAAAGAAACCAAACTCAGCTTTGCGTAAAGTTGCCCGCGTGAAATTGAACAACGGCTACGAAGTTTGGGCCTACATCGGCGGTGAAGGTCACAACCTGCAGGAGCACGCTGTGGTCTTGATCCGCGGTGGTCGTGTGCCTGACCTTCCAGGTGTGCGTTACCACATCGTCCGTGGTGCGTTGGACCTCCAGGGTGTCAACAACCGCAAGCGGGGCCGTTCGAAGTACGGTACCAAGAAAGGGGATAAGTAATCATGCCTCGTAAAGTTACCAAGAAACTACAACGCCAATTGCAACCTGACCGCCGCTACCAAAGCGTGTTGGTGCAGCGCTTGATCAATAAGTCAATGCTGGACGGTAAGAAATTGGCAGCTGAGCGTGCTGTTTACACCGCGCTGGAAACTGCTGCGAAAAAATTGGACTTAGAAGATCCATTGGCAGTGTTTGAGAAAGCCTTGAAAAACGTTAGCCCAAACTTTGAAGTGAAATCTCGCCGTGTCGGCGGTGCCAACTACCAGATTCCGTTCCCGGTTCAGGGACACCGGCAGTTGCACTATGCTTTCAGCTGGTTGGTACAATCAGCTCGCGCTCGGCAGGGTATGCCATACTCACAGCGTTTGGCACTGGAAATCGTTGATGCCTACAACGAAGCTGGTGCTGCCTTCAAGAAGAAAGAAGACACCCACAAGATGGCCGAAGCCAACCGCGCCTTTGCGCACTTTGCTCGCGGCTAATCGATGAGTATGCAAGACATCGTCCGCTCCAGATAACCTGGGGCGGATTTGCATTTTATGTGTAATTATGGTATTATCAAAAGATGAATGAACAACAGTTCTCACCCGACCGAAAGCATAATTGTTACATTGACTTTGTTGGTGCCGCCCAGCGAATGCAGGAGGATATAGCAGCTTTTGAGACGGCCCATCCCGGGCAAAGTGGGCTTCAGCATATTCTTGAAGATATTTCACAGCGACACAGCGCTCAAGAAATGATTCATAGGGTGGCTGGTGGTCTGGGGATTCTTTTGAATCCACGCGATCTATCTACTGGTAAACTAGAGCATGAGGTTGAGGAGGTGATGGTGATTACAAAGATTGGCACGACCATCGGACTTGGTCTGTGTCGAGAACAATTGCTTGATGCTAATATAGCGCCCAAAGAACTAGTTCCTCAGGGGCTTAAAGGTTGCGGATTTGAGCCTCCAAAGGGTCCGAAGCTTGAGCTTGACGATCTTCTGAGACTGTGCGAGCTGAGAGATGAACAGATTAAAACTTCCAGTTACGGCTTAGTATTGATTGACCCGGAGACAATCAAAATAATCAAAGACTGGCTGAACGAGGCGGTGCCGAATAGCAAGCTGCAGGGCATCGCCAGAACTGGGCTCGGTATCTTCCTGCGTAATGCTAACAAAAAGCTGGAAGAGTATGACACACGGAAAATGACCGAAGAGGCTCGGCAGAAAATTAACTGGGACAGCCTACTGGATTATTGCCAAGATAATCCTGGAAGCTAACCCATAAAATCGAGCTATTATTTTCTGTAACTATCTGGTATAATTGGCAACAAGAGTAGTTTTTTGGTGCCAAAAAATTGACCAAAGATCTCGACAAATTAACGTAATAATAAAGGAAAATTATGGCAGAGACGAATGTTCCGCTGAAAAATTTTAGAAATATCGGTATTATTGCCCATATTGACGCCGGTAAAACGACGACAACTGAGGGTATTTTGTACCGCACCGGTTTGACCCACAAAATCGGTGTGGTGAAGGGCGACGGCGACGGTGCCACCACCGACTGGATGGCGCAGGAAAAAGAACGTGGTATCACCATCACCTCGGCAGCGGTGACTTGTTTCTGGAAGGGTCACAAGATCAACATCATCGACACCCCAGGACACATCGACTTTACCGCCGAGGTGGAGCGTTCACTCCGTGTCCTCGACGGTGCAGTGACGGTGTTTGATGGTAAGATGGGCGTTGAGGCACAGTCTGAGACAGTGTGGCGCCAGGCTGACAAATATGGTGTGCCGCGTATCTGCTTCATCAACAAGATTAACCAAACTGGTGGCGACTTCTGGAAATCTCTGGAATCAATTCACAACCGTTTGAGCAAGCAAGCGTTCCCAATTCACATCCCAATTGGTTTTGAAAAGACCATCAACGGTGTGGTTGACCTCGTCGACATGAAGGCGTACACCTACACTGACTTTTCTGACCACGAATTGGTACAGGGTGAAATTCCAGCCGATATGCTGGAAAAGTGCCAGAACGCTCGTAGTCTGTTGGTGGAAAATGCCGTTGAAGCTGATGATGAATTGATGATGAAGTTCCTCGACCAAGGTGAAGAGGCGATTACTATCGACGAGCTGAAGTCTGCCTTGCGTAAGCGCGTGTTGGCTGGTGACTTCTTCTTGGTCACTGGTGGTGACGGTCGTGGTGTCATCGTCGAGAAGGTGCTTGACCTGATGGTTGACTACTTACCAAGTCCGTTGGACGTTGACGAAATTTGGGGTAAAAATCCAAAGACTGGCGACGAAGTGAGCCGCAAGCCAGACGACAAAGAACCGATGAGTGCTTTGGCCTTCAAGATTGCGACCGACCCATTTGTTGGTAAATTGATCTTTATCCGCGTTTACTCAGGTGTTTTGAACTCTGGTAGCTACGTCCTGAATACCACGACTGGCGACAAAGAGCGCATTGGTCGTATCGTGCGAATGCACGCCGACAAGCGTGAGGAAATCGACAAGATCGCTGCTGGTGACATCGCTGCGGTGGTTGGTCTGAAAAACACTGGTACTGGTAACACCTTGACTGACCCAGCGCATCCAATTGCTCTGGAATCAATTGAATTCCCAGAGCCGCCAGTATCCATCGCCGTTGAGCCAAAATCAAAGGCTGACCAAGAGAAGATGGCGTTGGCTCTGCAGCGTTTGGCTGAGGAAGACCCAACCTTCCGCATTCACACTGACGAAGAAACTGGCCAGACTATCATGTCTGGAATGGGCGAGTTGCACCTGGATATCTTGATCGACCGTATGAAGCGTGAGTTCAAGGTTGAAGCGAACATCGGTGAGCCACAAGTGGCCTTCCGCGAATCAATTAAGGGCAAGGCTGAAGTCCAGGGTAAGCACGCCAAGCAGTCTGGTGGTCGTGGTCAGTATGGTGACGTCTGGGTACGCTTTGAACCAAATGAGGCTGGTAAAGGCTTTGAGTTTGTTGATGAAATTAAGGGTGGTGTGGTGCCACAAGAGTACCGCCCAGCTGTCATGAAGGGTATTCGTGAAACCTTGGAGGGTGGTGTTATCGCTGGCTATCCAGTGGTTGACGTCAAAGCAACCCTGTACGATGGCTCATACCACGATGTCGACTCCTCAGAACTAGCCTTTTCATTGGCAGGTAGTTTGGCAGCCCGCGAAGGTATCAAACAAGCAACGCCAATCCTGCTTGAGCCAGTCATGAAAGTTGAAGTAACCACCCCAGAAGAGTTCATGGGTGATATCATCGGCGACCTGAACTCACGCCGTGGTCGCATCGACACCATGGAAGATTTGATGGGCGGTGCCAAATTGGTCAAGGCCTTTGTGCCGCTGGCAAACATGTTCGGCTACACCTCAGACATCCGCTCGATGTCGCAGGGTCGTGCAGCCAGCACCATGGAGCTAGCTCAGTACGAGGAAGTTCCACCAAATGTTGCTCAAGAGATCATCGAAAAGCGCAACAAATAATCATCAAAAAGCCCCGGTCAACAGCCGGGGTTTTCATATGGTATAATGTATTCATGAAATTATTCATTCTGTCAACCCAGAAGCTTGCGCCAGCCAGGTTGACTGTTTGGATGACACTCGTTTTTCTGGTGGGGATCGCTCTGTCGGCATGTTTAACTTCAGAGCCACAATGGGTAAATTGGAGCTTCAGCGCCCTGGGTGAGCGCGGTGAATTGTCTTCGTTTATATTTAACATTGCCATCGCTATGATGGCAGTCATCATGTGGTGCTTGGCGGAGTCGATGTCTGGCATTTTGGAGCAGGCTGAGGCGGTGGCTACTGCCAGGCTGAGTTTGGTAGCACTGCGGACCATAGCTTTTTGTGGCATGGCCATAGCCATCTTTCCTAATGACACCCAGCACGGGCTGCACTATATCTTTTCACGCCTATCCATCATCGTCTTTGCATTCTACGCATTTATGCTGCCATTTACCACCAGTTTGTTCACACGCCAGCAAAAAAGCATCATGCTAGGGCTGTCAGTGGCTGCCGTCATGGCCTGTGTTCAAGGATTTGTGCACCGAGAATTTTCGTTCGTGGTCTATGAGGCCGCTGCTGGTGGACTTGGGGCGTTATGGTTCTATCTGACTAGCAAATTCGCCCAGCAAGCTGTTCACGCGTCAACTGCTACTCTGCAGTCGTCGGTATCCCAACAAAAAGCTTCCTGATTTGACTGCGAATGGGACGACCAACGGCATTACCAAATGACGCGCCTACAGCAACAGCAAATCCAATCATGACGGCTCGTGCCAAACTGGCCAAAGCGACAACGTAGCCTGGGTCGGACGGCGCTTGGCTGATGATACCCATCAAGCCATTGTACAACGACAAACCTGGCACCAGTGGCACGATACCCGCGCCGATGATGGCTAGAGACGGGATACGCCATAGCCGTGACATGAAGGTTGCCACCAAACCGATGGCTGCAGCTGCTGCACCGCTCGCCAGTAATACATCCCAGCCGGCGTCAGTCAACAGCTGAAATAGCCCCCAACCGCTAGCTCCCACAAGACCGGCCAGGATGGTGCCAAAGAACGGCGCGTGATTGCCGATGACGAATGCTGAAGCGATCACCGCTGCACCGATGTACTGCGTATAATTATCCACCAACGTCAAACGGTCTGGGGTGGTTGGAAAACTAATACCCAATCTGGTGGCAATATGAAGGCCAATAGCTACGCCAACCACGATACCACTGGTTGCCATCAGCACTCGCAACAGTCGGGCGTTTGCCGTGACGTAATATTCATCAATTGCATCCTGAAACGCACCAACGATCATCATGCCTGCCACTAACAGGACGATTCCACCGATCACGATCAGTGTCGGATTGAATGCCAAATTAAACTTGGTATTGACACAGACAACAGCAGTGGCGATGAGTGTGATACAGAGCGACATGATGATTTGCGTGAAAAATACCGACACGCCGACACGCCACAACAGACGCATGGCAACCGTGCTGAGTGTGCCGACCGCCATAGCCAGGAGTGCCATCTGTAAACTACCGCCATACATCACCACCACACCAGCACTCAACGCGCCGCCTGATAGGGCGACGAGAGATCGGGGATGACGTTTTTCAGGATTGATGATCTTTTCTAGCCGTTCCTCAGCCTCGCTCAAGTGAATGTGCTGATAGCGGATTTCGCGGGACAATGTCTGCAGCGCTTGGATGGTCTGATAATTGACATCCACTAAGGTGATAGCGCGAATCAGGGTCAGTGGCTCACGGTTGATGCCGCGGTCTTGCGACACAGTGATGAGCGTTGAACTGATATCCATGTGAACTGGCTGTTTACAGTAGGTTCTGGTGATGCCAAGCATCATATGTACCACATCTCGAGCCGACACGCCCATACTGAGGAGCTTTTCGGAGATGGTCAGAACCAGCCGCAAAGCGCGCATGTTTGGGGTTAAGCTTTCGTCAATTTTTTCAATCACTTGGGCAGGAATTGGCAAGGGAAGGCGAGCAATTTTGCCGAGTGACTGTAGTAAGATTTCTGGTACTTTTTTATTTATCCTGTTCATCAATAATTAGTGTATCAAACTTTATCAAATTTTTGCCAAGAAAAACCCCGCAACATCTGCGGGGACGCGGTGTTTCCGCGATTTTGCAGATATTTATTAACACGCGCCTCTGCTGGCGCGGAGCATCTTACTCTTCCTCCTCATCTACAATGAAGAGGGTGGTAACCAGGACCGCGAGTGCGGCCCCGATTACCACGATAGATACCACCCCTGTAACGGGGCTATTCAACCAGGACGGAGCGTCCTGGTTGAATTGGACAGATATTCCGGCCAAAGCCGGAATAATCAGTGCGATGACCAGTACGGCTATCGCACAAGACTGTACTTTCCAGATGGGCATCATTCTCACCCCCTCTCGGAATAAATGTGAGGTGCGGCCTTTCCGCGCCTCAAGCCACCAAGCATCTGGCTTGGCAGCGAAGCGCAGTCAGCGACCTCACGAGAGGTGCCGAACAGGCTAACTCATAATATAGCACATATTTACAAAAAAGTCAATGATATGAAAATAGCCCACCGAACTGGCTCAAGCTGAATCGGGTTTGGTCAACCCGAGAATGCCACAAGGCACTCAATCAGGTTGAGCCGATTCGGCGAACTATTTTCGGTGGGCAAGGCCACTCGCCCTTACCCTCACTCTTCGTCATCCCACGACTTCGGGAGAAAGGCGTAGGACAGTTCAATCGCGTTGAGATACAGTATTATCCCCGCGATTATCGCAAAGACGGCCTGGGACTGCCTTTGCGATCCTCCTGCCAACGGCACGAAATATTGTGCCATTGACAGGAAAAGCCCGACGAACAGGATCGTAGATCCTGTTCGTCGGGAAATGATTCTGCGGCGCACAAGGGCACGCAGAATTCTCGAAACTAGAAAGAATGTCACCACGAAGGCGACAATTCCCCAGACCATTCCCATCTTCTTCACCTCCTCTCAAGCTCAGGAAAAAGATGGATGAATAGGCAAGTACTCTTTTCAAACGCTTCACGGCGAATGAAAAGCTACTTGTATGATATCATACTACAGTAAAAAAGTCAAGTATACCGCTTACGTTCAAGCAAACTGTCAAATCCTAGTCAATTCTACGCAGAACCAGTCCACTACGTGCTGGTAGATATGCCTGGATGTTATCGCCATGCGCCCCTGGTGTGGTGAAATACTGCTGGTCTTGCTGAACTCGTCCGTGACCACCAAACTGCTGGTCGTCGCTACTGAGGGCTACTCGGTATGACCCAGCCACTGCCGGCACGTCATAATCCGTCCACGACTGGTCGGGCGAAAAGTTGATGATAAATAACAGGTCACCACGGATGAAGCTGACAACATGGTCATGCTGGCGAATGGTCAGGTAGTGAATGCTCGGGTCATCAACGGTTTGGATGAGCTTCATCAGTGCCGCATCAAACTCACCCAGCCATTGGTACTTGAGAAAACCATTGTCGCGTAAACTCCACTGGCGGCGGGCGTGCTTAAACGACCAATGATTACCTTCACGCGGAAAGTCGATCCATTCGGGATGCCCAAATTCATTGCCCATGAAATTAAGGTAACCACCACCATGTAGTCCGGCGGTCAGCAGGCGGATAAGTTTGTGCAGGGCTATGCCGCGTTCCACGGTCAGGTCGGGGTCGGCTTTGTCCATGTGCCAGTACATGGCTTTGTCGATCAGTCGAAAAATCAGCGTCTTGTCGCCGACCAAGGCCTGGTCGTGACTCTCGGCGTAAGTGATGACTTTTTCCTCTGGGCGGTGCGAACTCAGCGTATGTGCCAGCTCGCCCAAATCCCAATCTTCATCGCGCTTTTCTTTCAGTGTTTTGATCCAGAGATCAGGCGCACCCATTGCCAATCGATAATCAAAGCCCAAGCCGCCGTGTTCTGTCGGCGCCGCCAAGCCCGGTAGCCCGCTCATTTCCTCAGCAATAGTCATGGCGTCGGGGCGAACGGCGTGAATGACGTCGTTTGCCAGCCTAAGATAGACCAATGCGTCTTTATCAACATCGTCGCCAAAATAATCATCATAGCTGGTGAAACTTTTGCCTAAACCGTGGTCGTGATATAGCATGCTGGTCACGCCGTCAAAGCGAAAGCCGTCAACGTGGTATTCATCTAACCACCAGCGGCAATTGCTGGCTAAAAAGTGCAGCACTTCCGGTTTGCCATAATCAAACAACCGCGAATCCCACGCTGGATGGTCGTGAGGTTTGAAATATTGCGTTGGATCACCCGCGAAATTACCGAGGCCCTCGACTTCATTTTTAGCGGCATGGGCGTGGACGATATCAATGATAACGCGTAACCCCAATCCGTGCGCCGCGTCAACTAACCGCTTGAAATCATCGAGCGTGCCAAAGCGTGATGACACGGCGAAAAAGTTGCTGACGTGATAGCCGAAACTGCCATAGTACGGGTGTTCGGCGATAGCCATTAGCTGGATGGTATTATAGCCAGATTGTTTGATGCGTGGCAGGACGCCCGCGGTAAATTCGTTGAAGCTAGCGACCTTTTCCTCTTCGCTGCTCATGCCGACATGCGCCTCGTAAATCAGCGGTACGTTTGGCGCAGGCGGAATATCATGCTGCCACCGATATGGCTCATCAGGCTGCCAAATTACAGCCGAAAAATCCACCGAATCATCATCTTGGACAACGTAGGTGGCGTATGACGGCAAGCGCCAGCCGTCGCCATTTGGCCAATAGACGCGCAGCTTATAGTTCTGGCCATGATGTAGCGCATGCTTTGGCAAATCAACGCTCCACTCACCATGCACACCCGGCCGCAAGACAAATTCCTCGCGCTCCTGCCAATCGGAAAAATCGCCAACCATTACTATGCGCGTAGCATTCGGCGCCCATTCGCGAAACGTCCAGCCCACCGCTGTCTGATGCAGCCCAAAATAATGAAACCCTAGCGCAAACTCCGCCGGCGGTTTTCCATCCAAAACCCTCTCAAGTGTCGACGAAACATACGCCTTGCGGGCATTGATGACACCTTCATGCGGCGCCAACCATGGGTCAAGCTCAACCAGCGTTTTCTTGCTCATGGTTATAGTATACCGCATGGAGCGATGATTATGCTTGAAGTTTCGGTCATAGAGGTATACGATACAACTATATGAGGTCACCGCAAGTAGAGACTGGCGTCAATTTGTTGGGTCGATTGTCAACGGATGATTGGCGAGAAATTGCCATGGCCAATACACAGCTTGGCAGTGATAAAGAGGCTGAGGCGTTGGGTAATGTTGAGCGAGTAATGCGCACGGACGAAATTGAAGGTGAGCGGGTGAGGGTCATCGGTTACGCCCAAACTGAAGACGGTTCGCACGGTCTACAGGCTGTTGAGGGTGTGGCGGACGTGGTGACGTCGCTGGAGATTGACCTTGATGAGTCAGCGCCATTTGCTACGTACACCAAGGAGATGGCGGCTTTATGTGTGCGTACGGTACAGAATGATACGGCAATGGACTATTATTTTCCAATTGACCGGCAAGCGATCGTAACAGCAGAGCTATTGCCCGACACCAGCCGTGTACCACGTCACATCCGCAAACTGCGTCATTATGTCGACAAGACCGAAGAAGTCGTCGAGGTTAATGATATTCAAGATACCGCGTCCAGGCGAGAGCTGATAGGTGATTTGAACACGATGTTGAGTGAGATGATCTATGGTACTGGCGTGCAAGTGGAGTGTAAAGCATACATTCGGCGAGTTGGCGCGAATGAATATGGTGTTGATGTTGACGCAGATAAGCAAGTTCTCTTTGGTGACCTACCAATTTTCACCTGGCGTGGCAATCGCCCAGTCCTGGAGATGTTTGACAAAGAAGATCAGTCGGTCCTGTTTCGGGTCGACATGAAAGACGTGGTGGACATCATGCCAACTGACGAAGAAGGTATTGCCGACGGTGCAGATTTGTTTGAGACGATCTTTACTGAAGAGTTTCAGCAGTTGGCATGGGAATTGGCGACCGATCTTTCACACACTGATAAGGCTGACTTTCCGGACACGCTGCGTGAACATATCCAGACGCTGAACGATGAGTTGCCGTACGTCGGTGAGCTTGATGCTGTCAGCTTGTCGGGCTTTGTACTGACGCCAGATAGCGCAGATGGTAGGTTGAAACCTGAATTTATCGACAGCGATAGAGTTTCCCTCGGTGGGACGAACTTTGTTGAATACGATGGATCAGTTCACGCGGTGGTTGAAGCGACGGTGTTTGATCAATTGAATGGTCAGTCGCGGAATATCTATGTGATACCTAGTCGTGACAAATTATTACGGTTTGAAAACTTGGACAATGGCGCGGAAGATCTAGAATTTGCCGTTGATGAGTTGCATAACATTGCTGAGGATGCTGGAGGCGTGTTTGAGGAGGCATTCTATCAGTTTTCTCTAGAAGAGCAGCTTGAGATACTAAAACAATATGACGATGAGGCGCACAGTGTGCTGGGACTAATCGATGACCCGCATCAGTTTGGTGGCGAATGTTCCGTCATGGCGTATCGTTGTTTGCCAAGTGATGTATTGAACGTTGTTTCGTGGAGCGACGCTCCGCTGCAAGAAGTCGGCGATGACAAGGGCACTGAGCCGTTTACCGTGCGGGCGGATCGACTAACGGTATGGAACCCAGAACTAAATGAACCGCCAAGCCTAGATGGAAACATCCAAAAAGTTACGGACTTACCGCTGAGTTTTGGCGAGCCAATGCTGATGATAGGCGACCGTGAAAATGATATGTTCTATCTGGTGCGCGCTCGCGACGTCATCGGCTTGTCACGACGCACTGAACAGGACGTTTCGTGACGCTATTTACGCTAATCCTATTCACCTAAACCTCCCGAACGGTACATTTTGTAAAATCAGAGACGATTTCCTTGCGAAATATTATAAAACCCGCTATAATTAAGCGCATACGCCGTGGAGCCTTTAATTGGTCATACCCGCGTGAAATAATAATTAAATAAGGAGAACTTCTACAAATGGCAGATGCATTTGACCGAAGCAAACCGCACGTTAACGTGGGTACAATGGGCCACGTTGACCACGGTAAGACTACGCTGACCGCTGCGATTACTGCAGTGTTGGCAAAGCGCCTTCCAAGCGCAGTTAACAAACCAATCGCGTACGATCAGATCGACAACGCACCAGAAGAAAAAGCCCGCGGTATCACCATCGCGTCTTCACACCAAGAATACGAATCACCAAAGCGCCACTACGCGCACGTTGACATGCCAGGTCACGCCGACTACGTCAAGAACATGATCACCGGTGCTGCTCAGGTTGACGGTGCAGTGTTGGTTATCGCTGCAACTGACGGTCCAATGCCTCAGACTCGTGAGCACGTGCTGCTGGCAAAGCAGGTTGGTGTGCCTAAGTTGGTTGTCTTCTTGAACAAGATGGACATGGCTGACGAAGAGATGGTCGAGCTGATCGAAGAAGAAGTTCGTGAGCTTCTGGAAGCTAACGGCTTTGACAAAGACGCTCCAATCATCAAGGGCTCAGCTTTGAAGGCTCTTGAAGGCGATGAGAAGTACGAAGACGCCATCATGGAACTGGTTGACGCTATGGACAGCTACATCCCAGAGCCAGTTCGTGATATGGACAAGCCATTTATCATGCCAATTGAGGACGTATTCTCAATCAAGGGTCGTGGTACTGTGGCAACTGGTCGTATCGAGCAGGGTGTTGTTAAATTGAACGATGAAGTTGAAATCGTTGGTTTGAAGCCAACCCAAAAATCGGTCGTGACTGGTATTGAGGCCTTCAAGAAATCTCTTGACCAGGGTCAAGCAGGTGACAACGCTGGTATTTTGCTACGTGGTATCGAGCGCAGCGACATCGAGCGCGGTCAGGTTTTGTGTAAGCCAGGCACCATTACTCCACACACCGAGTTTGAAGCTGAAGTGTACATCTTGAAGAAGGAAGAAGGTGGTCGCCACACTCCATTCTCCAAGGGTTACAAGCCACAATTCTACTTCCGCACCACGGACGTGACTGGTGAAGTTGAATTGCCAGCTGACAAAGAAATGGTCATGCCAGGCGACACCGTAACCTTCAAGGTTAAGTTGCTCGCCCCAATCGCTATGGAACAAGGTTTGAACTTTGCTATCCGCGAAGGTGGCCGTACTGTTGGTGCTGGTGTGATCACCAAGATCAACAAGTAATCACTCTAGTAGATTACCAAGAATACCCTCGATCATCGGGGGTATTTTTGTATTGACAATCATAAGCCGCATTGGTATGGTAATGGGTAAAGGGTCAGGAGAGGGTAGCATTAACCAAATAAGGAGTAATCATATGAACAGAGAAGCGGGGTTGGAATACGGTTTTTCTTGGTGGAGGCGAGCTGCAGCTGTGGCGGCAGCTGGCACCCTGTCGTTAAGCCTAGTCGGCTGCGAAAAACCAGCAGATGAGCAGCACGTTGCGCAGCCAGAAGTTGTCAGTACGGAAGACACTTCTCCAGTTGATGGTGGCCTTGATACTGAGGCTTCGTCAAAATACCCAAACATAGAAAATACGGCCGGTTTCTCTGACGATGAGAGCTTGAAAGTATGTTTCCAGGGCAAAGAATATGCATTGTCTTGGGGAGACGCACTGATTAGTAGTGGTTGGGATAAAATTGCCACAGAAGTTGACTCCACGCGCTGTGAGGGCAAAGGATATCCGCGTGATGGTTGGAAAGAAAAGGATAATGGTGGCGCTCATATGTGCATTCCACGCCAGCTCCCTGAGGGAGAGACACATTACTACTTTGTTGATGCCGACCCAAATGCTACTGGTGGGTATAATATTCGTGCCATGGATCAAGGCCGAGCTAGGGAGGGCTTTGGCCTCGAGGCGTCTTGCAACCTCAACCCAGGTCCTAACGACATAGTACCTATGGTAAAATAGTATAGACAATACATCTAACACAAAAAGGAGATATGGTGAATAAACAGAAATTGGTGATTATCGGTGGCGGCGGAATGGTTGGCGCAACGACGGCGTATGCGTGTGCGCTGCGCAGTGTGATTGAAGAAATTGTATTGATTGACCGCAATGCGGATTTGGCGTGGGGTCAAGCCGCGGACATCAACGACGCCATGGGGCTTGATCGAAACGTGGTGGTGCGCCCGGGGGACTATGCTGATATCAACGACGATGACATCGTGGTTATCACCGCCGGTTCGCCGCAGTTGCCAGGTCAGACACGGCTTGAGTTGGTCGGCGTCAATGCTAACATCATGCGTGACATCGTCAAAAACATCATGGCTGGCGGCGCCAGGCCATATTTGATCGTTGTCAGTAACCCAGTCGATGTCTTGACGTACGTAGCGTTGAAAGAGTCAGGACTACCGAAAACCCGAGTGTTTGGTACGGGAACGACACTGGACACGTCACGGCTAAAGTCGTACCTGGCCGACGCGCTGAATGTCGACAGCAAGGCGGTCGACGCGTACATCTTGGGCGAACACGGTGATTCTTCGTTTTCGACCATCGAAACGGCGCAGGTCGGCGAAGTGCCGATTCGTAAATATCCAGGATTCACCGAGGAATTGGTTGAGGGCATTGAGCAGAAAATCCGTGACCGCGCCTACCGAGTGATCGAGACAAAGAAGTCGACGTATTTTGCCATTGGCTTTGTGGTTTCTAAGATTGTCTCGGCCTTACGTCAATCGACACGCACGGTCTATCCAGTTTGTTCACTGGCTGAGGGTGAATATGGACTAGATAATGTCGTGCTGGGCTTGCCGTCGATTATTTGTTGTGACGGCGTGAAAATTTTGACAGGCTATCCACTAACCGAGCGCGAAAAGGAGTCGCTCAACAATTCCGCTGCAATCATCAGTGAAATGATCGCTCACCTTGATAAAGCCTAGGGAAATTGGTATAATCACCTAGTTATTACTAATTTATCTCGAGAACTCGGTCGTTCATACAGTAGGATGATTAGAGGTTACGGGATTGCACATAAGGAGGAGCTATGGCTCAAGATACCGGGATTAAAATCCGCATCCGTCTGAAGGCGTACGACCACAAGGTCATCGACCAATCAGCAAAACAAATCATCGACACTGCGATTCGCACTGGCGCGAATGTTGCTGGCCCAGTGCCACTACCAACTCGTCGCAGCACCTACACAGTGGTAAAAAGCCCACACGTATATAAAATGGGTGGTGAGACCTACGAGCGCCGCGTTCACAAGCGTTTGATTGACATTACCAACGCCACACCAAAGACCATCGACAGCTTGCAGAACTTGAACTTGCCAGCTGGCGTTGACGCTGAGATTCGTATGTAATTTTAACGCGCTAGAAATTTCCGCCTCTTGAACGGGGCGGATTTTTTATGCTATAATTTTCATCAAGCTTATGACAAAACAAAAATCTCGTACTTACGCCCGCAACCGCTCAAAGTCCAGCGCCTTGTTCAGTCGCAAGGGTCGCGAGCGAATTTATGAAAATGACGGCACCTTTTTCTTGAAACTGGTGATATTTGTCATCCTCAGCGCACTGTGGCTACGTCTCAAAAACCCCTTTGAACTGGGCGCTTTTACGGTGCAGGCGGTACCAGTTGGTTTGTTCGTTGCACTACTCCTTGTTCTCAAAATTGAGCAGTACCAATTTAACCGCAAAATCTGGTACGTCACCCTCATTTTGATGGCAATTTTGACCTCATTTACGCCAGTGGGTGTGATGATCTAGCCTACTTGACTATAGCTAGTGTTTTGTGCTACAATCACAAGGTAATTTCTATTACGCGTAATATCAACTGTTCTCCTTGATGAATGAGCAGGTCTGACTATGGTTGAAGTGTTTATCGTGAACACCTCACTCAGAACCCAGAAACCGCACGTCATCAGGAGTATTTAAGTGGGAGTGAGGAAAAGTGAAAACACTTCTCGGTACCAAACTTGGTATGACCCAGCTCTTGGCTGAAGACGGCAAAGCCATTCCGGTGACGCTGATCCAAGCCGGCCCTGTCACCGTGACTCAGGTGAAGACTGTCGAAACCGACGGTTACAATGCGGTACAGGTCGCTTATGGAGAGGGTAAGAACCTGAGCAAGGCCGTGGCTGGACACGTGAAGCCAGCCCAAGTGACCCCGAAGCACATTCGGGAATTCCGCGTCGACGAGATCCCTGAAGGTCTCAAGGTTGGCGACGAAATCAATGTTTCCGCGTTCGAAGTCGGCGATTCTGTCGATGCAACCGGAACTAGCAAAGGTAAAGGTTTCGCTGGAACCATTAAACGCCACAACTTTAAGCGTCACCGCAAGACGCACGGTGGTAAAGGTAATACTCGTAAGCCAGGTTCAATTGGCTCGATGTATCCGCAAAAAGTGTTCAAGGGTAAGACGATGGCTGGCCACATGGGTCACGAGCGTGTTACCGTCAAGAACCTGGAAGTGGCATACGTTGATCCAGAGACTAATCTGATCGGGGTGAAGGGCGCTGTCCCTGGGCCACGAAAAGGGCTGATTATTTTAGGAGGTAATAAGTAATGGCTGAATCAACCAAACTTCCTAAAGACATTTTCGCTGTTGAAGTGCCAAATCACGAACTGTTGAAATTGGCATACGATAGCTACCTAGCAAACGCCCGCCTAGCAAGCGCAACCACCAAGCAGCGTGGTGAAGTTTCCGGTGGTGGTAAAAAACCATGGAAGCAAAAGGGAACTGGTCGAGCACGTTTCGGCTCAACCCGTAACCCAATCTGGCGCGGTGGTGGTGTGGTCTTTGGTCCACGCGGCAACGAAAACTACACCAAAAAATTGTCTAAAACCGCCAAGAAAGTGGCAATTCGCCAAGCCTTGACGGTAGCCAATGAAGCGAAGAAGATCGTCGTCAAAGACATCAAGACGACCGGCAAGACCAAAGAGGTCGCAACCTTCTTGGCGGACAACAAGTTTGAGCGCCGCGTACTGATCGTTGTCGACGAAAAGACGCCAGAATTGATGCGTGCGACAAACAACATCCAGAACGTATTGGTGATCCGTGCGAGCTACCTCAGCGTCTACCACATTCTGAATGCGGATACTATTGTCATAACCCCGAAAGCTCTGCCAGTAATCACTGAGTGGCTGGGTAAGGAGGAAGCGTAATATGAAACAGATGACAATTATCCCACGCATCAGCGAGAAAGCCTACGCACAGAGCGCCAATGGTGTCTACGTGTTCCGCGTTCCGTTGAACCTGAATAAAAACGAGATCAAAGCAGCAGTTGAAGCGCAATTTGACGTTACTGTCCTAAAGGTCAAAACCTTGGTCCAAGACGGTAAAGCTGTGCGTTTCTCACGAGGCAAGAACCGCTATCCTGGCACGACCACGCGCAAGGATTGGAAGAAGGCTTACGTGACGCTGAAAGATGGCGATAAGCTCGATGTGTTTGACGCAGTAGAGCAGCAGATGGAGGAGACCAAGTAATGCCAGTGAAAGCTTACAATCCAACCACTCCTGCTCGTCGCGGCATGACGAGCCAGGATTTGTCGGACATCACGACAAGAAAACCGCTCAAAAGTCTGATCAAAGCCAAAAAGCAAAATGCCGGCCGCAACAACCAAGGCCGCATCACCGTGCGTCATCGCGGCGGTGGCGTTCGCCGTCACTACCGTTTGGTGAACCACAATTTGCCGGCTGGTCTGACGCTGACAATTGAAGAAATTGAGTACGATCCAAACCGCTCAGCACGCATCGCTCGGGTGAAGGATCAGTACAATTTGTACCACTACGTGTTGGCCGACACCTCGATGGTTAAGGGCAAGACGATTCAGACTGGTGAGACAGCACCAATTGAGGCGTCAAACCGCCTGCCACTGTCTGCTATCCCTGTTGGTACGATGATTTATGCTATTGAACTGACTGCTGGCAAAGGCGCACAAATGGTTCGCGCCGCTGGTGCCAAAGCTCAGTTGATGGCCAAAGAGGGCAATTACGCAACCATCAAATTGCCATCTGGTGAAGTTCGCAAAGTTCGCCTGGAAGCAACTGCTGCCATCGGTACAGTCGGTAACGTCCAGCACCAGAACGTGAAGATCGGTTCAGCTGGTCGCCGCCGCCGCAAGGGTATTCGCCCAACGGTTCGCGGTGTCGTCATGAACGCCGCAGATCACCCACATGGTGGTGGTGACGGTGGTCGCCACGGTACTGGTAAAGCACCACGTACGCCATGGGGTCAATTGACGCTGGGTTATCGAACTCGCCGCCGCAAAGGCTCAAATAAATTAATCGTACGCACGCGTCACGACGCGAAGAGGAAGAGGTAAATCACGATGAGTCGTTCATTAAAGAAAGGTCCATTCGTCGATGTGAAGCTTGCGAAAAAAGTCGCTGCTCTCAGCCTTGACGATCGAACCGTTATCAAAACGTGGGCGCGCGCTTCGACTATCACCCCAGAAATGGTCGGTCGAACGATTGCTGTCTACAACGGTAAGATGCACGTGCCTGTGCTGATTACCGAAAACATGGTTGGTCACAAACTCGGTGAGTTTAGCCCAACTCGTAAGTTCCGTAAGCACGGCGGAAAGGATAAGAAGTAGTCATGGCTGATACTACGTATACTGTTCGCGCTTACGCCAAAGGTGTTGACCAAACACCACGCAAGGTTAGCCTGGTGGCCGCACTGGTACGCAGCCGCACCGTCGCTGACGCATTGGTTATCCTGGAGCACGTGCCAAAACGCGCTGCTATGCCAGTCAAAAAGGCCATCGAAAGTGCCAAGGCAAACGCCATCAACAATCACGGTTTGGACGCCAAAAGCTTGGTGATCACCACCTTGAGCGTTACCACTGGTACACGCCTGCGCCGCTTTAAGCCAGCGTCAAAGGGTCGCGCCTTGCCATTCCAGAAAAAGACGTCAAACATCTTGGTTGAAGTAACTGGTACTGAGAAGCCAAAGAAAGCGCCTGCGAAAAAACCAGAGACCAAGGCCAAAGCAGAGATCAAATCTGCCAAGCCTGCGAAGAAGGAGGAAGCATAATGAGTGTATTAAATCCAAACCATGCTCCTACTTCAGCTGAGCGTGCAATACTTAATGAAGAATTGACAGTATCTCTAGGAAAAGTTGGTATCACTAGCGATATGATTAGCCCTGAAGATATGCGTCAACTCACTGTTGGTCAATATCTACCAGAAGAAGAGGAGGAGAAGTAAATGGGTCAAAAAGTGAATCCAATCAACTTCCGCCTACAAGTTCACAAGAACTGGAGCTCTCGTTGGTTTACGGCCAATAAGAAAGAGTTTGCGGAGGCAATTCGCCAGGATCACGAAATCCGCGAATTGATTGAGAAGAAATTTGCCTCACGCCCAACCATCAATCGTATTGAGATTGAGCGGAGTGCCAACTTGATCACGGTAACTATTCACACAGCGAAAGCTGGTGTGGTGATCGGCCGTGGCGGTGCTGGCGTGAATGAATTGAAAAAACAAGTTGAGAAGATTGTCGGGTCACCTGTTCGCATCAACATAGAAGAAGTGCGCCGACCGGAACTAGCAGCTAAATTGGTGGCTGAGAACATCGCCCGCCAGTTGGAACGCCGCATCAATTTCCGCCGCGCAACCAAAATGACCGCACAAAACACCATGAGTGCTGGTGCCAAAGGTATCCGCATCGAGGTGGCTGGTCGTTTGAACGGTGCTGAAATGGCACGCCGCGAAAAGGTGATTGAAGGCTCAGTGCCACTGCACACCCTTCGTGCTGATATTGACTTCCACTGTGCTCGCGCCCAGACACCAGCTGGTATCATCGGCGTGAAAGTGTGGATTTATAAGGGAGAAAGGAGTCGCTAAATGCTGTTACCGAAAAAGACTAAATATCGCAAAGTGCGCATCGGTAAAAATCGCGGCAATGCAACCCGTGGTAATTACATCGCGTTCGGCGACTTTGCACTGCAATCACAATCAAACGAGCGCATCAACTCCCGCCAAATCGAGTCTGCTCGTCAGGCAATGACCCGCTACATCAAGCGTGGTGGTAAGATTTGGATCCGGATTTTCCCACACACCCCAGTTACTCGCAAGCCACTTGGTTTGAAGATGGGTGGTGGTAAGGGTAATCCAGAGTTCTTTGTTGCCAAGGTGAAGGCCGGCACGGTGATGTTTGAAATGCAGGGCGTTTCAGAGGAAGTCGCTCGTGAGGCGATGCGCCTGGCTAGCCACAAACTACCAGTCAAATGTAAGTTCATCAAGCGGGAGGACGCATAATGGCTGAAGCAAAGAAAACTGCAAAAGCAGCAGTCGTAAAGACCGTTGATGATTTGAAGAAGGAAATCGCCGAAAAGCGAAATGACCTGCTTCAAGCAAAACGTTCTCACGCTGCTGGCGAATTAGTTAATCCAAAAGCGCTGCGCTCACTCCGCAAGGACATCGCACGCCTGCTGACACAAATTAACGAAAAGGAGAGCAAGTAATGGCCCGACGAACACTGATTGGCGTCGTAACGAGTGCCAAGCGCGACAAGACCATCACCGTGACGGTCACCAGCCGCGAAACGCATCCGCTCTACGGCAAACAGTACACCGTGACTCGCAAATACACTGCTCATGATGAGACCAATGAGGCAGGCGAAGGCGACAAGGTGCAAATCGAAGAGACTCGCCCAATTTCCAAGACCAAGAGCTTTACGCTGGTCAAGGTGATTGAAAAGTCTCGCGGTTCTATCAAACTAAAGGCTGAAGTTTCTGGCGAAGCTGAGGAAGAGGCTAAGGAGGATGACAAATGATCCAACAAGAATCTCGCCTCAAGGTAGCTGACAACTCGGGTGCCAAAGAAGTATTGTGCATCCGCGTCCTCGGTGGCACCCGCCGCCGCTACGCTCGCGTTGGTGACGTGATCGTCTGTTCAGTCAAGGACGCCAGCCCAACCGGCAACGTCAAAAAGAAATCTGTCGTTAAAGCTGTGGTAGTTCGCACCCGCGACCAAATCCACCGCAAAGATGGCTCAACCATTTGCTTTGATGACAATGCCGTGGTGATTATCAACGATGACAAGCAGCCAAAGGCTACCCGTGTCTTCGGCCCAGTACCTAGGGAACTTCGCGACATGGGCTACATGAAGATCGTAAGCCTAGCTCCGGAGGTACTCTAATGGCTCGTATTCACAAAGATGACACCGTAAAAATCATCGCTGGTAAAAACAAGGGTACGACTGGTAAAGTCCTAAAAGTTAACACCAAAGATCAGACTGTTCTGGTCGAAGGTGTTGGTGTCGGACACCGCCACGTCAAGCCAAGCCAGTACAATCCAAAAGGCGGCAAGAAAGATATCCACGTACCGATGGACATCAGCAAAGTCGCACTGGTTGTTGACGAAAAGTCAGGCAAAACCAGCCGGGTTGGTTTAGTAAAGAACGCTGACGGCGGCAAAACTCGCGTCGCTCGCCAAGCAAAAAATAAGGAGATCAAATAATGGCAGAGAAGAAAACCGTCGTGCCAGCTCCTCGCTTGAAAGCCTTGTACCAGGAGAAATACCTAAAGGAACTACAAGCCGAACTAGATCTAAAGAACGTGCACCAAGTGCCAGCTTTGGAAAAGATCATCGTGAGCGTTGGTACCGGCAAAAAGAAAGATGACAAGCGTCACTTTGAAATTGTCAAAAACACCGTTGAGAAAATCACCGGTCAGGCACCAGTTGCCCGCCAAGCAAAGAAGTCAATCGCTGGCTTTAGCATCCGTAAAGGCATGGGTGCGCCAATCGGCGTCAGCGTCACGTTGCGTGGTGCTCGGATGTACGAGTTCATGGATCGCTTGATTAACGTAGCCCTACCTCGCGTGCGTGACTTCCACGGCGTTGGCTTGAAGTTCGACAAAGGTGGTAACTACAACCTGGGTATCATCGAGCAGTCGATTTTCCCAGAACTAACGTTTGAGGAAACACAGATTTTGCACGGCTTGCAGGTAACATTTGTCATCAAGAACGGTAACAAAGAAGCTTCAAAAGCCTTGCTCGAGAAGTTTGGCATGCCGTTTGAGAAGAAAGGAGGCGTCAGGTAATGGCTAAGAAATCAATGGTCGCTCGCGACAAAAAGCGTCTGAAGATGATCGCAAAATACGCTGCAAAGCGCGCTGAGCTCAAAGAACTTGGCGACCTCGACGGACTGCAGAAATTGCCTCGCAACTCGAGCCCAACCCGGCACAAGAACCGCGACAGCATTTCCGGCCGTCCACGTGGCTACATGCGCCAGTTCGGCCTGAGCCGCATCAATTTCCGCGAAAAAGCAGCCAAGGGTGAAATCCCAGGTATAACAAAGAGTAGTTGGTAAGAAGGAAAGGAGATTCGACAATGTCTATGCAAACTACAGACCCAATCGCCGACCTTCTGACGCGCATTCGCAATGCGAAACTGGTTGGCAAGACGGAAGTTCGTGTTCCGTCCAGCAAGATGAAAAAAGTCATCGCTGAACAATTAGTCAAAAACGGCTACCTCGCAGATGTTAAGCTAGAGGACGCCAAGCCTCGCGGTGTGCTGGTCGTTACCATCAACGAAGAGGGTACCAACAGCACCATCAACGAGATCACCCGCGTATCAAAACCTGGTCGTCGCGTTTACGTCGGCGCTAGCGAGATTCCAAAGGTGAAAAGCGGCCGCGGTTTGGTACTCATCTCAACCTCAAAAGGTGTCATGACTGGCGCTGAAGCAGCCAAGGCGAAGCTTGGCGGTGAGTTGCTGCTGAAGGTGTACTAAGACATCGCAATAAACAAAATAAACGTCCTCTTGTGCAGGGCGTTTATTTTTTATGCCTCAGATTAACTAGCTTCATCTAATACAGATCTTGATGTCAATATATTTTGCTATACTGTAATCATATGCGTAGCTTCCTCCATATGACAAAAACGTCAAACCAAGCAGAAATAACTGTTAAAGATGTCTTAGTCGTTGATTTTTTACCTTTTTTATTATCTATCGTCATTATGGTGCCACTGTTATACGGAATAGGCTGGCTTATTGGCGGTGCTGACCCCGGGCAGGGAGTTCCCGGCTATTATATTCAGGTACTATTTATGGAAAATCCTCTCGTTGAGTTAATCATGGTCGCCGCCGCTTGCTTTATCGCTGTTGGGCGGGAACCTCAGATACGCTTTTGGTCGACGGTGGGAGTAGCTATGCTTATCGCTCTAATTGATGCACCAAACTTTCTTTGGCATATTGATGTCAGCGGCTATTTAAGTATCTTCGCTGGTATTCTTTTAATGATCTCTGGTTGGCGGCTATGGGATTATTACGAAGTGCGTAAAATCTACACCATGCCAGAACCGTATTTGACCAAGGCTGCGCTAGCAACATATATTGCTCTCGGCATTTTGGCGATTATTCTACTCATTCCATACGGTAACTAAGCAGAACGATCAAAAACCTTGCATTCTACCCCTAATCTATGCTAAAATACCAGGGTTAATATCAAATCACACGAAAGGTGAGTAATGAGTCTGAGTCGAATCGGAAAACTGCCGGTGGTTATTCCGGCCGGTGTGACAATCACGGTTAACTCTGGTGACGTGGTCGTAAAGGGCCCGAAAGGTGAATTGACACAATTCATCACGCCAGCAGTTGAGGTGAAAGTCGAAGACGGACAAGTCACGGTTCATCCGAAGGATGAGTCCAAAACTGCTCGCGCCCAGCACGGTCTGATGCGCGCGCTGATCAACAACATGGTAATCGGCGTGACCAAAGGCTACGAGAAGCGCCTCGAGGTCAATGGTGTCGGTTTCCGCGTCAGCTCCAGTAACAATGAGCTGGAAATGGCGCTCGGGTTTTCACACCCAGTCAAATACAAAGCCCCAGAGGGTATCACCGTTACCAACGAAAAGATGACCATCATCGTCAGCGGTATCAATAAACAGCAAGTCGGCCAAGTCGCTGCGGAAATTCGCGCGCTGAAGAAGCCTGAGCCATACAAGGGCAAGGGTATCAAGTATGCTGACGAGCAAATTTTGCGCAAAGCAGGAAAGACAGGTAAGTAATCATGGCTGAAAACAAGAAATTACTCAACCAAGCTCTTCGCAAAAACCGCGTTCGCGCGAAAGTTTCAGGCACCGCAGAGCGCCCACGCCTAACCGTCACCATCAGCAACCTGCACGTCAGTGCTCAGCTGATCGACGACGTCGCTGGTAAGACATTGGTTGCCGCAACCACCGTTGGCACCAAAGCAAAAGGTACGATGAGCGAAAAATGTGCTGCCATCGGTACCGAAATTGCCAAGAAAGCAAAGAAAAGTAAAATTAGCGCAGTGGTCTTTGACCGCAACGGCCGCCAGTACGCTGGTCGCCTGAAAGCCTTGGCTGACGCTGCGCGCCAAGAAGGATTGGAGTTCTAGTATGGCAGAACAAGCTGCAAATACTACCCCACGCGCAGAAGGCCGTCGGCCTCGCAGTCCGCGTGGTGGTCGCCGCGATGACCGGCGAAATGTGCGCGATGACGCACCAAAAGAGTTTGAAGAATTGGTCATCAACATTGACCGCGTGAGCCGCGTGGTGAAAGGTGGCCGCCGCTTCCGCTTTAAGGCGTTGGTGGTTGTTGGTAACCGCAAAGATAAGGTTGGTGTTGGTGTAGCCAAAGGTGCCGACGTGCAAGCTGCTGTTGCCAAGGCAACCTCAGTTGCTAAGAAGCACTTGATCACCTTGCCACTGAATGGCGAAACCATTCCGCACGACAGCGAAGTTAAGTTCTCAGGTGCTCGCGTGCTGATCAAACCAGCTGCTCCTGGTACTGGTATCATCGCTGGTGGTGTTGTCCGACAGATCATCGGTGTAACTGGTGTTCGTAACCTGCTGACCAAGTCGCTTGGTTCAACTAACAAGGTGAACATCGCTTACGCAACCATTGAAGCATTGAAATCACTGGTTCCACGCGAGGAGTGGCTCAATGCTCAGCCAGTCAAAAAAGCTGCTAAAAAGGAGGCTAAGTAATGAAATACAACGATCTCCAAGTTTCAGCAAACAAAAATAAAAAGCGCGTTGGTCGCGGTATCGCCGCTGGTCAGGGTAAAACCGCTGGTCGCGGTACCAAGGGTCAGAACGCTCGCACTGGTAAAAAGCTTCGCGCCATGTTCCAGGGTGGTCAGCGCCCACTGGCTCAGGCTGTACCAAAAGCTCGCGGCTTCAAGAGCTTGCGCACGCCAGCTCAGGTAGTCTACCTTGATCACTTGAACGCTTTTGACGGCAAAACCGTCGACAACGCATTGCTATTTACCGAAGGCTACATCGCCACACCGTTCCACACGGTTAAGGTGATCGCTCGCGGTGAATTGAAAGCCAAGGTTGATTTGAAAGTCCAAGCTGCGTCTGCTTCAGTCGTCACAGCGATTGAAAAAGCTGGCGGCTCATTTGAAAAAGTCGCAACGCCTTTGCGCCAAAGTGCAAAAGATGTTGAGTCTGCTGAAAAATAAGGCCCGCGTAGTCTTATGATAACTAAAACGCCTCGTAAACTGGGGCGTTTTGCTTTGCTGGTATTTTTAGGTTCAACACTGGTATTTAGCCAAATACTCCTGTATACTGGTTAGAGAATTCTATATATTGAAATGACAGAGGGGAAAGTACACGTATGATTAGCTGGAAGACCATTTGGCGGTCATTGAAAAATAGAGATATGCAAAAACGCCTATCAATTGTAGTAGGTATCATTGTCGTATATCGATTACTCGCGCACATTCCAGTGCCACTAGCTGAGCCAACACAGTTGCGCCAAGCTATCAGCTCAGCATTAGGCAGCACAGATCTGGGAGGGTTTCTTAATCTTCTGTCAGGTGGTGCTTTGGCGAGCTTTTCTTTGGTATTGGTTGGTTTGAGCCCATTTATTACCGCCAGCATCATCATCCAGCTGCTAACAAAAGCCATTCCAAAACTAAAGGAACTACATGATGATGGTGAAACTGGACGCCGTAAAATTCAGCAATGGACACGCCGCATTACCGTCCCACTGGCCATCGTTCAGTCAATTGCTTTCATCTTCATCTTGCGTCAAACCATCTTGGCTGGCGGATCAACCGTCCTGAGCGACCCAACCATCATGGAATGGACAGTTTCAGTTGTCGCCATGACCGCTGGATCAGTCTTGTTGATGTGGCTAGGTGAGCTCATCACCGAGCAGGGAGTAGGCAATGGTATCTCACTGTTGATTTTCGCAGGAATTGTCAGCCAATTGCCTCAGATGCTGGCTACTGTCATCCGTTCGCTCTTTGACACCTCAAACGGCTCGCTGAGCGTATTTGGCTGGTTCCAATTGCCGGTCAGCCCGACCATGTTCTGGGTGGTATTCTTCCTCTTACTCATGATGTTAATTGTCCTGTACTTCCTCGTGAAAATCAACGAAGCACAGCGCGTCATCACCATCAACTACGCCAAGCGCGTCCACGGCAATAGCAATTACGGCGGCATTAAAAGTATCTTGCCAGTCAAGCTGATCGCCGCTGGTGTGATCCCGGTCATTTTTGCCGTAGCTTTCCTGAGTTTGCCACAGTTCATTGGTCAAATCATGAAAGCATCCGGCAACGAAGGGCTACAATCCCTCGCCAACACCTTGATCACCTGGTTCCAGGCGCCAAACCCAGGCAGCTTTACCGGTAGCACCGCTGAAGCCTTCATCTATCCGGTATTGTACTTCATCCTGGTCATTGCCTTCACGTACTTCTACACGGGCTTTAGTTTTGATGCTACTGAGATCTCCGAAGGCTTGCAAAAGCAAGGCGGCTTCATCGAAGGTGTTCGCCCAGGCAAGCAAACCGAAGAGTATCTCCGCCGCACCGTCAACCGTTTGGTCTTGTTTGGCTCATTAGCACTTGGCGTGGTCGCCATCTTGCCGTTCGTCGCTGAATATCTGATATATCACATCACCGGACTGACCGGCACTCGCTTGTCAATCGGTGGTACCGGTATCTTGATTATCGTCTCCGTAGCACTCGAGTCCATCCGCCAAATTAGCTCTCGTGCCTTGATGGTCACTTACGACGACTTTGATGCCGACGATTTGGCAAGCGATAAACCAAAAAAGCGGCGATTGCTCCGCAAAAAATAATACACTAAATCCCCGCACGAAACGGGGATTTTTATTTGGTACAATACCGAGACTAACGTACTCTGTAAGAATAAGTCAGGGGAGCATTCTCTGCAGCGCGACTTTCATTCTGGCAAACCGGTGCGATTTCCTTGCTGATATTATTTTCATCAGTCATTTTACAACTTGGAATATCGAACGTATTAAACTGGTTAGTTGGTGAAATTGCTTTCCAGCCATCATCCTTCTTAACTGCAAACATTCGCGCAGCCGTACTGCCGCAACCATATCCAAGCAGCAACTGCTTCTCGTCTTGAGTATTTACAATTACGCTAGCCGCACCATTGTCGTCCTTGCAGCCTGATTGAGCGACTTCTTTTTTCAAAAAATCGCGAATTTCCTGCGCTGACGCATCGTTACGAGCAGTCGCCTTATTCCCCTCAAATCGAAAGCCAAGTGAGCCCAAACTCACGAATCCGTTACCAACTTTTTCCGTCGCCGTGTATACTTTATGTGGTGATTGATTATACAATCGCCATGCCAAATATCCGACTGTCGCTATTAGCACCACTACCGCACCAATCAATACCGGCACCAGTATTTCAATTTGTGACTTTTTCGCCTGAGTTTTTGTCCGATTTTTCGTACTTGCCATAAAAATCCTTATGTTAAATTTGATAGCTCAAGTATAGCACATAAATTTATGGAAATATGTTGTGAGATAATACATATGTGACAAGAATATACAAAAAACGATTACTGTTGTAAACTATATAATGTAAAAAGATTACAAACGTAAACATTAAAGGAGGTAAGAATGTGAAAGAAAATTGCAGAATCGATAAAAAACAGCATATAACCGATGCAGAATGGGAAATAATGCGAGTTGTGTGGGCAAATAGCGAAGTTACGAGCAAGTTTGTGACAGAGGTACTTTGTGAGAAAATGAACTGGAAACAGGCTACAATAAAGACGCTGTTGAATCGGCTGCTGGAAAAGAATATTTTGAAAAAGAGGGAAATTGGGAACAAGTATATTTATTCGACAGATTTTACAGAAAAGGAAGTTGCTAACAGTTATATATTAGGAACTTTTGATAAAATTTGTAAAACGAAAGTTGGAGAAATGATAGGGAAAGTTATTGAGAACAGTGAACTGAGTTTTGACGACTTGGATTTGATTTTAAAGGCTGTAGAGGAAAGGAGGAAAACGGCTGTGGAAGAAGTTTTGTGTGATTGTGTGGAGGGGCAGTGTAATTGCGAACATAGCGGACATAAGCATATTTAAGATATAGTGTACTAAATGAAGGAGGAAAAGATTATGGCAGAAAAAAACTATACAGTAACTGGAATGAGCTGTGCATCTTGTGCCAATGCTGTGGAAAAGGCACTTAATAAAAATAATGATATTAACGCTTCAGTTAATTTTGCAACTGAAAAATTGAATATTGAATATGATGAGAAGAAGTACAATTTTGATAAAATTAGGGAAATAGTGGAGTCGGCTGGGTATGGACTGGTTGAGGATATGACAGAAGATAAAAAGCTGGAACTTTATCAAGAGAAAATAAAAAGCTTGAAAAATCGATTAATTTTGGCAATTATTTTTGTTGTTCCACTTTTGTATATTTCGATGGGGCATATGCTTGGGGCAGTACTTCCTGAATTTTTGAATCCTAAGGTAAATCCGCTTAATTTTGCGTTGGCACAGTTTGTGTTGACTTTGCCTATTATTTATGCTGGGAGAGATTTTTTTTCACATGGATTTAAAAATTTAGTAAGAAAATCTCCAACAATGGATTCATTAATTGCTATTGGGTCAACGGCGGCGGTACTCTATGGAATTTACGCAACTTTTGGAATTGTAATTGTAGACCCTGAAGCACATATGGATTTATATTATGAGTCGACTGGTGCAATTATTACGTTAATCTTGTTTGGAAAACTGCTGGAGGCAAAAACAAAAGGTCAAACTTCATCGGCAATAAAAAAACTTATCGGACTTCAACCTAAAAAGGCTAAAATTATTGAAAATGGAGCGGAAAAGGAAGTTCTGATTGAAAACTTGAAAGTTGGAGATATTGTTATTGTGAAGCCGGGAGAAAAAATTGCGGTGGATGGAAGAATTGTGGAAGGGGCGACTTCTGTTGATGAGTCAATGTTGACAGGAGAAAGTTTGCCAGTAAGCAAAAAAGTTGGAGATAAGGTTGTTGGAGGAAGTATAAATAAAAATGGAAGTATCAGATTTGAGGCGACTGAAATTGGTAAAAATACAGTTTTGTCACAAATTATAAAGCTGGTTGAGGAGGCACAGGGGTCAAAGGCTCCTATTTCTAGAATGGCAGACATTGTGTCGGCATATTTTGTGCCGATTGTTATTGGGATTGCGATAATTACAGGAATTGCTTGGTTTCTAAGTGGAAGTGGATTGGTTACTGCATTGTCGTTTTTCATCGCTGTACTTGTAATTGCGTGTCCGTGTGCATTGGGACTTGCAACACCTACATCAATAATGGTTGGAACTGGAAAAGGGGCTGAAAACGGTATTCTTATAAAAAGCGGGGAAGCCCTTGAAACAGCATACCAAATAAAAACAGTTGTATTTGACAAGACTGGTACGATTACGAAAGGAAAGCCTATACTTACTAATTTGATTGCTTATGGGAAATATAATGAAAATGAATTGTTAAAAATTGCTGCAAGTGTGGAAAATGATTCAGAGCATCCATTGGCAGAAGCAATTGTAAACAAAGCAAAAGAGAAAAATATTGAAATTAAGCCGTATGAAAAATTTAGGGCAATGCCAGGTTACGGTATTCGTGCAACATTTGAAGGCAAGGAAGTTCAAATTGGAAATAGAAAATTGATGGAAAATCGAAAAATTAATGTGGAAATTTCTCAAGAAGATTATGATATTTTGTTGAATGAAGGAAAAACGCCAATGTACATTTCGATTGATAACGAATTGGCGGGACTTGTTGCAGTTGCAGACGTTATCAAGGAAACAAGCAAGGAAGCTATAGAAAAACTGAAAAAAATGGGAATCAAGACAATAATGCTAACTGGAGATAACGAAAAAACTGCCAAATTTATCGCAAAACAAGTGGGAATAGATGATGTAATTTCAGAAGTGCTGCCTTATCAGAAATCTCAAAAAGTAAAGGAACTTCAGGAAAAAGATGAATTTGTTGCAATGGTTGGAGACGGAATTAACGATTCACCAGCACTGGCTCAGGCAAACGTTGGAATTGCGATAGGAAATGGAACGGATGTTGCGATAGAATCCGCTGATATTGTCTTAATTAGAAACGATTTGAGAGATGTTGCGGGTGCAATAGCATTAAGTAAAGCGACAATCACAAATATAAAGGAAAATCTATTTTGGGCATTCTTTTATAACGTACTTGGAATACCATTTGCCGCTGGAATATTTTATGCATTTTTCAATGGACCAAAATTGGATCCGATGATAGCGGCTTTTGCAATGTCATTTAGTTCAGTATCTGTTTTGGGTAATGCTTTAAGATTGAAATTTTTTAAAGTTAAATAGAATTTTAAAAAATAGGTTGAAGTTTACAATATTATAATTTATAAATAGCAATTTACAAACTTGTAGAAATGATATAAAAAAACTTAAAAAGTCTATTCTAAGAAATGTTGTGAGATAATACATATAGTACATAAATTTATGGAAATACCTCTTGTCAAACTGCGCTCAGTACGGTATAATTGACAACTGTAACTTATGGCGAGTCAAAAGGAAGTCATCAAAATGATCGGTAAGGTAGTGGAAGCACTGCCTAATACTCAATTTAAGGTGGAACTGGAGAATGGCCATAGTATCATCGCGCACATTTCAGGACGAATGCGCAAGCACTATATTCGTCTGGTGCCTGGTGACAAGGTTGAAGTTGAGATGACCCCTTACGATCTGACAAAGGGACGAATCAGCTTCCGCCTACGTGACGACCGACCGCACCAAGGTCGCTAGTCAAATATTAACGGTAATCTCGGGTTTACTCGGGAAGGGAGATTTACGCACTTTATGAAAGTTCGTGCAAGTGTTAGAAAAATCAGTCCCGATGACGTACTCGTGCGCCGCGTTGGCCGCAAAAAAGGCAAACGTATCGCTCGGTTGCGCGTCATCAACAAGAAAAAACCTAAGAATAAGCAAAGGCAGGGTTAAGCATGGCTCG
>CAURNC010000004.1:0-83537 GCA_963526325.1 uncultured Candidatus Saccharibacteria bacterium
CAATATTGTAGCTCCTTAAACCCAATTTACTTTTTCATCTCTAGTATCTATAGCTCCTCAACCTTCACCCGCCGCTGCTCCGTCGTATCCCGCTCACGCACGGTGACGGTGTCGTCCTCTAGAGTCTGGAAATCGATCACCACGCAGTGCGGCGTGCCGATTTCGTCTTGGCGGCGGTAGCGCTTACCGATGTTGCCGTTGTCGTCCCACATCACCCGACCGGGCTTGGCTTTGGCGAGCTGAGCGTAAACTTCGCGAGCTTTTTCCACCAATTCTGGCTTGTTTTTGAGTAGTGGCGACACCGCAAATCTAACTGGCGCCAAGTGCTCTGGCAAGGCCAAATACACCCGCTTTTCACCGTTTTGCTCGTCCTCACGGTACGCGCCCGACAACACCGCCATCAGTGCCCGCTCGACACCAAACGACGGCTCGATGACGTGCGGAACAATTTTTTTGTTCGTCCCCTTGACGGTGTATTCCATGCTCTTGCCACTGGCGTGCTGGATGTTCATCAGGTCAAAATCGGTCCGATACGCGATACCCATCAACTCTTCACGACCGATCGGATAATCATATTCGATGTCGATCGTCTTTTTGCTATAGTGCGCCCGATCCTCCGCCGGCACGTCCAGCTCATGAATGTGTTCTGGCTTCAAGCCCAGTTCTGCCAAAAACGCATGCGTCGCCGCGAGCAGCTCGTCAAACGCCTCCTGCCAATGTTCAGGATCGACGAAATATTCAATCTCCATCTGCTCAAACTCCCGAGAGCGAAAGACGAAATCGCGCGGCGCAATTTCATTACGAAACGCCTTACCCTGCTGAGCAATACCAAACGGCAAATTAGGATAAAAGCTATCGACGACGTTTTTGAAATTAGTGAAGATGCCTTGGGCGGTTTCGGGGCGAAGATAACTTATAGAAGTTGGATTATATTGCAACGCATATATCGTCTTACCTTTTGGTACTATAGCCCCCTCTACGTCCTTACCTATTTCAATTGAATCTCCACCAGAAGGTCCAACAAAAGTTTTAAACATCATATTGAACGTGCGCGATTTGCTCAGCGGATTACCATCGGGGCTTTTGATGCCGCGCTCAGCAATCACCGCATCCATCTGCTCCATTGTCATACCATCCGCATCAACACCGTTGTCTTTAAGAACATGGTCGGTGCGATAGCGGCGGTGATTGACCGTGTCCTCACACAGCGGATCGACAAACGTATCCACATGCCCACTCGCCTTCCAGACCTTCTGATTCATCAAAATCGCCGCATCCACACCGTACATGTCGTCGCGCTCGTCAACAAACCGACGCCACCACAAATTCATGATATTGCGCTTCAGCTGCACACCCAGCGGACCGTAATCCCAGGTACCACTCAAACCGCCATAGACATCCGACCCCTGATAAATAAAGCCGCGGCGCTTGCACAGGCTGATAATATCTTCCATTTTTGCTTGACTCATCAAAAAACCTTTCTCCATGTTGGCAACATGGCGATTCACAATTATTACCTACAGTATACCATTTTATGGGCAATATTACACCGCCGCGTGCTGCCGCGCCACCAGCCAACAAGCACTGATCACCTCAGTTATCCCGCCAATTTGCGCCACAGTCGCCAGCGGCTTCGCCTGGATGAGCCGAAGCAGTTTGATGGCATCCGCTGACAGGTCGCCCTGCTCCGCCAGTCGCAGACCCTTTTCCGTACTGTCGTACATATATGTTTTGTCAGGCGACAAAGTCTGGGCCGCCACGTCAGTGCGCAAGTTCAGCTCATCGCCCAGTAGTCCAGCGTATTGCAGGTAAAACCAAGTTTCAATCAATTTCTGCTCAACCTTCACATTATTCAATTGCGTCAACACTTGCTGCGCCACCGAAAACCACGCTGGCTCGTCGACCTGCTCGCTCGCGCGATTGACCAATTTCAGCATTTCATAGCCAAATTGCATCCGCTCATAACTGTCCAGAATATGCCGATAAAATTGCTGCAGCTGCGCACTGGTCAAAATCCCCAGCTCGCCGCGCCCACGTCGCACCACCACGTCGCACAGCGCAAATAGTTCGATACCGCCTGCCAATTTACTTTTTTCGCGTCGCACACCTTTGGCGATTACGTTGCGCCGCCCCGCCGAAGTCAACAGATGTAAAATTCGATCCGCCTCGCCGTAGTCGGTTCTTCTCAGGACGATAGCTTGCAGGCGCTCACTTTGACTCACTGTAGCACCTCCGTCAACGCCTGTCGCACCTGCGCCGGCGTCATGGTTGATTTGTCAAGCACCGCCCGCACACCAAATGGCTCCATGTCGTCATGAGTGATACCAACATTACTACACACGATGATCGGCAAATCAGCCAAGTCCTCATGGCTTTTCAATTCATTCAGTAGCGCCATGCCCGTTTCACTCGCCAAGAGCATGTCCAAAACCAACGCATCTGGGTGCCAATCATCGATCATTTCCAGCGCCTGCCCCGGAGCAATAACAATCCGCGATTCGGCGCCAGCCTCCGAGATATAATGCTGCATCAGCTTCGCCCACACTGGATCGTCCTCAACAATCAGCACTTTTTTCATAGCAAACTCATCTGTTGACTTATGGGTAATTCTACATAAAATGTCAGTCCGTCACGATGCCTGATTAAACCAATGGTTCCGCCCATGGCTTTTGCAAATTGCGACGCCACATATACGCCCAAACCGCTACTGTCAGGGCGTGTTCGAACTGATTTTCGCTGCTCCATCTCGTCAATAAGTCGCGAATAATCCGCACGGCTCATCATCGGGCCGTGGTCACGGATCAAGATCCTCAGCGTCGAGCCAATTTGGCGAATTGTCACCCGTATGGGCATATCTTTTTCGCTGTATTTGAGCGAATTATTCAAAAAGTTAGCTAAAATCCGCGACAATAACGCCCTGTTTGCCACCACCAAATGCTTCGCCGACTGTTTTTTCGGCCAGTCGATTGATTGACCGTACAAACGCAACATCGGGTGTAATTCCATGGCCATTTGCTGACACAACGCCAGTGGGTTGATGGGCTCCAGAGGAAATAACGTTGGTGACAAGTGAGCCGTTTGCGCCAAGTCCTGTACCAACGCCAACGACTGATCACTGATATTCGACAATTGCCGGACAATCCGACGCGTTTCAGCTTCATCTAACGATTCTTCTTCCAGCAGTAGACTCAGTTGTCTGATGAGTGCCAGCGGAGATTTCAACTCATGGGCAGCCACCGCTACACTTGGCAGCTGCCCAAATTCAGCATTATTCCATCTTACCTCCGCCATACCTGCTTACAGTATAGCAATTGGCGTGTTACTGAACAAACTTAACCGTGTCGAGAATTGCTTGAAAATCTGGCTTGAAGACGTCAGCGTCAGTAGAAAAACGAATCGTTTTGTCTCGCACTCGCATCAAGACCACTGAACCGCGCAATTCTTTAGAGAAAGCACCGTCCAAGCGAGTAGCTGCGTTACCGTTAAATTCAACGCTGCTTGAGGTCAATTCACCCTTCTTCAACTGGTTAGCGTATTGGCTCAGCACCTTATCAAAGTCACTATTCAACACCTCTAAACGAACAGCAAAACGGCTGGTGTTTGAGCGTGCTGGCGGCACGGTACCTGGGTGCAGGTACGCTTTGTAGTCACCGCGGTCAGTACCGTCTTGGTCAACATATGCACTCCAGGTCTTTGGATACATGAACGAAACTCGACCAAATTCATTTGGTCCAACAAACTCAACGCGCGGATTCTTGGCTTCTTCAGAAAATCGCTTCTGGTCAAGCTCAGCCTGTTCATTTTTACCTTTGGCAACCGCACTGGCAACCTTTGCGTCAACGCCCGTTTTTTCTCGTGTGTACTCCACGAACATCCAAGCTGCTACAGCTCCAGCGATTAGCGTTAACACCAAAAAACCAATCGTACCGACCATCCAACCGTTGATTGACCCCTGTTCAAATTGTCTTCTTTTCATATCTTGCATTATAGCTTATGCTTTGTCTCCTGTAAAGTCAGGACGTATTTCATACAGAAAATACGGACCAGCTTCTTTCAGCAGTCGGTCGTTCTTCGTGGTATCTAGCCGATAGCCATAACTGACCAATCGTAACGGTCTGCCCTGGTGGGTCGCCTGTTGCCGAGCCAATTGATAAATTTTCTTCAAATGCAGCCCTGCACCAAACGCATATATCACCGTGATGTTGTCGGCAGGTTGCGTCGTCCACGCATTCGTCCATTTGATGCGCACATCCTTGGCATACTTTCTTAGCCGCCAACGAGACGCTAGCACTAAAAACGGATTAATCTCATAGCCAATAGCCTGAACACCGGCCCTCGCCACCTCTTGTAGCACGGCGCCATCACCTGACCCCACGTCCAGTACGATGTCGTCTTTAGTCAGCTTCAGTTCATCCCTCAACAGTTTCTGAATATCAGTGTGGCGCGTCGGCACATACGGCGCACCGATGAACGCAGTCAGTCCAAATATCAAAAATAGTATCAGCGCACAAACAATCACCACTTCCATGATGGACTACTCACCCAGCACTTCAATTTCGTTTTTTATATTCAGCAGCTGCTCTTCTGCCTGCTCTGCCAGTTTTTTGACAGCCAGAAACCGCTCACGCGCCTCTTCTAGCCGAAACTCATCACTGTGAAACCATGCCATTTCTTTGTCCAGCTGCTCTAGTAGTTCGTTAATTGTTGGTTCGTTCTGCATATGCTTCAATCCTCGCTTTCATCAAAGCTTTGTTAGTTTGTATTTCAATCACTTCCCCGACCGCACAATTACCCCTGATCATAGCATAGCCTCTTGCCAGGGCTAATTCTGGATCGTATTCACTAATCAACCTGATGCGTGACTGTACATCACTCAGCAGCCCATCAACCCGCTGACGCCAGCTGTCCAAGGCCTGACTGCGCGCCGCCTGTACCAGTTCCAATTCCTCGTCAATCGCTCGTACTGTTTGTAGCGCCACGCCACGAAGCTGATGCTTGATCGACCGAATCATCTCTTGTTTATCTGGCAGTAGCAACTGCGCCGCATTGCTTGGCGTTGACGCCCGTAAATCAGCCACAAGATCGCACAATGTCGTGTCAATCTCATGACCAATTCCCGTCAGAACTGGCACTCGACTGGACGCTAGTTTTCGCACCAGCAATTCGTCATTGAACACACTCAAATCATCAGCGCTACCTCCCCCACGAATCACCACGATCACTTCTGGTAGCTCCGCCAAGCTCTCAATCTTCTCAACCGCCCTGATGATCTGATCTGCCGCCGTGTCGCCCTGCACCATCACATTTACCACACTAAACCGAACCCCACCCCAGCGTTCATTGGCAATTTTCATAAAATCAGCATACCCCGCCGAATTAGTGCTGGAGACAACCGCCACATGCTGCGGCCGGGACGGCAATGGTCGTTTGCGAGCATCATCAAACAGCCCCTCATCTGACAGCTTTTTGCGCAGCAGTTCAAAGCTTTTGCGTAAATTCCCTTCGCCCACTGGCTGCACTGACTGTACGGTTAAACTAAACTTACCCCAATCGGTCACCTTCGGCACTGCCCGTACCACCACTCGCATACCATCATGAATGGGCATTCTCAGCTGCCACACCGTCATGAAACAATTGACCGTACCGTCATCATCTTTCAGGTCAAAGAAAACATATTTTTGATGATTGACCTTAAACGAGCTGACTTCGCCTTCAATCTGCACCGAGCCAAAGGCCAGCTCTAGCGACTGATTGACAACCGCCAAAAATTCACTGACGCTAAATTTAGGAGTCACGGCGAGGCTTACCGTATTTGATTAGCGCGTGCTGATAGAAAATATAGCCAAGGACAATTGTTCCCATGAGCAAAATGACACGCGTCAGTATGATGCCCGCGATAGCGATATCTGGCGGCGTACCAGTCATACTCAAAAACAAAATCATGATCGTCTCATACACACCTGCACCGCCTGGCGTAAAGATGATGATCCCAGCAAAGCCCGCCGCGATATAGCCAATCAGCAGCACTGCTGGATTGACCGACGCACCCAATGACCAAAAAGCCAGCATAAACATCAAAATATCAAACGATGCATACACAATTCCCCACAAGAACGGCTTGACGATCAAGCGTTTATCTTGCATCAATTCCGAGAAATCGTCGTGCATATCAGAGAAAAAGGTATCCATCTGCTCCGCCTGAACCAACTGGCGTTGCATACCAAACGTCACACATTTGGTGATGGCGTTAAGACCTCGCGCAATTCGGCGCGCCGCCTTGTGCATCCTATGACGAGAAGAAAACATGTATATGATAGCAAACGTCAGACTCAGCACAACAACCACCACCAAAAAGCTCGATGCCACAATATACCGGTTGATGCGACCGTCTACTGCCAAAAACACCACCGCCACGATCATCATGGCTAGCATTGACAAAAACCCTGTCACATATCTCAGGAGCTGCGCAAACGTTGAACGCGCCGAGCTCACACCGAGTTTACTCATCCTCCATGTAGTATAGGAAATACCACTCACCCCGCCTGACGGAAAGATATGATTTACCAAGTTCAACTCCAGTGCAATTCGCACCTGCTCTAGTCGCGACACATGTTTGATAAGCTTCCTATCGCGCAAATAGGAAAAAATCATTTCGCCACCAGCATAATACACGATGATCTGCGCCGGCAGCAGTAGGGCCAATAGTCCGACATTCGCCGTTCCCAACAGCTCCCATGCTCGCAGCAGTTCATGGCGTGACAAATAGATGATTGCCACCAAAACCAACAAGGTAATGAAGCTTATGATTATGCGCGGCGATTTCAGCGTTTTCAACACCTTCGAAATTTTCCCAGAAAACATACCTCTCCATTATACCACGAGCCTGATATACTATAGATATGTTCGTAGCAATACTAGGGCGCTTGCCGAAGTTGTCAATCGCAGAATTAGAAGCCATGTTCGGAAAATCACACGTTCGTGCTGTCAGCCACGACGTTGCTACTATTGATACTGATAACCTGTCAATTGATTCCCTTGGCGGATCACTCAAATGCGGCACAATCATCCATACCTTCCCAGCCAGCAGTCGCCCGACCCTAGAGCACGCCTCTCACTGGATTACGCATACTTATGTCAACCAACTGCTGGCAGTCGGCGGAAAAATCACCCTTGGCATCAGTGCCTATGGATTCTCGATCTCACCTCGCCAGCTGCAAAGCATTGGCCTATCGCTCAAATCGTCCATGAAAAGACATGGCGCTAGCTTGCGACTCGTCCCTAACACCAGCATAGAATTATCAACTGCCACTTCGCATAACAATAAGCTTGGGCTTAGCCCCAAAAAACGTGAATTATTCATCATCAAGACCGACGACGGCGCCATCCTCATCGCTGAAAGTAATGGCGCGCAAAACATCACCGCTTATGCCCGCCGTGACCGCAACCGACCACGCCGTGACGCATTCGTCGGCATGTTACCACCAAAATTGGCACAAATCATGGTGAATGTAGCTGTCGGCAACGCCACAAAAGCAACCATCCTCGACCCTTTTTGCGGCACAGGCACCGTTCTCCAGGAAGCTTTGCTCAAAGGGTATGACGTCTGCGGTAGCGACCTCAGTCAAAAAATGATTGATTATACGACAGAAAATCTAGCCTGGTTACAAAGCAAGTACCATATCACCGGCACGGTACGTAGCCTCGAACAAGCTGATGCCATGACTCATCAGTGGCCAAAAGCCCAACAGCTTGATGCCGTGGTCTGTGAAACCTACCTCGGACAACCTTTCTCCGCGCCACCAAGTCCCAAAAAGCTCCACGAAGTAACCGGCAATTGCAATCACATCATCACCAACTTTTTACGCAATATTCACAGTCAACTGACACCCGGTACCACACTGTGCATCGCCGTACCCGCTTGGCGCGACGCCGGCCGCAACCTGACTCACCTGCCGCTCATCAAAGACCTAGAAACACTCGGCTATACCCTACAGCAACCGCCTCTCATATACTCCCGATCCGACCAAGTCGTGGTGCGTGAAATATTGCTACTAAAAACCGCCTAGCTTCTTGACATTACACTAGTAGTGGTCTATACTAGTAAGGATTGTTTACAGAAACTATAAGGAGTTTAGCAAATGTCAAAGGTTAAAGCTGGTAGCTCAAGCAAGAACATCCACAACAATGCTGGTCAGCGTTTGGGTGTGAAACGCTTTGGCGGCCAAAAAGTCAATGCTGGTGCAGTATTGGTGCGTCAAACTGGTGCTACCAAGATTGCTGGTGACGGCACGTACATGAGCCGTAACTACACTATTCACGCAGCTAAAGACGGCGTGGTTAGCTTTAAGAAAGTCAAAAAGCAGAAATTTACCGGTAAAACCGAACGCCGCACACAAGTTTGCGTAGACTAAGCCTAAAAATCTCAGCCTACTACAGGCTACCATCATAAAAATAGTCGCTTCCATGGCGACTATTTTATATACTGACTAAGTTTATTCTGTCATCCCCAAGTGGTGCTTCACCCGCGCAACCACATCACCGATGACAACTTGAGACTTCACCAGGTATTCGTCAACCCCCAAACCTTCAGCCCGTTCTTTATCTTTTGGCTGACTCAGCGCTGTCAACATGATAATGCGTACATTAGCCGTTTCTGGCGTATTGCGCAAAATATCCAACACGTCAAAACCACTGATTTTTGGCATCATGGCGTCCAGCAAAATCAAATCTGGCTTATATTCAACGGTTGCGGACAGTGCATCCTCGCCATTATGTACTTCCTTGATATCAAAGCCTTCTAGCTCCAGCCTGGCGCGATACACGGCTGCCAGTGCCATGTCGTCCTCTACTAATAATATTTTCCTCTTTGCGTTCATACTATCTTTATTCTAACGCCCGCATCAGAAAAACACAAGCGTTTACCAGGACAGCTTTTTGGCAGCGTCCATCTGTGGATCTTTGCCAAAATTCATATCATTAGCGCTCAAGCCAACCTTCTCGTCTGGCTCAATACCTGTCTTGTCAATGGTGCGACCCTTCGGCGTATACCAACGCGCTTCCGTAACTTTGAGCTGTGCACCATCACGCAATTTGATCAATTGCTGCACACTACCCTTACCGTAACTCTTCTCTCCCAGCAATTTTGCCTTGCCGTATTCTTGCAATGCACCCGCTACTATTTCACTGGCACTGGCACTCGACCTATCGATCAGCACCACTGTTTTGATGTCTTGCAGTAGCGGCTTGCCTGTTGATTTGACTGTTTTGACAACCTTGTCGCCACGCCGCTCCGTCATGATGTCTTGGTTGTCCAGCCACAGCCCAGCCAAGGCTTGCGCTGCCGTCACAGTCCCGCCAGGATTACTGCGCAGGTCTACGATAACCTTCTGGACATTGTTTTGCTTGAAAGCCTCAGCCGCTGCGCGCGCTAACGTACCCGTTTCCTCACCAAATCGGTACACTTTCAAGATGCCAACACCGTCAACAATATCATGTTCCACGGCTGGTGCGGTGATTTGCTTACGCGTCATCGACATTTCTAGTCGCTGATAATTACGAAGTACTTGCAGCTTCACTGTAGTGTTCACTTCCCCGCGTATTTTTTCCACCACCTGTTCGGTAGTAGCATCCGCCACCGAGTTGCCATTCACCGCTATAATGATATCACCAGCTTTCACTTGAGCTTCCTCTGCTGGACTATTTCGTAGCACCCTGACGACTGTCGGCCGATTATTTCTCAAACCAATCTCCGCGCCGATGCCACCACCAATATTACCATTCAGACTCTTCTCAAATTCTTTGGCTTCCTCAGCGTCCATAAACGTCGTGTACGGATCACCAGTAGCCGCCACCAGACCACGACTCGCGCCATTGATCAATTTATCAGTATCTAGATTTCCATCATACTGTGCTTTCAGTTGTCGATACGTCTCTTGAATCCGCTCCGTATCAAGCCGCTCGGCGCTATATCGCACACCAAGCTTTGGTGCAATCGCCGCAAATATCTGATCCGACCGCGCACCCGCAATAAAACTAACCACTGCTATAACTACCGCCCACGCAAACAGCTGAGCGTTTCGTGTTTTTTCCTTGCTCATAGAACCATTATAGCATGAGCGGCATCAAATCTTAGAAGTAGATGTAGACAAGTCCAGACGATGAGCGCTTATAATTGCGGTACAGACCATCCCAGCCCAAGTTATAGTCACTAACCGTAATGGTGCCGTCGCCGTTTACCGACTCAACATACATCACGTGACCATATGCACCACCCATTATCACCGCTGCTGCCCCTGCTCGTGGGGTGCTGCCGTTCGAAATACCATGACGAGCTGTGGTTGATGGCCACTGGTTAGCGTTACCGGCCCCGCCGAAATGCGGCACATAACGACCAGTGCTGTGAACCTTCCAAGCAACGTAGCTCACACACTGACGGGTATACAACCCCCATGGGTCGACATAGGCATCCAACGGCGCATTTGCCCAAGCACCTGGGTAGCCACCACCACCAGGCGTACCAGATGGCACGCTACCTCGTGGCAAACTACGCAAGTTTTCTGCAGCCTGCTGTTCACGCAATTTCGCAATTTCACCATTACGCTGTGACGCCAAAGATGAGTAGGCCGCCTGGTCATTCTTTGTATCATTCACCCATTTCGCCTGTTCAGCCTGCTTAGCTGCCATTTGAGCCTTTTGAGTTTCCTGGTCCTTCAGTGTACGCTCAACGGCCGCCTTATTGTCCTGCAATTTCTTTTGCAAACGCTTGATTTCCTTGATTTTGTCATTCAATGAGCCCTGTAAGCTGCTGCGCTGCTCTTGCTTGTCGATAAAATCACCGATGTTCTCTGAGCCAGCCAGCATTTCCAGCGGAGAAATCTGATCGTCAACATACATGTCAGACAAGATCTGACCCATTGTCTTGCGGTTTCTATTGATCGCTGCTTCGTTATTTTTGATCTCTTCCTTCAAGGAGTCAATCTTATTTTGGCTTTCAATGATTTGAGATTGCAACGCGTTCACCTGAGCAGTCAAACGGTTCAATTCCTCTTCCAGAGTCGCCGCCATCTCGCCCAAGCGAGCCGCCTGTGAATTGTAGTTATTGGCTTCTTGTTGTTTAGCTCTAATTTCTGCCTCATAATCTCGCGCAAAAACCGTGCCAGCGGTCTGAAAAATCCCTGCTCCGGCAACGACGGCAGCCATCACCACCAAGGCTACTTTGGTGGCTTGTTTGTGCGAAACTGGTGTGGTGGACCGTTGCTTCATACTATATACCATAATAGCATAAGCACCATCCACATGTCAACCAAGTTTTATGTGACTTAAATCTTGAGGTATTTATGGGTCGCAACCCATGACGAAATCGTACCAATCAGCCCACCAATGAGAATCATAGCCAGCAACACCAGCCCAACATACGGCGTCAGATCCTGAAGTAACGTGTCAATTGGCAACCATTTACGCATCGGCTCCTTGGCAAACGCCAACAGTCCATAACCCCCCGCCGTAGCGATCACCGCAGCGATAAATCCATACATAATCGCCTCAACCACAAACGGTCCGCGGATGAAACTACGCTCAGCACCGATGAGCTTCATCATCTGGATCTCGCTCTTACGGTTAAAAATCGCCATGCGGATAGTGTTAAACACCACTAGTGAGGAAATCAGCACAAACACCACCGTCGCAATCGACCCACCGATGCTCGCCACACGCACCCAACCACCAATTGTTTCAATGGCCTGGCGGCGATCACCGGTGAATGACGGTTGTCGACGCTGGTCTTTGTTGGCAAGATACGTTTCATCAGTCCCCACAAAATGCTTCAGCGAAGAATAATTGTTCAGGTCTTTCACCGAAACCTGCAGTGTTGCTGGTAGCTCATTGCTTGCTTCACGAATAGCTTCCAGCGCTTCTACGTTGTCTTTGTAACGCTGAGCCTGTTCGTGGCGTGCCTGCTCCGCAGAAATGTACGTTACCCCTGTTACGTTGTCCAATTTTTTGATCTTATCTGTCAATTCGTTGACGGTTTTTTCAGAAACAGACCCTTTAAGGTAAATCGAGATATTTGCCTTTTGAGTTATGGTTTCGGTCGTATTCACTAAAATGCGCTGTGCTGCCACGGTCACAAAGATAATCAGCAAAGTCACGCTCATAACAGCCGTCGCTGCGACTGTCAACCAAGCATTACGGCTAAAATTATTGACACCATAGCGCAGCATACGAACAAAAGCTAACGTTCGCCGCTGCTTCATTTTGTTGCGCTGCATCGCTTTTACGTTTGCGTTTGTCTTTTTCTTGGCCATTATTGCTTATATGTTCCTCTCGCCTGGTCAGACGTAATTTTACCGTGATCGATGGTAATCACCCGTCGTTTCAACTTATTCACAATATCAACATTATGCGTCGTCAGTAGTACTGTTGTACCGTACTTATTAATTTTTTCCAGCAGCCGCACGATATCCCAACTGTGCTTAGGGTCAAGGTTACCCGTCGGCTCATCAGCGATCAATATCTTTGGCTGGCGCACCACTGCTCTGGCGATCGCCACTCGCTGGCGCTCACCACCAGACAACTGATGTGGGAAGTTCTTTTCTTTGCCTTTAAGTCCGACTAGTTCAATAACCTTTGGCACGGTCGACTTGATCTCACGGTTGGTCATCCCGGCAATCTCCAGCGCAAAAGCTACATTTTCAAACACCGTTCGGTTTGGTAAAAGCTTAAAGTCCTGAAAGACAACACCAATTTTTCGACGCAGTAGCGGAATGTGCTTGTCTTTGAGCGTGTCATAATCAATACCACCAACAACAATCTTACCACTTGAAGGCTTTTCTTCACGCGTTAATAATTTCAACAATGTTGATTTACCAGCACCGCTCGTACCAACCAAAATGACAAACTCCCCGGCCTTCACATGCACGCTGACGCGATTGATGGCAGGCTTGCCTGTTTTGGTGTAACTCTTTGTAACCCTATCCAACAGAATCATACTATATTAGTGTAACACTTTTTATCAAAAAGCGCGAATATAATGCTTCTGTTTTCGCCTAGTCTTTGAGGCTCAAGTCAAATGTCGAAAAATCCAGGTTTTCCAAAGTGTTCGTTGACTGCTTTGCAATACGACGATTCTTCTTTGCTTTGGTTTCCTTGTCTGCGCCAGAAAAAATCTCATTGCGCTCTCGGTAGAGCGTACTCAACTCACTCAGCAAATCTTGAATATGAGAATCAATTTCCTGAACCTTTTGAAAATCCAACACCTTCATATTCAAATGATAGCACTTGATTGCTAAAAAGTCAAGGATATTTGGTAGCTAAATATTATTCGTCTTTCGACGCATTTTGACTAAGAAATGCCGTCATAAAATCATCAATTTTACCGTCTAGCACACCCTGCGTATCCCGGTCTTCATGTTTGGTCCGAGTATCTTTAACCAGGGTGTACGGATGCAACACATAATTTCGTATTTGACTGCCCCAGTTGGCTGACTCACCAGCCCTGAGATCTGACAAGCTGTCCGCGTGCTGCTCGAGTTGCATCGCCAACAACTTGGAGCGCAAAATTTTCAACGCAGTTTCTTTGTTTTGAATCTGACTGCGCTCATTTTGAATCGCCACTACAATTCCCGTTGGCACGTGCGTGACACGAACTGCTGAATCAGTTGTATTCACTCCCTGTCCACCCTTGCCGCCACTACGGTAAACGTCTATTTTTAGGTCGCTCGGATCAATATCCACTTCGTCTGGTGTGTCAATTTTTGGCAGCACCTCAACCAACACGAAACTAGTCTGGCGCAAATTATCAGCATTAAACGGGCTGAGCCGCACCAGGCGATGCACGCCATTTTCTGAGCGTAATTTACCATACGCAAACGGCCCTGATATTTCCAGCACAACCGTCTTCAACCCACCATCATCGTTGGCAGACCGTTCCAAAACATCAGTTTTCATGCCAGATCGTTCCGCCCACCGTAAATACATACGCTCCAGCATCTGCGCAAAATCTTGGGCATCCAATCCGCCAACACCTGCCGAAATACGCACCACTGCCTCACGACCATCATATTTCCCGCTAAATAGCAGGTCTGTTTTGCGAGCTGAAAATTCCGTCTCCAGAGCATCTATTTGCTTGGTAAACTCATCCAATAAATCATCATCCCCAAGCTCCATGAGTTCCAACAAATCATCCAGTTGAACACCCAGCACCTGCCACGGCTGCACCGTTTGACGCAACGCGGCTACCTTTTTGGCGACTGACTGCGCATGGTCGGGATTATTCCAAATCTCGGGCTGGTTTAATTGCTCTTCTAATACCGCCAATTCTTCGGCAAGCGCATCAAACTGCAATGCTTGCTTAGCCTGCATGACGTCGCTGCGGAGGGATTGGACACGTTTTTTCAATGGCTGCATAGAACCCATTATACCATCAGATCCGTGTCTTATAACTCCGCGACAGCCTCAACAAAGGCCTTGCCACGGGCTGTGTAGTTTGCGTACTGGTCAAAGCTGGCGGCAGCTGGACTCAAAATTACAACATCTCCCGGCTGAGCAATATCGAGAGCATGCCACACAACTTCGGTCATCGGTATCACACCCTTTTGCACTATTGTCGCATCTGGTAAACCAGCTTTTTGCAACGCTTTTGCAATATTATCAGCATTGCCACCACTGACAATAACACCTCTCAGCGACTGTGAGCGTGCTAATTCCTCGGCCAACTCCGTGTAATCACCGCCTTTATCTGCCCCACCAAGGAGCATCACCTTTGGCTGCCGAAATGACCGCAATGCAGCCACTGCACTGCCTGGCGTCGTCGAGATGCTATCATCATAAAATTTCACTCCTCGTTTTTCTGCCACAAATTTGAGCCGATGCGGCAAGCCCGTAAAACCGGCAAGCCCCTGACAAATCACGTCATCTGACAACTCCGGCATCACCGTCTTAGCCACCAACACTGCCGCACTGGCATTCTCTTGATTGTGCGCGCCTGGCAACTTGAGTGCGTGTTGCATATCCGGCGACAAATCAATCGGATATGACAACTGACGCGCCGGCGACTTGGCAGCGATCTGCTGGCTGAACTGATTATTCCTGTTGTAAATGATAATATCTTGAGCCGTTTGAAATTTGGCAATATGCGATTTTGCATCAAGATAATCAGCAAAATCATCGTGCCTGTCCAGATGGTCTGGCTCAATCATCAAGACGACTGCAACGTGCGGAGATTTTTCCAAATCCCACAACTGAAAACTGCTCAACTCATACACCACGATATCATCCGGCTGAATCTGCGGCAGCACGTCCAATGACGGCACGCCAATATTTCCAACAAGATGGACCGTTTTGCCAGCAGCGCGCAATATACTAGTGATCAAACTACAAGTCGTCCCCTTACCTTTTGTCCCCGTCACGCCGATGATAGGCGCTGGACACTGCTCAAAAAACTCATTGGTCGCCGACCATATAGTGCCACTGGTCTTGATGCGGCTTGGCGGCAGTCCAGCCGTTCTGACTACCATATCAACATCATAAAACTGATCAGAAAATACCCCTGCACCAATGCGAACCTCCGCACCCGCTGGTACGTCACGTAGTTCTCGTTCATCTACTATCGTCAATTGTGCGTCTGGAAATTTGCGCTGAAAATACGCGTAGCTCGACCTACCTTCTACGTCATATCCTGCAATGACAATGTTCATCTTAGAACAATGCTCCCAGCTTTTCTTGGATGCGTTCCAATAGCTCTTTTTCGCCACAGCTCACTCCAGCCAACACCCAGGTATTAGTCTGGAAAAATTCACGTGCTACTTGCACAATTTTTTCATCAGTCACTGCCAAAATCGCCGCTGGCACGCCAGTATAATCCTTCACAAAATCATCTGAGAAATAGCGACCGGTATAGAAATTACTGATCTGAGAAACGGTCTGCGCACCCATTTGATAACGCCCCAAAGAATAGGACTTGGCGCTTTCGATATCTTCAGCAGAAATCTTGCCGTTTAGCACACGCTTCAGTTCACTGACGATGATATCAAACAGCTCTTCGGCCGTCTCCAAGTTGACCTGACCGGTAAAATCCCATGCCGAGTCATAAAATCCAACCGAAGTATCACTAAAAATACTATACGCCAGTCCTCGCTTGCGGGCCGCCCCGAAAATGCGAGAATTAAACGTCCCAGTCAAAATGTGGTTCAAACAGCCCATAGCGTCAGCTTCAGAATTGCTAATCTCACGAGGCACAATCATCGACCAACCAAATGTCAGATTGGAAGCTTCTTTGCGCCTAATCAACAGAGGTCCGGCGCTGTGTAAATTGTCCTGCGGAATCTCAAACCGTTCGCCCTCTTCCAATTGCCAGGCTTCTAACGCCTCCTTGATGCGTGACTTGCGCCCCGTCATTTTACCAGCGATCACAAAGCGCATATTCTTCAAGGTGTGCGTGCGACGGTGGTGCTCTTTGATATCTTTCAACGTTACGTTGGCAATCGTCTTCAGGCGCTGATTGTACGTCAAAATATCTTCACCCAACGCCTGTTGCACCCGCGGCCACATCACGCGGTTGTGATTGTTCAGATAGCCTGTCAGCTCCGAGCGCACATTGCCCTTCTCAGCCTCCAATTCTTCGGCATTAAAACGCGGTACCGTGATAGCCAACCGCTGTAATTCCAACACCCTGTCCCATTCAAAATCAGCACAAAATGCTTCATACCCCATGGAATATTCTGTCGTATAGGCGTTATAATACGCTCCATTTTTGACAAATTCTTGGTCATACAGCGCCTGTGAACGGAATTTTTCATTGGCACCAAATGACATGTGCTCCATGATGTGCGCTGTTTCGTAGATGTCTTTGTCGCGCACATAGCGGCTACCTGCCCGAAAATGAAACTGAAAGCTCATCACTGTAGCATCTGGCACATCGATCAACAAACCCCGAGCACCGTTCTTTAGTCGTACTTCTTCAACTGTGTGCTTCATGGATTATTTCCGATTCTTTTTGCGGTTTTGGCGCTGGGCTTTTTTCTTTTTGCGCGCTGCATTTTTGGCGCGATTTGCTTCAGAAGCAGTTTTGGCCTTTTTGACTGAGAAATCATCATCGCGGTTCTTTTCGCCAGATGTTATCTCATTAACACCTTTCTCGACGGCAGTTTCAGCGAGTCGAGTGAGCTCAGTGTCGTATTCATCGTCTTGTGATTGCTGCACTGTTGCGTCAGCCTTACGTACCCGGAAGATAGTACTCAAGACTTCGTCTCGCAAATTGTTCTGCAGACTCGTGAACAATTTTTGTGATTCTGACCGATACTCAACCAATGGATCGCGTTGACCAACACTGCGCCAGTGAATACCTTCGCGCAGGTGCTGCATGTTTTCCAAGTGTTGCATCCACAAGGTATCGAGCACTGCCATGTAGACTTCTCGCTCAACACCACGCAAGTTTTCGTCACCAATTTCTTCCTCTTTTTTTGCATATGCTTCACGCGCCAGTTTCATCACCTTTTGGATACGAGATTTGTCTTTCTTCTCTGAACCAGCCTTTGCCAGGGCTCCCTCATCAACCGGGATAACTGCAGCAAATTCTTTCACAAAATTAGGATTATTCTTGAGCGGCAGCTGTGTTGAATCGTTCACTTTTTCTTTGAGCAAGCGTTCAATTTCTGGCTTAATGTTGTCACCTTCCAAAATCTTGCGGCGCATGACATACACCACGCGGCGGTGACGGTTGATGACGTTGTCGTACTGAACAACATTTTTGCGCGTATCAAAGTTGTAACCTTCAACACGCTTCTGAGCTGCCTCCAACGTCTTGGATACCGCACGGTTTTGAATTGGCGTTTCTTCGTCGACACCCAGCCGATCCATCAATGCCGCGATGCGCTCGCCCTGGAAAATTCGCATCAAATCATCTTCGGTCGATACGTAAAACTGCGTCTCGCCTGGGTCACCCTGACGACCACCACGACCGCGCAGCTGATTGTCGATGCGTCGTGATTCGTGGCGCTCTGAGCCGATCACCACCAGACCGCCCAATTCCTTGACGCCCTTGCCGAGCTTGATGTCGGTACCACGTCCAGCAATGTTTGTCGCCAGTGTAATCGCGCCCTTTTCACCAGCCTTCTCGATGATAGCCGCCTCGCGCTCATTGTTCTTAGCGTTCAAAATCTCAAACTTGATACCTTCTTTTTCCAGATATTTGGCAATCTGCTCGTTCTTGGCAATTGAGCCGGAACCAACCAACACTGGCCGGCCTTGCTTGTGATAATCCTTAATAGCTTCGGCCACCGCCTTCAGTTTGCCCTTCTCAGTCTTGAAGATCAGGTCTTCTTTATCGTCGCGAATCACTGGCTTGTTCGGTGGAATCTGGATAACGTCCAGTGAATAAATTTGTTGAAACTCTTCAGCTTCAGTAAACGCCGTACCAGTCATACCGGAAAGTTTATTGTACAAACGGAAATAATTCTGGAACGAAATAGTCGCCAGCGTCATGCTTTCTTCCAGCACTGGCACGCCTTCTTTGGCCTCAATTGCCTGGTGCAAGCCCTCGTTGTAACGGCGTCCTTGCATCAAACGACCGGTGTGTTCATCGACGATAATCACTTCGCCATCATTGGTCACCACATAATCTTTGTCACGCTTGAACAATGTTTGTGCTCGCAGCGCCTGGTCCATATGGTAAACGCTGCGCACGTGGTCTGGCGTGTACAAATTTTTTATACCCAACAGTTTTTGGACTTTCTCCACACCCTCGTCGGTCAGGGCTACGCTGCGGCGCTTTTCGTCCAAAACATAGTCATCTGGCACTAATTTACTGGCAACTTTAGCGAAGGTGTAGTAATTGTCTGGGTTCTCCGCTGCTGGTGCCGAGATGATCAGTGGCGTACGCGCTTCGTCGATCAAAATTGAGTCCACCTCGTCAACGATGGCAAAGTTCAGCTCGCGCTGCCTGAGCAAATCCATGTCGTTGACCATGTTGTCGCGCAGATAGTCAAAGCCAAACTCGTTGTTCGTACCGTAAGTAATGTCCGCCGCATAGGCCTCTTTACGCGTAACCGGGCGGAGCTTACGCATGCGTGGATCGTCGTGATGCTCATTGTCATAGTCTTTATCATAGACAAACGACGCTTCGTTGATGATCACACCAGTCGTCAAGCCCAAAAAATCATACACCTGGCCCATCCAGCCAGCGTCACGCTGCGCCAGATAATCGTTAACGGTCACCACGTGAACACCCTTGCCTTCCAATGCGTTCAGATACGTCGGCAGCGTCGCCACCAAGGTTTTACCTTCACCAGTCTTCATCTCAGCCACATTGCCCTCGTGGAGCGCCATACCACCGATCAGCTGAACGTCATACGGACGCTCACCGATGACACGCTTGGCCGCCTCACGAACCACCGCAAAGGCATCTGGCAAAATCGTATCCAGCGTTACATTCTTCTTCGTCAGCCGTTTTTTCAGCGCTTCTGTCTGCGCCTGCAATTCCTCATCTGACAGTTTTTCATACTTTTCAGACAAACCGTTAATTACTGCAACGCGCTTTTCCAGCCGCTTCAAAATCTTCTTCTGCGGATCACCAAAAACTTTACTCAGCGCTTTTTGTTGTGTCATTGCCATAACCTTAAAACTCCCTCGCTTTCGGACATTTTCAAAACTCTTTCTATTGTAACCCTTTTTGGCCTAAAATTAAAGAGAAAACACCATATATATGGTGTTTTCTAATTTTAGCGATACTAACCAATTCATCCGCGGCGGAAACTACGCTTGAATCGCGCCAACACACCACGACTACGGCCAACATGAGCTAAGATGTCGTCCTTGTAGCGACGCAACTGACCGTTCAACTTGGTCTCGACGATATCTACGGCTGCTAGCACGTTCATCGTTGAGTCTTTTGCGGTGATAACCTTGTCTGGAACGTTGATGATAACTTCAACCTCATATTTGTTGCCACCAGGATGGTCAATTTGCTTAATCTTCACATCTGCAGTCACGCTTTTACGAGCGTGGCGTGGCAAAAACCGATCCAATGGACCAATTTTTTTCTCAATATACCGTTTGGTCGTGTCGTTCAGTTCGTACTTTACACCAGTGATTGTCAGATTGGTAATCATATCCCTCCTTCGTTATACCTACATTATACCATGCATTCGTTAAATTCGCTCACGTCCGCCCATGTATGGTCGCAGCACTTCTGGCACTGTCAAACTGCCATCTTCGTTCTGGAAATTCTCCAAAATCACCACCAACGACCGCGCCAGTGATACCGCCGTACCGTTCAGGGTGTGAACCGACTCGATGCTGCCGTCCGCGCGCCGCACGCGAATGTTCAAACCGCGCGCTTGATAATCTGTACAGTTTGAACAGCTGGTCAACTCACGGTACGTCTCATCAACTGGCGACCAGTACTCGATGTCGTATTTTTTGGCAGCCGGCGCACCCAAGTCACCTGCCGCGATATTCACCACGTGGTACGAAATACCAATTTGCTGCCACAACGCCTCTTCGACGCTGAGGACTTTTTCATGAATTTCCTTAGACTGTTCCGGTAGACAGAACGCGTACATTTCCAGTTTGTTAAATTGATGTACTCGGAACAATCCGCGGGTGTGCTTGCCGTACGTTCCCGCTTCCTTGCGGTAGCATGGACTATATCCTGCATACAGCAGTGGCAAATCTTTCTCATCCAATATCTCATCAGCGTGGTAGCCAGTCAGCGGCATTTCCGCCGTCCCGATCAGCGTCAAATCCTCGCCCTCGACCACATACTCATTACTACCTTCACCTTTTGGCGCAAAGCCGGCGCCTTCCGCTGTGCGCATATTCACCATATGCGGCACGGTCATGAACGTAAAGCCCTGCTTCGTCACATAATCCAGTGCAAACTGCGTCACAGCATTTTCTAGCAGCGCCAAGTCGCCCTTAAGATAGTAAAACTTTGCGCCAGCTACTTTCGCGCCGCGCTCAAAGTCCACCCAGCCACGGCTAACGGCATAATCCAAATGATCCTTGGCGCCCGTTTTACGCTCGCCGTAGGCCTTTACCTCAACCGAATCTTCCTCGCCGCCAAGCGGCACATCCTCAAAGGTGATGTTTGGCACGTTTTTCAGAATTGCGGCTACTTTTTCCTCGCTTGATTTTAAGTAGTTTTCACGTTCTGCCAACTCAATTTTCAGCTGCTTGCCCTGGTCAATCAGCTCCTGATCTGGGCGACCACCTTTCATTTTGGCTGAAATTGCATTTCGCTGTTCACGCAGTGCTTCAACTTGCTTTTGCAGGTTGCGGCGCTCGTCATCCAATTGCAACAATGTCGCAATATCAACGGCATATCCCTTATCATGTGCCGATTTTTGCACCAAATCAGCATGTTCTCGAATAAATTTGATATCTAGCATGCCCTCATTATATACCAATTTTGGCTTAAACGTGAGAGATTATGCCCGCGCCCAGTAGCACTACCAATATCAGCCCCAACGCAAATCGATAGATGATAAATGAGCGAAAATTATTGTTCTGGATGAATTTCAAGAGCCACGCCACTGCCACGTACCCCACACCAAACGAAACCACCGTCGCAATGATGGTTGACGTCCAGCCAACACCGCCAGAAATATGCTTATATTTAGTGATAACCTCCAGCAATCCCGCTGCCACCAAAGCCGGAATGCCCAAGAAAAAGCTCAATTTTGTCACCGTCACTCGGTCAAACCCGCGCAACAACCCCACTGATATCGTAGCGCCAGAGCGACTCACGCCGGGGATTAATGATAAACACTGACCCAAACCAATAACCAGCGTATCTCTCCACGTCGTATCCTTTTCAACGCGCTTGGTAGTAGCATACTTATCAGCCAGCCACATCACGCCACTCCAGACGATCAACGCACCCGCCACAAACCACAAACTACGCAATACCGTTTCAATTTCATCTTTGAACACCAGCCCCACTACCGCGATTGGCACTGAACCGATGATGATCGCCCAACCGTATTTGTAGTCAAATTTCCGTCGCGCTCGTTTCCACCACAAACCACGCCACCACGCGATCAACACTCGCTGAATATCCTGCCAAAAATAAATAATCGCCGCCGCTATAGCCCCAATCTGAATAATCGCCGTAAAAGCAATCAGCCCCTCATCGTCCAGGGGCATACCCATCAATTTCTCAGCAATGGTCAGGTGGCCTGTGCTAGAAATAGGTAAGAATTCGGTAATTCCCTCAATAATTCCTAGCACAATTGCCTGCCACCAACTCATATTCATAGAGTTTATTATATCAAACCGTTGATTCTCTACAAAAATGCGCCATTGGTCCGTGATGAACCTGGATATGGAACACTGTCACCAGAACCTTGATCTCCTGGCTTCAACTGCAAAGATCCGTGTACCGTGACCCTTGTAATGCCACCACAGTGGACACCCCAGAAGAATGATTCATTCAAACAAGATAACTGCGAATCATGTTCAATATTGATTTTAAGCGTGTCACCTTCCACAACAGCTTGTACTTTCGGTGCCTTACCATCTTTACGTGAGAAATATTTTACTTCAACTTTGGTTTCTTGAGATGATATGGCTTGCCTGTCAACCAGGCCATTACTGGTTACATCAGCATATTTAACGCCTTCAAGATTCTTTGGTAGCTCCACGGTCATTGTTTTTGTCAAACGCTCTTCATCCCGCGCCAGCTCTCGCAAGGTTTGCGTGCCAAAGATCGCCGAGCTTGAGATACAAAATGCCCCGATGACGGTGCTAATCACCACCGCAATCAATGCCGTTCGCGTAAACTTCCACTTGATTGCGCTAGCCGTCAACACGCCAAACAGCGTCACCGCAGCAGCACCGCCAACAAGTGCAGAAATCAGCAAGCCTAAAGCCCATGGCTGCGCAGCAAAACCGTCCATCCAACTAATGACACTTACACCAGCAAATAACCCCACTGGTACAGCGACCAGCAGACCAAAGGTGATCATGATCAATACAAACGAAGTAATTATTTGTACAATTTTAATGAACGTATTTTTAACCTGCGTTTTTTTATTGTCAGTGAAAGAAAAATTTTTCAGGCTGTCCAGCGTCACTTCCTCTCCCCGCATCTGTAATTTTTCAGCTGCCGTTTGCGCTTCTGGCATACTGATCCACAATACAATGTAAATCAGTAGCGAGGTACCAAAGGTGATAAATGGCGAGAAAATGAACAACAAGCGTACCCATAAAGGATTAATTCCCCAGTAGGCAGCGATCCCAGCGCACACGCCACCCAAAATTGCGTTATCTGGATCGCGCATCAATCGCTTGGTCGGCTTGCTCGCGTTCGTCTCAGCTGTGTCGACCGTCTCTGGCACTTCACCGTCAGCAAAGTCCTGCGGCTCGCCCATTTGTTTCTGCACCGCCAAAACATCATCATGGCTAATGACACCGTCCTTCGACACGCCGCGCTCCGCCAAAAGCTCCACCATTCGCGCCTCAATTTCTCGCATCGCCTCTGGCTCAGCGTGCATATTTTTCTGGATTGAATTAAGGTACTGTTCCAATGATTTTTTGGCATCAACCTCCACGCTAAACGGCGTTTTTGCCAAATGAATTCTGGTTATTTCTTTCATCGCTTTGCTCCTTTCTCAAGATTTTTTAGCGAAGTGTTCAACATTTTTATACGATTTTTTAATTCATCTACCAGCTCTGCGCCAGTATCAGTAAGTGAATAATATTTGCGCGGCGGTCCCTGCTCACTTTCCTGCCATTCGTGTTTGAGATAGCCATATTTTTGTAAACGGCTCAGCAGCGGATAAATCGTGCCTTCCACTACCATCAAATCCGAATCACTCAATTGCTTGACTATATCGCCAGTGTACTGTGGTTGCTTAGCACACACTAACAGTACACAGTACACCAGAAAGCCTTTGCGGAGCTGAATCGCCAGGCTCTCCGCGTAAGCACTAACGTCCATGTTTTTTCTCCTCTGGCACGGTCGACTTTTCAACCCGACCGTCTTTGATGATAATTTGATGATCACACTTTTTCGCCAAATCAGCGTCGTGCGTCACTATGATTAATGTTACACCTTTTTGCTTATTATAATCAAACAGCAATTCTTCCACTTTCGCACCTGTTTCACTGTCCAAGTTACCAGTCGGTTCGTCAGCAAAAATGATTTGCGGATCACCGACAATCGCCCGGGCAATCGCTAGACGCTGTTTCTGTCCGCCCGACAAGTCCTTAGCGCGGTTTTTTCGCTTATCATACAAATCCACCGCCTTGAGTGCCGCGTTGATTTTGTGCGCCCGCTTTTTCCGCGGCAGCCGCGCAATTTCCAGCGGTAAACTGACATTATCAATCACACTCTCATTGCCCTGGACAAAGAAACTCTGGAAGATAAAGCCGATTTTCTTGGCACGAAACTCATCAACACGCTTTGACTTCAGTTGTAAAATATCTTGCCCGTCAATGATTACTTGACCTTTCTGCGGCTTATCCAATCCCGAGATAGCATGCATCAGCGTCGATTTTCCAGAACCGGATTTACCGAGGATGGCCACGCTCGCGCCCGTCGGGATGTTCAAGCTGACATTTTTCAGCGCCGTAAATTGGTTTTTCTTTTTACCGTAAATTTTCGTCACATTCTTTAGTTCAATCATGACCTTTCTCCTATTCCGTCCTTAATGCCTCAATTGGGTCCAGCTTTGTTGCTTTGCGGCTCGGCAGCCAGCCAGAAATTACTGCCATCACTACTAGTCCAAACACCAACAGTCCAATTTGCAGCGGATTGATAACCAGTAGGTTTGTCCCTGCTCCCAATCCCAAAGCATTAGTAATCATAGGGTTTAACAACGTCACCAAACTTGCCAGCCCAACACCAATCAATCCACCTAACAAACCAACCCATGCTGCCTCATACCGGAACAACTTACCGATATCACGACCACGCATCCCCAGCGCTTTCATTAAGCCAATTTGACTGGTTCGCTCCAGCACCGAAATGTACATAGTATTCACAATTCCAAACACACTAGCCAGCAGTGCCAAGCCACCAAATCCTGCCAGCGCCACCTGTGCTACATTAACCATCGTTAGTAGCGCCTTCCGAATATCCTGAATTGAGTACGCGTTATAGTCTTTGCCAATCACATCTTTAGCAGTATCAACATTTTTCTCATCATCCACCATAGCAATCGCCGTTGAGTACTGATGTGGTTGGCTCTTGTCGTGGCTAAATTCATAGATAGCCTTAGCATCAGCTGTCGAAATTCTCAACATTGGTTCATAGAACAAAACAGTGTCTGACTTTTTGTCCACCGCCGCAATTTTGAACGACACCTCTTTGGCGACATCTCCGCCCTGCCCTGCGCTGCGCACACCCAAGGTTATCGTCTGGCCAATTGCCAACTGCGCATCCTTAAAGCCCAACTGCTTCACATAATCATCCGGGATGATAATCTCACCCGGCTTTGGCATGAAATCTTCCAGTGACCCCGCCGCCAATTCTGCCCGAGTCCTGTCCATTTTAACAGCCACAGTCAGCGCAAATTTCTTACCATTCGCCGAGCTCTTAGCATAGGCGACACCATCAGTTGAATACGCCGGTGTTACCGTTTTTACATGCGGCGTTTGGCGGATTTTTTCTAAGTCCTTGTCATTGAGCACATATTTGCTTCGTATGGCTGATTCCTTATTTTTTCCAGCATCTTGTTCTGAATTGCCATATTCTGGCAATTGATCTTTCTTTTCAGCTTCAATTTTTTTACCAACCATGATCACTTTTTTATCGCCAGCCGCGTCAACTATGCTGTTAGTATACAGCCGACCACCCTCACCGGCCATCAGCGCCAGACCAATCGTAAACGCCCCGACCGAAATCGCCAATGACGTCAAAATCGTCCGACCTTTTGACTGGCGAAGATTCCGTCCCGCCCGCTTAATGATATCAATTCTTCTCATACCTTACTCCTTGTAGTTTCTTTGTACATAGTACTATGTTATACAAGGTACTATAAAATGTCAAGTACTTTTGAATAAATAATCACCTAAATAACAATCTACTCCCTAGAATTCTTCGATTTTTTATTTTTATTTTACAGCAAGCCGAGAGATTACCTAACCTATTCCTCGTCGTATTCGTCCTCAATTTCCTGGTCCAAAATCTCTTCAATCACGTCCTCCAGCGTGATGATACCCAGCTCCTTCTCATCATCCATCACCACAAACAAGTGATTGCGGGTTTGGATAAATCGGCTGAGTACCGTATCCAGCCGCGACCGCGCATCAATGTCGTGAATCTTGTCACGGTACAATTGGCTAATCGGCAGCGGCAGCTCGCGCCCCACCACATCTTTGACATATAAAATCCCTACCAGCCGCTCATCATCACGCACCGGGATCCGCGAATGTCCAGCATGCTTGATCTGTGCCAGCAGTGTCGCATCCAGCTCATCATCCAACTCCACCGTAAACACCTCATTCATCGGCGTCACCAAATCACCAGCCGTCTTCTTGCTAAACTGCAGTGCTCCCGCCGCGATGCGACTTTCGTCATAATCGACTGGGCTGTCCGACCGCTCAGCATGCTCGTGAATAATCTGCTCTAGTTCTTGGTGTGAGTACAACTGCGGCGCTTCCTTACCTACCCAGCGATTGAGCAGCTTGGACATCGGCCGGGCCAGTGGCCAAAATAACACATAAATCACATCCAGCAACCAGAAGAAATAGCGTGTAATCTGATAGCCGCGCTGCGTAAAAATCGCCTGCGGCAAAATTTCACCAAACATAGTGATCAGTAATGTGGCAATCAGCCCACCAACCACGCCGTTCGTCATATTACCCAGCAAAATCGACATCGCCGTATTCACCCCAACATTACCCAGCAAAATACAAAAGATCAGATAATAACCGTCTTTGCGATAGCGATACACCCGTGCAGCGATTGCGTCGCCCTGCCGAGCTTTACGTTTCAAATCATCTGGCCGCGCCATCATCAACCCGATGTTCAAACCTGAAAATGACCCTGACAACACCAACAGAACGGCCGCCACTACCAACAATAAAATGTCATGCATAACTTACCAGCCGCCGCCTCCACCGCCGCCTCCACCGCCGCCAGCGAAACCACCGCCAGTGGAACCGCCAGAGGTCGATGAATAATCACTGGCGCTACTGGCCACGCTTGACAGACTATTCATTCCAGCTGCAAACGCCGCGGCATTGAACGCGCCCTGACCACTGTACCAATCTGGCTGCTCACCAACCTGCTCATAGTACTGACCCAGCTGCGCACTCCACTTCTTTTCCTGTCCAAACAGCACCGCATACGGCAATACCCGCTCATACAATTTCACCAATTGCTTCTCGTCAGTCGCATCAACCTTCACTTTTTCTGTACCCTCAGGACTCTGAAGCATTTGTAAACGCTCAGCTTCAGCCACGCCAATATACAGTTTCAGTCCTGCCAAATATCGTCTGAGCGCCAAACCCTCATCAGTCAGCGACCAGCCAAATGACAAAGCAAACACTATCCCCGCCACGAGCAGCAACATCGGCGACAGTAACAATACACTAATAACAAAAACCCTCAAAGCCCACTTCTGCACGATCCGCTTATTCGCCAGTTTTTGCTCACACAAGGCATAGTTACCACGGACCAAATTCTTCAAATTTGTATCATCATCGCGCGTTCTCGCAGCATACGACAAATTGTTCTGCAGCTTTTTCAGATTTAGCCGCTGACCTGGCTTTGGCATTGACGAACCAAACATATCCCGAATAACCTCAGATTCTTCAGGTCTCAGCTCTTTCAAATCTTTCACAATTTCAATTTCGTACTGCGCCGACCGCAAAAACGACACCTTTCTCACTTCGTACAATTTTATGTAGTGCCGCACTGCCAAATCCAACAACTGCGCCACCTTGGCTGACCCTTTAACCGCCATGACCTCGTAATTTTTCAAAATATACGCTGAGGTCATCACACTCGCCTGGTTTGGCGGCAAATACTCTGGCGGAATTGGCTTGAGCTCACTATATCTACCAAACAACCGTCGGTAGCGCCAGGCCAACAACAACATCAATATAACAGCCAAACTACTTGCTATCGTCTGCACCGTTGCCCAAATTTTTATCAACTTTTCACCCAACGTCTCTTGATACCCAGTAAACGTACCGCTATTAAAGCCGACTGCCATCGTTATGCCTTCACGGCGATTCAGGCGGCTCACATTTGTCACAATTTCACCCTTATCACCGCTGATATTACACCGCTTAGTTGAACCATGCGCACCAACATAACAAAACGCCTCACCCGCCCGCACTGCTTGAAGCGACTCATCAAGTTTCACGGACACGCGTACATTTTCCATCGGCACTCGCCACTCATTGCCGATGACGTCCCAGTAGAGCTCATCACGCCCCGTATTGTCATAATGCCTGGTCACATCACGCTGGGTGAACTTGATGACGTAGGTTTTTTCACCCTGAACGTAAACGTCTTTCTTGCCAATTCGTAACTCGTCGCCATTCCACGCATGTTCCAGTGAAACTCCCTGTTCATCAGTTACCGATTGCAACGAAAAATTCGTCGGATGATTATCATATTTCTTCACAAATATCGGTGCAATGCCGCGGTTTTGATTTGGTGGAAACTGAGCAGTAATACGCCACGTCGCCGCCAAGGTTGAACGATTTTCGCTGTCGCGACCTAGCGAGTACTCTGCGTCAAATTTAGTAATGGTAAAATTGTCCGTCTGCGCTGCAAGCGCTGCTTGGCCAGATCCAGCCAGCAGAGATCCAGCGATTAGTATCCCCAATATAAATCGCTTCATATTCTAATTATAGCAGCAAATCCCTAGAATAATCAGCAAACGGTTCTGAGCCTATATTTTATTTGCATTTTAAAGAACTATATGTTATAACACAATAGTGACGTCTTACGAAAACCCAAATCAATTCGCTCATCATAGTCCTGAACAAACCAGCGGCATAGAAGACGACTTGACAGACAATCCCGCTAGACCTTACATAGAAATACGCGCCGATGACATACGGCTAGGAGACGTGCCTTGTCCGCCCGAGTGGCGAAACCTTATTGATAACTATGAGCCAAAGAAACAAATGGATCTAGCCAGAAAGCTCGTTCAAAGCAGTATAGTAGAAAATCAAAAGCGCGTTGAGCCAGTTAGCCAAAAACCCGCCAATACTGGCATGACCGTCTGTGTCCCCTTAGCTATTCGCTACGAAACTCCAGAAACTATTGAACGGCTTATGCAGCAGATTATCAGCGCAAGCAACGGCGTTGAAAACGGCGTCAATGTCTTGATTTGGGCAAATGCTAAATACAAAGATCATGAGGAGTTTTCGTCTGTTGAGCAAGAAATTAGTATATCGTACAAAGAGCTACGCCAGCAACTGCAGCGCCTTGAGCAAGAATCAGATACTGTGACCATTAACACTGCCATGGATAAGATTGTCCCAGATGAACAATTTTCAATGAGCCAAATTCGCAATAATTACATGGAAGCGATTACCGGTCGCCTGATTGACGGCGAAATTAGCGAAACTCACCCAATAGTTTGGCTTGATGCCGATACCACCAGAATGAGACCAAATACCCTGTCTGCAATACAAAGACACGTTAAAAAAGATCCCTACAAGTTCTACCATCCGGACATTAATTATTCTCTTGAATGGCTGGAAGGAAAATACCCCGAAGAGTGGGATGTCAATAGCAAGTTATTGTTTATTGACGAAATGGCTCAGCGCGAGCATAAGCGAGTTGCCGTGGAAAAAGGTTTCAACATTCTTGATCGGACATACCCGGATGAATCTGGTCTAAGCTTCACTTTGTCTAATTTTATAACCTCTGGCGGACTCGACACGAACGATCCTATCAACGAAAGCAGCCGCCTACTTATACGAGCCGGGCATTCAAGATATAACATCCGGTGGCTTGACGAGGATAGGCAAGATAAAGTTGGCATAGAAGTTTCGGCACGCCGTACATACCAAGAAATGTCATCGCTGCCGCCAGGAGTAGATTTAGTTCCTTACAAGACCTTTTCGTATAGACCAGAGTATGTTCTGTTCTCAGATCAAGACTCAAACCCAAATTACAGCAAAAAGACTCTCGACCCAGAAGCAACAGCTTCGTTTCTCCTGAGCAAGAGACGAAGCGGAGAAGCCTATACAGAGGCAGACAGAGCCGCTAGAAAAGTTACCGAAAGAATGCTGGCCAATAAGGTCCTCAATATCGGGCACGTTTCAAAAGAGGATTAACTAGCAAGCTCGCGCTACAACCTCATCGCAGTATTAGGATAGCTTCACCTCTGGATAAATCGCTCGCGTTGTCTCATCAATCTCATGACGTAGTTGCGGGAACGGCACACCCTCGCGGGCAGTTACGCCTTCAAAAATCCAAAATACCCGCTCAGAATATCCCCAGCCACAAGCTGGCGGCATACCGTACTCTAGCATCTCCACGAAGTCGATATCCAGCATCATCGCTTCTTCGTCTCCAGCATCGCGCATCTGTTGCTGCTCAACAAAACGGTTCAGCTGGTCAATCGGGTCATTCAGCTCAGAGAAGCCATTGCCCAGCTCCGACCCAGCGATTACTGGCTGGAAACGCTCCACCGTCTGCGGATTGTCGGGGTTAGTTTTGGACAGCGGACTAATGAACTTCGGCGTATTAACCAACCACACCGGCCCCGCCACATCTTTACGAATATTCTTCCACAATTTATCAATACCGCGTGGAATGGAATCGGTCTTCTCTACTTCCAAACCATACTCTTTCAGCTTGGCAGCCACCTCCTCAATCGTCGTATCGTACACGTCAATCCCATAGTGCTTGCGAATAACTTCAGCGTAATCCCAAACTTCCCACTCGCCACTCATATCCACCGTGAATCGACCCAGCTGAAACTGTAGCGTGCCAAACGTCTTTTGAAGCACGTCTTTATACATCGCCTCCATAAAACGCATACCCTGCTTCCAATCCCAATACGCGGCATACCACTCCATGGCGATGTGCTCTGGCAAATGCTCGTCTGAATAATTCTCATTGCGAAAACGCGGCCCGAGATCATACACCTTCTCGAACCCAGCACCGATCAACCGCTTCAGTGGTAACTCGTGAGAAATACGCAAGTAAAACTGCTGATTATCCAGTGCGTCCATATGCGTCACAAATGGGTTAGCATCAGCGCCACCAGTCGTATGCTCCAACACCGGTACATTTACCTCAGTAAACCCATGGCTGTTTAGATAATCACGTGTCGCCTGCCAAAACTTACTGCGGCGAACAAATCGCTCGCGCACCCCAGGGTTGACGTTCATGTCAACATAGCGGCGGCGGAAACGCTCTTCTTTATTTTCCAGCTTCTCCGGCATCGGCCGTAGTGACTTGGTCAGTAACCTTAACTCACGCACGCCAACCGACTTCTCGCCAGTCTGCGTTGTCGTCATCACTCCGCGTGCCTCGACAAAATCACCCGTATCCAGAAGCTTCAGCTGCTTCATACCCAACACACCGCGGCCAGCGTCCAATTCTGCTACATCATCGCGCTGCAAATATAGCTGCACTTCACCAGACTGGTCGCGTAGTTTGATGAACGCTAGCTTGCCAAAACTGCGAATCGAGGCGATGCGACCTGCAACCACCACTTCCTGGCCTACCAGTTCATCATACCGCGCCAAAACCTCAGCACACATATGTGTCCGCTCTGACTTTGCCGGGTATGGATCAACGCCTAGTTCTCGCAGCGTTTCTAATTTTCGTAATCGTTCGTTTCGATAATCTTGTAATGTAGCCATAGTTATCTACATTATAACAGAGAGGATATCGTATAGACAATCTCACCTTTAGGCGTAGAAATCGTCACTTCATCACCAACTTTCTTGCCCATCAATGCCTGTCCAATTGGCGACTCGTCAGATATCTTACCCTCCATTGGGTCTGCTTCAACAGGACCGACTACGGTGTAGGTAACCGTTTTGTCGCTATTTTTCAGCTCGACAGCGCTGCCCAGACCAACAACAGTTGCGTCAGCAGCCTTGATGATTGAAGCATGTTGCAAAATATCTTCAATCTCAATAACACGCGTTTCCAATAGTCCCTGCTCTTCACGAGCGGCATCATATTCAGCATTTTCGCTGAGGTCGCCAAAGCTTCGTGCTTCTGCAATTTTTTCTGCAATTTCTCCCCGGCGGCTCTTAAGCTCTGCCAGCTCTTTCTCTAGTTCTTTCCGACCCGAATCAGTGATCTGATATTTCTTATTCATATACTCTCCTTCTACTATATATAGTGGTGCAAAATCAAAAACACGCTATATCTAGCGTATCGATATAATCATCGTGTAAGTACTATGATTGTATCAATACTACCAGACACTGTCAACTAATCAACGAAAAATGCTACCAATTCGTCATAGCTTTTAGTGACAGTCTCGCCGCTCTGACGGCTGGTTAATTCAAACTCACCACTGTCAATTCCTCGGTCACTGATGGTCACGCGCCACGGCATACCCATCAGCTCAGCGTCAGCAAACTTCACACCTGGACGCTCAGCCCTGTCGTCATACAGCACCTCTACACCAGCCTTCATCAAGGTGCTATATAGCTGATTTGCCAGCTCACTGCCGCGCTCACCGATTGCCACCAACTGCAACTTAAACGGTGCGATGTTCTCAGTCCACACTAAGCCTTTCTCGTCAGCGAACTTTTCAACAATCACGCCCATGACACGCGTGATGCCGATGCCATAGCTTCCCATGTATGCATAGTGCTGCTGGCCATCTTCGCCAGTAAAGACTAGTTTCATCTCCTCTGATTTTTGCGTGCCAAAATTGAAGATATTACCAACTTCAGCTGTTTTAACCTTCTCGAGTTCGCTACGGTCAACGCCCAACTCAGTAACTGCCTCATCAATCACTTCCTCATTTACCGCAATGTTCTTGCCACGGTGCAAGTAGACATAGTCCTCGCCCGCCTCACAAATCGTCTGGAATTCGTGACTGAACTTGGTAAACGCCCCGCCGCTCGCAAAGGTTACATACGTATCCTGTCCAATTCCCAACCGATCATAGCACCGCTTATACGCCGCGATAACCGCCTCATAATACACATCCAAATCCTCTCGGGTAGCGTGTACCGAATACATGTCTTTCATGATAAATTCGCGTCCGCGCATGATACCACTTTTAGCACGCAGCTCGTTACGTAGCTTGTTTTGAAACTGATAAACACTGATCGGTAAGTCCTTGTAGCTCTTGAGATAATTCCGCAACAACTCGATGATAGGCTCTTCGTGCGTCCAGCCAAAGCCCACCTCAGTACCATCTTGCAGATGAGACTTAAACCAAACATCAACCAATTCATCATCCCACCGCCCTGTCTCTGTCCACAACTCCTTGCGCTGCAAACTGCTCATGATAAGCTCTTGGCTGTCAATCGCGTTCATTTCTTCTCGTACAATGCGCTTGATATTCTCTAGCACGCGTAGCCCTAGCGGAGTGTACGAATACACGCCAGCCATCGTTTTGTGGACATAACCGGCCTGAATCAACAACTGAGCATTCTTTGCCATCTCGTCACTTGGCGCAGTTTTGCTGGTTTTGGTAAATAATTGGCTCATTCTCATACGTCAAACTCCTTTACGTAAATAATATCCCAACAGCACTATGAATAGCAATTGGATTGATAAACAATAGATAAAACGCCAGACTATTTTTGATGGCATGCAGTACTACGCTCGCCCAAACTGCCCCAGTGTATTCCCGTAACAAACACGAAAATATACTGAGTACAAAGGTGTCTAGTACAACATTCCACTGCAAATTTTCACTACCAATTGCCAAATGCGCCAAACCGAACGTGAGGCTAGTGATGATGACCGAGACTTTCACTGAATTTGTCTTGCGCAGCTTTGTGTATAGGTACCCACGAAATAGCAGCTCCTCCGCCAAGGGCGCCAATACCACCAGCGTGAAAAAGATCATCGCATACTGAGCCTGTGAATACAATGTTGTCGTATCAAAAGGCAGCTGTTGTGTTTGCTTAAAATCAACATTCAAAAACGTTACTGCCAATGCCGCCACCATGATGGAACAAATAAAATACGCAACAAAGGTTGGCACAGGTATAACCAAGTCTAACCATGCTGGTTTGCCGGTGATACCAAGATCTTTGATGCTCGATTTACACCTAAATAGCCAATACGGTACCATAGTGACCATAACTACCGTGACTATCCACACGACCACCGAAACACCAGTTGTCAACAAAACCGACGGTACACTCTTGAGCGGCACGCCCGCCTGCACTAACAGCCACACTACCAACGAAACCAGTAGACCTGACACCATAAATGATGCGTACGCCCAAACAGGCAAAATCAAGCACCACAGCCAGTTCTTTTTCAGCTGTACTAATTTTTTACTCTTATGCTTATGAGAATAATTTTGCGATATCATTCCACGTTACCACTATTGTTAATGCCATTAAAATCAAAAAGCCAGTCGCTTGAATCGTTTCTTCGCGATCTTTGGTCAACGGCTTCTTCAATAATCTAAAAATCGTCATGGTAAACCAACGCCCGCCATCAAGTGCTGGGATTGGCAAAATATTCATCACTGCCAGAGTCAAAGAAATAATTGCCGCCAACAGTAGCACCTGCGTCAATCCAGAATTAACAACTGATGGAAATAGTACACCCAAGATACCAACTGGACCTGCCACGTTATTACCCACCTTTGCCAAATCAGCCTTAGCTGCCTGCTTCTGTTCTGGTGAACCAATAAATTGTCCAAAGAAGCCGCCAATTCCCTGTACTATCATAGAGCCAACGCCTTTCAGCGTTTCATGAGTTAGCTGCACCGTTGTTGCAACGCCCACTAATGGCGCCGACCATGTCGCATGAATAGTCTCCGACTGATGTGGCACAACCCCCAGATAGCCACCATTTTTTGCCTGATCACGACTGAGTAGCGTTGTTCGAAAATGTAGTGTCTGATTGTTTCGTTTCACTTCAATATTTACGGTCTGCCCAGAAGACTGCTGCGTCGCTTCAGACAGTTGGGCTGAAGTACTAATTGTTTTTTCGTTCATAGCTATAATTTCATCATCAACTCGCAGACCAACTTGTGCAGCTGGCGAGCCCTCGGTGAGGCGGACAACCTTGACCGGCGTCTTGACTAACGTATTATCAAACGGCAGCATCACTTGATGCGGTAATATCTTAGGCAACCCAAACACAGCCAACACCGCAAACAACACCACGGCCGCCAGCCAGTTGACCAATACGCCCGCTAGCAATATTTTCGTTTTTACCCAATACCCCGCAGCTCCATAGGCTCCTTTACCGCGAGCTGAATCATATTCACCGTTGAGCCTCACAAAGCCACCCAGTGGCAACCAGTTTAAACTAAATACTACATTTTTGCCCAAAAAACTCTGCTTTGGCTGCCATTTTTTTGCTCGCGGCGGAAAGCCAATACCATACTCCTCCACCTTCACACCATTGCGTTTCGCCACAACAGCATGACCAAGCTCATGGATGGCCACCAAAAAGACCAAAACCAACAGCCCAATTACAACACCCAGCACAACCATATATTACCCCCCAAACCTTCGATTTCTCTTGGCGTATTCATCTAATATATTTTTAACGTCTTCCGCTCGCATGTCCGGCCAATGCTTTTTTAGAAACAAAAACTCGCTCAAGGCCGATCGCCACAACATAAAGTTGCTCAGGCGTTGCTCACCGCTAGTCCGAACGATCAAATCACACGGCGGTATCTCTGGTGAGTATAAATTTTGTTCAATCAAATCAGCTGTCACCTGGTCCTCTGTAACTCCTGAAGCGATGATCCGCTTGACAGCATTGACGATTTCCTGCTGACCACCATAGTTAAAGCACAACGCCAACGTACCTTTAATATAGTTCGCGGTAGTTAACTCAATCTCTTCTATCGCCTGGGTAACCTTCTCTGGTAGCTGGTCGCGTGAACCAAGCACCACGACACGAACTTGACGGTCATGGAGATATTTCGCATCGGTTTTAACACATTTGACCAATAGTTTCATTAGCTTGTCGACTTCCGCTTGTGAACGACGCCAATTCTCAGAACTAAACGCATACACCGAAACATATTTCACACCCGCATCAATATTAGCCGTCAGAACTTCTTTCATGGCAGTATAACCTGCTAGGTGTCCTTCATAGGCTGGCAGCCCATGTCGTTCAGCCCACCGACGATTACCGTCCATGATATATCCTATATGCTGGGGTACGCTACTCTCACTCACTATTTTATTCGCTCCATACTATATTGTACCACTTGCTGTAGCAGATCAGCGAAATTGCCCGCCCACAAACTTGAGACTCGGGCAGCTTCGCATGCCTCACGCCCCGCCTGCTCCATCAAAGCTTGAGCCGTCTCTACCGCACCTGTCTGCGTCATAACTTCCTTCACAGCACTTAGGTCATCTGCTGTCGCCTGCTCATTACCAATGATTTCCAACAATGTTTTCTTCTGATCCTCAGTACATCGCTCCAAAGTTTCTTGTACTAAAAATGTATTCTTCCCTTCATGAACATCATCAAGGTTGCTTTTTCCTGACTCTTCCGGGCTGCCAAAGATACCCAGCCAATCATCACGAAGCTGAAACGCCAGGCCCGCTGGCAATCCAAACGCCTCAACTTGTCGTTGGGCGGTCTCATCAGTGTCGCCCGCCAAGGCCAGTGCACATAACAGTGGATTTACAAACGTATAAATACTACTCTTTTTATAATACTTTTTGATAATCTGCTCAGACGTCACTGGACGAGTAACTGTACCCGCCACGTCAGCCATCTGTCCAAACCCGGTGATACCGATGTTACGGTGCATTATTTGCTGAACAATTTTTGTATTCACATCCATACGAGACAGAGCCCAACTGGCGATATGCTGCACCAGTAGCCCGACATTAACAGCCATCATATCTGCCTCAAATTCATTAGCCCCAATGTGTGAAAATTGCCTTTTGTACTGCTCATGAACTGTTGGCAACCCCCGCCGGGTCGCAGACCGATCCATAACATCGTCTAGTATGAGCAAATAATCATGGATTAGTTCAATCACTGCTGCTAAAGATGAACCAGCCTCGGCATATTTTTGACCTGTCCTCACGTCGTACAGACAAGCAGCCAAAGCGCCCCTCAGCCGCTTTCCTGGTCTCAAAGCATATTCACGTATTGCTGACAGCGCCCAGGTCGCTTGCTCATCATCAGCCTCAGACTGAACTTCATCAGCAAAATCACATAGCACTTTCTCGATATGCTGGTCTATATACGGTGCATATTGTTTCAAATCTTCAAGAGTCATTCAGACACCTATCTCGAATCGCCCACCTGATTAGCCGATCAGACTAAATAGTCAGCACGTCCTGTTCTTTAGCCTTAAAGAGCTCTTCGATTCGCTTTTGAGTATCGCCCATCAATGAATCAATTTCTTTTTCAACTCGCTTAAAGTCGTCTTCGCCCAGTTCCTTAGTATCTTTCATGCGCTTAGCGTCCTTCAATGCATCCTGACGAATAGTTCGCATGGCGATTCGTGCCTCTTCTGATTTCTCGCTCACCTGCTTCACTAACTGTTTGCGGCGCTCTTCAGTGAGAGCTGGAACCGGCACGCGAACCACCCGACCGTCGTCTGATGGATTAAAGCCTAGGCTTTGATTGTCACGAATAGCTGCGGCGATAGCCGTAATATTACTTGGATCAAATGGCGTCACTAACAGCATCTGAGCTTCTGGAGCAGTCACATTAGCTACTTGATTGAGTGGCATTTTAGTGCCATATACCTCGACCATCACACCCTCAAGCATCCCAGCGTGTGCACGACCGGTGCGTACTTTTTTCAGCTCATCCTGAAAATGCTCTAAGGCTTGTGCCATTTTATCTTCATATGGTTTAGTGTCAAACATATCTGCCTCCAATTATTTCCTATCTATTATAGCAATTTTACCCGTATGGCGCTACCCAGCCCGTGATACAATATGAATAATGATTTCGAGGTTAAAATTGTATAATTTCCGCTCGTATGAGTTATTTGAGACGCAGTTGGGAGACACGGGAACGGTTATCGTTGGACCAAACGGCACCGGTAAAACCAACCTGCTAGAAGCGATATACATAGCGCTGCGTGGCACAAGTTTTCGTGGATCACTACTTGACTGCATGCGCCACCAAGCAGCACATACTATCATTCACCTGGAAACCAACAATCAACCACGCCGCGTCCAACTACTACGTTCAGCTGATAACGCAATCACAAAAGAATTTACCATTGCCGACAGTACTTCCAAAACACTCCCCCGAAAACACCGCCTACCTGTGGTGCTGTTTGAGCCGAATGACCTGCGACTCATCTCGTCTTCTCCGCAGCGACGTCGTGATTTTCTAGATGGATTGTTGTCACGCCTGGACGCAACCTATGACGCCCAACTGCGCATTTTTAACCGAACACTCCTACAGCGCAATGAACTGCTCAAGCATCATCCCGAGAACGCTGCCGAGTGGCGAGACCACTTATTTGCATGGGATATAAAATTTGTTCAGGCGGCAAACGCCCTGGCAACTGCCCGCGCACATTTTTTATATACCTACGAAAAACGCCTTGAATTACTCTATGCTTCCCTGGCAGGAAAACAGACACCATTCACTGTTGAATACCTACCGTCAGTCAGCCTCGATAATTACGAGCAGTCTCTACTGGACAGGCTACAGCGTTCTCGTGAATATGAATTAGCAACAGGCTACACCTCCGCCGGACCACAGCGAGAAGATTTTTTGATATCCTTGCATTCACGGCCAGCCGTCAAAGTTGCTTCTCGCGGCGAAATGCGCACCATCATGCTAGCTTTTAAACTCCTAGAGCTGGAGCTACAAACTGAACGAACCAAACATCGCCCACTCATTTTGATGGATGATGTATTTTCTGAACTGGACGCAACTCGCGAAAAACTACTCCAAGAGACTATCCAACACCACCAATTTGTCGTCACTACCACTGATGCCCGTCATCAGAAAGACGGCTGCTTGATCATCTCCACACAATAAAATCGCCCTCATGAGGAAGGCGATTTTATCACTAGCATGTATTAATTGTTTATTGTGCCTGAATTGCCTCAGAATTTTCGACCAACTCACCTAGTACGATTGTCACGTTGTCTTCAACGATCTCGTCATATTCTGGCACTCGTTCACGAATCCAAGCCTCAAGTTGCTCAGCTGGTACATCACCATCCTGTAACGCCACAAGTTCAGCCACTTGCGCATCGTCCAATGAATCAACAATTTCCTCACTAATCCGCTCATTCACCGTTTCTTCCACGTGCTGAATCAGTGCCTGTGCCTGGTCGTCAGGTAGATTAATTCCTACCGAGTTCAACTGTGCTTTCGTTATCATAGTTGTTGGAATGATTATTTGTGTATTTTCGTCATTATTCATAGTTACTATAATACCCTTTTTATATTTTCTAATCAATTATATCTATTGTCTTTAGCTCACTGGGACCAGCCGACTTGCGGTAGCCTTAGTCAACCTACCAGCTGCCTTTGCTACCTTTACGCCGAACTGTTTAATCTTGTTTGGGTCGGTATTTGCCAGTCGTGCAACCCTATCTTTAGCTGATTCCCAGGTATCGCCCAGTGCCTCCTTACGAGCGGCCATACGAGCAGCTCTACGCGCTTCAGCTCGACCACGTCGCTCCTCAATACGCTCTCGAGCAGCTTCAATATTGCTTTGTGCACTTTCAGAGTTCTTCTCCAGCTGACTCATCACTGCCTGCAGTCGAGTAACTTCGCCTGTTGCGCGCTTCAATCGAGCATTCGCTGCAATTTTCAGCCCCTCTTTTTCTTCAGCATCAAGCTGTAGGCCTACATCTTCAGGGTTAGCCTCTGCTTTCAACCGAGCCTCTTCAGCTTCTTGCGCTATCTGCTCAGCTTCTCGACGGTTCCTTTCCTCTTCTTTCTCGGCGCGGCTCAAATCCTGCCCTGCCATCATAGATTCCAGAGTGGCCCCGGTGATCGTCCGCTGTTCTTGACGAATAGATCCTTTGTCGTTACTATCACGTACTATATCCGCTATACTCTGTCCGAGCCGAATATCTCCTTCTTCTTTACGAGCCTCTCGGCGCATGTCACGAGCCGCCTGGCGATTATCGAGCTCAGTCGCTCGTTGTTCGCGCGCCTGCTGACGAGCTGCTCGCCGCTCCTGACGATTTTTTATTCTAGCAGCCTTGCGTTCACGTGCTACTTTTACATTTTGCAGTATTACATCACTACCCTTCTCAAACAGTTCTGCAGCCTTTCCTCGTGCAGCGCCCCAGGCATTACCAATTGCCTCTTTTGTTTCAGCGCCTTTTTGAACAATAACTTCTCTTGCTTCACTACCCTTTTGAACAACAAACTCTTGCGCTTCAGTACCTTTTTGAGCCACAGTCTCTCGTACCATCTCAGCACCAGTGGCAATTTGACCAGGCAACTCAGCACTCCGACTAATACCAATATAAAAACGGTCTTTAAGACCTTGCATCATCTTACTCAAACCTTCTTGAGCCCGAGTCTTCAAGGCGTTAAACTTCTCTTGGCCGTCAGCGATGCGCTCATCGCGCGTCATCACGGTAGTCTCGGCATCAGGTTTTGCTAGACTACCCCAATCATTAGGAGCCGCCTCATTATCAAGGCGTGGAAATGCCGGAGCTGCATTCATGTTTTTATTCATAGTTTTCCTTTTTGTGTCTATTGATGTAATATGCTCTCATACTAGCATAGATTTGCTATTTTGTCAATACGCTTATGCAAGATATATCTACAAATAAAAATCGACTGCATATTTGCAGCCGATTTTCATCATGATGGCGAATGCTATTCGCTAACGCCCAGCTCAATTCGCTTAAATTGGCGGACTACAATGTTCTCACCCAATTTAGCAATTGCTTCCTTGATGTGCTGCTCAACAGTCTTAGAATCGTCCAAGATGTACGTTTGGCTCATCAGCACTTGCTCAGCAAAGTGCTTGTTCAGTTGACCAGTCACGATCTTCTCGCGCATCTCTTCAGGCTTGCTTGCTAGTGCCTCGCTCGCCATCAACTCAGCCTTCACCCGCTCCATCTCTTCAGCTGGGATATCCTCTGTAGAAGCATACTTCGGGTTCATAGCTGCAATCTGCATAGCGATTTCGTGCGCCAATGTCTTAAAATCATCCAAACGTGCCACAAAGTCAGTCTCACAGTTAACCTCGACAATCACGCCAATTCGACCAGAGTGAACATAGCTCTCAATCAAACCCTCACGCGCTTCGCGGTCGCCCTTTTTCTCAGCTTTGGTCAAACCTTTTTTGCGCATCTCTTCCAATGCCTTATCAAAGTCGCCGTCAGCTTCAACCAACGCTTTTTTGGCATCAGTCAAACCTACGCCAGTCAATTCGCGCAGTTTTTTAATGTCGTCAACAGAAACGCCCATCCTATTTCTCCTCTTTTTTCACTGGTTTTTCTTCAGGTTTCACGCTACCCGCACCTTCGGCAATAGCTTCGGTGAAGTAGTCTAGTAGCAATTGAATACCCTTGATAGCGTCGTCGTTACCAGGGATGACGTAGTCGATACCAGTTGGATTGACATTCGTATCAACAATAGCAAATACTGGCACACCCAAAGTCTGAGCTTCACGCACTGCGTTAGCATCAGTCAAGGCGTCAACCACGACCACTGCGCCTGGCTTGCCCATCAAGTCTTTGATACCGCCATATTTAACGTTCAAGCTATCGATTTCCTCTTGGAAACGCTGCACTTCCAACTTGTTGTAGCGCTTTTCCAGGTCACCTGACGCCATGCGCTTTTCCAAATTCTTCAGCTTTTTGATTTGCTGAGTAATCGTTGAACCGTTGGTCAACATACCACCGATCCAGCGCTCAACCACATATGGCTGATTGATTTTTTCAGCTGCCTGACGCACAACGTCTTTAGCCTGCTTTTTCGTGCCAACAAACAATACTTTGCGGCCTGATGCTGCAATTTTTGTTAGTTCTGGCAACGCCTTATCCAACGCTTCAACCGTCTTGACCAAGTCAATGATGTGACTGTCCTGACGCTTACTGTGAATATATGGCGCCATCTTTGGGTGCCAGCGGCTGGTTTTGTGTCCAAAGTGAACACCTGACTCCAGCAAAGCCTTAATGTCTACTGCTACAGACATTTCTTTCTCCTTTTGCCTCATCCGCTCACGATGTGGAGTGTGAAACGGATTGTGTCATTAAAATTAGTTACCCAGCAATTATACCACTATTCGACCCTCGAGACAACTCCTTTTGACATTCTAGGGTAAATTGTGTACAATTGAACGGTTATGAAAAGCAGTATTCACCCACAGAACTATCGCCCTGTCGTATTTAGCGACGATCAAGCGGGCTTCGCGTTCTTGACTCAGTCAACAGCGCAGACAACAGATACCATCAAATGGAAAGACGGTAATACCTACCCTCTCGTGAAAGTTCACATCTCGTCGGCTTCACACCCATTCTTTACTGGTGAGGAAAAGATTATCGACACCGAAGGTCGTGTTGACCGCTTTAAGGCGCGCCAGGCAGCAGCTGAAGCTCGCAAAGCAGCCTTGGCAAATAAAGCTAAGAAAGCGAACGCCAACAAAGCCGCAAAAACTGATGCTCCAAAATCAGACAAAAAGGCTAAAAAGTCTAGCAAATAGTAGGCTGTGACGCCTGTAAGAAACCGCCTCATCACTGGGGCGGTTTTTGTTAGGTTAATCAGTTTTCGAATTACTCAGACATAGCCGACAGCGCTGCTTCAGCATCAAACAACTGCCCTTCGGCTTCTTGATAACCAAACAAGCGCTTCAGGAGGTCTGTCGCCTCTTCACGAGACGGCATGATGACCTGGTTGCCAACTGCATCCGTCAATAGGATGCACTCTTCCGCTCCTTGCTCATCTCCAGGAAACTGTACAGCTACTCGAAAGTACAGACCAATCTCTGCTGCCCTATGTTCAATGTCAGCTACTTCCTGCAGCTCATCGCCCCTCGACACAACCAACCCTGCTGGAGCATCCTGTTTTTGCTTTATCATCTCCAAAGACCCAGAGGTCAGCACGGCGGACAGACCGGTCGATTTTAGCTGCTCATAGTCATCTGGCGTCAATTTCATCATATCTGGCATCGTCATGCCCTGATGCTGAGCAATGTGGTTATAATATGCTGAGCGCATAAATGAAAAATCTCCAAAAATTGCATCCTCAAGATGAGACTGCAGCACTGAGTCCTGAGTATCATTCTCTCCCGAGTCATCCAAAGCCAAGACAGCTGACCTTCCATCAATTCTTCCCCGAGCTATAAATCCTTTCACCTTGACTGATTCATCAGGTCCGAGCGACATCCCTTCGGGCAATCTATACGTTTTGGTAACAGATGGCAACGGCAACGTATCTGGTGTTTGTTTAATAGTATCAATTGAATGTTCCATAGTTCATATTATATCACATAAAGTTACTATTTGTCAATCAAGGTAACCGCCAGTCAATCGCCCCGCGGCCATTCCGTACCAGAAAATCATTGGCACGCGAAAATGGCTTACTACCAAAGAATCCCCGATTGGCAGAAAACGGTGACGGATGAGCACTACAAATCTTCAAATGTCGACTGTCTGTTATCACCTGACCAACCTTTTGGGCATGCGCTCCCCACAATATAAACACTAGCGGCTGCTCATAGTCATTCAGCATCGTTAGCAGGTTTTTAGAAAACTCCATCCAACCGTAATTTGCGTGGCTACCAGCCTGACCTCGTCTGACGCTCCAGCTAGTGTTCATCAACAGTACGCCCTGCTTACCCCATGGTTCCAAAAAACCACTAGTCGGCATATTTACCCCGGTATCATCAACCAACTCCTTAAAAATATTCTGCAAACTTGGTGGTAATTTAACTCCCGGCTTAACCGAAAAACTCATACCATGCGCCTGACCTGGGCCGTGATACGGATCTTGCCCAATGACAACTACCTTCACCGTGTCCAGTGGACAAGCGGCAAAACAAGAAAACATATCTTGCCTCGCTGGGTACACGTTATATTTCTCCCGTTCAGCATCCACCCGATTCATCAAGACTCGAAAATACGGCTGCTGAGCCTCAGCTTCAACAAACTCACGCCACGTTGAAAATGTCATGTATCTATTTAATCACGTTTGAGTCACACAACCTAGCGTGTTGCAAGCGTTGACGAAAGGTCGTCTGATAGTTGTCTTGGTGATATGGTCGCGCAACTTGCACGCCTGGTGGCATCGTATCCTCTGCTCCAAGCAGAGAACTGATATCAACCGCCAACGAGTAGTCCGACGAATGCGACCCTGCGATATACGTACTAAAAAGTTCAGAAGAACTATTTGCCGAGTAGTAAGAGCGAACTGGCACATACTGTCCCCCGCTCATACGAAAGCCCACTTTTAATCTCTCTTCGTTAGCAATCGCCAACTGAACTTCAATTCGATCCTTTAACTCCGGATGTCTTTGCAGGAAACACTGCTGCTGTTCCGCGATTTCTATACCACTACTTGTCCAGTCGTCCAGTATGACAACATCAACGTTTTCTTTAGGCAAGTTCACCAATTCCTCCTCATCGATGAGCAGCCTATTAGCGTACTGGGCCAACTCATCATCAGAAAACTCCCCCATGATCAATTCCATGAAATATTCATCACTTTTTATTTTTCCTTCTGGGGCGGCATAGTCAGCACGTTCCATGTTACCAATTTCGCCCAGCATCACAAACAATGCTTTATCAGGATGCGTATCCAACCGATGTTTCCAATATGTCGCGATTCCGTGCGCCGCCTCCATGAGCTCCGGCTCACCAACATAGTTGAGGTGGTTACGAATTTTAGACAACCGTGAAGTGCGTGCCAGGTTATCACTGTGCGCACACAACCCAGAGAATAGTGCTGCAATTGTTTGTTGCTCCGTTTGCACTGAAAAGTCTGCTCGGGTCAAGGCATCAACCTCACGCGAAAGCAACGCCCGACTACCAATCACGCTGTATACATTATTTTTCCTGTCACGTTCTCTGTTGCTCATCAACTCCGCTAACGTCGGTGCTCGCTTCACGCAGTGGTCTATTTCCATCCGATGTGATATCTCTTCTGAAGACACCTCTTCAAACGGCTCGAGTGGATGAACGGCAACGGAACCCTGCTCATACAGATTGTACATCACCTGATTTTGGTCATATGCAGGCTCTCTGCTCAGACTGGCTTGCCCGACTCTGCGCAGTCGCGCGGGAATCATGTTTTTAAGCTTAACCATATTTATCATATTATACACATAAATGACTAATTTGTCAATATGCGGCGTCCTTCTTCTGTGCTATAATACAACTCATATGGCACAAATTGCATTACACTTAGACGACTTGATTGCCGAGAGACAAATCTTGGCAGATTTTTTAGCACAACCAACTGCATATAGCGACCCAGAGTTTACCACGAAGAATAAACGTTTTTCAGAACTGGAAACCTTGATAGCAAAAGCTAAGGAGCGTCAGCAGCTAACAAAAAACTTAGAAGAAGCACGAAAATTGGCTACTGGCGGTGATGAGATTGCGGAACTAGCAAAAGCTGAGATCACTGAAACTGAAGCGCGTCTGGCAGAGCTGGAGGAAGAATTATTCATCCTACTGACGCCAAAAGATCCAAACGACGAGAAAAACATCATCATAGAGATCCGTGCTGGCGCTGGCGGCGACGAAGCATCGCTATTTGCAGCGGAACTGTACCGCATGTATCTGCGTTGGTGCGAAGCCAATGGCTACAAAACTGAGCTCGTCAGCGAATCCGCCAATGACTCAGGTGGTTACAAAGAAGTCATTTTCATGGTCAAAGGTGACGCACCATACGCCAAATTGAAATTTGAAGGCGGCGTCCACCGCGTCCAGCGCGTCCCAGTCACCGAAAGCCAAGGTCGCGTCCACACCTCCACCGTCACCGTAGCGGTGTTGCCAGAGGCCGAAGAAACTGATATTGAAATCAACGCCAATGATCTGCGAGTTGACATTTACCGCTCCAGTGGTCATGGTGGTCAAAGCGTCAACACCACCGACTCGGCGGTGCGCATCACTCACCTACCAACTGGTATCGTCGTGACCAACCAAGACGAAAAATCACAGATCAAGAACCGCGAAAAAGCCATGAGCGTGCTGCGTTCGCGCTTACTACAGATGAAAATTGACGAAGAAAATGCCAAGTTGAGTGCTGAGCGGCGATCACTCGTTGGCACTGGCGATCGCTCCGAAAAAATCCGCACCTACAACTTCCCGCAAGACCGCATCACCGACCACCGCATACACTACAGCCGCAGCAATATCCCCGCGGCAATGAACGGGGATATTGACGATTTGATTGAGCAACTACAGCGGTATGAGCGAGAGCTAAAAGCAAAGAATGCTGAAAGTCACGCTCAAGCAACATAATATGATCGCCCTTTTAGCCTCGTGGTGTCTTTTTCAGGAATCGCTGATACCATTTTTCCTTTTTCTCTTCTCGCCGCAATGCGTCAAGCTCTCTCCAGAAAGGACTTAAGCCGTGTTCGCTATCTCTGAACGCCAAAGCAACCACGGCAGTACTAGCATCAAACAGATGCTCAACACGACGTCTCTCTGTCCTCTTAATCTCAGCAGGACTCTCCGGTTTGAGGTGTCGACCAAAAAATGGATACAGTTCATCGAGGCTATTTAGACGTTTTACATCTGCAACGCGTAATGCACAAGCCTCCTCAACATCTGGCGCCACATAATACTGTGTGTCAGACTGATTAGCAGCCTGAGCAACACGAAGCATATCGTCTACGTGAACATTCATCGCTAGTGCTTGATTCTTACGAATAAGGTCAGCCCAAACTTCATGATCATACGGTATTTCATCCGCTGCTTCTCTCACCCCTTTTGCTTCACTCGTCATAATACATCTCCCTTTTACTCATCAGAGTTATAAACAATTCACATAATACTCTCTATCTCTTGATTTGTCAAGCTTTTACGCCATATTATATGATTTTTACAATGATACTATGTCTACAGGACTAGCTGTGGTATAATTAACAACATGAATATATCAACCTGGCTAAAACACGCCGCTGAGCACCTGAAAAACGCTGGTATCACGTCAGCACAACTTGACGCAGAACTGCTACTAGCGAACACACTGCGCAAAAACCGAACATACCTTCACGCGCACCTGGACGAAGAGATTGATCCGCGACGTGTTGATATTGCCGAAGCGCGGCTCAGCCTGCGTCTCGACCGAGTGCCACTGGCGTATATTTTGGGCGAAAAAGAGTTTTATGGACGGAATTTTAGTGTATCGCCCAGCGTACTAGTCCCGCGTCCCGAATCAGAAGAAATGATCAATCTACTACTAAAGCTGGCGCCACAAGACGACCAACCAAGGACGCTCATCGACATAGGAACTGGCTCTGGATGCTTGGGAATCACTGCGGCGCTCGAGTTGCCAGACAACTGGCATGTTGTTTTGTCAGATATTAGCCCTAAAGCACTCCTAGTGGCAGAAAAGAATGCCAAGAAATTGGGTGCTAAAATCTTTACGCAAAAACAATCCTTACTACTCGGCCAATTTGAAAAGCTCGACTGCATCTTAGCGAATTTGCCATATGTCGACAAGGATTGGAAGAACACCTCCCCAGAGCTCCGTCACGAGCCGTCAGAAGCCCTGTATGCCAGCGAAGGAGGGCTTAAGCTAATCCGAGAGCTCATTCAACAAGCACCCAAGCATATGACCGACCAAGGGCTGCTATTCATCGAGGCAGACGAAGAACAACACCAGACGATTATCGCCTTTGGTAATCAAAATGGCTTTTTACACTTGGAAACCAGCGGATTGATCGTGGTGCTACGACTTGTAGGCACCGAGCGTTAACCTCAGTTTCTGCTCTCTGTTATCTCTGATAACCGTCAGCTCGATAGTTTCGCCTGGCAGATATTCGCCAATCAAGCTTGTCAAACCACCATGTTCGCCAATGGTTTTATCATTAACCTTGGTGATGATATCGCCAGATTTGATGCCCGCTTTGTCTGCTGGACCGCCCTGCTGCACCAATTGCCCAGAAACACCACCGACAAAAGCACCATGTTTGACTGATAGTTTATTTGCAGCCCGCGTTTCTGGCGTCACTTCCAAATAACGTATACCGATGTATGATTTATTGATCTCACCTTTTTCTAGAACACTCCGGATCAGTCCTTTGGCTGCGCCTATCGGGATGGCGAAGCCAATACTCTGGGCATCCTCGACGATGGCGGTATTAATGCCGATGACTTGACCAGCCATATTTAACAGCGGACCACCCGAGTTGCCCGGGTTAATAGCGGCATCGGTCTGCAGCAGATCCGTTAATGATTCAGGCTTCTGGTCTTGATCGTCGTCGCTATCTGACGAAGCCTGCAATGGACGGCCCTTACCTGAGATAATACCGCTCGTGACAGTGTTCTGGAATTTACCAAGCGAATTGCCGATAGCAATGACTTTCTGACCAACGCGGACAGTACTCGAGTCGCCAATAGTCGCTGGTGATAGGTTATCGACGCCGTTAATCTTCAAAAACGCAATGTCGTTTAGTGGATCAACTCCCACTAGTTTGACATTGGTGTGGCGGTCGCCCGAGCCAGTGATGATTTGGAAGGACCGCCCACCATTTACTACGTGCTTATTCGTCAAAATATAACCGTCTTTACTAATGATCACGCCAGTTCCAGCGTTCTCTTGTGATCTGAAGCCATTACTTTTTACAGTGATAATCGATACGACGCTAGGGGATACCTGATTGACGATTTTTGAGACATTCGATTCTTCGGCGGTAACAGTCAGATTACCGTCAACCGTTGGGCCATGCGTACTGGCGAGCTTTGGACGCAGCACCATCATGAGTAGCACGCTACCGATCATAATCATCAACAAAAATAGCGCTGCTATGGCAACCCAAATAGCCATCATTCGTCGCCGTGACAGTGTAATCACCTGCGCGCTATTATTTGGCTGTTCTATCCCCACCTCTGTCATCTATCAAATCCTCGTTACTGTGTTGAAAAATAGTAATATAACGCCTATCACCGCCACAGAAAACAAGACTGGCGGCATGATCTCGCTCCGTACGACCGCGCCGTTCTTCTTCCATGATCGATAGACCCGCTCACCCAAGAAAGATATCAAAAGCAAAATAATAGTCACCTGCGGAAGTTTGATCATGGTGAGTCCTGGTATAGCATAGGCAAAGGTCCAGTAGTACGCCAGCCAACCAATCTCCGCAAACATAATTCCCCAGATAGAGCTCAGCAGAACTATTTGATCTTCTTTGTAGCTAACCAAAAAATGCCGAGCGGCACTGTAGCCAATGACCATTGAGCCAGCAACAACTGCAATGTCTGGCAACAAATAGCCAATGGAGAACAACGCTACTGTACCAAATAAGATGGCGATGGCCGACTGCAACATCATTTGCCAGCGCTTTGACATCGGCTTGATGATCACCAGCCAAATGATATAAAAGGCAGTGAAAGCAATTTGCACGGCGATATTCCCCACAGACAGGTATAGCAATGCCACCACACTCAATCCAACGATCAAGTCCACCAGGTTAGACTGGATATTCGTCCACCAAAAACGTGGCCTCACCGCCAATACACGCCACTTGCTCAAAATAACCAATACTACCGCAGCTACTGGCGATTGGACCATGAGCGTAATACCAAATAATACCAAAGCTAAGCTGATGTTCAACAGATGGTACACCACCTCACTAAAAAATGACTTGCGTTTAACGGTTCGCAGTAGCTCCATATCTCTTGATTATATCACACTATACAGGCTATACTAAATAGGATGGATGCAACTTTTCTTGACAGACACCCAAAGATTCGTGACAGTTTGGGGCTCATCGTTTTTGTTGTTGGCGTGGTGGTCGGCACACTATTGATTAATACCTTTATTTTTCGTAATTTTACCGTTCAAGGCGCCAGTATGGAACCGACCATGTACACAGGTGATCGTTTGATTGTTAATCGACTACCAGTGACAGCGGCACAAATCAAAAACAAGCGATACATCCCTGAGCGGGGTCAAACCATTGTCTTTAAAAACCCAAATTTTAACTCTTCAACAAATAAAGATGAGTACATCGTGAAGCGAGTTATCGCCTTTGCTGGGGAGCGTGTTACGGTTAAGGATGGCGTCGTTACGGTGTATAACAGTGCTCATATTCATGGGTTTAATCCTGATACTACAGTGAATAAAAATGAGCCCGGCCAACCAACCTCTGGCGATGTTGACACTACCGTACCAGAGGGGACTATTTTCGTCATGGGCGACCACCGACAAGAGAACTATTCGTGTGATTCCCGAAATTGTATGGGACCAATACCTTTGTATGACATCGTCGGACCAGTCTCTATGAGGATTTGGCCAATCACTAAAATCCGTGGATTTTAGCTACTTTTTCAGCAGTTGATGGATACGCTCAAAATCAACAGCATTTTTGAACGGTATGATGATTTGCCCAGCACCGCGCGTATTGGTACGAATTTTAATCTTTGAGTTTAGTTTTTTAGTCAAATTCTGAACGACTTCTTCATGAGGAATCTCGACCGGACGTCGCTTTTCAAATGGATTGTTTTTAGACTCTTTCCAGAGGACTATCGCCTGCTCAATGCGGCGAGCAGACCACCCTTCAGCGATAATTTTCTCCAGCAGCTCTTCTGCCACTTCTTTGGGCACATTGATCAATGGTCGAGCCTGACCTTCAGTGATTTTATAGCTAAAAACAGCTTCCTGGACGGCCTTTGGCAACTTTAGAAGGCGCATGGTGTTAGAAATGGCGCTAACCGATTTGCCACCAACTCGCTGCCCTATCTCGTCCAATGTCAAGTTGAACTGATCGCGCAGTTTCGCGTATGCCGTAGCAGTTTCCAGAGGATTGAGATCGCGACGCTGTAGGTTTTCAATCAAAGACAATTCCAAACGATGCTGGCCAGTCAGCGTTCGCACCAATGCCGGTACCTCTGTCAGCCCGGCCCTCTGAGCAGCACGCCAACGACGTTCACCCGCAACAATCACATAAGCACCTGCTTTGCCTGTCACTACCAGCGGCTGTAAAATACCATGAATCTTTATCGACTCAGACAGCTCATCAAGCGCCTCTTCGTCAAACATCCGACGCGGCTGATCTGGATCGGCCATGACTTGCTCAATCGGCAATTGTTTGAGCTGACTAAGTCTGCCGTCTTGTTTGGCAGTCGGATCAAACGACTCATCGATCAGATTTGTCGGAATGAGTGAATCAAAACTACGGCCCAGTCCTTTTTTCATCAGCCAATCCTCCCTAGGATTTCCTTGGTCAATGCCTTGTACGCGCGTGCCCCCTTGGAGAAGCGGTCATACGCACCCACCGGTAATCCGTGACTTGGCGCTTCAGCTAAACGAATATTTCGTGGAATAGTCGTCTGGAAAACTCGATCTGGGAAATGCTTTTTAATCTCCTCATGAACTTGCGTTGACAGCGTTGTACGGCTGTCCATCATGGTTGGCAGCACACCCAGCAAGTCCAGTTGTGGATTGAGTCCCTTGCGTATTAATTTCATGGTCTCTAGCAGCTGACCAAGCCCCTCTAACGCGTAGAATTCTGCCTGCACTGGCAACAGAATATAATTTGCCGCAATCAAACCATTAACCGTCAGCAAACTCAAACTTGGTGGACTGTCGATGATGATGTAGTCATAATACCCCTGTAAATTATTGATAGCCCGTCGCAGCCTAATAAACCGACCTTCAGCCTGCGCTAGCTCAACTTCAGTGTTTGCCAAATGCGGCGTAGATGGAGCTAACGCTAAATTTTTATATTCTGTTTGGATGATGGCACTTTGCAGTGTCGCCTGACCGGTGATCACCTCGGTCATCGTACGCGATAGATTGGACTTATCAATCCCCAGACCACTGGTCGCATTGCCCTGAGGGTCAAAATCTATCAGCAATGTTTTCTTACCACTTTTTGCCAAATAATACGCAACATTAACACTTGTCGTTGTCTTGCCAACGCCACCTTTTTGATTTGTCACCGCAATGATTTTTGTCATTCGTTCCCCTTTTTACCTGCCTTAATTATAGCATGAGCAAAACAGAAATAACAGACACCAAAAAACCGCTTCTCTGGTGGAAGCGGCTCTTTCGATTATTTGATTGACGTAATCTCAATCTTGGTGTATTTCTGGCGATGACCAGTTTCTTTGTGAACGCGTTTTTTGCTCTTGTAGCGGATGATGCGGATTTTGTCGCCCTTGACTTCTGCTTCAGCAACTTTTGCCTTCACTACCACACCTTTGACGGTCGGCGTGCCAACTTTTGTTTTATCACCATCAATCACTAAAAGTGCGTCGAGAGTGAGTTCTTTTGTACCTTCAGGGAGGAGATCCACCAAGAGGGACTCTTTTTCGCTGACAATGTATTGCTTGCCAGAGATTTTTACGACTGCTTTCATTTCGTTCCTTACAATATATTTACTATCAGTGACCAATTATAACAGAGACAGGCGATACATGCAACTAGTTTTTCTATAGCTCGGCCATAGCGTTATTTGCCCGTAGCCAGCCACTTGGCGAGCCGCACTCCATGTAGTCGCCCTTGGCCTCGCCAACCGCGATAATACCGCCGCCCGCGATGTACGCGTTAATAGCGTCGGTCAGCTCAAATTCGCCGCGTTGCGGATTGGCGGGTAATGTCCGTGCTAACTCAAAAATTTCTTTGTTAAGAATGTAAAAACTTGAATTGCTGAGGTTGCTCGGCGCGTCTTCCAGCTTCGGCTTTTCAATGATGCGGACAAAATTACCCTGCTGGTCGGTTTCGATGATGCCGGTGTGCGGGATAAACAACTCCTCGACAGGATTACCTAATAAGCCAGCCGACAAGCCACGCGCCTCCACCAACTCTGCCAAGTCTGCTGCATTTGAGCCACCGTCGCTGCGCCAAAAAAATTGATCGCCCATCACCACAAACGCTGATTCGCCTGGCTCGATAAATTCACTCGCCAACCCCACGGGAATGCTCGTGCCATAACCGCCAGTGCTTGGCTGAGTTAAAAAATGTATTCGCACATCGTGTAACGGCGCTACTAGAGGTAATTTATCTTCTTTACCGGCACGCCGCAGATAATCGTTCAGCTGGATATTTGACCGATAGTAGCTTTGCACCTGAGTACTTTGCTCGCCCACCACGAAATAAATATCCTTGACACCAGCCCGAACAATATCCTGCACGATATAATCAACCACTGGCCGCGTCCCCACCGGCAGCATACACTTTTCGATTGATTTGGTAATCGGTAACATCCGCGTACCCCAACCAGCAACTGGAATGATAGCTTTAGTGATCATGTTTTCTCCTTACATCTTTAGTTCTTTGTGGCTTCGCTTCAAAATTTCCAACATTGCCTCGTAGCGCTGCTCATTGGCGCTTAGTTTTGCGTAGAGATACACGACATTGTCAACCACTTCAATGTTCACTTTGATATCTTGGTCGTACAACCACGCCATAAAAGATGGATTGAGCAGCTCAAAACTTGTCACTTGATTTTCGTCAGTTGCGTACACTTGATAACGCTTATTGAAATCGCCCCATTCCAAAGACACTTTGTTATATCCACGCGGGGCTTTCAAGCGCGATAGGAGTTTACCGCGCCGCTCCACTAAAATTCCACCATATGATTTTGGTAGATTGATTTGCCCGACCACATATTGGTCGCCCGATTCGTCTTCTTTGGTGCGATAGGTATATAACTGGACCAACAAATCACCCGTCCAGAAGCCAATGATATGGTTGTTGATATCTGCATTCTTAAACCCAGCCTTAAACAACTGACCTCTGGTTGGTAGCAGTAGATTACCCCAGTCTGGACTAAAGTACATCCTATTATCAACAGCAAATTGCCTCAAAGACCGCACTAGCATGCTTTCCTCTTCCGTCGCTTGATCGATGCTGTCTAGTAGCCAAGTGTTTTCATGGCGCACAAAGTTCCATTGTTCGCCAAATTCCTCTGTCGTCGCAGTCAAAACATCACCACTTGCTGTATCGATCAATTGATCATTTGCCTGAGCTAAAATGCCAAAACTAACACGGTCTTGCTGGTCATTGGCGTCATCATGAGCAGACGTGATGATAATTTCCTTGATGTGAATGTTACTCATGCGATTTGCACGGCCCATTTGCTGCAAGGCGTATAGCATCAAGCTGATGTGATTTGCATATTGCTTGGTCGTGTAGGTTCGAATTGATGCTACATTCATCTGCTGCCAATCATGTTGAAATTTACCAAAAATTGACGTGGCATACTCTGTTAACCGCTCTGGGCTCCACGCCGCGTCCGAAGCAGCTGCCTGCTGCACGGACCGTTGCGCTGCTGCACTGCCCTTTCGGAACCGACCTAGCTTATCAGCCCACGCCCCACCAAAGGCACCGATGACAGTAGATATCATCGCCACGATGAAAGCAAACTTTCCGCCCCAAAGATACAGCAAACTAACCGCAGTTCCAGCTGCCATACCCACTGCCACACCGGCAGCCTTGGAGCCTGTTTTCGAGCGAACAAAACCAGCTACGCCAGCAGCCACGACTGCCGGCAGGGCAAAAATTCCGCCACCGCCAGAGCCACCACTAGAACTACTTCCGCCGCCGCCTGCTCGTGCCAATAGCGACATCACGTCAATTGCAAACATGTACCAATTATAGCACTAACGGTTGCCGCTGACGTGAGTTATTCAGAAAATTCTACTGAGTTACCTCTGTGGAGGTCTTCTTCAACATCAGTCCAAAAGCGCTGGATGTCAGTAATATCTGACTGATCCAAACGAATGGCCTGAGGTTCTTGCTGCTCACGTGCAATTTCCTCCCCCAAGCCATCAGCCAATGGATCAATCGGTTCAAACTGAATGTGTGGATGAAAAAATGTAACTTTCATATGTTTGTTTTATCAATTTACCTAAAATATGATAGCACATTATCATCAATACGTCAATACCAGCCACCTTATTTAGCAGATGCATTACTGGCGCTGAAGCGTAATCTGCAGCTCTGCGCCTTCTATCGCAACCGTGGTCGAATACGCGTCGCTTTGTCCAAAGGTTGCTAATGTCTCAGCAGCAATCAGCTCAGCATGCTCATCAATCGCCTGGCGAAGCTGCTCATCATGTGTCACTAACTGCAAGGTAATTCGATCGTCCACCTGCAGCCCCGCCTTCTTGCGCGCACTTTGGACGTGGCGAATGACTTCACGCATCAGACCCTCGCGCTTGAGTTCGGGCGTTAAGTGCTTACTAATTTCTACCCAGCTCTCTGGCTTGATCACGCCCTTGGTCACGTCATAATCAGCCAAGTGCTCGTCTAGATTCTCAATCCAGTGAATTTCCTTAACATTTAGCTCCTCGGCCATGATCTGTTCGTAGTACTCAGCCAGCTTTGCGCCCGCATATGCCGCACATTGCAGCGGCTGGCGAACCTTGATCGACACCTGATGCTCATCCTGCTTCATACGCAAACTAAGGCCGTTGTTGATCAATTCGCGTGTCCGGTACATATCGGCCAACACCTGATCATTGACTGCCCCAGCCGTGAGCCAATCCTTCAAGTGAATCGATTCATTATTGCCCGTCAGATTATGATACAATTCCTCGGCCAAAAACGGCGTAAATGGCGCCAAGATGTAGCTCAGGCGCACCAGCACATAATGCAGCGTGCGGTAAGCATCATTCTTGTCGCCATCATCTTCCGACTTCCAGAAGCGGCGACGGCTACGGCGAACATACCAGTTAGACGCGTCGTCCAGGAACGGCAATATCGGGCTCAGCGCGTCAGGGATATTGTAGGTATCCATGTGACGCTCAACTTCTGCTACCAGCTGATGCAGACGACTAACAATCCAGACATCCAGCGGATTCGTCAACTCGCCAAGCGGATCTTTCAGCTCACCACTAAATTCCCAGCCATCGACTTCCGCATACATGGTAAAGAAATCATACATATTCCAAATCATACTGAGTTTGCGCGCCACGTCACCCACATCCTTATCGTGCAGGGCAAAATCCTCGCCGTTAAGCAGCGGACTGCTCAGCAGCAGGAAGCGTAAACTATCGGCACTGAACTTATCCATCAACTCGTTCGGGTCGGTAAAGTTACCTAAGGATTTACTCATCTTGCGGCCGTCATTGCCCGCCACCACACCGGTGGTGATGACGTTGCTGTAGGCATTTTTATGCTGGGCACCGGCTTCACCAAAGGCACCGATCTCAGCCAAAGCAGCGTTAACGGCATGTACGTAGTAGAACCATGCCCGCACCTGGCCGATGTACTCAACGATGAAATCCGCTGGGTAATTTTGCTCGAACTTGGTCTGATTTTCAAACGGATAATGCAGCTGCGCAAACGGCATCGAACCTGACTCAAACCAACAGTCCAGTACCTTGTCAATGCGCGTAAATTTCTCGCCGTCAATCTCAAAGGTGATATCATCCACCCACGGGCGGTGGTAATCATCCAGTTCCACGCCGCTCAGCTCCTTGAGCTCCGCGTACGAGCCGACCACCTTGACGGTGCCGCGGTCACCCTTCCACACCGGCATGGCCGTCGCCCAGAAACGATCACGGCTCAGATTCCAGTCGGGCGCCTGCTCAATATTTTTGGAAAAACGACCATGCTTGAGGTGGCTCGGGAACCAATTGATGTGCTCGTTCTGCTCCAGCATCAGCGGCTTTTGCCCCTGGATGTCAAAGAACCAACTCGGAATAGCCCGGTACATGATGCGCTGCTTGCTGCGCGGGTTAAACGGATATTCGTGGCGAATATACTCAATCTTCCACACCACGCCCTTTTCCTTCAGATCTTTGGCGATGAATTTGTTATTATCCCACACTTCCAGGCCTGTGTAATTGCTATCGGTGTAGTAGCCATTATCGTCGATGATGTGAAAGGCGCTGATGCCATGACTTTTAGCGAGCTCAAAGTCGTCCTCACCATAGGCCGGTGCAATGTGCACGATGCCCGTACCCGACTCGTGCGAGACGAAATCCGCCGCGTAAATGGTGTGGATCTTGTCATTTTCTGGCCAAGTCGAGCCCGTATCGAGCGGCTGGTATTTCTTGCCGACCAATTCACTGCCGGGGAATGTGCGCAATACTTTGTAATCTAGTGGCTGGTGCTTTTCGTCCTGCAATACACGCTCCAGCGCCTCCTCGGCGATGATGAGCTTTTCGCCATCCACCAGCACTTCGCAGTAGGTCATATCTGGGTTGACGGCTAGCATCAGGTTGGCTGGGAGTGTCCATGGGGTGGTCGTCCAGGTGAGGACAGATACAGAATCTTGAGCTTCAATAAACGCTTCAATCGCCTGCTGAGTCACGGCTGTCACAGGGCGGCTCAGCAGCTCTTCTGGCGTACCCATAGCAAATCCTGCACCCTCATGTAATTCTAGCTTCTCAGCATCAACACCAGTCACAATATAGATGGAACATGCAACATTTATTCCATTTTCGTGCTTGACAGTTTGCAACAAAAGATTATTCGAGCTTACTTCAAGTTCAAGCTCCTCCTGAAGCTCACGGCGTAGCGTCTCAATTGGCGACTCGCCCTCGTGGCTCGTCCCACCAAAGAGGCTCACCATGCCTGGGTTTGTAATTCCTGACTTATCGTCTCGTTGTTGTGCAATGAGTTTGCCATTTGTATCCACCAACAAAGCGCCAACATAACTCCTCTCGCATTCGTCAAAGCCTGCTGGCTTTTGTGCATCATCAACTATTTCACCGTTCAAAAGTTGCTTTACTCGCTGCTCAATTTCATCACGCGCTATCCGATTTTTTTCTACACTCTCGTTACGTGGATCAGCCACATCCCACCAAATAATATTATCACCCCTGAGCCAGTCCGGTGTCTGGGATTTCTCCACTAGATTAACGATTAAATCATAATCACCCAGCTTATCGGCGGTAAGCAGCTGCCGCTTATGTCCAGTGATGTCAATACCCACTTCTTGCATCGTCTCACTACTTCTGGCTGGCTTGCGGCTCATAGTTTCAAAATCACTCAATGTTGGAGCTTCGCCCCATTTTTTCTCTGGGTTCAACCCAGCAGAATCGGCATTTTGAGAGCCAGAATAGTGGTTATAAAATCCCTGCGCCATCTGCGAGCGAGCAGCATTTGCATTACATACAAACAAGACTTTTGAGTGTTCACTTAATACTATTTTGTGGCTCGTCTTACCATCTTTTAACTTAAACTTCACATACACACTCGGGTCGGTCACCGTCTGGTAGGCGTCGTTGTCCATGGTTACTTCGGCCTTGCTGACAGGGGTGGCGAACTTGGTGTCATACATCAGCACCTTTTCGCCTTCGTAGATTTTGCCAGCCTCATACAGCTGTTTAAAGGCCCACCAAACGCTCTCCATAAAGTCCTTATCCATGGTGCGGTAAGCGCCCGTAAAGTCCACCCAGCGGCCAATCCGGTCGATCACACCCTGCCACGTCTCGCTATTCGCCACCATACTCTCGCGTGCCTTGGTGATGTATTTTTCCAGGCTGATGGTCGGCAGCGGATTACCGTCTTTATCCAGCGGCGCTGGCTGGTCGCTACTCGTCACAATCTGCCGCCGGTCGGTAATATTCAGCTGCTTTTCGACGAAATTTTCTGCCGGTAGTCCGTGGCAGTCCCAGCCCCAGCGGCGCTCCACGCGCTTGCCCTTCATCGTCCAGTAACGCGGCACCGCATCCTTGACGATACTACTGAGCAGTGTACCGTGGTGCGGCACGCCAGTGATAAACGGCGGCCCATCATAAAAAACGTAGGCATTATCTGCCGGCCGCTGCGCCACTGACTTTTCAAACGTCTGGTCGTCCTTCCAGCGCTGTACCCAATCTTTCTCGTATTCTGCTGCTCGGCGGCGTGTGCCGTGTGTAAATTTCATCATAACTCCTCCTTTTCCTTAAGCTTCGCTATAAATTTATCTAACGTATCAATTATCCTTTGGTAGTTTGTAAAAACTTTCTCCTTGTCAATTACTGGATATTGGCTAATTAGTTCTTCGTCCTTATAATTAAATTTCATAAAACCAAGCTCCTTATTCAGAAATCGCATCAATCCTACGCGCTTAGCAACCGTATCAACATAACCAAAATTAATCGACATTTGTCCATCCGAATACAGAGTGAAAAAAGAGTTTTTATTAAACTCAAAGAATCTTGGATTAACCGTAGCTCTGGCTATGCCAGTACCAAACATAACCTTATCCGACTTCTTAACCGCCCAGTCATAGATTGCCAGAATCGCTCGCTGCTGATCGACTGGCAGCTCGCCGACCTGCTCACGAAAGCTCTGATCATCCCACTTACCTCGTTTTTGCGCATAAGAAGTCCGCGCGCTGACCTCTTTTCTTACCTCTGCTCCATAAAGCTTCGGGATAACAATCTCGAACTCACTATGCCTGTAAAAATCCAACTCCACAGCATAAACATCAAATTTTGAATTCTGATTGATATAAGAAATCAAATCTTTTAGGCGACTTTCTAATTTATCCATCAAAACCACAAATTTAATTGAACCGTCTTCCAGATTTGACTTAATATTATCAAAAGCTAATTCCGAGTCTTCAATTCCAAAAAAGTTACAAAAATTCTCTTTGAAATCCAGGTTAAAATGTCTGTGCGAGTACTCATCTAATTGATCAAAAAAGTCGCCAGCGTTTGAATGATGTTTCCAAAGCGCCGCACCGTAGTCCATTACTTGCGCCAAAACCGTACGCTTATCAGGATTTTTAAAAAGTTTGGTTTCAATAACATAAATATTACCATGCTCATCAAAACCAAGCGCATCAATCGGACCGCTGGCAGTTGGAAATTCGCGTGCCGCCACAAGTAGCCTAGCGTCTTCCTCAATCTCATAAATTGGCACAATTTCGGGATTGCTTATCAAATACTCTTGCATTGAGCCTTCCTGTGCGAACTTTGATTCATTCAAAATTTCTGCATTTTGATTATTTTTTCTAAAAACGATTGCCATATATTTACCCTTCTCTATCTTCCAAATCCTTTAGCTTCTGACCGTTAAATATCCAATACGCTGCACCCTGATATGCGCCACTGGCGTTACGCTTTCCTTTTTGCTGGAAAATATTGCGAGTTAGTGGCGATAGTTTATAGATTTCACCACCATACTCAACTTCTCTCTCGCCAACAACAGTCGCACTAATCGTTTTATCTTGCGCAAAGGTAATTACATCACCATTTTTTAATCCTTTTCGATAAAAACTAAAAAGCGCCCCCTGTTTTCGTGACTGCGTTACCTCATCAAATTCACGTTCCTTATCAATATGCTTTGGGTACACTACTTTGCCATCAAATGCCAGCAACAGCTGCTTAACAAGCTCGCAGTCCAACGCAAATAGCTCACTATCGTCAACCTGATGCTTGCTAAAAATTTCATGTAGTAGACTCTCCTTATCATCATAATCATCAAGTTCAATCGCAAAAAAACGCTTCAGTCCAGGAACATTATGATAGCCATTGCCCTCAAGATACCGCATTCGCTCACCATAATTCTGCGAGCCAGTCTTACCAATTTTAATCAAGCCAGAAACCGCAGTGTTCATAATGTAAACGACGCCCTTCATATTATTCCTTTCTCCAAACAAAAATCACCTCTTTTGACTTCGAGAATCCGCTGGAGGTGTTTCAAACGGACGGTACCATCTCGATTCCAAAAGAAGTGATTCTTTTAGCTCTTCATTCCGCTATTTACGCAAGCTCACGGCGAGGTCTAGTCTCGGCTGACAGTAAGCCGATTTCTTCCCGCAGGCTTCGCGGTTGATAGCCGCTCATTTTGCGCTGACATCATCAGAGAAAAACCTCATTAGACACACGCAAAAACGCCCTACTCTCATTGTAGCGCGTTTTTACCAAAATCCCAAGGGAATTATTTAATTTCCAAACCACCCAGGACGCATTCGCCCTTCAGATAGATTGTCTTTTTAGCAGAAGGCTTCGGCACAGTCTTATCATCGCTACCGCCCAAAACACCGCGAACCTCGTTTTCGACAATCACATCATCAGGCAAACTAATATTAATGCCGCCACAAAAGGTAAAGACGTCGATGACTGCACCATCCTTGATCTTTGCCTGGCGCAGGTCCAAATCGACGCCGCCAAATACCGCCGTCAGTGAGCCACCATTGTAATCACCTCTTACTCGTGATTCTTCACCGTAAAAAATCACCACTTTTTCATTATCATTAGTACCCGGCTCTTCGACTCGCTTGCGATTTGCGGACCCAATACTAAACACCATCATCAACCCAACAGCGATCAATACCACTGGCCAAAACAACTTCCAGATACTAACATCAATGACGCCATACGCATTCAAGCCAATTGACACACCAGCGGCGATCAATAGCAGGCCCCACGCCCGCGTCAGCAGTTTCCGGGAGCTCACTATTGTCACCAGCCCCGCCAGCACTAGGCCGGCTGCCCAAACCGTTCCCCAAAACACGTTCCAGCTATCAAACTTGATAATTTCGAGATTCCTCAGTAACAGAACCCCGCCGAGCGCTACAATGGTAACACCAAAGAACGCTCTGACAAGAAAGTTTTTCTTCATATCTTCATTATGACATATGATCACGCGTTACCAAAGTAAAAAATTTTGCAATAATGCTTTCGTAAAAAGGGCGATACGTCTAGAACAATTGCTCACCAAACTTGGCGATGATTGCCATCACAGCAAGGACCACCAGAACTGCTGCAAATAACATATCATATCCGCGATCAACAAATTTGCCCAAGGTCTTACCAGGTATATTCTTAACCAAAACATTGTACCGCGTCATACCAAAGAAAATCAAAATCATACCAAGGTCAAGAGTCAAGCACCACGGGCACAGTGCGCCAATCACCAAATAGCTCATACCAAACATCCAGAAAGCAAAGAGCAGCCCCGCAATCACCCCGACTTGCGCGCATTGCATAAACCATTTTGGAAACTTTGTCCCCGCCAACAAAGCAACCGCTATAGTGATCATCACCGGCAAAGTTGCCAGGCCAATAAAACTGTTTGGGAAACCAAAGATTGCCGCCGACCAGTGGTTGGCAACTGCCGAACAACTCAGTGCTGAGTTTAAGTCACAACTAAGAACTGCTTCTGAATTCTTGGCTAATACCAATGATTCAATCGATAAGGCCAGCGATGCTAACAGTCCCAATCCGCTTCCGACTAACAATGCCAATGCCGACATATGCCGTCGCTTCAAATCCTCGTGAAATAACCAATTTCGTACCTTTTTAAACATAAAAACTTACCTCGCTAATTGTTGGCAGCGGAGTTCCCCGCCACATATTTTGTAACTGACCGCTGTCACTCAACGCAATAATCGTCGGGTATTCAACAATGTCATATGTCCTGCAAAAATCACTACCAGCCGCCGAATCTGGATTGACTTCCTCTAAATCATGCCCTGTCTGATTTTTAAAATCCCTGAGATAATCAAACACTGTGCGAGCGTGATCGCTCTCTGTTTTATACACAACAACAACGCGCATATCTTAATCCCTTTTCTCTCGTTGCTGAGCTAAAATTTTCTCAAATTCGTCCAATGTCTTGAAATCATAGTACACGCTGGCAAATCGAACATACGCCACTTCATTACGGTCAGCTAAAGCGTCCAAAACTGCATCACCAATCTGCTTTGACGGCACTTCAGACTCTCCCAACGCATACAAAGCGTCTTCGACAGCACTCACGATCTGCTCAACTTCTTCTTCCGACTTGAAAAATTTGCCGACTGACTGATGCACTGCTGAAGATAGCTTAAATCGGTCAAATAACTCTCGACGTCCACTCTTTTTAAGCACTGCCAGGTTTGGTTTTTCAATTCGCTCGTACGTCGTAAACCTTCTACCATCAGCCGTTTCCCTACGACGGCGAATTGCCATACCGCCAGCAACTTCACGCGACTCAAGCACCCGACTGTCACCAATATTCACTACTACCATAAACTACTCCCTGTTCTTCTTGCGACGGCGTAAGAATGCTGGGGTATCGTCTTCATCATCATCCTCTTCTGGCGGATTGTCCCAAATGTTCGTGTCGTCTTCAGCAGCAAAATGTTCGGCAGCCTCTTTATGTTCTAGCTCCATGTCGATATTTTGCACCATTTCTTCGTCTAGATTGTCTGAACTGGTTTCAACTGGGTTCACGTCAAGCGTCACATCTCGGTCATGAAAAGTCTCACTGTCAAACCCTGTGGCGATGACTGTAATCACCAAATCATCTTCCATCTCTGGCTTCAACGTCGCACCAAAGATAATGTTTGCGTTTGGTGACACCGCACTGGTGATAATTTCCGCCGCTTCCTGAATTTCCGCCATACTCATGTCGTAACCACCAGTAACGTTAAACAGCACACCCTTAGCTCCATCGATTGACACTTCAATCAACGGAGATTCAATTGCCTGCTGAGCTGCCTGAGCTGCTCGGTTCTCACCACTCGCCCGACCAATGCCCATCAAGGCTGAGCCAGCATTACTCATGATAGCCTTCACGTCAGCAAAGTCCAGGTTAATCAATCCGTGCTCGGTGATCAGTTCAGAAATACCCTGCACACCCTGACGCAGTACATCGTCAGCAATTTTGAAGGTTTCCAACAGTGGAGTGCGTCGATCGATAGTTTGCAATAAGCGATCATTTGGAATAGTAATCAACGTATCAACTTGTCGACCCAAGTGAGTGATTGCCCAATCAGCATTCACTCGGCGTTTTTCACCTTCAAAGCTAAATGGTCGCGTGGCAACACCAACCACCAAAATGCCCAACTCACGAGCAATCTCGGCAACCACGTACCCAGCACCAGAGCCCGTTCCGCCACCGGCACCAATCGTCACAAACACCATGTCGGCGCCTTCAAGCGCAGCACGAATCTCTTCACGTGACTCATTAGCGGCCGCCTCGCCAACCGCTGGGTCAGCACCAGCACCAAGACCGTTTGTCGTGGAATGTCCCAAATGGATTTTGACGTCAGCTTTTGAGTTATGCAACGCTTGTGCGTCGGTATTCATAGCGATGAACTGCACACCATTGAGGCCAGCGTCTTTCATGCGGTTAACTGCTGAACCACCGGCGCCACCAACACCAACAACTTTGATGCTAGCAAATGTCTGAACTTCGCTTGGTTGTATTTGTGGCATTATCGTATCTCCCCTCTAATCTCTATCCAGTATATCATCTTTGACCCTGGAGTGGTCATATTTATTTGAATTTTGCGAACAACCCACCTAAGAATCCGCCAGCCTTTTGGGCAACTTTATTAGCTTTTTTACCATGAGTTCCTTCAGAGCGGGACGGATTGGTGGACATTGCCAACATTAGTCCTATCGCCGCTGCATACTCTGGATCTTTGATGTCATCAGTCATACCAGCATAATCCTGCGGTTTGCCGATTTTCACCGCCAGCCCAATCTGTTCTTTGGCAAATTCAGCCAAGCCTTTTACTTTAGCGCCACCGCCAACCAACACGGCTCCGCTCGGCATTTTACTGATGCCACCTGCCTTTTTCAGCTCCTTGGCGACCAGCTCAAAAATCTCTTCATAGCGCGCCTCAACGATTTCTGCAACTTCTGCTCGGTGAAAAACCTGCGTCTCTTTCTCATGTTTAATGTCAATTACGCCCGTGGTCTCACCACCCAATTCACCATGCTGCAACTTAACTTTTTCAGCAATTTCCAAATCAACTTTAAGACCAATCGCCAAATCATTGGTGACATTTTGTGAGCCCATCGGAACAACCGAAAGATGTTGCAAATCACCTTCCTCAAACACCGCCACTCCTGTCGTGGAAGCCCCGATGTCGATCACAGCCACACCATTTTCCATCTGAGATTCATTCAATACCGCTTGAGCGCTCGCCAATACTGTTGGGACTATTCTGACAGCATCAATATTGGACATTTCCGCCAACTTGTGCAAATTCCCCAAGTGTGGCACCAATCCAGAAACAACATTTGCTCGTAGTTCCAGCCTCGTCCCCGTCATGCCAATTGGGTTTTTGATATTATCTTGCCCATCCAATCGATATTCGTACGGAACCACTTCCAAAATCTCACGATTTGCAGGAACTTTTCCAACTGTCGCTACATTCTCCAGACGCGCTACGTCGTCTTCCGTCACTTCACTACTGCTTGCATTAACAGCAACCATACCGTCTACTTTAGTACTGATGATATGTACGCCATTGGTGCCCAAAGCAGCCTGGTTCACTCGATGACCGCTCATTCGCTCAGCCGCATCAAGCGCCGTATCAATCGCTGCCGCTGGTCCATTCAAGTGCGTGATCACGCCCTTACGCATCCCGCTATTGGGAGCTTGCCCCACTCCAATAATTCTTGGCACGCCCGTTGTTTCGTCAATATGTCCAATAACACATCGCACTTTTTTCGTGCCGATATCAATTCCTACCGCATAATGAGATTGTTCTTGCATATGCTTACAGTATATAGGAATATGGGGTCATTTTGCAAGCTGTCAAAAAAGCACAAGCATGATACACTAGACACATGAAACGTAATACTTTTTCTCATAAACCTGGCTTTACCTTAATTGAGATGATCATTATCATTTCCACAATCGCCATTCTCTCAGCAATTAGCGTCGTCGCTTATCAGTACGTCAGACAAGATGCCTATGACGCAAAAGCCAAAACCGCGCTACAACAGGTCGAAACAGGGTTTAAGTCTTACATAACCGCGGGCAATAAAGTACCAATGCGTTACTATAGCCCGTATGGTTTTTATGCTGACCCAGGAGGTGGATCAATAGAACAAGGCATCCCGGTCAATCATGGGGGCGGTATAGGTAGAGCCCTGGTTAATGCTGGGTTTTTGTCGAGCAATTTACTAGACAGTCTCAAAAATGGGCCCCAGAAAAATACCGCTTTAAAGAACAGTATCGCTTTTGAACAATGTGGCAAGAATAAGGCATTTTTCTACATTGAAGTATACCGAAAAGGCATGACACAAGCGGAGCTTTGGGATAAGGTTCACTCATTGGAGTGCGAGAGAAAGACTAAGGATGATTGGTATGCAGAGCATGGATTAAGTCCTTCGCTCAGTGTGGTTGCGACCGGCACAGTCAACGGTCCAGCACGTTATATACTAGCAGAGATTGATTTCACCTAAATCTCTACAGCTTCGTCAAAATTTCCGCACCCGTCTCAGTGATCAGTACGGTATGTTCAAAATGCGCACCCAGACTGCCATCTTTCATGCTAATCGTCCAGCCGTCATCTTCGGTAACAATTTTCTCACCACCGAGGCTCGCCATCGGCTCGATAGCGATTGTATCACCAGCGTGCAACACCGGACCAGTACCACGCTGACCATGATTTGGAATCTCTGGACTCATATGCATTTCCAACCCCACGCCGTGACCAACCAGCTCGCGAATGATGCCCAATTTGGCTTTCCTTAACACCGCTTCTATTGCCGCTGAGATATCACCAACACGCGTTCCCTCGCCAGAAATAGCATCAATCCCTGCATACAAACTCTGTTCCGTTGCATGCAGTAAATGTTTTTTAGCGCCACGCGGCTCTTCGTCAACCACCATGGTAAAGGCGCTGTCAGTTTTCATGCCGCGGTAACCAATCACCAAGTCAAAACTCACCACGTCACCTTTCTCAAACACATAGTCTGTCGGAAATGAGTGTACTAATTGCTCGTTGGTAGACACGCAAATCACCCCTGGAAATTTCACCTCATCCGTCAAATACGTCGCTTCCGCACCAAAATCCTTGATGCGCCCAGCCACAAACTCATTGACGTCCAGCTCACTCATGCCAGCCGTTACTTTCTGGCGCAGTTCGTCATAAATCGTTGCCAACATCCGACCACATTCACGCATATCTTTCATCTGTTGTGGCGTTTTTTCGCCGGTGATCAATTGGCTCATTTAGCACCCTCAACAATGCCGCGACTAACCAGCTCTTTTTCAATCTCATCATGAACTTGCCCCACTGTACCCACACCACTCATATGGATAATTGGGATATTATTGTCGTTCAAATAGTCCAAAATTGGGTAAATTTCACCCCGGTAAATGCTAAGCCGCTTGTCAATCGCCTCTGGCGTATCGTCAACGCGACCACGCACTCGCAAGCGCTCCAAGATCTCATCTCGTGGCACTTCCAGCACGATCACTAACTTCACGTCCTGACCGTGATGCGGCCGCGACTCGATCAGCCACTTGGCCTGCTCCAACTGGCGTGGATAGCCGTCCAAAATGACACCGTTGATATCCTTGGCCTTATTCAACGCCTCGCCCATCAGACCATTGATGATTTCCACCGACACCAGTTCGCCAGATTGCATACGATGGATCAATTCGCCATCGTGCGTGTCGCGCAACAACTGCCCCGCGCTCAGCCAACGCCAACCATGTCGTGCTGCCAAAATCTGCCCCTGCACACTCTTACCAGCACCAGCCGGCCCAAAAAAGATAATCATGTTTCCTCCTATTGTGTCAGTTTTTCTTTAACAATCTTTGCAACCAAAGCACCGTCAGCAGCATTACCAACCTTCTGCTTTACTGCGCCGATAACCTGTCCCATCTTTTGCACGGAAACGTCATCCATGCTCGCTACAACATCTTCAACGATCGCCATAACTTCCGCTTCACTCAACTGTTCTGGCAAAAATTCTCGCAAAATTTCTGCCTCTTGCTCCTCAGGCTCCGCCAATTCCGCACGACCATTACTACGGTAAAGCTCCGCACTCTCAACGCGTTTTTTCACTTCACGAGCCAGAACTTTCTCAACTTCAGCATCACTCAAGCCCTCGTCACGCTTACCCAGTGACACTTCCTCATTCAAAATTGCTGCCTTAACATTACGCAACACATCCCCACGAAAACGATTGCCGCCCAAAAGAGCGGCTTTCATTTCATCAGTGATGCGCGCTTTTAGCGCTGACATTAACGCACTCCCAGGCGCATTTTTGCCGTTTTTTCAGCCCGGCGTTCACGACGAACGATTGCCTTTTTACGGCGCTCGGCCTTTGAAATTGGTTTCTCAAAGCGCATAACGTTTTTAGCGCGAGCCAAAACACCACTTTGTAAAACCTTACGGTTGAAACGACGAATGATGTTTTCGTTCGCTTCCTTCTGATCTTTACGTGTTACTTGTACCATACTTCCTGCATTATAACAGATGAGGAAATATTTGACAAATTACTATTCCAGATCGACCGAGTATATCGCCGCCAAACTTGCCGGCTGGTTCATATTGGCGTGTGTATGACGAAGGATATTCCACTGACTCACTTCTGGAAGGCTGGGTATATCACGCAACCGCCCAATTATTCCCTGGACGGCAGGCCAATAATTCAGATAGCTCTGTTTTGGTATGAAAACATGGATCGAATCTCGCACATTTGGAGCCGCCACTCGGAAGTCGTTCTCAAACGCATTCCGCGTTAACCCAGACGGATCAACCAAGAACTGCTGAATCCAACCATGTTCGGGTGCTTCAAACGGACGGCCCAGCTCCTCTAGACTAAGTCCAACACCTCCTATGCATTCAATACGGTGAGGAGCTTCCACTGGGAGTGATATCAAGCCAGCTTCTTTAGCCGTTGGAGAAGCTGACTCCTTAACATACTTACCATTCTCCGCTCCTTCTTTTCCAAAAAAGCTGACAGCAATATCGACGAGACTCATCTCTCGCGTACCCGTTGGATCATGCAGCCGCAGCTCTGATACTGCCCCTGGGGTCATATTTGCGGCTACTCCCGTAGCCACCCTTGCTCCCAGCGAGTGCCCAGCTATATTGACCTCATCATAATCCCGAGCCACATGTTCCAATACCTTTGCATAATATTCACCTGCTGACGCATAACTACCAGTCTGCCTGATTTCTTTTTGGACCGACTTTGGCAGCATACCAGAATTACCGATTCCTGGACCATTCATTACCATATAGGCAATATCTGGATTTGCATAAACCATATCGACCGCTTCACGCAGAGCGTTCCGATGACGAAAGGCACCGCCCCAGCCATAATACACAGCCTGAAGCTTTTTTGCATTAAGATTGCCGAACACCGCAACCTCAATTCCGATACCACCCAAGCCACGAATATAGCGTGGATCTCTCACCTGCTCAATAACTTTTTCTTTCTGGTCCTTGTTGATATCAAGCCACGGATTGACCTCCAGCTCTTTAATCCTTTCTGGCGATATCTGAGTTATTTTACCATCATTAGACAACGTATTCTCAGTGCCCTCTACTGCGGGCACTATATGGCTGACTCGTTCTAAACGAAGACCCTCGTCAAAGCTATAGTCTGGTGTTATTTTAGCTGTTTCACTCATGTTCGTAATGCTCCAGTGTGGATTATTTCTTGAACTAAGTGCCATTATATCATATAAATTGATATAAATCAACCTTGTAGCCACTGTGACGGCCCTAATGATGACTATTCCGCCTCGCCCACGTGTAGCAACCGCCCCTCAACCGTTCGCACCCCCTGCCATTCGTTGATGGTTGGCTGGAACCATACCGCTACCTCGTCGCCCGGATCGCGGAAGAACTCCTCTGGTGCGTTGAACGCCAGCATCTGCAACACTGTACCATCTTTATCACGCAGCGCTAATTTAACGTGTTGCCCATCCGCGCCCATTCGCCGCATGCTTAGCACGCTCGCTGTGGTAATTTTCAGGACTGGCTCTGGGTTGCCATTGCCAAACGGCTCCATTCTCGCTAGATTTGCCACCAATTCCTCATTAATTTCCGAAAAATCATCGATTTCCACATCAGCTCGCGGCAATAAATATCGCTCTTGATGTGTCAGCTGCAGCGAATCATAAAACTCATTCACCCGCCTCCGAAAATCACCAATTTTTTCAGTCTCCAGCGTCACGCCAGCCGCCGCTCCGTGTCCACCACCTTTGATGATGATATCGTCCGCCGCCCGCACGGCATCCGCTGCTGAAAAATCACCAAAACTGCGCGCCGAACCCGTAGCCTCCTCGCCACGCTCACCGATGATAAACACTGGTTTTTTATATTTCTCCACTAATTTTGACGCCACGATGCCGATGACACCGTGATTCCAGCCATCGCTACTAACCACTAGCACTCGATCATCGGCCAGCTCCTCAGCTTGCTGACACGCTTCCTCAAAAATCGCATCCTGAATACCGCGCCGCTTAATGTTCAATTCCTCCAACTTCTCACTAGCCTCCAGTGCCGCCAGCCCATCGCGCGCCACCAGCATATCCAGCGCGTGCTGCGCTGTCTCCAGCCGACCCGCTGCGTTCATTCGCGGCCCCAAACCAAACCCCAGATGCCTGGCATTAACCTGCTCTGGTTCAATGCCCGCCACCGTCATCAACGCTTTCAGCCCTGGGCGTTGTTGTTTTTTCAGCACCTCCAAACCCCAATACACATTTGCCCGATTTTCGTCTACCAGCGTCACAATGTCGCACACCGTCCCCAGTGCCACCAAATCGAGCAGCCACTTTTCATAACCATCAGGTAGGCCATCCAGCTCAGTCTGCAGTGCTTGCACCAACTTAAATGCCACGCCCGCACCACACAAATCACGGAATGGATAACTGTGTCCTGAGAACTTCGGATTCACCGCTGCCACGCTCGGCGGTGGCGTTTCGGCAACATTGTGATGATCTGTCACCACCGTATCAATTCCCAAGCTGGTGGCATACGCAATCTCTGCATGACACAAACTGCCGGTATCTACCGTCACGATCAAATCCGCGCCCATATCGCGCACCTTGTCCACCGCACCCATGGTCATACCATAACCTTCAACAAACCGGTTCGGGATAAAAGCATCAACACCCTCAAAACCAAACTTGCCAAACGCATCCAGCAGCAGCGCCGTGGCGCTCAACCCATCAATATCATAATCACCATAAATGACGATTTTTTCGCCCTGCTCCCGCGCCTGTTTCAACCGCGCCACCGCCTTTTTCATGTCCGGCAGCAAAAACGGATCATGTTTCACCGCCGCATAATCCGGCTGCAAAAAAGCCTCGCGCGTTGCCCGCATCGTCAGGCCCCGCGCCGCCAAAATCCGCTCAAACAGCGTCATCAATCTCTGTCAACCGAACTACGCTTCGGTCGTGCCGCATGTTGCTGCGACTTAATCACCATTCCTTGCAACTCCTTGAAAATTGGAAATTGCTTATTTGTGAAATATGTTCGCGAATTGCCTTGCTTCTCGCTTTTGAGAAAACCAACTTTTTCCAATCTCTTTAGCTCGCGCTGAATATTTCCTGGATCTTCTTTGATCAATTTCGCCAACCCACGTACATGAGTGTGAAAATCAGGATATTTAGCATAAACAACCACAATCTTACGCCTCACCCGCGATGTAATAAAAACGTCTAACATAGTCCTGTGCTCTTTACTGCATCCCCTTCTTTACTTAACTCCAGTGTAGCACAATTTTACAACACCCGACAAGTCCTTTAGCGCCAATTCATAATTACTTGATTGATTTTTGCAACAGTCTCCTCACGTGAAGGTAGTTCATTATCCTCATAATAATGGTTAATTCCCATGAAGTTTTCCTTGACGTCCAATATATGTAGATCATCCACCGTGATGTGCAATCGGTCAACTGCAGCAATACTACACACAGGTAACGCCACCACCAATTTTTCAATACGAATCGATTTTAAAAATCCCAAAGCCACATCCAAGCTTGAAAGATTATCACCAAAGCCATCACTCACCAAAATAACCGTCCGATCTTTCAACAACGCCGCATCAACGATACCGCCATCACCCAATAGCCGATTAATTCGTTGGTATGCCTGCTGTTTTTGCTGTTCCAGATAGCCATGAAATTCATTGGTATACTCTCGAATCTCGCCAGACGAAAAATCACTGTTGTAGGTAAACTTTCCGCTCTGAGAAACGGCGCCAAAACTCAACCCCTCTCCAGGAACATCGATACTCTCTGACAATAGCATCATCAAAACACAGTGCAACCTGACCGCGATTTGCTCACCGACCAACACACCGCCTTCGCCCAATGCCAGCACTGCACAGTTTTCGTAGCGATATTTTTCGAACAACTGCTGTCCTAGCTCTGCGCCCGCCTGCATGCGACTCTGAAAATACATATGCTTATTGTAGCATTGATGAAGCGTTATAATAATAGCTATGCGATACTACGAGGTGTCTCCAACTACGATTGTCCGCGCTGACACTGGCAGCTTTTCCTATGCTTCACATGAAGAGTTAGTGCCAGGAATCATCGTGACCATTCCCGTCGGCAAGAAGGTTGTTGTGGGTGTCGTTTTGCAGGAGATAGCACAGCCGCCCTATGCCACGCGGGAGATAATTTCGGTCATCGATCAGCCGCCGCTACCCAGCCAATTACTATCACTACACACCTGGATGAGCCAATTTTATGCGACTCACCCCGCCACTGTCTGGCAAACGATTCTACCGCGTGGTGTCACCAAAAAGCGACGAAGACCCATAAGATTCACCTCTGTCGATATGCAAAATCAAACAAAAAATGTATTCACCAAAGATCAGCTCCAAGCCCTGCAAATCATTGATTCTATGACCAGCGGAACGGCTCTGCTACACGGCGTCACCGGCTCCGGGAAAACGCTAGTCTATATCGAAGCATCTCGACGCGCTGCAGCCAAAGAAAAGTCTTCCATTATACTAATTCCAGAAATAGCCCTGACGACCCAACTGGTCTCAGCCTTCACAGAACATCTCGACAACGTGATCGTCACCCACTCTCGCCAGACTGAAGCTGAACGCCATACAGCATGGCTACACGTTTTGAACGCTAACAAGCCCGTTGTGGTCATCGGCCCAAGGTCAGCCTTATTCATGCCCATACATAACCTCGGATTTATCGCCATCGACGAATGTCATGAACCCAGCTTCAAACAAGAGCAATCCCCCCGCTATTCCGCGCTTCGCACTGCTGCCGTGCTGGCACAGCACCACAATGCAAAACTAGTTTTGGGCAGTGCCACTCCTGGTATTGCTGACTATTATTTATCTGAACAGCGACACCGACCCATTATCTCCATGCCTAAACCCGCTCGCAAAGATGCTGTCAAGCCCACTATTAAAGTCGTTGACATGACCAAGCACAATAATTTTACTCAGCACTTCTTCCTATCAGACACTCTACTTTCTCAACTTCAACGAACCTTCAACGATGGCCAGCAAGCACTCATTTTTCACAATCGTCGTGGCACTACCGCAATCACCCTGTGTCAAAATTGCGGCTGGCAAGCTGGCTGCCCTAACTGCTTTGTGCCGCTGACACTACACCAAGACAAACATCAACTTGTTTGCCACATATGCGGATATAACGCAACCGTCCCAACGGTCTGCCCCGAATGCCAACATGCCGACATCATCCATAAAGGCATTGGTACCAAGCGCATCGAGACAGAATTAAGCAAATTATTTCCTCAGCAAACCATAGCCCGCTTTGACGCAGACACTCCTAGCGATCAAACCGTAGAAAAGTTATACCAAGACGTCAAAGAGGGTACTATCGACCTCATCATCGGCACACAAATGATCGCCAAGGGATTAGACTTGCCACACCTCCGAACTGTTGGTGTAGTGCAGGCAGACACCGGGCTGACACTGCCTGATTTTGCAGCCGCTGAGCGCACATTTCAGCTGCTTGCTCAGGTAGTCGGGCGCGTCGGTAGATCACATCACCCAACAACCGTCGTTGTTCAAACTTACCAACCACAGCACCCAGCCATCCAAGACGGCCTCACGCAAAATTACTCTGATTTTTACCACCGTACCATAGCCCAACGACAAGCAACCATGTTTCCGCCATTTACCCATCTTTTGAAACTCACTTGTATCTACAAAACTGAAGCTGCTGCTATTCGCAACGCGCAAAAACTTGCCTCCACCCTCAAATCAGTTGCGCCAAAAACCGTGCAAATTTTAGGACCGACACCTGCGTTTTATGAACGAGTGCGCGACACCTACCGTTGGCAACTATTACTCAAAAGCCCCCAACGTGATGATTTAGTCGCCATATTAGCCCACTTGCCACCACAACATTGGCAATTCGAACTCGACCCGTTTTCCCTCCTCTGATATACTTGATGTATGACTAGAGACGACATTATTGCCCTACCAAATCCCCACTTGCGTCAAAAATCTCATCGTATCCATGTCATCACTGATGATGTACAACAGCTGTCTGACGACATGACTAGCGCCGCGTTAGATTGGGAGGACTCACGACCACATGAAATCAGCGCCGCTCTCGCAGCAGTGCAAGTAGATCGCTTGGAGCGAGTCGTCATCGTCCGAGCTGACTTTGATAACAAAAAAACTCGCGACTTCATGACCTTGATCAACCCAGAGATTGTCAAATACGAAGGCGATTTAGTAGCTGATTTTGAAGGTTGCTTGAGCGTAAAACACATCTACGGCAAAGTACCACGCTACACCAAGGTTCGCGTTAAAGCCTTAGACCTGGAAGGCAATGAGATCCGCTTCAAAGCCGAGGGCTTTCTAGCACGTGTCCTACAGCATGAAATTGACCACACTAACGGCATCGTCTTCATCGATCACATCCGTGATACGCACGATGCATTTTACACCCTCGATGATTCTGGTGAATTACAACCGCTCAATTATGACACGAGTATCAAAGATAACACTGATCTTTGGGGATAACCATGTCTGAGATAGTATTTTTTGGCACCGAAGAGCACAGCCTCATCACCCTCAAAGCGCTGCATGAAGCACAATTTCACATTGCTGCCGTCATCACCAAACCTGACGCGCCCAAGGGTCGGGGCGGTAAACTATCAGAGCCTGCTGTCAAAACGTACGCTCACCAGCACAATATTCCCGTCTGGCAGCCAAACAATCTGAAAGACATCTCACCAGCCATTCAAACACTCAAATCGCCCGTAGGCGTTTTGGTCAGCTATGGCAAAATCATACCTCAATCAATCATTGATCTATTCAATCCTGGCATCATCAACCTTCATCCATCACTCCTCCCGCAATACCGCGGCCCATCTCCCATTGAAGCCGCCATGACTAACTTGGACTCCCACACTGGCATATCCTTGATAAAATTAGACGCCCAAATGGACGCCGGACCCATCTACCATCAAGAGTCCATCCTACTCTCCGGTAACGAATCTCGTGATGAACTATATTGCAAATTATTCAATCTGGGTTCACAACGCCTGGTAGAGTTATTGCCTCGCATCATATCCGGAGACATACACCTCAAACCACAACACGATTCCATCGCCACCTACTGCAAATTATTATCAAAGCAAGATACACCCCTCGACCCACAATCCCTCAGCGCCAAACAAGCGGCCGCGCGAGTCAGAGCCTATCTCGGTTTTCCTCGCTCTACCATGATGTTTGACGACCTCCGTCTCATCATCACTAAAGCTCACCCTGATGTCACGCCAAAAACTGCTCTAGACCAGTGCTACCACGATGGACAATTCCTCATCATCGACGAACTCATCGCACCAAGTGGCAAAAAAATGACCGCAGAAGCGTTTCTCCGCGGTCATAAACATCAATAACCTGCATAGCTAAGCTGCTGCTTGCGAAGCGGCAGAATCAGCTCCTAAAATCACGTCACGATTTGCCACGATTTCTCTCTTAAGCTCATCCAACACAGCGGCGACTACATCTCGATAGTCCGGTCGATTCACTTCCAGCCATTTTGTTGCCGCAAATTCGTCTCGTAAGCGCGGATCATCCATCGGCACCCCAGAAACCTGCACCAAACGCTGGAACATTGGATCTTGCATCAAATTAGGGACATGACGCGCCAAAAAATCATCTACCGCTCCCGGACGCTTATCAATGATGCCAGAAAATTCTTCCAGTTGCGCATCGCTCATACCCTGGCTCAACCGCTCACCAACGCGAAGCTCCAGCTCACTGTAGATGTGCTGCAAAAACGGCTTGCGCTGCTCCTCCGGCAATTGATCCAGCCCGAGCTCTTTGAGAAATTCGTCATTCAGTTGGAACATAGCCCTCCTTTTCTTTCGTCTATACTCTCCATTAAATTATAACAGCAATCCCGAAAGATTGCCATTATAAACTAGTAATTACCGTTACTCACGCACCATGTTCAGTGCATCGTTGTGCAGTGTCTGCAACTCAACCATCGTCTGATTCATTGAGTTCTGCACGATTTCCGTTAAGTTAATGCCATTACCCTGGCACCAGTTGAGCAGCATTGGTACATCTTCACTGTCCAGCAATGCCTCAAATTCTTCCAATTTTTGCTCACCCACAGCCGCCAATAATTGATCAGTAATCTTTGCTTGCACACTATTGGTTACATTCTGCCGCATCTGTTCTTTTGCTTCTGGTGGCAACATCCCAAAACCAGCTTGTGCCAAGAATTCATCAGTAATTTCAAACATTTATATCTCCTTTTTTGTGTTATTGTATCTTACGGTTTACGTAACTATTCTATCTAAACTGGCTCAATACTGCCACAACCTTGTCAGTTTGAGAAATTCCGTCCACTGTGAGCGACTCGGTACCATTCAAGTTGGTAGTCCACTCAATTGCATGTCCATTTGCTTGAGCCAAGTCTGCCAACCGATGCAGCTCACTTGTCGCATTTTCAGCACCAAACTGTCCTACTGCCCAGTCCCATGGATATTCGTAGCTACCAACTGGAGAAGGAGCCTCTGGTTGTGTGACAGTAGAGCCTTCAGGACTCTTAGGGCCATCGCCAGCCTTAGGAGGGTTGCCACCACCATCTTTAGGATTTTCTGCAGCCTTAACCTCATCCCCAGAAAAGGCCGATTCTGCCAGGTTACCAGCTACATTACCGATACCAAAACCAAGAGCTACCTTACCCACCACACGAAAACCTTCTGAGAGAGCTTCCCGACGAAGTTGTTCCTGATGCTCTTCACTTGATTTCTGACTACTATCGACAGAGGCATCGACCATAGATTTCATCATTTCACCAGCGTCTTTGGCGTCTTTAGCAACCCGCTTAAACGCATCCTGCCAGGCGCCCCGTGAATTGTCAGTTACGCGCTCTTCACCGCGGCGCTCCTCCAGCACAGACTGCTTAACCATTGCAGCTGCAGTTACACCAGCCACCGCACCAGTAGATAAACCAGCTGCGGTAGTGACAGGCCAACCCACAGCAGTTGTCAGGGCAAAACCAGCACCAGCTACTGCACCACCCCCAACAAGCGCCAGTTGGTGCGATATCTTTTTGTTACTAATCCATCTACCCACCTTTGCGGCAAACTTCTTATACGTAGAGCGTTGATCAAGCATTTCATCATATACTTCTGTCGTCTTCCGAGCCGTTTCCTGCATGCCTTGGAAGGCACGAGCCGCCATCGTCTGCGCCAATAGTTCCTGCTGTTTTGCCAATTCTTCACCTGAAAGCCGGTTCAACTGGTCAATCTGCTCTGCCAATTCTTCTTTGGCAACAGCCAGCTCACAAGCCTTTAGTTTGTCTGCTGCTTCCTGAAGTGCTTCTTTACGCTTCTTTCCACCAAACCATTCTTTAAAGTGAAATTTAAAGAAGTGAGATTCTACATCAACACGCGCCTTAGCAAATGTCAGCCTTGCCGCGTCCAGCTCCTGCTGTGCCTTACTCTTTTCAGCTGACTGAGCAGCATCACCTTCATCGTACTGGTCGCCCAAGTACTTATCACGTTGTGCTTGCTCGTACAGGCTCAAGCCTTCAGAATTTTCGTCTACTGAAGCAGTCTTCTCTCCAGCTTTTTGCAAATATTTATCTACATTATCATAATAGTTGAATAATTCCCGTGCAGAAGCCGTATCCGTGCCGTTCGTTTGCCAAGCCTCATTTTGGTCCACGACTTCTTTGTAGTATTTACCAAGCTCAGTGTCGGTTGAAGCCGCTTCTGTAACTTCTGGGGCGGACTCAGCAGAGCTGTCATTAACCGAAGCCCCAGGAGTAGTCGCAGTATTCTGAGCTATCGTCTCTTGCCTCCAACGGTAATATTTCTCCGTATTAGAATCAAGCTGACCCTGATGAGTTGCCAAATAGTCCTCGGTAGTCGGACGTGATGCAGGTGTCTCTTTATTCATTCGTGGTGGTTCCTTTCACTTGGATGCGCCAAGATTAGTTGGAGTTTTTCTCTAATAGAAATACTAGCACAAATTGTTAAAAAAGTCAATAACCTTGCTTAGATATGACGCCTAGAGCGTCTTTTTCACCAGCTCACGCGTAAAGAACTCAAGCTCATCGCCTTCTTCTACCACAATTTTCTTGGCGGTTTTCAGGCTCAAGCCACACATTTCACCTTCAAAGACCTCTTTGGCCTCTTGTTGCTGGCGCTGTACGCCTGAAACCTCAACTTCGGCTATCTGTTCGCCTTTACGCTTCAAGCGAGCCAGGAGGCCCTTTGAGACCTTTCCACGCATCATTTCACCGCCAGCGATCACCTCTTCACGCATCGTACGGAACACACCCTTCACCTTAAGCGCACCGATCTCTGTCTCTACCACTTCTGGAGCCAACAGGTTTTCCATGGACAATTTTGCGTCATCCAGCAGTTCATAAATCACTCGGTACAGGCGTACTTCTACTTTCTCGCGAGAAGCCAACCGCTTAACAGCAGGAGGCAGATCAACGTTGAAACCGTAAATAACAGTATTTTCACCAGTTGCCAGATGAATATCATTTTCGGAGATATTACCCACGCCATGACCAATTACCCGCAGTTCAACTTCACCATTTGTCTCGATCAATTTCAAACTATCAATAACCGAAGTGAGAGAGCCCTGCACATCAGCTTTGATAATGACGTTAAATTCCTGCGCGTCATGTTTCTGATTCATCATCTTAAGGATATCAGCGCCTGTCACATTGGTAGTTGCTGCACGACGTTCCTGTTCTAGCTTGGCTTTAGCTGCCATTTGTCGCGCTTCTTTTTCATTTTTTGCGATAACAAAACTATCCCCAAACTGTGGTAATTCCTTAAATCCTGTCACATTCACTGGTGTTGAAGGACCCGCTAGCTTCATGGCCTTGCCACGAAAGTCCAACATGGTGCGCACCCGACCATAAGCCGTCCCTGCAACCAAATAGTGCGATGGCTTCAGCTGTCCATGCTCCACCAACAAACCAACCACGGCACCACGACCAGTCTCCATGTGCGCTTCAATCACCAGCCCTTCCGCTGGCGTATCAACGTCCGCACGCAGATCTTCCATATCAGCCACCAACAAGACCATGTCCAACAATTTATCAAGGTTTTGACCTGTCTTGGCGCTCACCTCAACCATGACCGTGTCACCGCCCCATTCTTCAGGGTTAAGTCCATGCTCAGAGGCCAATTGCGTCTTTACCAATTGTGGGTTAGCGGTATCCTTATCGATCTTGTTGATCGCCACCACAATCTTTGCATTCGCAGAACGCGCAAACCGGATAGCTTCCACCGTCTGAGGTTTAACACCATCATCGGCCGCCACCACGATGATAACCACATCAGTCAAAACCGCTCCATGTTGCCTTAGTGCAGCAAACGCTTCGTGACCAGGTGTATCAAGCAGCGTGATTACTCTGCCGTTACGCTCCGCTTGATAAGCACTAATATGCTGTGTGATACCACCAGCTTCACCCTCAGCAGTCTTTTTATCCAAGATGGCGTCAAGCAAGCTCGTTTTACCATGGTCGACGTGTCCCATAACCGCTACGATAGGCGGACGCGCTACAGCTTTGTCTGTCAACTGATGCACATGACGCAATGGTGTATCTGCAGCAGCCGCCTGCTTGCGCTCCAGCTGCACATCCAAGCCAAGTTCTTCCACTACGATCTGAGCAGTATCAAAATCAAGGCGTTGATTGATTGTTGCGGCGATACCGTTTTTGAACAACTCACCAATCAGCGTGGTCACGGATAAACCAAGGGTCTCTGCAAGCTCACCGACAGTTACTGAATCTGCAATTTTGACGATTTTTTCTGCCATAATAAGCTCCTCTCACCTCTGGTACGTCACCACGCCTCAGGGATTTTGTTCTAATTATTTTTTCTTTGCTTCACCAAGTGTCAAAGAGATCTTACGGCTCTCTTTATCAATATCAAGCACCGTAAAACTCTTGCGCTCATTCAAAGTGAACACCTTCTCTGGATCAGTACCATCGCCACCTAGTTCGGACACGTGAACCAATGCTTCAACCGCTGGACTCAACTGTACGAAAGCGCCAAACGGAGTGATGCGAGTAACCGTTCCTTCGACTTGATCACCTGACTTGAATTGTTCAACTTCCTTCAACCAAGGGTCTGGGGTCAGTTGCTTCATACTGAGGCTCAAGCGGTCCTTGTCGATAGCGATGATCTTTGCTTCGATCGTCTCGCCAACTTTCACGTAGTCGCTTGGGCTACTGACGCGCTCCCAGCTGATTTCTGAGATGTGCACCAGGCCTTCGATGCCTTCAACATTCACGAACACACCAAAGTCAACAACACCGGTAACAACACCACGAACTGTGTCGCCGATTGACAATTGCTTAAATCGCTCTGCCAATCCTTCTTTGATAGCTTCTTTTTCAGAGAAGATCAACTTGTTAGCTTTTCGGTCAGCGTCCAATACGCGAACTTTCATTTCAACATTGACCAATGCATTCAAGCGCTGCAAGATTTCATCCTTGTCGCTTGAACCAACTCGTGGGTAATGCTCAGCTGACAATTGAGATACCGGCAGGAAACCGCGAACCCCTTCGTATTCAACCAACAAACCGCCGCGGTTTGCGTCATATGGGGTAATCGTGATGATTTCACCACTCTCTAGCTTCTCAGCAACTTCATCCCAACCTCGATCCTTCGCTGCTTTGCGTAAGCTCAGTAAGCTATAGCCATTATCAAGCTCTGTGTCGATAACACTTGCCGTAACTTCGTCGCCAACAGCGCAGGCCTTTGAGAAACCAACTTCACGCCTTGGGACCAAACCAACACCCAACGGCCCCAGGTCAATCAACACCTCGTGCTTCTTTACTGACAAAACTGTACCGTGAACCACTTCACCAGCTGTCAATTGTTTAACATTATCTCCTGCTTGTGCCAGCAGGTCATCCATTGTAATTGTGGCGTTTGCCATAAGTCTTTTCAGACTCCTTCCTTAAAATTAATATTTTTGAGTCACACTAAAAAAGTAGACATCAAGCTGTATTTATAGTACCACAATCTGTTAGCAAAAGTCAAAGAGAGACTATACAACCTTCCGAGAACGGACGTATGCCACTGCCATACCCGGAATAACGCCAACGATCAATAACTCCCCGATGTGATCAGCTGGACCGGTTGTCGGTAGATTCGCAGTGTTACCGCCATTAGTAGCGGCGGCAGGGCCAGTCGGAGTAGTAGGGGCGGGCTGCTGTGTCACTGATGGCTTCTGAGCATTGCCCGTAGACTGGTTCTTAGGCTGTTCTTGTTTTTGTGAGTTATTTGACTGAGTGTTGGTCGTGGTGTTTGGCTTAGATGTTTCAGATTTGTTTTGTTCGGATTTTTCATCTTTTTGGGCAAGTTCTTGTTTTTGTGCATTGTTATCTGTGGCGACAGGCACTACAGCATTATTATCTTGCTGACGAGCAGTATACAACAAACCAAGCGCCAAAATAGCCAGTATTACTCCTACCACCGTAAAAGTCATCACTGAGCCTCTTTGTTGATTGGTCTGCTTCATACTAGTCTCCACATTTGCACATTTGTCTATTACGAGTCATTATAGCACATCTGTTCTACCTCTGTAAAGTAACATGGTATACTAGTTTTACTATGTCGATCGATGAATTACTCCTGTTAGTTAGGCGTGACTTTCCGAATTACACCATCACTACTGGTGATGATTTTAGTTGGGCACCAGCTGCTAAAACGATTACAGTTGATACTAAGCATAATTCGCCTGCTCAGCTACTTCATGAAGTTGCCCACGCCGAGCTTGGTCACCAGACCTTCTCTCGAGACATTCAGCTCATAGAGATGGAGCGAGAGGCCTGGGAACACTGCACGAGGGTCTTAGCGCCACGCTACGGCATATTACTGAACATGGATGACGACATTGTCCAGGAATCACTTGATTCCTATCGATCATGGCTTACCGCCCGTAGCAGCTGCCCTACGTGCGGCGCTATTGGACTCCAGAAAACAAAAGATACCTATTTTTGTATGCACTGTCGCGTCCAGTGGCACGTCAATGAAGCGAGAACCTGTCGCCTAATCCGTAAAATCAAATAACGCACTCCGGTAATCCAAAGTGCGCTATTTAATAATCAAAATAATCTTAACTAGTCAGCTACGACAGTTTTTGTCTTGCGGCGGCGTGAAATCCTACCACCTTTAGCACCAGCGATACGAGCCAATGCTGGGTTAGCAGCAAAGCCACCAGTACGGCTGTTACGTCCGCCCTTAGCACCAATTTTTGCGTAAAAGTTTGGGTCTTTTGCCAGATTCTTAGCTGCCGCTTTCTTACCACCTGCTTTTGTTCCTGCCATGAAAGTTTTCCTCCACTATTAAAAAGATTTCCACATGCATTATTGTGGAAACCCTCACCTTTATATATCACACATGATATGTGTTATGAGTACATAATAGCATACTGCTAATACTTTGTCAATATTTACATTATCTACATATTAGGTTACACTCAAAGAGTAGTGATGTTCACCACACAGTTCTCGTCTTCTGCGAGATTCGAGAATATATAAAATAGCGCCCTGTCCAAGGGCGCTATTTTGTTAGTTGTTTGAATAGTTACTTAAATACATAAAGATAATGATAAACAGGTTCATATAATAAAAACCACCCTATTCGGGTGGTCTCTATATAATTCGGCACCGTGCTAGTTTCCCACTTTCGCAGTATGATCGCCGCTAAGGAGCTTAACTTCTGTGTTCGGAATGAGAACAGGTGTTTCCTCCTCGCCATGGGCACCGAAGTAAGGCTTGCTCCTCATAGGTTCCATTCAGGCAACCCGGGGAAGCCTTGCTTCGATGTCCAATAACTTTCTGCACGGATGAATTTTTAATCAACTATAGTGTGATGATACACACCAATTACTAGTCAAGTCTACCTTATCCGTAATGTTTATGCAAGCATAAACTCCACGGACAAGGACATAAAAAGGCAATGGGACTATTAGTACGCTTTAGCTCCATGCATTGCTGCACTTCCACCTTGCGCCTATCAAACAGATAGTCTTTCTGTGTCCTCATAGGGAAACCTTATCTTGAGGTTAGTTTCGCGCTTAATATGCTTTCAGCGCTTATCTAGTCCGCACATAGCTACTCGACAATGCAGCAGGTGGCCACAATCGATACACCAGAGGTGCGTCCGCCCCGGTCCTCTCGTACTAGGGGTAGATCCTCTCAAGTTTCCTATCGTCCATACCGGATATAAACCGAACTGTCTCACGACGTTC
>CAURNC010000005.1:0-52040 GCA_963526325.1 uncultured Candidatus Saccharibacteria bacterium
TACTACGATAATAATACCTATCATAGATACTATGTCTAGGGGTTTGATATTCATATATTCCTTTGTTTATGATTTATTGATAGGTTTATTATACATCCTGCTGTGGTATACGGCTAGTAGACTGAGATTGACTAATTCTTCTTTGAGACACAAAATTTACTTACCTAATTCCGGCCAATTTCTGCTGCCGCCTAACGGCACCTTGGGCGGCGGAACGAATCTTCTTCGGATCCTCTAGAATCTTTTTCATTTTATTTTGACGAGCTATCGCTGCTTGCTTTTTGATTTTATTTCTTAGAGAATTTGCTTTTATCCACTTTTTAAGCTTATGGATTATTATGCTACTCATCATTGTAAAAATAGGCTATGAACAGATTTCTTTAACTCTCTGATATAAATTAATCAATTCATTGATATCCATATCAACAAGAGGTTCATACATAAAAGCATTAAGGTGTATATTTTCTGGGGTCATAATATTTACCTCATCGATCACTTTCACAGTATCGTTATCACACGCAGTCTGCTTAAATGCATCAGAGAGACTCCTCGTTTGATTTTTCTGAGCCTCCAATTGATTAAGAAATTCTTGTGAAGAGCCGTTTTCTGATCCTCTACGACCCCAAGATATTTGACCGCTATATTCTTCCAGCTTACGCTTCATATATTCTTCCGCTTTATGTCTAATCGCAATAGCTAGGATAATTTTATATTCAAGTAAGGAATTTTCGATAGTTATTCTTTCAGCCCCTTCGTAAATTGCCTCGACTATTGGAGTGTCTATATTGATATTTATAAAATCGCTCCTACCTAAATTTCTCTCGTAGATGTCTTTAAGTGATTGAAATGTTATACCAGACGTTTCTCTTTTGCTATGTAATAATTTAGTTAATTCGCTATAATCTTCATTATCTTTCCCTTTAGTGTATTCAATGAGATTACGCACTGCGGGTATAAGAGCAACCACGTGAGTGAGCGTCATATTATCTTTCCAGTGGTCAATTGGATTATTCTGATAATATTCTTCTCTCAATATAACCTCGCCATTATCCAGCTCTGCATGTAAACGAGCACATCTAGGCAAACCGAATCGACTAGTGACTGTTCTATAAAAATCAAAGTTATGTGACAAGATGATGAGCTTAAAATTTTTGCAATTTGCCATTTCGTACAAGTACTCAACGATAGCATACTTGTTCTTATAGTCAAACGAATCAGCAATATCATCAACTATTAGTAAAACCTCTTTATCTGTTCCCGCTAAATCTTTCTTCATTTTCTCAATATCAAAAATAATATTTAGCAGATATAAAGATCTTTTCTCTCCTTGGCTTAGAGTATCCTTGCTTTCAAGCTCTCCCCTGCTGACAGTTTGCTGACGACCATTTCTGGTAAATACAAACTCTACCTGTGGAACATTCTCACCCATAACTGCGCTTGCTCCGTTAGCAATTTGCATTTTATACGGCACCGTAAATCGTTCTTCAAAAATTCTTAGCGCTTCTCCCCAGCGTGTGTTTTCTGGATCTATACCGCCAATTTCATGCCGAAGATTATTCCATTTATCTTTAAGGTTACTGAACGTAGTACTATCTTTAATATAAGATAGCCATAATTGCCTGCGTAGATCTTTAAGCTTAGACTCCTTTAGATGCTGTACTATATCAGGGTTATTCTCTATAACTCTTCTTAGTACGCCGCCCTTGGCTGTTTTCAAGTCTTTCTCTATATCAGTAAAGGCCTTACTCTGCTTAATCTCTTGTTCAATTCTCTTTACTACGCCGCTAAAGTCTTCAGCTGTATGTATTTCTTCCTCGCCAAAAAGCTTTACAAGGTTATCGTTTACGAAAAATCCATTATCTTTCAGTGATTTCTCGACATTTTTAAGCTCAGACAGACTAAAAATACCCTTCTTCAAGAAGCCGTGTCGTTCATAGATCTCATTACTAGTCTTACAGAATTCTTTAATATTTTCTTGAAACCCTTTTTTCTTAATATATCCCAGTGTGGTATTATCAAAAATATCCGAATATTTAATTTCCGAGCAATCAATGTCTATACGCCCCTGTATAAGTTCTAATCCTAGCAATATACTGCTGCCGTCCAGGTTAAAATCTTCTATAATTTCTGACTCTAACTCGCGTATATTCTTGCCTTGTTGAACTCTTTTAATTTTAAGACCAGAGGCTTTTTCTAAATCTTTCAATAAATCACTTTTTAATTTCAGAACTTCCGCTATCTTTTCCTTGATAGATTCGTCTACTAATAAGTCAGCAAGATTAGTAGACTGATAGGAGGCTTCAAAACTTTTTATCACGAATACGTCTTTGTTTGTGATACCTTGCCCATCAATAGTTATTTTTACCTCTCCCTGAATGTCAAAAATCTCGTCTCTAATTTCATCTCGCTTTTCATCTTGTATCTTTTTGAATGTTTTAGCCAATGATGTTTTCATTAAGCCATTTTTCGCATAAATGGCGATTACACTAGTGTCAGAGAAGGTAAATTCACTTTCCAACTTCTGAATCCCGTAGCAATTAACTAAATCACATTTTATTTTTTGCATTATATCTCCAATTTTACTTCAACTTTCTCATTTTTAATATAATAGCTAGAGTAAGAGTTATCTTACCTCCCTCTCCTCGCCGCCATCGCAAACCACATAAAGTAATCCTCCAACGATTCGTCTTCCATGCCAGCGAATAGCTCGCGGGCGCGCAGGACCTCGCGGAGTTTTGGCGATTTTTGGCGGGCGAGTTGCTCGGCGGTGGCGTCCAATAAGTCCAAGCCGCGCTGCCAGGCGCCAGTCATTGCAGCCGTATCGCCGCGGCGCCGGGCGGCAAACGCTCGCCCGACCTCTGAGCCGATGTTGCCCATTTGCTCGAATATCGTTAAACTCTGCCACTTCTCTCGATCAAAAACATGTTCACTCACGGACGACTCCGGCGATGATATCGATGATTTGCTGCCGCACCGCTGGGTCGAGCACATCGCGCGACGGATTGTTTTGCCGCGGACGGATGTTTATCATGCTGTCAAACTCGATAAACTCATCGGTGCCAAACTTATCTGGATACAGGTTAATCCCCCACAGATCTGTTTACCGCGATCCACGTTCTAACAAATACGCCTCGCCATCAGCATGCATATCCATGTCGATTACCACAATTTTCTTAGCAACATCGACATCCGCCTTAACCATCGTCCCGTACATTCTTTCGGCCATCGGGCGAAGCTCGGCGAGGGCTATCCGTATCAACAATCTTCATGATTTAATTGTAGCACAGACGGCTGGCGCTTCAGTGTGATATGCTTGACGATAGCTATTTTGTATCAGCCGATGAGAACTAGCTAGCCCTAATAAATTCACACCAAAAAGTAAGGTATAATATAACTTAGAAATAGTAAATTAATAAAAAAGGTACAAAAATGAATTTATTTTTATGTTCACACTTCTCAAGTGTTGGATCTATAATAGAAGAGCAGGTTGCCAATAAAAAGATTGCCTTTATTCCCACGGCATCGATACGCGAGGGTTATACGGGCTATGTTAGATCGGCACGTAAACTATTCAAAAATTTGGGCGCTCAACTAATAGAAATTGAAATCTCAACTGAAAAATCTTCAAAGACAGAAGAATCACTCGAAGAAGCTGATGTTATTTATTTTACGGGTGGTAATTCATTTTTCCTTATCGATCAATTGCGAAGAACTGGCACAGACAAACTTTTAAAACAACAACTTAAGAATGGTAAACTATTCATCGGAGAGTCAGCGGGTGCTATCGTATGTGCACCTGATATCTCTTATATAGAGAGGATGGATCCAATTCCGAAAGATTATTCCCAAGATGATAATACGGGGCTAAATATCATTGATTTTTATGTTCTACCACATTATCTGACCGCGCCGTTTAAAAAAGTCACAGAGCAAATTGTGCAAACATTTCCAGACATTGATTTATGTGCTATCAATAATACCCAAGCGATTATCGTAAAAGACGATACAAAGAATATTGTAACTATTTAACCAAAAAACCTCACTACAAACCGCATACCCTGCCCGTGCGGCACAAACTCATAGTCCAGTCCCTTAGCGTCGAGCAGCATTTTCACGGTGTAGAGGCCGATGCCACTGCTGTCAGCATGTTGCTTTGTGGAGTCAGAGCTGCGATAAAACGGGTCGAAAACGTGCTGGAGTTGTTTTTTGGTGAGCGGTTTGCAGGCGTTTTCGATGGCTAGCTCATGCTGGTTGCAAGTAAGTTTTATCTCACTCCCCGCATCGCCGTGGCGCACCGCGTTTGATACCAGGTTCGAGATGACGTGGCGCATCATGTCGCGGTTGGCACGAATGGTCGTCGGCTCTGTATTAACCGCGAAAGTCATGCCACGCGTTTTTGCCAGCAGGTGGTAATCATCAACCACCTCGGCGATCAGCTGGTCAACCCTCAGTCGCTTTTCTTGGCGCAGAGCCTGCTCGGCGACATTGCCAGAGCGCAAGACATCATTTACCATTGCCGCCAAACGGTCAACTTGCGCCACCGACTCCGCCAGGTATTGATCGCGATTTTTATATTCGCCAATGTTGAGTTGCATATTTTCGAGCATGATCCGTAGCGCCGATAGCGGCGTTTTCAGCTCGTGCGAGGCCGCGCGAAGGAAGGCGATTTTCTCTTTCTCCAGCTGCGTGATCCGCTTATTTTCATGCTCCAGCGAGCGAATCGTTTGCCATAGATTTTGATACAGCTCATTAATATTTCGCCCCAGCACGCCAATCTCGTCATGGCTATTAACTGGGTAGCGCGCGTCCTTTTCCAGCCGTTGCATAGTTGTTGTCACCGCCGCCATCTGGCGAATCGGCCGCGTCACAAAACGGCTGTAGATATAGGAAAACACGAGCGCCACCAACAGCGAACCGAGCATGGTATAGGGCAATACCTGCAGGGTAGCGAGTTTGGCCTGAGTAACGGGCGCCACGTCGGCCAGCAGCTTGACGGCGACCGTTTGGCCTTGGCTATTCGCCACACTCCCCTGCCGCAAAATCACCGAACGCGGATCGACCGTTTGCCCGTCAGCGATTTTCACCACGCTAGTATCGACCGATTTACCACTGTCCGTCACGATGTTGATTGATTGAAACCCTTGAAAGTACTGGTCGCGTCCGTCAATTGTCAGCGTGATGTTAACATTTTTCACCTGAGCAAACTCCTGGCTGATTCGGCGCATTTCCTCAGTCGATTTACCGCGTAGTTCAGCCACGAGCGCCATAAGATTATCCGCCGCCCCGCGCTCTTTCTGCTGTAAATAAAATTGCGGCATCAAGGTGTAAACCAGCGCATGCACCAGGATGATTAACGCCGCGAACAAGCCAATTGACACCAGAAACGTCTTGGGGAATAATTTAAGATTCTTCATAGCGGTAGCCCACTCCCTTCACCGTGATGATGCAGTCCAGGTGCAATTTCTTGCGTAAGTTTTTGATGTAAACGTCAATCACCCGGTCAAACGGCACCTCGTCATCGCGCCACAACTTGTCAATGATAGCCTGCCGACTCCAGACCATGTTTGGATTATCGACGAGCAGTTTGAGTAGTTGCACTTCCTTGGGCTTGAGGTGCGCGTCAGCATTATCATAAAATCCCTGATAGGCCATAAAATCCACTGAGGCCAGGCCGCGCTGCCACAAGGTTTTTTTGACAGACTGCTGGCGGCGAAGTAGCGCCTTGATCCGCTTCTCTAAAATTACCAGCGAGAACGGCTTACTCATATAATCATCTGCTAGCTCATCAAAACTCGCAACTTGCGTCGGCTCATCATGCAGCGCCGTCAACATCAGCACTGGCACGTCGCTGGTCTGGCGAATTTGGTGCAGCGTCTCGATACCACTCATCCCTGGTAGCATAATATCCAGGATAATCACATCCGCCCCAGCAAATTTCTCTAGCGCTTCCTCACCACTGGTCGCCGTCACCACCGTAAAGCCGCGCTGGCGGAGGAACTGCTCGGTGCCAGTGCAAACTGCCGGTTCGTCTTCAACAAGGAGGATGTTCACCGCTCGTACACCCGTACGTACATGTCGTACAGCTCTTTTTTGTATTGCTTCACAGACTTATCTCCTGGCCATATCAATTCATGACCAATGCCCATGTGTGCTGGCGTCGTTTCATTTGTAAACGTGGCACCACTGTTTTTGGCCATCTTTTCTGCAATATCACGCGCCATGGTGCTGTCAATCAAACGATCCTCGCTACCGATGATCAAACCAACGTGCTTCAACCCTACCGCCTTCAAATCGTTGCGATAATTTTGCTTGACGATGACATAATTTGCCAATGCTCGGTATGACAACGCACCATCAAAGAACTGATCTGGCAGCAGATGATTGCCGTAGACATTGCGCAGCAGCGCCACTTGCCACTTTGGTGCCTGAGAAGCATCCGGCTCATAGTACGGCGAAAGTAGCAGCACCCGCGAGAACAATCCATCACCATATTGTGCTAGCCACGTTGCCAACGTGCCACCGCCCGAATGACCAATCACGCCTAGCTCATCACCCAATCCACTAACCAGCCCGGCACTATCACTCATAAATTTCACCAATTCACTGGCGCGAACTTTGCCGTGCTGCTTGCCATCTTTCAAACCATGGTGCGGTGCTCGCGGCACGTAGACATTGTATCCCGCCTGATAGAACCAATCCGCCAACTCTGCCATCGCCGACGGCTCACCGCTGACGCCATGAAGAATCATCACCGCCCGCGCAGTTTTCTTGCCGTGAGTTTTCAGAATTGGGCGAGATTCTGGACGCACCTCGCCATTAGCCGCATCATCAGCAATAACCTTTTGGATATCCTGCACTGACTGGTCATAATCACGCCGCTGAATATGAGCTTTTTGCAAATCAGCACTACGACTTGGACACAGAAAGACCCAAGCAACAGACGCTGCAGCCAATACCGCCACGACACCAGCTATTGTTATCATTAGCGCTTTACCACGTACTGCCATGAGACCTCCTCACTCCAATCAACGGATCGTTATTTTGCTTCCTGCGCTGCCAAAATCCGCGCCTGAATATCGTCCAGCTGAGCGTCATCCATTTTTGGACCATCAGCAGTGGTCAGCCAACCCGGATATTCCGCATAAAACGCCTGCCCGTGCGATACCGCCGAGCCAATTCCCTTCGCCAAATCGCCATGCAGCGGCACTAACTTGGCATGAACATGCGCCACGCCCGTGCCCTCAAAAATCAATGCTACTCGCGGCGTATCAAAGGCTTTCTCCAAGATATTCGCAACCTTTTTCACCGCCAGCATCATCTCAGAATACAATTCATCATCCAAGGAAAATACGTAATCGCCTGGATTTTGTTTTGGTATCACCACAGTAAAGCCTGGCGTGTTTGGAAACGGCGTCAAAAATGCCAAAAACTTCTCGTCCTCCCAAACTTTCCAAGATTTCATGTTGCCTGATACAATGTCGTCGAAAATTGTGTGATTCATAATCCTCCTTTATGCAAATAAATTGTTCAATGCCTCACTCACCGTTGGATGAGTGAATATTTGGTCACGTAGTACAGTATATGGCAGGTCATTATCCATTACAGTTTTGATGATATTAATGACTTCTGGTGAGTTACGACACAATAAACTAGCACCCAAAATTTGTCCAGTGTTTGCATCAATCACCGCACGCAGCAAGCCTGTTGTAGCATTATCAACATGCAGGCGTGGAATCGCCATAGCAGGCAGCTCTTTTACGATAATTTCGCGCCCCGTCGCACGCGCCTCAGCCTCTGTCATACCCACCCGACCTAACGGCGTTTGCATAAATACCGCGTACGGCAAGGTTTTTTGTTTGGCGCGAGTGTACAAACCATCACCCAGCAACTGGCTTCTCACAATCCGAAAATCATCCAGCGACGCATAGGTAAATTGTGGCCCGCCCGTTACATCGCCCATTGCCCAAATATGCGACCGACTAGTGCGAAGTGTTTCATCAACCACAATTGCCCCGCGCTCATCCGTCGCTACACCAGCAGCTGGTAAATTCAAGCTCATCGTCGCCGGGCGACGGCCCGTAGCCATCAAAACCGCATCATAACCAGCGTAATCATCATGATTTGCTGTGCGAATCGTTGCAGTAGACTCACCCTCAATCGCTGTCACATCCACATTAAACACAATCTCGATACCCTGTGCCTGCAATGCTTCAGTAGTAGCCCGAGCAATTGCTGGATCTTCACGTGCAAGCAGAGTATCACCCCTCTCAAATACTGTTACTTTTGTACCAAGTTTAGTGTAAGTTGAGGCAAATTCTAACCCAATATAACCGCCACCAATGATAGCTAGATGTTTTGGCTGTGTCATTTTATCCAGCAGTTCAGTACTGGTATATACAAACGGCTTATCAACACCTGGAATATCTGGGATGATTGATTCCGCACCGGTGTTAATAAAAATCTGCGGTGCACTCACTATTAGCTCGTCGTCACCCGCCACAACCTTCACAGTACGATCATCTACGAACGATGCCTCACCCTCAATGACACTCACCGTTTCACGATCCGCGAGCATGTGATAGTTCTTTTCATTCAACCGCGTCACTACCGTTGTCTTATGTGCCATCGCCTCATCAAAACTTTGATGATGTTCGGCCGCACTGACCAGCACCTTAGTAGGAATACAAGCAATATTAATACAGGTGCCGCCATACATCTTTGGTGACCGCTCCACCAGCGCTACCTTTTTGCCTGCATTCGCCAGCGTCACCGCCAATGTCTTGCCAGCTTTGCCAAAACCAATAATAAGTGCGTCAAATTGTTGTGTATCCATTTACCTCCTCCTATCTTTTTTAGTGATCTCTCTCGCTGCAACAATTTCTCTATCGGCACACAGAACTGCCTCTTTTATTACAAGTTTTTGAGATGCTACTATTATCCTGTGCGCAATAGCTCCTTAAAACTGCTCCAAAAAGTCCAACTTACCGCTCTCAAAATGCCGCACATCCTCGATGCCGTATTTCATCATCACCAGCCGGTCGATGCCGCAGCCAAAGGCAAAGCCGGTGTATTCGTTCGGATCGATATCAGCGGCTTTCAGCACATTCGGATGAATCATGCCGCAACCCAAGAGTTCAATCCAGCCTTCACCCGAACAAACTTTACAATCCGGATTTTTGCCTTCACAGAACGGACAGCTCAATGCAAATTCAAAGCTCGGTTCGGTGAACGGGAAATAAAATGGATTGACGCGCACATCAAGTTTCTTGCCGTAATATTCCTGCAAAAACTCTTGCAAGGTGGCGATGAGATTACCGACATTGACACCCTTGGCAACATACACGCCTTCGACTTGGTAGAACGTGTGCTCGTGCCGCGCGTCCAAATCTTCGTTACGGAACACCCGGTCAGGTACAATGGCGGCGATTACCTCGCCATTTTCTAGGTTACCGTGATATTTTTTCAGTACGCGGTTTTGCATAGTCGAGGTGTGCGCTGGGGCAATCAAACGGTCGCCATTAGTGTCAGTCTCTTCGGTCATAAAGGTATCATAATCATCACGCGCCGGGTGACCCTTCGGGAAGTTCAGGCTCTCAAACATATGAAATTGATCGTCGATTTCGCGCGACTCTTCCGTCACGAAACCCATGCGATTGAAAATGTCAGAAATGCGATCGATCTCGCGCATCAATGGGTGAATCGTACCCTGCTCGCTGGGCAGTAAATCAGGCTGCGGCGCATTAACGTCCATCGGCGCTGTCACGTCAATTGGCGGCAAATCAACTTTCGATAGCTCATCTTCGCGAGCCGTAACTGCCCGCTCCAGTTCCTGCTTTAATTCATTAACCTTTTTACCAAATACCCCGCGTTCCTCGCTTGGTAACGTCGCGATGACGGCATATAATTCCCGCAACTCCGTGCTCCGCAACACACTGCGTGGTTCAGCCGCCTCGGCTACACGTGATACTAATACTGATCGAACTTCATCCAACTTTTCCATATCATCGTCCTTGCATTAAAAACATACCGACAACTCCTGCCGCCATGATCACAATCAAAACCCACGCCCACGCCAACGTTGTCGTCTGTTTTGTGCCTTCCAGATATTTCACATCTTCCACGCCGTCCAAGCTAGCTTTCTCCTGCAAGCTCGACGTTTTCGCCTTTTCGCGTAGTTCCGCCGCAATGCGTTCTTGCAGTTTGCTGCGCTGATCGTTCTGACTTACAAATAATCCCATAACTACAGTATAGCAAATTATGCTATAATAGTCGTGATACTACTTTAAGGAGGGAATATGGCTACGAAGAAAACTTCAAAGAAAGCCCCGGTTAAAGCTACGGCAAAGAAAACTGCTGCCGCCAAGACCGAAACCAAAACGACCGTCAAACGAGTCGTCACCGAATCTGCTGCGGCCAAAAGCAAGCGCGCCAAATTGGGTTCTACATTACCAAGCAACTTAATCAACATCGTCATCGCAGAAATCATCGGTACGTTCATCTTGACGCTGACCGCACTGTTTGCATCGGACGTCCTGTCATCAATGTACGTTGGTTTTGCATTGATGCTCATCGTTACTGCTATCGGCGGTATTTCTGGCGCACACGTCAACCCAGCCGTTACTTTCGGTTTGTGGTCAATGCGCAAATTAAAAACCGCTTTGGTACCATTCTACTGGGGTGCACAATTCCTTGGTGCCATGGCAGCAGTTGTACTAATCGGCTCAATCACCAACAACGGTTTTGCGCTCAGCTTTAACCAATTCACTGCATTCTCATGGAGTGTCTTTGCGGTTGAACTGATCGGTGTTGCTGTCTTCATGTTCGGCGTCGCCGCAGCATTGAACCGCAAAGAAATCAGCACGACTGGCAAAGCTGTTGGTATTGGTCTGGCATTGATGATCGGTTTGGTCGTATCAGGCTCAATCACGTCATTTGTCCGTGCATCAGTCATAGCCAAGATCCAAGATAACCAAGTTGCAGCACAATCAGAAAACAGCGAGCGTCCATACCCACGAGAAATTTACATCTCAGGCGCAACACTCAACCCAGCTGTTGCTTTGGCGGTCACAGAAAAGACTGACACTCAAGTGCGCAGCAATAGCCCATTCCCAGCTAAGAACGAGAAGAACTACTCTCGCTTTAGCCTGGAAGTAATTGTCGCAACACTCATCGGTGCAGCTCTGGGTGGTAACTTGTTCTTACTCATAAACTACCGCAACAAGGAAGAAGAGTAAATCATAGTTCTACTACAACGATATCCCGCCTCATTTGGCGGGATATTTTTTAATCTTCCTGCGCAGGCCGATCGATTAGCTCTGGCTGCGCTTGATGATCACCACCAGCGATCCGCACCACGTCTTTATCAATCTTGCCCAGCTCCTTGTATGAATTATTATAATGCCCGACGGTCGTACTAAGGCTCTTACCCATCTTGGTCATTAGCTCGTCAAACTTTTTGATATGCACGCCCAGCTGACCGACACGCACCTGGATATCCTTGGCCTGCTCTTCAATTTGTAGGCTCCGCAGCCCCTGCAGTACCGTCTGTAAATACGCTAAAAAGCTGGTCGGGCTGACGATGATCACCCGCTTGTCACGAAAGGCATATTCGATCAAATCGCGGCTCGAACCGCCCGCACCAACATTATTGATGAGTAGATCATAATACAGCGACTCACTCGGGATGAACATAAAGGCAAAGTCCATAGTATGCTCCCGCGGGCGGATATATTTGCTGGTTTCGTCAATGCGACCCTTCAGGTCAGCCTTCACCTTATTCAGCCACAATTCGCGCTCAGCTTTAGTCTCAGCGTTGATCATCCGGTTGTAATTTTCCAGACTAAATTTACTGTCCACCGGCAAGATCTGCCCCTTGTCCAAAAAAATCACCGCATCAACAATCTCGCCATCCTTGAAGCGATATTGCATCTGGAACTGCTTGGCTGGCAGTACATTGTCCAGCACACTTTCTAAGTAAAACTCGCCGAACACACCGCGCTGCTTCGGATTTTGCAGAACGTTCTGCAAAGTTTTTAGGTCAGTCGCTACGTCGACCACCCGCTTGTTTGTTTCATCCAACTTGGCCAGCCGCTGTGTCACGTCCGCCACCAACTTGGCACTTTCCGACAGCTGCTTTTGCACCGAGGTTTGCACTTGAGCATTGCTGCGCTCTAATTTGTCGCTGACTGATTCATTCAACTTGGTGATGGTTCGCCCCAACTCCACCACGTCAGTTTTGATGAGCTCGACCGATAACTGCTGCTTCAGCTCGCCGAGCTTTGATTGCAGCACGAACAACGTCGCACCCAACCCCATAACAATAATACCTAAGAGAATAATGATAATGATTTCCATACTCTTAGTGTACAGGGATTACAGAGACAAGACAACTCGCGCCAAAATCACAAACACGATCATCAACAAAATTGCTGCGCCGTCGCCGCGAATCCTATTGAGCCATGTTAGGCTAGCGTATACCACCATATAGGTCAATGATGCGATCAACGCCGCTATAATAGTGTGCGCCTGCCAAAAACTGACGCCCCACAAGGCAATCGTTGCTGCCAATACCACGACCAGCGGACGCTTGATACCAAACAATATCAACACTGGTACCAGCATGATAGCCATGATCACTGTAGCGATATGCCCTGCCATCATGGTGCTGTTGCCACATAACAACTGGTTGGCACCATCTTTACACACGATTGGCTCCAAAATAACTCGGTCAATTCCCGTTGCAACCAACCACACCAACAGCCCTGCCGCTGCCGCAGTCAACAACAAACGACCAAACACTGCTGCTCGCATATTAAACAAGTAATCTGATATTTCCTCTTTAAATATAGTTGAGAGAATTTTCATAATATTCTAATATTACATGAAAATTGCCAATAAAGCAAATGTAGATTATGAATATATTTATGCTAACGCTTTATCAATGGTTTGTACCAGATGATACCGATGCACGCTATCAATAAACCACCAGCAACATCAAGCGGTGTGTGCACTAGGGCCAACACCCGACCAATTCCAACCAGCAGCGTCAACACTAGACAAACGCTCGCTAGCAGCTTATCGCGCGTACCAAACCACACCGCCAAGGTGATCGCTATGGTGAACAACGCGTGATCCGAAGGAAACCCAGGATTGTTAAGATAGGCTGCGCCCGGTTCAACGCCCATCAGCTCAAACGGACGCAAACTTTCCGGCTGATAGAATGTTCCTACCGTCTTTGCTAACACATACGCTGTCAAGCCTGCCATCAACACTCTGGCGTATGTCTGATATTTTTTGTTGTTTGGCACTTTGCACAGCAATGCGTACGCACCAATGAAGACTACCGGTATAACCAAACCGTCTGCCACCAATTTCACAATTGCTTCCATGCAATCATTGTATCATCCGCCAGCCTACACATCCAGAGCTTGCAGCACGCCATGTTTTGTAGTACAATCAAATACGCATTGGGGATTGGCCAAGCGGTAAGGCAGCGGGTTCTGGTCCCGTGATCGGGGGTTCGAATCCCTCATCCCCAGCCACATTGATTTTCACGATACATCGTTAGCGCGATGTATTTATTTTTTTGACGTTTTGATGGCAATGCCAAACAGTACCCATAACAGCCCCAGCCACACAAAGTCAATCATACTCGATTCTCGGGATAATATACTAAACAGTATGGAAATACCGCGCATATCTGCAAAAACCACCAAAACCGTCAGCAACTGCAGCGCTATGATTAAACAACAAAAGCTCAGCCGTAGCACAGAAGCTCTTGCCCGTAGCCCGATCAACCAAGGTAGCGCCAGCACTTCCGTGTATACCAGTGCCACAGCGAGCACCACTGCCGTCGCTTCGGTAAATCCAGCGAGCTGCAATAACCCTGGAAACTTCTCAAAGGCAAACAATTGCATCAGCACCGTCAGCAGCAACGTTACCGCCAGCAATAAACTAGCCAGGCGGCCCAAGCCAAGGTTTCTCATCTCTTTTTTCATTTGTTTGGCTGACAGCTTTTTCATGCCTTTATTATAATGCGCAAGCCCTATAACCACAAGTTTGTTGTATTTTTCACTAAATTACTTGCAAAAAAACAAAAATATACGTACCATAAACATAAGCGAACTATACAAAAATAAACACCACAAATTACGTATCTTTCGCTCTACGACCATCCACCACAACAAAATACCGCTGCTTTTTATGTAGCGGTATTTTCCGTTGATTTAAGTATTATTCAGCTTTTTGCGAATGCGTTTTGCGCCACTCGGCGATCATGGCATGATTGCCACTCAGCAGGACCTCCGGAACCTGCAGGCCATTGAATTCAGCGGGACGCGTGTACTGCGGAAACTCCAAAGTCTCGCCATCTGAAAAACTCTCGATGGCTGCCGACTGTTCACCGCCCAAAACCCCAGGCAGTAACCGAACGATAGAGTCGATGATAGTCATGGCTGGTAGCTCGCCGCCAGTCAACACATAATCCCCAACGCTCAACTCTAGATCCACTAGCTCCATAATTCGCTCATCGTACCCCTCATATCGTCCACAGATGAATATATAGCCGTGCTCTTTTTCGGAAAACTCTTGTGCCAGCGACTGCTTCCACCTGGTACCGCGTGGCGTCATGATGACTACTTTGGCAGTTGGATCCTGACTCTTGGCGCGTGTCACCGCCTTCCATAGCGGCTCAATCATCAGCAGCATACCGTCACCGCCACCATATGGCGTGTCGTCAACTTGCCGCCGCGGACCCAGGCCAAACTCACGCAAATCAATCGCCTCCAGGCTCACCAAGCCTTCTTTTTGCGCTTTCCACATCATGGAACTGCCAAACACGCCCGTCAACATTTCTGGGAACAATGTAATCACTTGAAATTTTCTCATCTCTAAAATTTTAGCATACACTTGACTAAAAACTAATTTTAGTGTAAAATGATGTCTAACAATTTAAAGGAGTTTTTGTTATGAAGGAAACATTACCAAAATCTAGCTTTCTGCGCGATAAAGTCGCTAAGCCTGCCGCAGGATTAGCCATCGTTAGTACTAGTCTTGGTATTGGTGGCTGTTCACCAAAAGAATCATACCTCGTTGAATTATCAGTTGGAGTTCGCTGCAGTGAAGGTGTTGACGGAGCTAGCAAGCCTGCAGTGGAACAATATGTTAATAATATAAATGGCTCAGGAAAAGATGCTGTACTCCTTGCCTGCCACGTTCCTGAGGCCCTTATGCCATACACCGACAGTAGGCAAACTGACGCAGAGCCTGTTGGTGACCCACAGGTAAAGACCGTCAAGGACGAGGGGAACCCCTATGATACAAAAATCTTTCTCGACGAACTTCATGAGACCAAAGAATCATACGATGTTGTCGTCCCGATTAAAAGCGAGAAGGGAGATGCAACATCAATTCCTCAGCTTGATAGTGTAGTCACCGGTACTTATGCCGAAGGGGATGGTATGTCAGGGGCGTTTTGGGTTACCTTTAACGATAAAACAGGTCAATATGATCTAAACACGAAAGCGCTCCCCGAGGGAATGTACACGCAAGATGGCAATTCTTGGGTGAGGCCTGACCGTCCTATAGAGGATGGTGGTGAACTCCTTATCCCTGGATCACGACGCTAGAACAAGCCATCTCAATATCCAAAAAACCGCCTCATCACGGGGCGGTTTTTTAGCACAAATAAGGCTCTCAATGGTTACCCATTGCTCGCATAGAGCTGTTCTCGCATGTTGTCTGTGCTTGAACTACGTTTATTATATATCAAGGTCGTCTAGTTCTGCAAGCTCTTTTCGAGCATTTTCTGCGTAGGAAGATTGGCTTTCCACAGCTTCCTCTGTTGGCTTTTCCACAGCAGAATTAGAAGACACACCGTCTTCACTACTCTGCGCGCCAGTGAAGCCATCGTTGTTGACGATTTTCAAATTGTAACGTGCGTCATTTTTCGTACCCAACGCCCGCAACAAGGTCCGAACACTTTGTGCAGTGCCGCCGCGTTTACCTATCACCCGGCCCAAATCCTCAGGATTGACAGTCAGCGTCAACAATACGCCCTTTTCATCAATCAACCGCTCAACGACAACATCATCTGGATGTTCCACGAGTGATTTAATGATGTATTCCACAAATTGCTGGTCAATCGTTGACATTCTGCCCCTCCTTCGGAATTAAACTGTATAGTTAGTATATCATAAACGTTTTAGCACGAGCAATAACAGAATCAGGCTCAGGAATTGCTTTCTGATTCGTCGGTCAGTCGCCGATATTCTGCCAACGCAGCCCGAGCCGCTGCTTGCTGGGCAACTTGTTTGGAAGGACCACTGCCCTGGCCCATCAAACGGTCACCGACAAACACACCCAACCTGAAAACTTTGTCGTGATCAGGCCCTTCTTCGCCCAGCACTTTATAAACCGGCGTTTGTCCATCTAGCCGCTGCGAAACCTCCTGCAAATGAGACTTTGGATCGCGCCAACTGCCAGTTTCCAAAATGCGGTCTAGTTTGACAATGATGTGTGTATGGATAAAATCGCGTGCATCATCAAAGCCGCGTTCCAGATAGATCGCACCAATGACTGCCTCAAAGGCGTTGGCTAAAATCTGCAAGTGTGCCCGGTCCGAACCATTTTTCTCGCCCTTGGACATGCGAATGAGCGGTCCGTAACCCAGTTTGTCGCCCGCATCACCGATGCTCTCTGTGCGCACCAGCGCCGCCCGCCACGCCGTCAAAATACCTTCTGGCTCAGAGAAATGAGCAAACAGATATTCAGTCACCGCCAACTCCAAAACCGCATCGCCCAGAAACTCCAGCCGCTCGTTGTGCTCGTGAACTGATTTTCGGTGCTCATTGACATAGCTGCGGTGCGTAAGCGCAGTGATCAAAAGATCCAACTTTGTAAATTCAAAACCCAGCTTCTCGCGCGCAAACTCTTGATATGGCGCGGTGTTCATCCCACTCATCTACAAATTCTCCTGTCTGATACGTTTCATGGCGAGCAAAATCAATTTGCCAATATCCTCATATTCAATTTCGTCCAAAGCTTCGTGAAATGAAAACCACTTGAGACCATTCATCCACGCTTCTTTTTGCAATTTTTCATTTGGATCAAGTGCCTTGACTAGATATACCTGTGTCGTCATCAGCACCAATTTATCAATCCGTCGGTAGCGAAAATTGACCTTGCCCAGCCAGCCACAAACTTCAATCTTTTTCAGGCCAGTCTCTTCACCGATCTCTCGCTTGGCGGTGACCTGCGCCGTCTCACCTGGCTCAATGTGTCCCTTTGGGATAGTCCAGCGATCCCGTGCGTCTTGATACAACAAAAATTCGGCTTCGCCTTTTTTGTTGCGGCGAAACACGACGCCACCAGCTGTCGGCTCGCGCACAATCTCCTGAATTGACGGCTTTTTATGTCCGCTAAAGTATTTGCGTATTCCGCTAAAATTGTCCTTTGTCATCGGCATCCTCTTGGAGGGAACGATATGCCGTACCCAGCACACCGTTTATAAATTTCCCTGAGTTATCCGAACCAAACGCTTTGGCTAATTCGACTGCTTCATTGATGACCACTTTTGGAGGTGCATCTTTTGCGTGATTGAGCTCATACAGCGCTAACCGCAAAACTGCTCGGTCAATCCGCGCAATCTGCTCAATTGGCCATTCGGGAGCCAACGGACGCAACTGCTCATCCAGTTCCTGCTGCACCGAGATCACGCCGCTCACCAGCTTATCCACAAAATCGACATCATCGACTGATGACTTGTACTTATCAAGATTTCTCTCAAGAATGTCTTTGTATTCGACTGTATCGTCTCCAACCTCACGGCGAAATTCATATTCATACAATGTCTGAAGAGCGACGATTCGTCCTAAATGACGGTTTGAAGCCATGCGTAAAACGTTCCTGTTCGGGTTATATTACTACTATTTCGTTTTTTTGCCAGTTTCTCGCTTGGTAGTCCAGGCTTTAACTGGTGAAGAACCGTTTACACGGCGAGCTAATTTCAATACCAAGTGGCTGCGGCGCAGGCCAGTTTTTCGCGGGCTGCTCTGTTTTTTAGGTTGTGCCATAATCTCTCCTTTATCAGTTTATATTAACACTTGGGCTTTATTATAACGGTTTTTACGATTTTTCTCAAGAGTATAGTCTGAGATATTCTACAATATACTTGACTTTTTATGTTGCTTATGCTATTATACCAAGCATGAAGAATGAACGATTACCAGAAACAAGCTTTGCAAAAAAGGAAAAAATAGAGAACAGGCTCAGAAAAACTGTGGGGATGCTAGCTATAGGTGTCACTGGATTAGGCCTTGGCTTATATCCATGGGAAGGCAGGTCTAGCACCGAAGCACCAGACAGCCCTGCTGCTGTCGCAGAACAAGGCGCCGTTGATTTTGTTAACGCGGCACACGAAAACCCATCACTGCTAGGACCGGAAAAAACTTTCTCTGTTGATTTACAGGATGGTGATTCGGTTAACTCTGCGGCACAGCGAGCCGCTGAAGAAGTCGGCGAACAAGAGGGGTGGTCTGCAGGCCAGATTAACCTTAATATTGGTGTAGTCACAGAGGCTAGTCAGGAAGTCCTTGACAATTCAAAATACAAGATTCCTCCAAAAGAATTCACTGTTACTATGGTCGAGAAAGACACTAATGGCGATGGCAAGAAAGAAGTCTTTCCTGCAGACGCAAAACCTAAAGCTAAATAACAACGTTAAGTAGTTTACCCGGAACATAAACCATCTTTTTAGGTGGTTTATTGTTTGTGAATTTTTGAACATTGGCGTCAGCTAAAGCTGCTTCTTCAATACCCTGCTGGTCGATGTCGGCTGGCAGCTCCAGCTTTGATCGAAGCTTACCATTGACCTGGACGATGATGGTCATTACATCACTCACCAGATATTTCTCGTCCCACTTTGGCCAGTGATTAACGTGAATAGTATCAGTGTGGCCCAATTCTTGCCACAATTCTTCAGTGATGTGCGGTGCGAATGGCGCTAAGATTTGTAGTAAACTCTCCAGGGTGAACCGCCATGTTTCCGACGCTTGCATACCGTGTGACTCTTTGAACTTGTATAGGCCGTTGACCATTTCCATCATTGCCGCTACTGCTGTATTAAACTTCTCATCCTCAATGTCACGAGTGACTTTCTTGATGGTTGAGTGCGTCAGGCGAAGCAGTTCTTGGTCATCTTCAGAAGTAGATTCAGGTGCTGCTACAAATTCCTGCACCACATTCCATACTCGATTTAAAAACCGATACGTCCCCGGCACCCCGCGCGGATCCCATGGCGCATCCATATCATACGGCGCGATGAACATCTCGTAAACCCGCAGCGCATCGGCACCGTAACCACTGTCCATAATTTCCATCGGATCAATGACATTGCCCTTGGATTTACTCATCTTTTGACCGTCCGGCGCCATGATGTAAGCATTGTACATCATCCGCTTGAATGGTTCTGGTGTCGGGACCAAGCCAAGTTTATAGAAAAATCGCATCCAAAAACGACTGTACAGCAGGTGTGCCACCGCGTGGTCAGCACCGTTATAATAATCCACCGGCATCCAGTGACTAATGCGCGCTGGATCCCACGCCTCGGCATCATTGTGCGGGTCAAGATAGCGTAGGAAATACCAACTCGAACAAGCATAGCCATCCAGCGTGTCAGTCTCGCGTCGGCCTTCACGCCAATTGTCGCCCGCCGGCTTTGGCTCAGTAATCGGCACGGTTTTACCCGTCTCGACGTCAACCCACACGCGCACCCAATCATCAACTTGCGCCAGGACCGACGTATTACCGCCCGTTGGTTTAAAGCTTTCGACCTCTGGTAGAATCACCGGCAAGCATTCATCCGCCACAGCAATTGGTGCAGAACCGTCGACATGGACCATCGGAATCGGCGCACCCCAGTACCGCTGGCGAGAAATTAACCAATCGCGCATTTTATAAGTGGTCTTGCCACGACCAGAACCCTGCTGCTCCAGCCATGCCACAATTTGCTCGCGGGCATCCTCGCTGCGTGTACCGTCAAATTGCCCAGAATTGATCAATTCACCTTCACCAGTGTAGCAGCCGACGTCTGCGGAATCCTCCGGTTTATCAACCACTTGAACAATTGGCAAGTCAAATTTCTCAGCAAAGGTAAAGTCACGTTCATCATGCGCCGGTACCGCCATGACTGCACCCGTGCCATAGCCACTCAGTACATAGTCCGCCACCCAAATTGGCAGCTTTTGGCCATTAACTGGATTGATGACGTAGCTGCCAGTAAAGACGCCGGATTTATCCTTATTTTCCTGGCGCTCAACGTCAGACTTCTGCTGCGCCGCTTGAACGTATGCTTCAACCTTGGCGCGCGTGTCGGCATTGACCAACTGAGAAACCAGTGGGTGTTCTGGCGCCAAAGCCACGTAGCTGGCGCCAAAAAGAGTATCGGGGCGCGTGGTGAACACGGTGATTGGTGGTACATACTCGAAATCATAAACCGTGAATGTATCCTCTAGTGAAACTTCTTCACCATAGAACTTTTTAAAACTCAACAATTTTTCATTATCATCACTATAACGTTCATGTCCAGAAATATCGTTAGATATATCTCTTAGTGGAAGCTGGTGGATATTAACTATTTTTATATATCCAAATGAATATACTTTTTCTCCATCACGCACCATAGCATCAGCAATATCGCCAACCTTCAGTTTTTTAGCTTCATACCTAATTGTATTGGTTTTTTCACCAGAAATAACTTTTTCTGCCAGATCAGGAGTAAATTTCAAAGAGTCAGATGCCGTTAAATTAAGGGTAAAGTCAACTTCCGCGCCAACCGACCGGCCAATCCAATTTTTCTGCATGGTTTTGACCATCTCCGTCCAGTCTAGGTCGTCAGTCGCCTCCAGCATCTCATCAGCATAGGCGGTGATGCGGAAAAACCACTGTTTGAGGTTGCGCTTGGTGACGGGGTTACCGCAGCGCCAACATTTGCCGCCCTCAACCTGCTCGTTAGCCAGCACCGTATTGTCAGTATCACACCACCACTGCGGCTGCTCTTTTTGGTACGCCAAATCGTGCTTGTATAGCTGCGTAAAAATCCACTGGGTCCACTTGTAATACTCAGGGTCGGCGGTAGAAATCTCCTTTGACCAATCATAGCTAAATCCGAGTCGCTTCAGCTGAGCGATGAAATGCGCTTTGGCTTCGTCGTGCGCCACTCGCGGCGTTTTACCAACCTTGATGGCGTAGTTCTCCACCGGTAGACCAAAACTATCCCAACCAATTGGATGATATACATTGTAGCCCTGCTGACGCTTCAAGCGCGCTTTGATGTCAGCAAACTGAAACGTCCGACCATGGCCGATGTGAATACCAGCCCCGGTGATGCCAGGAAGCATGCTCAAGCTGTAGTACTTGGGGCGCGTCGTATCACCAAGGTCAGTGACGTAGGTGCCATCAGCCTCCCATTTATCTTGCCATTTTTTCTCAATTTCCGTCGGATTGTAGCGTTTCATATCTGTAATTATAGCACGAAAATCGCCCCACATGAGAGTGAGGCGATTGACCGTCAACGAAAGGCTAGTTACGCTTCGTCGGCGTCACTGGCTGAGTTTGTCGAAGTACTAGTTTTTGGAACAAAGCTAGACAGTGGGCTTGACTGGAGCTTTTTCATCACATCTTTCAAGTCTTTTGCGTCAGATGGTGCTTCAACCTTCTTGGCATCACCGTACATAACGCCTGTCTCGAGAGAGACCTTATTACCCTCAGATGAACCCTCAAATTCTACGCGGCGAACTTGTCTCTTTGAGTTGTCGATCCACAATTTCAGAGAAACATCTACCTTCTTGAAATCAAGTGCATCTGTGTCGAGCGCTTTCGAGCTACTGCCGCCACATTCTTTGATCTTCTTGGCATATGTTGTTTCACTCAATGCCTTGGCAAAGTTTTTACGTTTCTCAAGAGTAGCGTCACTCAGATCAATCTCAAATCCACGCAGGCCATCTTTTGTACCCAAGTCTTTTTTGATTTGTAGGAAATTATTGTCGCGGTATACTTGAGCGATTTCTTCGCGAACAGCAGCATCATCCTTAGCGCGGCGAACTGCATTCATCACACATTTTGCTTCTTCTGACTGCTCTAGGTCGTCTGAAGAGATCTTGATCCAGTGGCCGTCGATCTCATTGATGAGCGTCTCGAATTGCTTCAGCATCGTTTCTTTGAGTGATTTTGTCTGAGATCGGCTAGAAATCGCACCACCTGGCGAGGAAACGCTTTCCATGTAACGATCTATCGCTGTCTCGATTGAGCTACGAACATTATCCAGTTTAATATACGTTGCGTCTTCAGTATTGCGTACATTCACTTTTGGCAGAGAGAACTGGATTGACTTGTCAGAACCACCGGCGTTAACTGTTATATCAGCTTGCAGCTCCTGACTCTTCTCTGCGTCTGATGATTTGAGCTTGATGGTGACTTTTTGATTACCCTTGCCTTCAAAAGTCAGCCGTCCTTCAGTGACAGAGTTCTTCGACATGATCGCGTTAACAATTGACGCTTCCAGCGCACGCTGTGGGTTATTAAATACCAACAGATACCACAACAGTCCTGCAATCAAGCCGATGGTAACTAACGACCCCACAACCAAACTAATAATCAACTTTTTGCGGTTTTTCTTTTTCGGTTTGTTGATCGCACCCATGATAGGCGGCTGTTCAGCCGGCGGCGTTGACTCAGCCGGTGCTGTTGTTGGCTGCTGTATGCTCATATACCCTCCAAATTACTACTATGTTATGTATTATATCAGCTAATCACTAAAACGAGAGAAAAATGCATTCTTTCTGGCTATCCACTCTGGCGTTTGGCGAACCAGCTTGTTTTCATCAACTGCTGTATGGAGGTTAATTTTGATGGCTTCCTCCAGCCAAACACCACCTGATGAGCCTTTAAACAGAGCGATGCCGTCTTTTTTCAGTTTGTCACGCACAAAACTACCAGCTTCGATGGCGTCTTTGCATTCTTTTACCTGGCAGCCACGCTGACGAGCCGATGGCGCCAAATACTGGTTGGCCATTTCTCCAACTGTCACTACCCAGTCAAGTTCATTGGGGTTACACAGATAGCCTAGTTTGGACATTTCTTGCGGCATTGATTCTCTCAAACCGTTGATATTGCCTAGGACAGCGATTTTTTGGGGAGCGCTCAAACTATACAATGTCTGAATAGCCGCAGTCGTGGTTGATGGCGACGCGCTGTAACTGTCGTCCAGGAGAATAGTGCCATCAGCACCGCGCAGCAGCTGCATTCGCCCTGGAATTGGGCGCAGCGCCGCCAAGCCTCGCTGAATTGAGCCAACATCCATACCTAATTTGACAGCCACGGCCATGGCGGCCACTGCTGGTCTGAGGTTGTGTTCGCCCAATAGCTTCAGTTGTGTTTGAATACCCTCTGGATATTCCGGTGAAATCATAGCACCAAAATGTCCTTCGGTGAGCGAGAAATCATGTTCATCAAAATAATATTCTGCAACCCCACTGGTGCCATAAGTGGTTATATTAGGATTCGTCACAAACGCCGCAAACCGACCTTCAATATCATCGCGATTGATCAACGCCATCCGAGAGTTATTACCCAGTGTGATCATTTCCTGAGCGACTTCTTCTATGGTATGTTCAACGCGCATGCGCCCTGTAGTGACAGAAGTGATGACGGCGATATCCGGCAAAATGACGGTTTTAAACCAATCATGAAAGCCAATGCTTTGCGGACTAAACTCCTGGACGATCACTTGCGCTTCTGGATGTTCAGCGCGAGCTCGTTTTTTGACAGCGCGATACATATTGCGGCGTGCGAAGAATCCCCATTTTTTTTCAGGACCCTCAGGGTAGCGTACTCCCATAATCTGCAGCAAAGTCTGCATGTGAGATTTTGGCTCCAGCTGCGGCATAGCGATAGCATAGCGCTGCGACAAAACCGTACCGATGGCGATCTTGGCGCTCGTTTTACCAGTGCTACCTGTCACCGCTATCAACTTGACATCCGCGTGCGAAGCAAAAAACTCACGCACTAACAATGGAATTTTCTTTTCAAATGATCGTCGAAACATATACTCATCATACCATAAGCGACTTGCCGAAACCAACGCAAGTCGCCGAAATAGCAAAGCGGAGCTGCTACGCGCCCACCCGGGGCATGTTGAAAATGTGTTTGTCTTTCAATTGGCAAGCATAGGAGATGCCCCTATGCGTACCAGCTCACTTGTGATTATGCACCAATTGTCACAAAAACACAAGCACTATTTTTGCTTTGTGTATTCTGGCAATACTTTTCCGGCAAGAGCTACTGCCATCAGTACTGCAAAGCCGCACATAATCGACGGGATGCCGGTGATGGTTGATGGATCGATGATATTGACAAATGTCGTTGGCGCAATGAACAGCACATAGCCGATGATCAATGACCACAATGAGCGGCGAATGTGTTTTTTGGCGTTTTTGCCACGGGTGTAAGCGTAGGCAATCGCCACGAACAATAAACCGTAATAATACAATCCGTACCATTCGCTGATGCCTGGCTGATTTTCAAAAATGACATAGTTTCCCAAGCAGACACCAGCGCTAACGCCGTTTACGGCTAGCAAAAAGTAGCTAATGAACACGACCGCTAAGGTATACCCCAGCACCGGGATCCAACGTCGTTTGTCGGCAGAAATTTGATAGACCAAATGAATACCAAGAGGCGGCAACATGGTAATCGCCACATACCCAAGCTTCGCCCAGCCCACGCTATCAAACAACACCGTGCCTTCACAAACATTGTATTCAGCCCATTGAAACAGCGCTAGACAAACGAGCAGCGCCACGACGATCCTCGTCACAAGATTTAGTTTGTAACGCCACACTGTATGAATTGCTAAAATGATCTCAATAGCCAAGGTTGCCAGCATCACAGGCGGCGAAAAACAGTAGAGCTTCGGTGTTCTGAATTTATCCATATAGTGCATTATACACTATCTTAGTCAAGCCGAATCTGATGCTTCCGGTAAAATAACTTAGCGGACTGCTCAACTTCCCGGTGGCGAGCTTTGCCCCGAACATCAATATCCAGATGCGTACAGACGATATCTCCAGTCACCATAATCTTCACACCCGCCTCACGCAGCCGATGCGCCAAATCTTGCCCTTCGTGATAACGAAACGCTGCGTCATAGCCGCCAACCTGTATAAAATCATCAATCAACAGTGCAAAACTTCCCTCGGCGACCCAGTCAACCTGGCGATCCTCCGTAACCCGCTCACCCCAAATCCATGGATAATCCCAGCCTTGCTGTTGCAACATTTGGCGGTCGTCTGCCTGAGTTGCCCGCATAAATTGCCAGTCGTGCTGCGGGTGCATTTCATGACCATAATTCCAGGCCATTGGCTGACCGTTAGCATAGAGGATGGTGCTGCCAAGCATAATATGATTTTCGCCAGCAAACTTTTGGCGCAACATATCAGCAACATTCTCTGTCTCAACGCGCATGTCACAATCGATAAACCATACAATGCCTGTGTTATGTAAGTCCAAAAAACGATTGCGATTCGCTCCCGCACCAACATTTTTCTCGCCAAAAATAATGGTAACTGCCGGAAACTCACAAGCAAGGTCTTGCAGTGTTTGCTGGTCAGTAGAGTGATCATCAAGCACCGTGATACTATCAAACTCCTGTTCTGTTAGCTGCACCAAAAGATTTCTCAAAGCCCGAGGAGCGTTATAATGCGGGATGGCAACATGAACTTGCATTTATGTGCTCACCTTATCGGCAAACCAGCTGCCAAATTTTTGCCAATGTTGGAAATTAGTAGGATTGATATTTTTATTATTGCAGCGATGTGCAAACTCCTCCGCAATCGTCAATCCACCACTACCTTCCATTGATACGACCTGATTCATCGACATCCCTTCGCCATGCGGTTCACTCACAAAAACACCATCTCGGTCAAATCTAAATACCTTTAGTTTATCACCATCACAATACGCCACGACGTCGTGCAAGATAATTCTCCGATCATTTTTATCTTTCATCAAAGCCAAAAAATCTTCAGCCGTAAACCAGTTAGCAACATCCTTCATATAACCACCCGGAAAACCGCCGAGCGCGGGCACCTCCCAATTACTATCGTTGACAACAACTGGCTTGCCAACTTTTTCATACGCCGTCCGAGCCTTAGCCTCGGTAATTTTCAACGGATCGTGATGCTGAATTTCGTCAATATCAAGCTGCAGCGACTCGACAGCAATATCATAATTTTTCAGTACTGCCGCCGCTTCCTCAAGCTTACGCGGATTGCCAGTAGCAAATGTAATTTTCTTAGGCATCGTAAATATTATAGCATTTCACTCAAGTGCTGCCAGAAATTCACGTAACGGGACAATTGGTTTAATTGTGGGGTACGTGACTACATATTCGTCAGCATAAAGTTCAGCACGAGTTCTGCCGCCATAGCCATCCGGGCAAAATATTTTATCCCAGCCAAAACCACCATTGCCCACAGGATGCTTGGCGATGACGCCACCAAGTTCAGCGCGGAACAATTTGGTCTGCTCACCATCGTAGTAGCCAAACACACACGCCGCCACCGCCGATCGGTCGTCAAAACCATCAAGCATCCGACAGAGTTTCTCTAAACCGTTCGGCTCCTCGACAAAAAACTTGATAAACGGACCCGGCAGTCCACCCAGCGCCGTAAACCCGAGCGCCACATCCTCAACCAAAACCGGACATTTGGCGACCATATACGCCTGGCGAACTTTATGCTCAACAATCTCTTCCAAGCTCGTTGATTGAATCTCCGTTAGATCAACTGCCTGGTGCCTTAGCGGTAAACCTAGCACACGCGCTAGAGTATCTGCTTTATGTTGATTACCCGTGATAAACGTAATGTTTTTTATCATATTTTATATTTAGCTCTTTTCTTCACGATACTTCTCTGGCTGGGCGCGGAAAATTTCTACCCATTTACTGTCATCAACCAGGTCGTTATATTCAATATAGTGCCGATTATCAAAGCCGCCTTTTTTTTGCTTTTTGCGCGCCATTTCCTCTTGAACTTGCTCGTCAGAAAAGCCAAACGCCCGACACAATGCGTCAACAACTTCTTGCAAATCAGCCAGCTCTTTGAGCGATTCATCACGCTGTTTATCACCCAGCGGAATCTCGTCTGCCTCCTCGTGGATCTTACGGACTAGCTCACGACAAAACTCCTGGCTGTCCAATTCACGGTATTCCGTATGTAACACTTCTGGGTCGTCCAAACAATTTGGCACTACTTTGTCACGCACTAATTTTTGTAAATAAAATCGAACCATCTCATTACCTCCGTTGGGTTACTGTTTTAACGCCATCTTCATACACCAAGTCGCCAATCTTAACTTCGTAAATGTGTTTATCATTACGAAACGCAAAAAATCGGACAATTTTCTGTTGCTGCCAAGCCTGCATTATTTCCGCCCGCACGCCATCAGCGATGTCGCCAAATACCCACAGCTCATCAGCGCGCGCCACCAGTGTATTATTAGCGCGCCGCACCGTGTCACGCTCTACCGCATCGAGCAAAAAATAGTCAAAACTGGTAAATGGATTGATTGGCACAACGCCTTGCTCGAGCGCAAATTTCGTGACGAACAATCTCATGTAAAAATATTTCTTGGACATCGCCGTAAACACAACCGTGTCGGCGGGTTTGATAGCGAGGGCGCGATGTAATTGCTGAGTCATGGTCATACCTCCGTTATCGTATAATCTCTAACAATGTTTGTTCATCAATAATTTTGGTGCCGTATTGTTCGGCTTTTTTCAGCTTGCTGGCGCCGACTTTACCGCCAGCTACCAAGTATGTTGTGTCTTTTGCAACAGCAGTTTGGAAAGTGCCACCGAGATTGCGGATTTTTTCAGCAGCGGCATCACGCCCCATTGATTGCAAAGTGCCGGTGATGACGAAACTCTGACCAGTCAGACTGCCGGATTTTTTAGTAAACTGTGGCATCACGCCAAAGTTAGCAAATTTTTCGAGCAGCGTCACATTATCTTCATCAGCAAACCATGCCACGATCGATTCGGCAACAATTTCGCCCACTCCGTCTACTTCGCGTAGCTCATCAATAGTCGCTTGGCTGAGTTGCTCAACACTTTCAAAGTGATTTGCGAGGTCAATCGCCGTCTGTGCACCAACATGTCGGATGCCAAGGCCGAACAAAAATCGCTCCAACGCTGGCTGTTTCTTAACAGCAATGGCATCGATGAGCTTTTGCGCGGAAATCTCAGCAAAGCGCTCCAACTGCAGCAAATCATCTTTCGTCAACCGATAGATATCCGCCAAATCATTAACTAGCCCCGCCTCAACTAGTGCCTCGACATTTTTCTCGCCCAAGGTGTCGATGTCTAGGGCACCTTTGGAGGCAAAGTGCGCCAGGGCTCGCTTCAAAATCAGCGGACCACTCAAGCCTTTAACGCGGTAGACGGCCTCGCCTGCTGGCCGCACAAATTCTAACTCTGGATATTGGCGCGCTAGTTCCGCTGGATAATCAATTGGTTTAGCATCTGCCGGTCGCAATTCTTTTAGCACAGTTTGCACTTGAGGGATGATATCGCCCGCCTTGAAAATCACCACCGTGTCACCGCGGCGCACATCCAGACGAGCAATTTCGTCAGCATTATGCAGACTAGCGTGCTGCACCGTCGTACCGGCCACCACCACGGGGTCGAACACCGCTACTGGCGTGGCCGCACCGGTTCGACCGATGGAAATAACGATATCACGGACGATGGTCGTGGCTTCTTCGGCGGCAAATTTATACGCCACTGCCGCTCGCGGTGTCTTGCCAACGATGCCCAGCTCGGCAAACTGTCGCCGGTCGTTGAGTTTGATGACTGCTCCGTCGGTATTAAACTGGAGCGACTGACGCACCTCATCAAGATGATCGACATAGCTCATCACCTCATCCAAGCTATAGACGATTTGCGTCTGCCGACTGGTGGTAATACCCAGCTCATTCATCATCTGATAGCCAAAGGCAATTGTCGGCGTATCCTCGAGGTCATCGCGAATGATGTCATAGCCAACGAAATGGAGCGGACGCTCTGCCACCAATTTTGGATCAAGCTGACGAATTGTCCCTGCGGCTAGGTTACGCGGATTGGCAAATTCTGGCTGACCAGCCGCTCGCCGACGCTGATTTAATGCTGCAAAGTCCTCTTTGTGCATCACGATTTCACCGCGAATTTCCGTTCGACCACGCAAAAAATGAGCAAATCGCTGATTGGCACGCAGGGTCAGCGGTACGTTCTGAATCGTCCGTACATTCATAGTCACATCTTCACCAACTAATCCGTCGCCCCGCGTCACGGCCCGTGTCAGCACACCGTCCTCATAAATCAGCGCGCAGGCCAGGCCATCCATCTTGATATCACACAAAAATTCTTCAGTGATGTCTTGGCGCACCTTTTTCATGCGCTGTATCCACGCTGCAACCTCTGCCCGGTCAAACACATCCTGCAGCGAAATCATTCGCGTCTGATGCTGAACCTTGGCGAATTTACTGAGCGCTTTTCCCGCCACCCGCTGGGTTGGACTATCTGGCGTGATGAGTTCAGGAAACTGCTCTTCCAATTGCGACAATTCATGTTTCAGGCTATCAGCCGCCGCCTCACTCATGATCGATTCGTCGAGCACGTGATAGTGATAGCGATAATCATTGATCAGATCTCGCAGTTTGACAATTCGTTGCTCGGCCGCCTGCCTATCAAGCTGGCGCACTGTCATCGGCGACGACCTTTCGGTAGAATAAGTAGGTATAGGTAGCTGAAAATACGACAGAAAATGAAGCAACCAGCAGCACCATGATTGGCACCAATGGGAATGAAGCCGTTTGGTCAATCCAACCCGTCACAAAGGCGTCCAGCTTGATGGTCGGGATGAGAATAACTACCCAAAGCAACGTTAGCATGATAGCCAGCCACAACATCCGTAACAAAATGCGGATACGACGACCAACCACGATGTCGCCAGCCATACGTACAGCCCGCATTGGGTAGGTGCCTGGCAGCGTAACAATGATCATGGCAAAAGCTGTGGAGGTGAGCCAATACAGCGATAGCACTCCCAGCAGCCCCGTGATTGCTGCAGCGATCATCAACAGCGGTGTCTGGCTTAAGACATCGGCTGTTTGCAGCGTCGTATAGAGAATGACGCCGCCAGCAGCTGGCAATATTTGACACAGGACGATGAATAATAACACAATGAACGCGACCAGCGGCGCCCCTGCTCGGTACAGACCATCACGAATGTTTGGCGAATTGCCAGAGCTGACTGCTCGCAACAACCAAATGGTAGTCAGCCAGACCATGATCAGCGCCAACACACCCAATATTTGCTGCAGGGCGTTGTTTGGCTGATTGGTCAATTGACCGTACACCACACCGCCGAAAATCGAGAACGTCGCAAACAAATCACTCACCGCTCCCTGTTCGACTGTACCTTCAGCCAAGGCTTTAATCTTTTTGTACGTCTCTTGATCCATCAATCCCGCCAGTACAAACACCACCAGCGCATACACCAGCGCCAAGCCAAAAAACAATCGCTTGTTTGACCAAATCATTTTGACCGCTTGGGTAGTCAGAGACCAATAACCCGGGATGTGCAGTGACCTGACATAGTCCCTACGTCGCGTCAGGCGAAAACTACGATGCGGTCGACGCTTCAAAAAATGAGCCCTCCGAGTTTTCAGCTGCTGCCAGATCTTTTTGCAATGATTCTTGCACCGCAAATAATAACCAGAGGCAAGTTTTTGGTTTGCTCGTGAGCGACTGGTTGTTACTTTCTTTTTGGAGGCAGATGTACGTTGCTTACTCATGGTCAGGAATCCTTACATTTTTGTCGCGTTGTTTCGCAAACGCTTAATACGATCCTCCAACGGTGGATGGGTACTAAATAATTTTGAAAAAAAGCCGGGGCGTAATGGATTGTTCATAAACAGATTGGCTGTCGATGTGCTTTGGCGCTCCATGGGTCGACCATATTCTTGCAATTTGCCTAGTGCACTCGCCAACCCTTCTGAATCCCGAGTCAGCAACGCACCAGAAGCGTCGGCCAAATATTCTCGCTGCCGACTAACTGCTAGCTGTGTGATGGTTGCCAAAATTGGCGCCAAAATCACTACTACCAAACCCAATATGTACACCGCTGGGTGAACATCACGGTCATCGTCACCACCAAAGAACATCATGCGCAGCGCCAAGTCCGCCAATAGTCCAATAGCACTCACCAAACCGAAAGCAATCATACTAACGCGAATATCATAGTTACGCACATGACTCATCTCGTGTGCCATCACTGCCTCGAGCTCACGTTTGTCCATGATTTCCAGCAGGCCAGTGGTTGCACCGACGATGGCATGCTTGGGGTCACGACCAGTCGCAAAGGCATTGGGTGCTGGGTCGTCAATGATGTAGACTTTTGGCATCGGCATGCCAGCAGCGATCGCCAAATTCTCGACTACCCGCCACAGTTCAGGTGCATCTTTTTTCTCAATTTCCTGCGCGCCAGTCATGGCCATAGCTAATTTTCCAGCCAGATAGTACTGAAGCCAGGCGTACAGCAGCGAACAACCAAACACAATCCACGCCAGTGAATAATTCTTGACCGCCATGCCGATGAAGACACCAATGGCACCAATGATAGCTACGAACACTGCCATAATGATGACGGTGTTGCGTTTATTTTGAGAAATCGCACTATACATAGTAGATATTATAGCAAAAACCGCCCGCCAACGGTAGGCGAGCGGCTGTGTGATTTGCGTGAAGTGTTAGAATTTGACCTCTACTGGGTTTTCAACAGATGCACGGTCTTCAACCTCAAAGAATTCCTTGGCTTGGAAGTTGAACATGCCTGCAACGATGTTTGCTGGGAAAGTCTGAATCTTGGTGTTCAGGTCGCGAACGCCACCGTTGTAGAAGCGACGGGAAGCTTGAATTTTGTCTTCAGTGTCGACCAGTTCCTGCTGCAATTGCATGAAGTTTTGGTTAGCCTTCAAGTCTGGGTAAGCCTCAGCTACTGCAAACAGACTCTTCAAGGCGCCTTCGAGCATGTTTTCTGCCTCGGCAGTATCCTTCACACCTTTGGCATCCATGATGGCTGAACGTGCTTCGGTCACCTTTTCAAATACTTCCTTCTCGTGCGTAGCGTAACCCTTCACAGAGTTTACGAGATTTGGGATCAAGTCAGTTCGACGTTTCAATTGAACCGTGATGTCGCTCCATGCTTCTTCAACGCGGTTGCGTAAGGTCACCAAACCATTATAGGTGGCGACGATGAAGCCGATAGCGAGAACCAGGACAACGCCAACGACTATAAGTGCTATGATGATTGAGCTCATTGAATATTCTCCTTATCAATTTATGCTAACCCCTTCATTATACCACAGACGTTTTGCTTGTGGTTAGGTTTTTGGGTGATAAAAATGACCCGAAATAACGAGCCATTGTTTGCAATTTGGTGCGATTTTACGCCCAAGTTCGAACCAGTTTTGAGACAAAAGCCAAATAATTTAGCCACGCCGCCTAGCACAGCAAGCCGTGCTGCGCTCCAGCCCAGAAAACCCTTTGCATATTTTTTGTAATTTTCCCCGCCGTGATTTTATTAGAAAAAGGTAAAGGGTGTTCTGGGTGGGTGCGCCTACCGCAAACGGTAGAGGTGGCGCGGCTTTTGTCGGCAAAGCCGACGCGCTTTGCGCAATAGTCTGAGGGTTACCTGCCAGCTCTTATTGCCGCATCTTCAATCCACCTTCCAAGGTTTACTGCGCCATTACTCGCATTCCACTTATAGACAGGATATCCTGACGGCAGCGGGTTTACTCCAAGCTTATCAGTATTACCATACTGGTCTTTTATTCCACTTATATGCACACCTATTAAACCTTTACCAAGCTCAATACTTTTTTGTATTTCGTATTGAACCCATCTGCGACTGGCAGTTTGCGCCCCAATAAGTACCACTGTAACAGATGTGCCCTGGAGTTGCCTATCAATCCAATTCTTTATCGCTTGGTCGCCATTACGCTTGATAGATTCCCACTCGGCTTTGTCGTAGAACGGGTTTTTATCTAGATTTGTAATTATGTTACTATTTCGTACTTGCGCGACACGCCACGCATCGCGTTCGTAGTGGAAACTAAAAAATACTTTACGTGCCATGAATTATCCTAACCTCCAATCCATAATTATTTAGCATCAGTACAAGTAGAACAAGCATAACGAGAACAGTGCCATAGAATAGTAGCAATACAGGGCGCCCAAAAAATATTTTTAACCAGCACCTGAATGATATGTCGGACTTTTCGGGAGTTAGAGAATAATCGATCTTCTCTGGTTTGAGCTTAGCAACGTTGTTATAAATACTCCTAAAGGCTCGCTCCATCATAAGGTAATATGCGTCAACACTCCAAAACAATAAGGTTGATACTATAGGTACAATCATGAGAGCCGTATTTGAGTCTTGCGCAGCGAATGCTGAAATACCGGCGATGATAGTGATAGACCAGCCTTTAAAGAGGAAAGAGTTAGACGCCATACGATTAACTACACCTTGTATAAGCTCAAGGTGTTTGCGCTTGTCTTCTGCTGTTGTCCCTCCGGTTGCCATGACACCTATTATAATTCTTTTGAGAGATGTTTGCAATGCTAACATTAGCATTTCATAATATGTTTATGCTTTTGCCTTATAGTTAGGGCTAACTATAAAGGTAGTCTCGGATCTTATTTGATATATTACCAGCCATTACAGTACCCTGTCCACGAAAATACGGCTCAAGTATTGCCAACGTCTCTCCAGTTGGAAATAATACAGGCAGTATCTGCTCTACAATCCGCTCATCATCAAACAGCTTGCGGAATATGCGAAGCGGCAGGTCTTTTATTTCTTCGGCGGATTCTTTGGGGTTGGTGTCAAAATTTACATTTGGCAAGTCGGGTATGTCGTGCCGCCACTTTTTCAAGTTGGTCATGATATCACGCCAAATATTTGGGTAGCCGAGTTGTTCAAACATATCTTGTCCGTACGATACTGATAAGTTTACACCCCAAGAATCTTGTAATTTTTGCAGCTCCGGCTGATAAAAGTTGCGGTTTTTAACAAGGCTTGGGTCGATAAAATAGAAAAATCCCCACGCCACCTTGTCGCCGTAAATATCGACCAGCGCCTCTAACTTTTTCTCAAAGTTGCTAATCTGTCCGCGCTTTTTGGTCGAATCATGGTCGTCGCGCACTTTTTGCTCAATAAATAGCACCCTGTCATTTTTCATAAGTAGCTGGTCAATGTCGAGCGCGTCGCCCTCTTTAGAGATTATTTTTTGCGGCAAAGGCTGCCACCCCACGCTGATAAGATACTGCTTGATTGCCACCTCGAAAGCATCGCCAAAACGGATTTCATTTGACTGTAAAAGATTTTGTAGTAATTTAGCCTCTGGCTTAGTTGGGCGAAACAGACCAACGTACCTGTCTGGATATTCGGCAACTTTTCTTATGAGGTCGGGTTTTGACTTTGCAAAGATTTTTTCATCAAAAATTTTCTTGAATTCTTCGTAATCAAGCATGGTTTTTCTCCAGATACTTTTGTCGAATTTCGTCAATCAACGCACCGTCGATATGCCAAAATGTCCAGCCGTTGCATGACGGTTGGTTTTGCAGGACTGCGCCGACTTTATGAATAGAACCATCGATGTCGCCGCTCTTGAGCGAGCCGTTGGCGGTAACGACTGCGGAATACTTACCGTCTTTGCTAATAAGTGTCGTACCCGCTTTAATGAGTCCAATATCAACCAGTAGACCAAATGCAACACGCGGCGCTTTTGCTTCTAATTTGCTCGTAATGAGCGTTTTGTCGAGAGGCGTCGTGTCGGCAAGCCGCTTTTTGACGACTTTAACATAGGTGCTGTCGCGTTCAATACCAATGTAAGAACGCCCGAGCTCTTTTGCAGCAACCGCCGTCGTGCCGCTGCCGAGAAATGGGTCAAGTACAATGTCGCCCGGCTTTGTAGTTGCATTGATAATTCGGCGAAGCAATGCAAGCGGCTTTTGTGTCGAATGGGCTTTTTCGCCGTTAATCTTAATCCGCTCTTTACCACTACAAATCGGAATTAACCAATCGCTGCGCATCTGCTTATCTTCGTTGTGGGCTTTCATAGTTTTATAATTAAAAGTCGGCTTTGATTTTTCAGATTTACCAGCCCAGATAAGAGTTTCATGCGAATTGTTAAAGCGTGTGCCCTTAAAATTTGGCATAGGATTTGTTTTAATCCAAAGAATATCATTCAGAATCCAGTAGTTGAGGTCTTGCACAATTTTACCAACACGGAAGATGTTATGATAACTACCAATCACCCAAAGCGAGCCGTTGTCTTTGAGAACGCGGCGACACTCGGCGAGCCATTTGGTCGTAAAATCATCATAAACAGCGAAGCTATCATATTTATCCCAGTCGTCATCAACCGCAGATACCTTTGTATTATTTGGTCGCCACAAATCGCCTTTGAGCTGCAAGTTGTACGGCGGGTCGGCAAAAACAAGATCAATCGACTTGTCTGGCAGTGCTTTTAATAATTCTATACAGTCGCCTTGTAATACGACATTGGTTTCTAGTAATTTTTTACTCATGGACGCCTTTGAGTTTTAAGTTGATTTATCTTGAGTAAAATCCGCACATAAAAAACGGACACCTACTCTAGGCGTCCAACCAACAATTGGGATTTGAACCAAAAGTTTTTCGAGCAAGTGCCCGTTTTTCTGGTTCAAATACCAAAATACTGGGAAAATCCCTAAGATGTTAATTGTTGGTTGGACTGCTTTATTATACCATTTCTTGCATACTTACAGAATAAACACACAAGAAACCCGCCAAAGTTGCTAAAGCAACAGCGCACCCACCCAGAACACCCTTTACCTTTTTCTAATAAAATCACGGCGGGGAAAATTACAAAAAATATGCAAAGGGTTTTCTGGGCTGGAGCGCAGCACGGCTTGCTGTGCTAGGCGGCGTGGCTAAATTATTTGGCTTTTGTCTCAAAACTGGTTCGAACTTGGGCGTAAAATCGCACCAAATCGGAACTAAAACGGAAACGGTCGCCCGAACGGGCGGCTTTTTCGCTGGCGGCGCGCAGCGCCGACCAGCGATTTTTCTGGGGGGAGTTAAGAAATTGCCACGCCTTGCGGCGTGGTTCTTTTTGTTCGGGTCGGCTCGAAGCCGACACGCTTCGCGTTGCCCATCTTGTGATATAATGAAAGAGCACACAAATCATTAGAACAGGTCATTTTTATTGGCTTGCCTCAGATGGCTACTTCGTACAGATTAGACTTGTTCTGGTTTGTGTGCAACGGAGTAGCCTTTTGAGTTGGGAGGATAAATATGTTACCAACTAAGCAAAAACTAACGTATTTCCTCTATGTCCGCAAAAGTACGGACGTAGAGGATAAGCAAGTACTATCTGTCGCGGCGCAAATTACCGAGCTTAAAGAGTTTGCCATGCGCATGGGCGTTTATATCGTCGATGTGATTATTGAAAAAGAAACTGCCAAAAAACCGGGGCGCAAAAAGTTTAATAAAATGCTTGAACGCATAGAAACTGACGAGGCAAACGGTATTTTAGCATGGATGCCCGACCGACTATCTCGCAACAGTATCGACAGCGGCAAAATCATCTATATGCTAGATCAAAATATATTGCTTGACCTGAAGTTTCCGCATTTTTGGTTTGAAAATACGCCACAGGGCAAATATATGCTAGCAAATGAGTTTAATACTTCTAAGCAGTATGTAGATAACTTATCGCTCAACACTAAACGAGGTTTGCGACAAATGGTGCGCGACGGGCGCTATCCGCGAGGCGCGCCGCTGGGATATTACAACGATATGCGCAGTAAAACTATCAAGATTGATCGCAAAACTGCCCCGATTGTGCGCCAAGCGTTTGAATTGTACGCTCGCGGAGATAAACGGCTGGATGAAATCGCCGACTTTTTGTTTGCCCACGGCTTACATACCAAAAGAGGTATGGTGCGCGGCAAGAAAACAACCGGCAACAAACCTCATTCGCGTACACGCGTGGCGCGTATGCTGGCAAATCCGTTTTACTATGGACATTTTCGCTACTTAGGAGAAATACACGAGGGCAAGCACAAAGGCATTATCTCGAAACAGTTATTTGACCAAGTGCAAAATGTTTTGAAACGGCGCGGCAAACCAACTAGAAAAACAAATGATCCTTTGCCACTTTGCGGCTTGGTGTATTGCTCGTGCGGCATGATGTTTACGGCAGAAACGCGCATAAAGCGACAGAAAAATGGCAATGTGCATGTTTATGTGTACTACCGATGTACTCGCAAGAGCAAGACGGCGGTTTGTCGTGAGCCACATATTCGCGCCGAGGAACTAGACAAGCAACTGTCTGCTCTGTTGCTTTGTTATGCTATGCCTGCCTCATGGGCAGGCAAACTGCGCGAGCTGATAGATAAAGACGAAGCAAGCGAGAAAGCCAACTTTACACACCGCGTGGCGGGTGACAAGGAGGCTGTCGCCCGCCTGTCCGAAAAAATGCAGCGGCTACTCGATAGCTACCTAGACGGTGATGTTGAGCGCGAACTATACCAAGATAAGCGCGCGGAAATACTTGGCAAAAAGAAGTTGCTTGAAGAGCAAATCGAGCAAGCTACGCTTGGCGTTTCGGCTTGGGTCGAACCGATGAAACAATGGATAGAAACTGCCGTTTCTATCTGCAAAATCGCAAAAGGCGATGATCTCAATGCGAAAAAATCCTTATGCCTTGAAATTTTCGGGTCGAACCTACAAATACGACAAAAAGAAGTCGTCATAAATGACGACCAATTTCTTAACTCCCCCCAGAAAAATCGCTGGTCGGCGCTGCGCGCCGCCAGCGAAAAAGCCGCCCGTTCGGGCGACCGTTTCCGTTTTAGTTCCGATTTGGTGCGCAAGGCGGGAATCGAACCCGCACGACTTTTGGTCAAGGGATTTTAAGTCCCTCGCGTCTACCAATTCCGCCACTCGCGCCCATACTCTGCACTAATGGCCGCCCGATGTCCATGTCTACTGACGTTTGACACGGTCTGCCATTTGCGCTGGTTTGTATTATACTATATTTATGAAGCAAATTGTACATATTCACGGCGGATCACCTTTTGATTCCTATGAGCGCTACCTCTCCGCGCTGCGCAACACTCCACTCAAGTATGAGAATCTTTTTCGCAAAACAAAATGGCGCGACTGGCTCGCTGTGACAATGACAGATTTTGACGTGCTCCTGCCTACCATGCCCAACAAGCAAAACGCGCGGTATTCCGAATGGAAAATCTACTTTGAAAAGATATTGCCTTTCCTGGGTGATGACGTTCAGCTCATTGGCAGTAGCCTTGGGGCAATATTCTTAGCAAAGTATTTGCACGAAAATCCTCTCAGCACGCCAGTTACTCGACTAATCTTAATTGCTGCTCCATATAATGATGCAACTCACGAAGACTTGGGCGATTTTATATTACCAAGTGCAACTGAGCTCGAAAAATCTGCCAAAGAAATTCACCTATTCCACAGTAAAGACGATGCCGTGGTGCCGTTTACTGAGCTAGCAAAGTTTCAGTCTGATCTACCAAGCGCAAAAAGCCATATATTTGTTGACCGAGGCCATTTCCAACAGCCAACCTTCCCTGAGCTAAAAGAACTACTAGAGCAAAAATAGCCCCAGATCTGGAGCTATCATAATTCTGGAGGCACGTACGAGAGTCGAACTCGTCTAAAAGGTTTTGCAGACCTCTGCGTAACCGCTCCGCCAACGCGCCACTCCACTCATTATATCAAACTATAATTGTTCTTTGAACATTTCATAGAACTCGCCACGTTTAGCAATTAATTCGCTGCACGCTCCCTGCTCGACAATTCGACCATCTTTCATGAAGTAAATCACATCAGCCTTTTTCACTGTGCTCAGGCGATGGCTGATAGCGATGATGGTTTTGTCTTTTTGCTTAAACAAGTGGCGAAAAATTCGCGCCTCAGCCGCCGCATCAACAGCGCTCGTCGGTTCGTCCAAAATAACGATTGGCGCATCACGGTAAAAATTGCGTGCCAGAGCTAGCCGCTGCCATTGCCCGCCCGACAGATCCACGCCCTTGTCATCACTATCATCCGTCATCCATTTGTCAACATAACTGTCCCCGCCCTTTGGTAATTTCTTCACAAAATTGTCAGCCTCTGCCTGTTTGAGCGCATCCATCAGCCTGTCTCTGTCTAGCTCACGAGAAACATCGCCGTACCACACATTTTCATAAGCTGTCGCAAAATCATAGCGAATAAAACTCTGGCTCAAAACAGCCAATTGTCGGTGCCAATCAGCTACATTTACTTCGCTAAGATTTCGCCCATCAATCAAAATCTCGCCACTAGTCGGCTGGTACAGCCCCGTCAATAATTTCACCAGCGTGGTTTTACCTGCGCCATTCTCGCCAACAATCGCCACATGCTGGCCGCGCTTGATCTCCAGCGACAAGCCCTTGAGCACTAGAGTTTCACTACCTGGATATTGGAATTTTACATTACGCACGGTAATTGACTTGTTCATACTAAGCGCTAGGCTCGGCTTGGTATCAGCTAGCGGTAATTCCATAAACCGTTGATAATCGACCATATTTGCCACTTCCTCATCCATAGAATTATACGTCGAAATCAAGCTATCAACGCTACTGAGAATCCGACCTACCGTCTGTTGCACTAACACAAACTGACCGATTGGCTGACGATGCGCGATAATTTCTAGCGTCACCCATACCAAAGCCGCCACTTCCGCCGCCGCCTGCAACACCTCGCCACCAAAGCGCTTAGCCATAAAGCGGCGCTCATATTTAATCATCTGTAACTGGTCTTTATCACGCAAAGTAGCCCGCTCCGCTAGCAAATGTTTGATAATGCCATACAATCGTAGCTCGGCAACGTTCTCTGGCCTACTCACTGCATATTCGATCCACCACATACGCCGCCTGACTTTAGTATTTTTGCGCCAATACTTCGACGTCAAACGAGACAACCGAAATTGGACGACACCGCTAGGAATGATAGCCACGACAAGTAACAGCCCCAGCCACCAACTGACTGACGAGATGATCCATAGTCCAACCACTAACGAGACGATATTCGTCACAATGCTAGTCAACCGTGAAAATAGATATGAAAATGAGCCAGCAAAACGCCTCGCTCGATCAAACATATCGATTGTCACCGGGTCATCATAACGCCAAAAATCTAGACTATGTAACCGAGCAAACATCTGGTCGTTAATGCTTGATTCCAGCTGGTAGCGCATCAACTGTTCAAAATAGGTCTGCACAATTCCCCAAAAACTCATGATCACGCCCAGCACCACCGTCATAATCACATACAGGAGTAGTTGGCGTGAGTCGCCGCTGCCAGTATATGCCTCTGTCAGTGCGGTGGTCGTTAACGCTGCAAAATATGTTGTCGCAAGCGGCAATGATGCCGTTAACACCGCTCCAACCGCTTGAATAATAATAGTCCGTGGCGATGTCTGCCAAACTGTTACCAAAACACCAGTCAGAGTCTTAATAATTTGACGAACTTGAGGTTTATCATTTTGTGACAAATCTGTCATAGTAAAATCAAATAATTCCATTTGGTGCGAGCGAGAAGACTTGAACTTCCACGAACCTAAGTTCACTAGCCCCTCAAGCTAGCGCGTCTACCAATTCCGCCACGCCCGCACGACTGTCATCATTATACCTGACACTATGGCGTTTTGTAAACTGAATCTTGGCGAACCGTCCAATAGATCACGTCAGCAAATCGATCGGTTGGTGAGACCAGCCGAGTATTTTGCGTGACAGCCTGAACTGATGGCAGTTTGATGTATTCAACTGTTGGACGATACAGTGGCAGTGACGCAGCCGATGCTTGCCAGCGTCGTACAAATGATTGATAATAATCCACGCGTTGTTTTGGAGAACGCTTACCACGGCCGCCGACCAATGCGTCATCTGAAATGGCGTCATTATAGTTTGCAAAATTCAAACCTCGTTGATCGCGTTGGTCTTGTGACGAATGCCAATACGCATAGACGTCTGGGTCACCGCCAAGCACCAGCTCATATATCAAGACGTCAAAATTACGCGGTTGCAACACCGACCTGAGAACATCCTGATTAGCATCTGTTGCATCAACAATCTTGACTTCCACCTCAGCATTGAGCTCATTTCGCCATGTCTCAGCCAACGAATTAGCTGCATTTTCATATTTAGAACCCTGCAAGGAAACAACTGACAGCTTCAGTGACTGGTCACCCTTTTTGCGCACACCGCCAGACACCGTCCAACCTTCTGCATCCAGTACCTTTTTGGCTGCTTCTACATCACGGGTCAACGGCCTTTCCAGCTCTGCTTCAGTGTGTTCCGGCAAAATCGGCCCTGTCAATTCACCTGTTTTTTGTGGCATCTTTTTGCGAAGCGCAATGATGTCGACTGACTGCACCAAAGCTTTGCGAATGGATGGAGATTGAAGAATCGGACTCTTGCTGTTGAACAATGCGTACACCCCGTTGTGGGTTTCATAAGCTTTCATGTCATACATTTTCTTGACATTTTCTGGCTGAGAAGCATAGGTCAGCTCTGGCGTGGCCATGATTTCACTGGTTCTTAAACCCTTTGTAATCTCATCCAGTGAGGAATATGCGTACAGCTGGAAGCGGTCTAACTTTGGCTTACCAAAGTGATATGCTTCATTTGCCGTCATATGGACAGCTTTTCTGCCACTTTCCCGGTTATCTGTCTGCAAAAGTCGGAATTTGAATGGTCCGCTCGTGACCGGTGAGCGTCCAAACGAGTGATCACGCAGAGCAGCTGGCGCTACATGTTCCAATACGTGTTTTGGAACAACTGGGAACGTCAATGTATGCAAAAATGGTGCATAGGTGGATGGTGTTACAAACGTTACAGTATTGTCGGCAGTTTTCCGAACTTTGATAGATGCCCAACCGTCAGTCGAGGCGCCAACCTTTGGGTTTTTCAAAAGATTGACGGTAAACATAACGTCATCCACTGTCAGAGGGTGACCATCAGACCAGTGAAGATTGTCTTTCAGAGTGATCGTATATTCAGTCTCGGTGCCATTGATGGCGATTGATTTTGCTAAATCTCCCTTGAGGTGTCCAGTATTGTCGTATTGATAGAGGCTGGCGAACATTAGCCTCGCAGCAGACCGTTCTGCATTAGAACGCGCAAACAAGGGGTTGAGGGTTTCCAGCGATCCTAAAACTCCCTCTGAATATGTGCCACCTCCCTGAGGTGCATCCTTCGTGTAGGCTGCACGAAAAATAGTCCATTGCCCTGCGCTCAGACCAACCAATATCATCAATAGCACTGCCCAACCGATAACTTCTCGGCGGACTTCTGTCAATCTGTCGAGACGGGATGTCACGAACTTATGTGCGTGCTTGATGACGCCCTTTTCGATCTTCACAGCTCGACGATTTAAGCTTTTCCCAGAAGCGCTCATTTTTTGGAACCGCTTCCAAGACGGCTTGCCTCCAGCCTCTGTCATGACGACAACCTAGCCTTTTAGCCCCGGCAAGACCAAACTAGCCAAGATTGATAGCACAAAAACTACAGCCAGAACGATGGTAACGTCAAACAAATTCTTGTCAAAACCACGGCGTGTCGTAAACAATTCACCAGAAGATCCAAATCCTGCACCGAGTGAAGCGCCGCGCTGTTGCAACAAAATGGTAATAATCATCAAAAATGCTGATCCTAATGTGATATATGGTAAAAGTTGTTCCAAATTCATCTAACTCTCCTGTTCTTTTTGCGCAGTCCGTAAATCAACCACACTACTTACTATATAGTTTACCAAACTAAGGATGATACCGGCAATAATTGCGTCGCCAAATGTGATGGAAACGTTTGGAGCCAGCACAATAGCGAGGTAGACCATGAGACCATTGATGATCAGTGTAAATAAACCAAGCGTCAACAGAATTGCCGGCAGTGACAAGATGATAATGATCGGTTTGAGCATACTGTTGATGACGGAAAATATCAAACCAGCCAGTAGAAACGTCAACAAGCCACCATCCGACATGGTGCCTAAAAGTCGCAACGATATCCAGATGCCAAATGAGTTCATAGCCCATCTGAATAGAAATACAAAAAATTGCCGTTTCATCACACTGCTACTTATTATAATAATCTGTTCGCATTTTCACAATAGCTAGACGTCACGAACAGCCGCCATCGCTCACATTCGAACTCTTGCTGGTGATGTGCATTTTCTGGGAGGCACGCGTTGCTTCAATACAAAATTCTTTACCGTCAGCGCCCTGAATATACACATGAACAGGGCCGCCGTTATAATTTGGTATTGATGCGCCAGCGGGTAGTGTTGGATAGGCATTGTGAAAATTGCGGTATTGCTCCATAGCCTGCGCTGCACTTTTGAGGTCAGCCGTGATAGCATCGCGCAATGACTTCTGGCGCCAATTGCCGTAACTGATGATTCCGATAGTGGTCAAAATGGCTATGACTGATATCATAACAAGCACTTCTATAATGGTAAAACCGCGTTTCATATTGTTAGTATAGCACAAGCGTTTTAGTTATTGGTACGCTGTGCCGCAATATATTTGTGGACGATTTGAGCACGCGACTGGCCAATCACCGACGCTAGGTCATCTTCTGTGGCACTGACAACATTACGGAAGCTACCAAATTTTTTCAGCAATTTAGCGCGAGTTTTTGGCCCAATGCCAGGAATTTCCTCCAGCTGATTTTTCGTTTGTTGCTGACGCTTCAGCGCGGTGTGGTAACTCACGGCAAAGCGGTGTGACTCGTCACGGATGCGCTGAAACAGTTTGACGATGTCAGTTGTCGCAAGGGTATTCTCGTCCGCCGTCGGGCGTTCGTTGCGAGTTTGCTCCATACTAGCTCGTAAGTTTTTTGAGTGCGAGCCGGCGTTACGCTGGTCTGGGTGTAAATTCACCATGTAGACGTCACCATCTTCATGAATAGCAATGCCTGCCCGCGGCTGCAACCGCAGTTGCTCAAGGAACGCCGTATCAATTTGCGAACCAGTCTTGTGCACTAATAATTCTTCCTCGCGCTTGGCGATGCTGATGATCGGCACGGCGACACCACGCTCGTCACGCGCTTTGATGGCTGCTGCTAGCTGACCTTTGCCGCCGTCAATCAGCAGCAGGTCAGGACGACCCCAGCTTTTCAAATGACGCTCGCTCAACCGGCGAAAAATTGTCTGATAGATATTGCCGGTATCATCATTTTTCTCACTAACTTTGAACTTGCGGTACTCCGCCCGGTCGCTAACGCCATTGGTAAACACCACCATACTAGAGACAACCTGCCGCCCACTCATATGCGAAATGTCATAACCCTCGATGCGCGCTGGAATACCTTTTAGACTCAACAATTTTGCCAAATCAGCCAGCGCCTTGTCCTTTGAAATGTCCAAAAACTCTTTGTCGCCGAAACAAACTCGCCGCTGCAACTCCCGCATGGCGCTGAGCTTATTGCGAAGATCAGCCGCCCGCTCAAAATCATGCAGCCCAGCTGCCGTTTTCATGTCGCGTTCCAGCTCGGCGGCGATGGCTTTACGATTACCCTTGATGTAGCTGATGAGTTTGCGTAAATTAGTTTTGTAGATAGCCGATCCATCACTCAGCCGCGGACTCAGACCCAAATCTTCATCCAACTTCGACTGCCCTGGTCGCCGCTGCCTGGTCAAATAAGGGAACACTCGCCGCAGATAGCGTAAAGCTTTTTTCAAAGCAAAGCCATTATAAAACGGGCCAATGTATTCCGCGCCGTCATCAGCTGGATTACGCGTAAAACTGACGGTCGGCCACTCACTTTTCATGTCGATTCGCACATACATCTGCGATTTATCATCGCGTAGCAGCACGTTGTATCGCGGCATATAGCGCTTGACCATCTCGCTTTCCAGAAACAAGGCGTCGACTTCGCTTTCAGTCTCAATCCAATCGGTATCAGCAATTTCCGCCACTAGCGCCATGGTTTTATTGTCCCGCCCGCACGAATCTTGAAAATACTGGCGCACGCGGTTCTTCAGCACCGCCGCCTTACCCACATAAATAATCTCGCCGCTGGCTGACTTATGAAAATAAACGCCAGGAGTGCGCGGTAGAGTTTTGAGCTTGGCTTGCAATGGTTGATTCACCTTTTTATTATACATTTTTCTAGGCTAGTAATGTTACAATTAGTAATATGTCGCAGACGAAAAACCCACACCACTCCATCAAAGCCATCGTCTTTGATCTTGATGGTGTGTATTTCAACAAAGGCAAGGCTGAATTCCTGAGCAGCCTCACACGCTACGGCGTTGAGGAAGCGAGCGCCAAGTCGGTCTTTCTGACGAGTCAGCACATGGCTGATTATAAACTGGGGAAAATCGATGACAATGAATTCTGGACGTGGGCAGAATCGCAGTGGCATACAGGCCTGTCTAATCATGAGCTTATAGAGCTGATGCTTGACGGCTATGCGATTGATGAACGTGTCATGCAGCTAGCAAAAACGGTTCGACGTAAGGGATATAAAACGCTAATCTGCTCCAATAATTTCCCAGCTCGCATCCAGGGTCTGGAGAGAAAGTTTGGTTTTCTACAGCAATTTGATACAGCAGTTTTCTCATATCAAGTTCATGCCGCTAAACCGTCAACCGAGATTTTCGCCGAATTGCTGCGTCGCTCTGGTCGCCAACCACAAGAGATAGTCTACGCTGATGACAAGCCAACTGCACTCACTGGTGCGAAGGATCTTGGCATTAACACACTGGTTTATACTGATTTTGATACATACCGTGACGACCTCCAAGAGCTGGGAATTATTTTATGATATCGCGACCGGGTTTAATGCCAGCCTAGCAGTTCAGTGAACGACTTCTGCGCGCTAACACATTCACCCAACTCAATGCTCGTAACTGGCAAAGTAATATTATGCGCGAGCAACAATCTGCGCACTTCTTCCTGTTTGTTATATGGCACCTCTATGTGCGAGATATCAGTGATAGCTATTCGCTTGTCGGCACGCGCTTCGTAGTAACGCATTGGTTTTTCTAACTCTACTTGTGAAGCAAGGTGCTTAATGCCAATGAGTATTGGATAGTTACCAGGAATATCACTACCTAAACAAAAGATATCCCACACATCACGCGCCTGTCTATTCACCTTCTTACCCCATGTGTTGTCACCATGTTCATCATGCGACAAGCTGCGCCATGTTTTCCAGCACCGCCTGGCTTAGTCCGTCAAACACTTTTGCCTGCGTCATGATATTTACTGCGTTCGTTAATTTCTCTGCCTGCGCCTTGCCGACCAATTTGTAATCATCAACGTCATGCAGCCAAGCCGTCAACAGCACTTCTTGCAAATCCACTGGCTCGCTGCAATCGCTAGCAAAACGCCCTGCCAGCAGCGCCAGAACCGGCGTGGGTATTGAACGGAATGATTGTTTTGCCGACAAAGTCATACTTTTCTAAAAAAGTATTGATGATCATCGGCAGGTCGCCCCACCAAATCGGATAGCCCAAGAAAATAGTATCATGAGCAGACAAATCTACCTCGCCTTGGAATGCTGGCCGCGCGTTTTCGGCTTTTTCACGCTTGGCAACTTCAGTACATTCTTGATAAGCGTCGGGATACGGATTCACCGGCTCCAACTTGAAAACATCGATTTTATCACCGAAATAATCTTTGATATAACCGGCAATTACCTCCGTATTGCCAACTTCAGTGTCATCAACACCGTAATTTTCGCCCGCCCGCGAGAAAATGTTAGTAGCATATTATACCTCCTTACGTAACCATTATAGCACTACGTAGTGTGCGGCACGAATCACCGCTCTAACCACTGCTGCAGCACTACCGCCTGATTATGCTCGATATCTTTAGCACTGTATAACAGCGTAACAACTGGATGTTTTTGCCATTGTTGTTTAAGAGTGGCGGCTACAGAACTAGCATCCAGCTCTTCGGTATAACGCGACATAAACCCTACAAATTTTTCCGGATCATGACCGAACCATTGGCGCAACTCGTTAGTCGGTGCGATATCTTTTGCCCATTCGTCTAGCGCTGCTCGTTCTTTACTGATACCGCGCGGCCATAATCGGTCAACTAGCACGCGGTAGCCATCGTCCGATTCTGGCGATTCGTAAATTCGTTTAATTTTATAAACTGTCATGACAGCACCTCCTTAACTATCGTTTGTAGAACTGGAATAACGTCCGATTCAAACCAGGGATTACGTTTGCGCCAGCCAATATTGAGCGGCGATGGATGAACCAATGGAAAATAATCTGGCAAATACATATTAAAGTCCGCCACAGTTGCTGTCAAATTATGCCTGGCGCAGCGATCAAGATAATATTTTTGCGCATACGAACCAACCAAAATTGTCAATCGCACATTCGGCATCTGCGTCAATAAGCACGGGTGCCATTTCCTAGCAAAGTCCAAGCGCGGCGGCAAATCACCGTGCGCTCCCCTGCCTGGATAATAAAAATCTATCGGCATCAGCGCAAAGAGATCGGGATTGTAAAACTGCTCATCCGTTACGTTCAGCCATTGCCGAAGCAAACGACCGCTCGCATCATTCCACGGCTTTAGCGTTTGCTGGGCAATTCGACCTGGCGCCTGCCCAACCAGTACAATTCGCGAACTTGACGAAGCAGAATACACAGGCAATCAACCTCTATTAGCAAAATCATCATTCATTGGATCGGCTGCAATCTGATCATATAAAAGCGGTTTAGTATGTGACTTCATATATTATTAATAATCTTATCACATCCACTTCATCAGCTTTAGCCTAATTTCTTTTCTCTACCAGCCGAGCAATTCAGTAAAACGCTTCTGTATACTGACACATTCGCCTAATTCAATGCTCGTCACCGGTATGTTGATACCGCATGAAAGCAATAATTCTCGCATTTCGTCCTGCTTATCGCGAGGAACTTCTATGTGTGAAATATTTGCAACGCCGATCCGTTTATCAGCGCGTACTTCGTAGTGACTCATCGGTTTTTCTAGTTTTAATTGCGAATCAAGACTCCTAACACCAATTAAAATTGGATAATTACCCAAAATATCACTACCCAGACAAAAGATATCCCACACATCACGCGCCTGTGTATTCACTTTCTTGCCCCAGGTATTGTCACCATGTTCATCATGCGACAAGCTGCGCCATGTTTTCCAGCGACGCAGCATTGTGATGCCATTGATCGTGAACAGGCGTGCATAAAATAGACTGTAGTAATATGCCGTCCAGGTCAGTGCATCACCATGGCGATTTTTCTCTTTCCAGCCAACGCCGTGCATATCAGCGTATGATCGTGCTACCATGCGACTTCGACATACTGAAATTGAATGTATGATATGTTGATCACTACCACCAAAGACTGCGTACACATCACGTGCTGGGTTGAGTCCAGCAGTATCACAAAAGCTTTTCAGGACATCAACTGTACCGTGCTCACCATGCTGCCAGCGGCCGGTACCATGCCAAAACTGAGTGCCTTTCGTCAGTTTTTGATATTCGCTCATTTCCGAACTACTAAACTGACACAGGGGTTTTGTTTTGATAATCCGCTTGAGAGCCATTCTATCTAACAGCTTCTCAACACTGCGCAACCGAACCTTGTGAGTGATTGCCAGTAAAAGATGGTGTGGCAAATACCGCAAGAGCTTTTTGATAAACAACTTTTGATATCCATTATCTCGGGTTCTGGTACGCCGACGTGCAACCATAGTGCTATTTTGCTGCAGCTTTTTCTAAAGCGTCAATCAGTGCCTGCTTTGGCTTCATACCAATCAGCTCAGCAACCTCTTCGCCATCAGCGATGATCTTCATGTTTGGAATCCCCTGAACACGATAGTCCATAGCCAACTGTGCGTTCTCTTGACTGGCTTCAGTGTCAACTTTAACGACATCAAACTCGGTTTCTTCAGCAATTTGATGTAAAATTGGCGCCATCGCTCGACACGGCGGACACCACGGTGCCCAAAAATCAACCAACACAGGCTTGCTGTTTTTCAATACTTTTTCTTCAAATTCTTGTTTTGTTGTAATCTCATATAATGCCATTATTTTCTCCTTTGTTCATCATATATTATACATCAGTCCCGTAGCATCAAACAACGAAACTACCACATATTCTTGACTCATGACATAACTATATCATATACTTACCTAACATGTATGAACTCACCTGGTATGAGTTCCTCTAAAACCTCACGTTCGCAATAGTTAACTTACCAGCGAACCACTGAATACAGAAACTAACCAAAGGAGTATTTACGTTGACAAAAGTATCAAACAAGGAAATTTTAGGTCTGTTCTGGCGCATATCACGGCCCTACAAGCATCGGCGAAATTTGACTATTTTCTTTACAATCATCACACTTGCCATCACAATTTTTGTTGGCCCGCTGATTATTGCAGAATTGCTCAACACCATCCAAAGCGGTCAACTAAACAACGCGGAGAAACTATGGAAATTAGTCGCGCTCTACGGCATGAGCGAATTATGGTCAAATGTCATCAGCTGGCGCTTAGTCCTGTATCTCGCTTGGACGTTTGAAACTGCCCTGCAGCGCGATTTGTACGCACGGTGTTTTAGCAAACTAACCAACCAAACGATGTTTTTTCATGCCAATAAATTTGGCGGCTCACTTGTCAGCCAAACCAATAAATTAAACGGCGCAGTTGAACGTTTTTGGGACACCATCATTTGGTCAATTTTGCCGCTAGTGATTTCCCTGGTTGGTTCAATTATCATCTTGTCAACTCTACTGTGGCAGTATGCTGTGTTTCTCCTGCTCTTCTCTATCATTTTCAGCGTCGTTGTCTACTTTGGCTCTCGACCGATGGCTAAACTGAACGAAAAAGAAGCCAAAGCCAGCAACAAAGTGAGCGGTCAATTGGCCGACGCTGTTTCAAACATTTTGGCAGTAAAATCATCTGGTGCCGAGGTGCTGGAACAACAACGCTTTGCAAAGACCGTTGCATCATGGCGCGGCGCCAGCCTGGGTACCATGCGCGGGCTCCTAAAAGTCAGCACTGTGTATTCAACCATCAATATAACGATAAAAATTGGCGCTATCGCCTTTGCGATATACGCTGCCCAGTATAATATCGTATCAGTAGCTGTGGTTTATCTCATCATCACCTACACTGGTAGCGTGGCGCATGAGTTGTGGAATATGAACAGCATCATGCGTAGTTATAACCGCATCCTTGGCGACGCTCACGATATGGTGGAAATTCTGACCACGCCGACAACACTGGTCGATCAAAGTGACGCAAAGCTTGCTGTTAGGCGCGGCAGTATCACCATGGATAATGTAACCTTCACTCATGATGAGGGCGCGGGTGACACACTGTTTCATGATTTTTCTCTTCGCATTCAGCCAGGTGAAAAAATTGGCTTGGTTGGGTCGAGTGGCTCTGGTAAAACTACCCTCACCAAATTATTGCTACGATTTGCCGACATTGACTCAGGAGAGATTGCTATTGACGCACAAAATATTGCCGAAGTTACTCAGGCAAGCCTGCGCGAGCAAATCGCCTACGTGCCGCAAGAGCCGCTACTATTTCACCGTTCGGTGCGTGAAAATATCGCTTACGGCCGACCTGACGCGACTGATGCTGAAATTGAAAAAGCTGCCAAGAAAGCTGGCGCCTATGATTTCATCGTTAAATTACACGATGGCTTTGACACTATGGTCGGTGAGCGCGGCGTGAAGCTATCAGGCGGACAACGACAGCGCATCGCCATCGCCCGAGCAATTTTAAAAGATGCACCAATTCTAATTCTTGATGAAGCAACCTCAGCCTTGGACTCAGAGTCAGAAGCGCTTATCCAACAGTCGCTGGAGACATTGATGAAAGACCGAACTTCAATCGTCATCGCCCACCGTCTGTCGACCATCGCCAAACTGGATCGTATCATTGTTCTAGAAAATGGACGCATCGTCGAAGACGGTTCACACGAGCAGTTACTTGCCAAAAAACGTGGCGTTTATGCCAAACTGTGGGCACGACAGTCTGGTGGATTTATCGAAGATTAACATAAAAAGCGGCTACATGAGATAGCCGCTTTATTATTGAGCTGTAACAGCTGGTTTAGCGTCGGCGTTTGATGATTATCCAGGCGCCAGTAGCAACGACCGCGATGGAACCGAGAACGATTACGATGGCGTTACTACCCGTGTCAGCTAGTGCATTTGATGCTTTCTTCGCAATCTTAGCAACTGCGTTGTTGCTACCACTATTGGCATTTTGGTTACCATTCTGAGTAGCGTCCTCTTCTTCGTAAATGCCGACTGGGTCGATGATAGTGCCGTTTGCTGTACCGTCACCGTCACCAAAACCACCGTCAGTCAAATTATAAGCAATGGTGGTGTATTTGCCATCTGGCGTATTACCAAAGGTGACTCGACTGGTGATATCTTGATATACCCGACCATTCATTATCTTACCAATTGTCAGACGGTTCGTGTTAGCATAGCGACGACTTAATGTTAAGGTTACGCGAGCGGTAAAGCCAACTGCAGGAGCTTGATTGTTACAGTTAATGGTAAAGTCCACTCCTTCGCGAAGGACACGGTTATTGTAGCGATCCGGTGTTGAAGCTGTCTGTGCTGTCGCCAAGTTGTAACAAGAGTTTCCAGATGTCTCTACTGTCAAAGAACGGTGATGCGGCTGCGCAACAGTCATCTTATTTCTTGGAGATTGAGGCCCTGGGATGACAATTGCATTCAAACGATTTTCCAGTGCAGTTCTCCTAGCGGCATCCTGTACGTTTGCCACCAAAGCTCTTGCGGCATTCACTGCAGCTTGAGTTTTGGTACTTTCAGCCTGAGCGACTGCTTGTTCAGCGGCTGTCTGGGCGTCGGCTTCCTTCTTC
>CAURNC010000006.1:0-21405 GCA_963526325.1 uncultured Candidatus Saccharibacteria bacterium
ATCTATTCATACGCCGACGGCACCAGCAATGTGCTCAACGGCATCAATTATCAATTTGAAAAGGGCAAGTTCTACGCCATCGTCGGTAGTTCTGGCGCTGGTAAATCGACACTGCTGGGGCTGCTAGCCGGGCTGGATACGCCGACTGGCGGGCAGATTTTGTTCGACGATGAAGACATCGCTGAGCAGGGGTATTCGCACCATCGCAAGCACAATATCTCGCTGGTGTTTCAGAATTATAACCTAATTGACTATCTAACGCCGCTGGAAAACTTGAAATTGGTTAATCCTAAAGCTACCAATGAAACACTGCACACTATGGGCTTAGATGACGATCATATTCACCGCAATGTCATGAAACTTTCCGGCGGTCAGCAACAGCGTGTGGCGATCGGGCGAGCCCTCGTATCGCATGCACCGATCATCTTGGCGGACGAGCCGACCGGTAACCTTGACGAAACCACCGCCGCCGACATCATCGACATCCTGCGCCGGGCCGCCCACGAAAACGACAAATGTGTCATTGTCGTCACTCACAGTAAACAGCTAGCCAAAGAGGCGGATGTGGTGTTGACGTTGAAAAATAAATTACTCCAAAAAAGCAAGGAAGATAAAAAATCAAGCCCGCAAGAAAGCTTAATCGCGGTGCAGATAGTGCCGCAATGTGTCAGGCAAAGTAGGCGCGAGCATGTTGTAGGTATCGTCGGTGAGAGCAATTGATAGTCGGTCGCGTGGCTGACGCTTGGATAATTTTGTCATACCAAAGAGCGCTGGACTCATTTTCCCACCAGGAACATTGTCGAGTCGGCCAAAGCCAGCGGTGAGTCGAACCGTATACTCATCCTGTGCTTGAGCGATATCGGCGAGTTCACTGAGTAGCGGAACGAGCGTATTATTGCCAAAATCAGCCCGCTGCTCATGTGAGAAACGCGCGTTGCTCTGTGGTAGTGGCACTGCAAGATTCTGCCCGTCGCCTGTCCAGTCGATCAGCTCGCCACCATAATGTTGCACAGCAGTGAGTACTTGGCTACCAAAGCAAATGATAAATGAACGCAACATTCCATCGTCTCGGGCTATTACTGCTTCGGTTGAACGCGACACATCCCACATGGTGAGGATTGCGTTTGGCGTGGTGGGTGATTTGAGGGCTAACATGTCGGCAACCGACTGAGTTGGGTACGACTCTCGCGCCAATGCTTGCAGCGCCGTAATGCCAGCGCCGAGTGCAGTTTTGGTTCTGTTATATTGCCATAGTGTTTCTAGTTCATCCAGCCGATGTTTGGTCGGCGTACGGTCTTTGGTAAAAGCAGCTTGCAGAACGGCGTGTTGGTCAGGCAGCGGCAAGTTGAGGACGCGATGATTAGGATTCATTGCACTATCAGTCAGAGTGATGGTATCCTGGTTTTCTTCAATAACACGTCCAGCAACTGACGACCCATCAACGCGGTGCCCTGTGATATGTGCTTTTTGAAAATCAAATCGGCCATCAGTCGGAGCTTGCGGTGAGCATGCGGCAGCGATTGCCCCAATCGAATCAGGATTGCACTCATCATGCACAAAAACGGTGGCTGCATCTGGCTGAATATCAGTCGTATGTACGTGCTGCAGAAAATTACCCACTGTTTGTGTGAGTTTTTGCTGATGAGTGCGAGCCAACGTCTCGCAAGAAGGCTTCCGATGCATTTTGCATATTATATCATATCATATATTTATGAATATGGGAATAATAGGGAATTTGACTTCCCTAGATTTTATATGACAGCCGTCCTATGATGGAGATAAAAGGAGTGTATATCATGAGTTTGGAAGAAAAGGTGCATAATGCACAGATAAAGATATTGCGGGAATTACTATTTTTGCCGGCTGCTCATTTTGCTGCACTGCAGCGAGCTACTGGTCTTGATAGTGACCATGTCAAATTTCACATCAAACGACTCGTAGCACTGGGCTACGTGACGAAAACAGCTGATGGCTATGTGCTTTCGATCAAAGGAAAAGAATATGCCAATAAGCTAGATACCGATGCTGGTGTGATTGAGCGTCAGCCAAAGGTGGCAGTGTTGCTTGTCGTTGAGCGGCAGCGCCATGGCAAAAAGCAATACCTTCTGCAACAGCGCCTCAAGCATCCATATTATGGATTTTGGGGTGCGCCGACTGGTAAAGTACGCTGGGCGGAGTCTGTTGTTGAAGCAGCAGCACGTGAACTTGCTGAAGAAACGGGACTAGACGGAACGTTCGTACACCACGGTATCTATCACGAGCGGGTTCGTCACAGCCAAACAAATGAAATTGTTGAGGATAAATTATTCCATCTGATGTTTTGCGATAGTGTTTCTGGCACAATGGTTGAAGAATTCGAAGGCGGCAAAAATGCTTGGCGCACGCGCGAAGAGATGGAGGGCGAGCCAAAGAAATATAAAAGCTTCATGCACGAAATGACAGCATGTATCGATGGGCACGGTGAACTAACAGAAGTGATATATGAATATGACGCGACGGAATTTTGAGCCACCTCGGGCGGTGCTTTGCGGTTCATACAAGCGTGACAGAGAAGGACTTTTCCGGGCCTATGATGAGCTTGTTGTGACTGGCTGCCAGGTTTTATCGCCACGACGGATGCAGTTTGATGATGCAGCATTTGTGCGAGACACTGCCGAGCAAGGTATATCATCGCGAGCGATCGAAACCTATCATTTATTAGCAATTTGTAAAGCAGATTTTGTGATGATTTATGCTCCAGATGGTTATGTTGGACTGAGCGCAGCAATGGAAATTGGTTTTGCGACGGCCCAAAAATGTCCAGTTTTTTCGCGCACAGCACCGCAAGACATTGCCTTACGCGGGTTGGTAAAAGTAGTACCAAGTGTATATGACGTGCTGTGTGCAGTAGGTCTACGATAGATAATTTATGCTGTATAATGCGTAATCAATCTAGCTATATAATGTAGAATAAATAATATGACTAGGTATTGCGCTGGTCTATATTAATTAAGCACGAAGGCCAATAGCGATATGTATGATGACATTGTGACAAAACTGGCAAAGCTCGCTGAGGGCAACGAGACGTATGCTGAGTTTAATAAGCGCATCGTCAATACCAAGATGCCAGTCGTCGGCGTGCGGGTGCCGGATTTGCGGCGCTTGGCGAGAGAATTGGCACCTGATATGAGCGCAGCGGATATTAGTGAATTGCTGACGGTTCAGGATGAATCTTTCGACTATGTGTTGTTGTGTGGATTGTTGATTACGCACGCTCGGCTTGATGATCAGACAGCGATTAATTTGACTAGGCAATATTTGCCGCGCGTTGATTCATGGGCTCACATTGACGTTTTCATAGAGAAAAAGCGGCGATTTGCCGGCGAAGTGTGGTGGGATTTTGCGCTGGCATGTTTGCAGGGTGAGGCTGAATTGACAGTGCGCTACGGTGTGGTTTCTTTGATGACTAATTTCCTAGACGAAGCACATATTGACCAGGTTTTCGCAGCGCTGCGAGACATTAAACACGACGGCTACTATGTCAAAATGGCGCTGGCTTGGCTGTACGCCACGGCGGCGGTGCAGTTTTTTGAGCTGACGCTGGCTGAACTAGAAAACGGGCATGTCGATGCCTGGATGCGTAACAAAGCTTACCAAAAAATGCGCGAATCACGGCGATTTACGCCCGAGCAACAGAAAGTCATTGCTTTATATAAAGCAAAAGAATATCGCCAGTAATCGCCAGCCTGCGGCCTGGCTCTACAAAAGTCGAATAGTTACAGATAAGGTGATATACTAGTAGCTAGTATGAAAGTCAGCCTAAATCTTATCAAACAATTGATTAATTTTGAATTGCCTCCCGTAGATGAGTTGGTGGCGCGGGTCAATCAGCAGCTTGGCGGTGTTGAAGAAGTGATCGACCTCAAAGCTAAATATGGTGGCGCGCGGATCGTTCGGGTGGTTGAATGTGCCAAGCATCCCGACGCTGATCGGCTGAGTGTGACCAAGATTGATGATGGCGGCGTGGCGGCTGATGTGCCGCGTGATGAGAATGGTTTGGTACAAGTGGTCTGCGGTGCGCCGAATGTTCACGCTGATATGTGGGCGATTTGGTTACCGCCAAAAAGCACGGTGCCAGCGAGTTTTGATGACGATGAGCCGTTTGTGCTGGATGCACGGCCACTGCGTGGCGTGCTTAGCCAGGGTATGTTGGCGGCGGCTGACGAGCTGGCGATTGGTACGGATCACGAGGGAATTATTGAGATTCATGAGTACGACGTGCCAGCTGGGGTTGAGCTAACGGCGGGTGCGAGTTTTGCGGAAACGTTTGGCTTAGACGACTACGTGCTGGATATTGAGAATAAGATGTTTACTCACCGTCCAGATTGTTTCGGTCAACTCGGCGTGGCACGCGAGATTGCTGGGATTTTTCATCAGCAGTTTGCCAGCCCTGAGTGGTATAAGTCAGAACAGCAGTTTGCTGGCGCTGAGGGTCTGGAGCTAACAGTAACGAACGAAGTACCTGAACTAGTACCGCGGTTCATGGCGGTGGCAATTCGTGATATTACCGTGCAACCAAGCCCGTTGTGGCTGCAGTGTCGGCTCGTGGCGATGGGCGGCAAGCCGATCAATAACATTGTTGACGCGACAAATTACATGATGCTCATGACGGCGCAGCCAACGCACGCCTATGATTATGATAAATTACGTGGGCATAAACTCGAGGCGCGGATGGCTCGTGACGGCGAGAAAGTCAGTTTGCTTAATGGCAAGGAGTACGAGCTGACGACAGACGACATCGTCATCGCTGATGGCGAGGGCGTGATCGGCCTGGCGGGAATTATGGGCGGTACCGACACTGAAGTTTCAGATGGCACGAAAAATATCGTTCTCGAATGTGCTAATTTTGACATGTATGCGCTGCGCCGCACGGCCATGCGTCATGGTATTTTTACCGACGCGCTGACGCGGTTCAATAAGGGGCAGTCGCCGCTACAAAATGCTGCCGTGCTGAAGCAGCTGATGAGCATGGTCGGTGGAGCGCAGGCGAGCGAAGTGTTTGATTTGAAGCAGTTTGATGACTGGCTTGATGATTATTTCAATGGAAAATATACGCCGGCTAACATTGACATCGATAGCAAATTTATCAATGAAAGATTAGGCTTGGACCTATCTGGCGATGATGTTTGCGACTTGTTGAATAATGTGGAAATAAAGAGTCATGGTCCGGAAGAAGAATTGGATTATATTTGCATCCAATCGCCGTTCTGGCGCACCGACCTTGAACTACCGGAGGACATTGTTGAGGAAGTTGGGCGGTTGTATGGCTTCGATAAATTGCCGCGTCAATTACCACGTCGCAGTATCAAATCAACACCGAAAAACTCGCGTCGTGAGCTAAAAAACGCCGTTCGCCAAAGTCTGTCGCGTGCTGGTGCCAATGAAGTCTTGACCTATAGCTTCGTTCATGAACGCATCCTGAAAAACGCCGAACAAGACATTAGCCAGGCATACAAATTATCAAACGCCCTCAGCCCTGACCTGCAGTACTACCGCTTGACGGTGCTACCGAGTTTGCTCGACAAGGTTCACGCTAACATCAAGGCTGGACATGATGAATTTGCCTTGTTTGAAATGGGTAAGGGTCATATCAAAATGCATGGTTTGGGTGAAGATGGTCTGCCAGAAGCCAGCCAGTTCACTGACATCGTCTATGCTGCCAAAAAGCCAGGAGCGGGCGCGCCATTTTACAAAATTCGTCGCTTGGTTGAGCAGCTAGCACACGACCTTGGTGCCGAGTTAGTATTTAAGCCGATTGAACAAGAGCTTAATTTCCCGGTCACGGCACCGTTTGACCAGTCGCGCAGTGCATTGGTCGAGACAGCCGACGGGCAGTTTATCGGTATGGTCGGCGAATTGAAGCAGCCAGTCATCAAGAACTTCAAATTGCCAGCCTACGTAGCGGCGGCCAGCTTGGACACAGCTGGACTAGAGGCCGTTTACGCTAAGCAAGGTAGTCATTACCAACCGCTCAGCCGCTACCCATCGACCAGTCGCGACATTTCGCTGAAACTACCAACCAATGTCAATTATGCATCTGTCGCTCAAGGCATTGATCGCGTTCTCAAAGCAGTGGAGATTGATGCAGCCTTTCATGTGGTGTCCATCTACCAACCGCCAAACGACACATCAACGAAGACACTAACTTTCCGCTTAGTCTTTACGAGCCACCAACGCACCTTGGTTGATTCTGATATTACGCCTATCATCGAATCGATCCAGCAGACCATGCAGCAAGCTTACGGCGCGGAGCTTGTCTGATGAAATCGCTGCTCCGCACCCTTGGTTATACACACAATATGCTGCCGTTTTATGCCAAAATTAGCTTGTGTTCGATATTGGTGGCGTTGACTGGCATCGCCATGCCATATGTCATATCGCGGGCTACTACTTTGATGGTGGAGGTAGTGGAGGGCAACAACATCGGCGTTGGTCAGGTGCTGTGGCTGGCAGCTTTGCTATTGGTGTTTGACGTTGCCAATGTGTTGATTCGTAACTTAGGTGGCTACTGGGGTGACGTCATGTCCACCAAGCTCAAAGCACAGTTGTCGACGCATTATTATCACCACTTGCTTAGTCTGCCACAGAGTTATTTTGATGGAGAGCTGACAGGTACCATCATCAACCGCCTGAACCGCGCCATCACTGAGATGAGTAATTTCCTGAACATGTTTGCAAACAGTTTCCTGCAGATGCTCCTGACCAGCTGTATCACAATTGGTATCGTGCTGACGTACAGCTTGGACTTGGCGCTGTTGGTGCTGATATTGTATCCGTTGTTCATCTGGCTGGCGGTATTGACCAGCAAAAAATGGCGCTACTTCCAGTCAAATAAAAACCACGAAGTCGATATGGCTAGCGGCCGATTTGCAGAAGTCGTATCGCAAATCAAGGTGGTCAAAAGCTATGTTCGCGAAAGTTTAGAATACCGACATTTTACCAAACGCTACCGTAAAACTATCGCCGTGACGCGCAAGCAGTCACGCTATTGGCACAAAATGGACGTCATTCGTGGGCTGATTTTGAGTATCGTTTTTTTCCTCATCTTTGCGTACATTTTTGTTCAGACGACCGAGAAAAAGTTTACGATTGGTGAGATGATTTTGCTCATCACCTTGATCAACAATCTGCGAACGCCGCTCTTTAGTATGAGTTTCATCGTTGATGGCTTTCAGAAAGCAGTGTCGGGGAGTAAAGATTTCATTGCGGCTATGGAACTCAAACCTGGTATCAAGGACGCGCCTGATGCGGCTCACCTGAACACAGAAAAGGCGACGATCTCCTTTGACGATGTGTCGTTCCGATATGCTAGTGTGCCAAATCGCCCTATTCTGCATAGCATTTCCTTTACGATCCCCGCTGGCAAGCGCGTGGCTCTGGTTAGCGAATCTGGTGGCGGTAAAACCACGATCACCAATCTGTTGATGCGGCTGTATGAACGTGATAGTGGCGTCATCTCAGTCAATGATACTGACATTCGCAACCTAACCCAGCGTAGTTTGCGCGGACATATTGCAACCGTTTTTCAAGACCCTGTGCTCTTTTCGGGTACGATTCGTGAAAACATCGCTTATGGCAAGGCGGATGCAACGGACAAGGAAATTTTTGCCGCTGCCAAAGCTGCCAACGCCGATGAGTTTATTCGTCAGCTGGACTACGGCTACGATACGCAGATCGGTGAGCATGGCTTGAAACTTTCTGGCGGCCAGAAACAGCGCATCGCCATCGCCCGCGCGGTGTTAAAAGACGCCCCGATCTTGATACTGGACGAGGCAACCAGCAATTTGGACAATAAAAGTGAGCATTTGGTGCAGCAAGCGCTTGATCGGTTGATGAAAGGCCGCACGACATTGATCATCGCTCACCGCTTGTCGACTATTGCAGCGGTTGATACCATCATCACCCTGAAAAATGGGCGAGTTGATGAGATTGGGTCGCCAGATGAATTGGCCAAAACAAATGGTATCTACGCCAAGTTGCTGGAGCTACAGAAGAATCCTGGGGTAGCGGGCGAGCGGTTGGCTGCGTATGACATTGCCGCTGAGCCAAAAGTTGATGTATAATAAGACAAATAGAGGAGGATGAGATATGGCGATAGCAAGATCGCAAAGAATAGGAATTTGGATTATTACAATCACAATGTTGGTGGGTACGGTTGGCGGATTTATCGCCATGATAGTGGCTCCAGGCAATGAAGCCAAAGATCAGGCTGAACTGCAGCGAGCGCAAGAAAGCTATAAAGCAGCAAATACAGAACGCCAAAAGAAAGTTGAGGCGCAAACGGCAGAATTGAATGATAAATACTACAGCAAGTTTGCTGAGTTCAGCTCACGGGTCGGTGCGTTTGAAGCTGGCAATGTCAAAGAACTCGGCAAAGAGGACTTGGTGGAAGGTGACGGCGCAGAAGTCAAAGATGACACCAAATTTGCAGTGTATTACATTGGCTGGAACGCCAAGGGCGAGATTTTTGACCAGTCAATCGCTGACGGTAAATTGAAAGCGCCATTTGCTATAAACGGTCCGGCGAATACGGCAGTCATCCAGGGTTGGAAAGAGGGCCTGGTTGGGATGAAGATTGGCGGTGTGCGTGAACTGACGATTCCAGCTGATAAGGCGTACGGCAGTCAAGGCCAGGGTGATAAAATCCCTGCCAATTCACCACTGAAATTTGTCATCATGGCTATCGAAAAGCCAGCAGATATTCCGCAACCAGAAATGCCAGAAATCATCAAACGATATTATAAGTCAAGGGGGCTCAATGTCTAAAGAAGTTATCATTGTTGGTGCTGGTCCAAGTGCGTTGACCGCAGCAATTTATCTGTCGCGTGAAGACGTGCCAACGACACTATATGAACGTGGCGTGGTCGGCGGCATGGCGGCTATCACCGACCAAATCGACAATTACCCAGGGTTTGCTGAGGGCGTGACCGGCATGAAGTTGGCATCCGAATTGCAGCAGCAGGCTGAGCGGTTCGGCGCGAATATCGAGTACGGCGATGTTACAGAGCTCAAGCAGGTCGACGGCGAATTGGAATTGACGATCGATGGTCAGCCAGTGCGAGCCAAGGCAGTGCTATTGGCGACTGGCTCAAATCACCGCAAGTTGGGTGTGCCAGGCGAAGACGAATTGTACGGCCGCGGCGTGCATTACTGTGCGACGTGTGACGGGGCATTTTACCGCGACAAGCGTTTGATCGTCGTTGGCGGCGGCAACTCGGCGGTGCAAGAGGCGATCTTTTTGACCCGCTACGCCAGCCACATCGACCTGTTGGTACGCAGTAAATTGCGTGCCAGCGACGTTCTGCAAAAAGAGCTGCAAAAGTATGTCGATGAGGGCAAGATTACTGTCCACATCGGTGCAACAACCGATGAAATTATCGTCAAAGACGACAAATTCTACGGTGTAAAATCGACCCAAAACGGCGAGCAAAAAGAATTTACTGCAGACGGTCTGTTCGTCTTCATCGGCCTCATCCCGAACACGCAGTTCTTGGCTGACTCAGACGTGGAGCTAGACCTCGGCGGACACATCGTCACTGACGAACACTTGCGTACCAATGTCCCTGGTGTCTTTGCCTCAGGCGACGTACGCTCGGGTGCGACCATGCAGATCGCTTCGGCGGTCGGCGAGGGTGCAGTCGCAGCCTTGCAGATTCGTGAATATTTACAAGAAAAAGCCAGAGAGGAGTAGATTATGGCAGACTTTAATCAAATTTTAACACCTGGTGACGTAGAAAACGGCATCGTTAATGTTGTCGTTGAGATCCCGCAGGGTTCAAACCACAAAATCGAGTGGAATCGTCAGCTGGCAGTCATGCAACTGGACCGCGTCGAGCCAGCAATCTTCGCCAAGCCAACTAACTACGGTTTCATCCCGCAGACCCTGGATGAAGACGGCGATGAATTGGACGCATTGATCATCACTGACCAGCCGCTGACAACAGGCATTTTCATGGAAGCAAAGGTCATCGGTGTTCTGGAATTTGTTGATGATGATGAAGTTGATGACAAGGTGATCGTGGTGCCAGCCGATGACCGCAACACTGGTGATGCTATCAATTCGTTGGAAGATTTGCCGCCACAGCTGCTCAAGCAAATTGAACATCATTTCAACCACTACAAAGATATGAAAAAGCCAGGCTCGACAGTCGTCAAGGGCTTTGGTGACGTTGAGCGCGCCAAGCAAATCATTCGCGATTCGATCATTCGCTGGAACGAGCAAGCGTAAGAGTATCGACGCAACAAAACAATATCACACCTCACTCAGAGTACTCTTTACAGGTGACCTACGGTCAGCCTGTGGCGTTCGGCTGACGGGGCTTTCGCGCCCGTTACGGCCCCTGAGATGAGGGTGATATCGTTTTTTATATTCCGCCTACAAGATTGTGCCATTGATTATCGGTGCCGAAACAGTGACGAAACGCCACCAGTCAATTGCTGGAGAATGCCGCCGCTGCGCGACAATTGCAAACGCAGTTTGTCTTTAGCGTGAGGCGTTATGATCAGTTCGCGCCAATCTGGCTTGGGGTGGGCTGATTTATTAGTCAACACTTCTATGGTGTCGCCGTGCCGCAAATGATAGGTAAACGGCTTCATGACTCCATTGATCTTGAAGCCACTGGCGTGCGCTGCGACGTCGGAGTGAATGCGGTAGGCATAATCCAGCGGGAAGGCACCGCGCGGCAAATCATAAATATCGCCTTTTGGAGAATATACGAAAATGCGGTCCGAGAACAATTTCATGCGGAACTTGTCAGAATCAAATCGTTTACCCTCGCCAGCCAACGCTGCCGCTTCCTGGAGATCGCGAATCCACGACAAGTCCGCTGGCATGGCGCCCATGCGGCCTTTTTTGTACGCATCGGTTAACTTCTGCTCATTGTAATGGAAGCTGGCCGCCAAGCCACGCTCAGCGTATTCGTGCATCTCTTTGGTGCGAATTTGAAATTCAACAATTTGCCCACTCGGCGTTTGCACGGTGGTGTGTAGACTTTGGTAACCGTTTGGCTTGGGGTTGGCGACATAATCTTTGATCCGCTCGTACATCGGCTGATACATATCGTGCAAAATCCCCAGAACCAAATATCCCGTCGATAAATCATCGACAATCACTCGTAGGGCGATCAAATCATAAATCTTATCAATATCGCCGACCTTATCAAGTTTTTTGAACAGGCTGTAGACACTTTTGACGCGGCCGTCCATCTGGAAAACCAGCTTTTCTTCCTTTAGTCGCGCCTCAACTTCACGGCGAACACGGTCCAGTTTTCGCTGCGATTTTTTCAATCGGCTATCCATCAAACTTTTAGTGCGGTGAAAATCTTTCGGCATCAAATATTTGAAACTCAATTCTTCCAGCTGCACACGCACGCGACCCATGTTCAATCGGTCTGCCAGCGGCGCAAACACCTCGATCGTCTCGCGAGCAATTTTCTTCTGCTTCTCTGGCGACATAAATTGCAGCGTCCGCATATTGTGCAAGCGATCCGCCAATTTGATGATGATCACCCGCACATCTTCACCGACCGCGATCATCAATTTAGTCAAATTATCCTTGGTGTGCGGCAAATAGCTGTCCAAGCTACGCATGCCAGCGCGCGCCTGCGAAACTTTAGTCACGCCATCCACCAAAAACGCCACATCTCGTCCAAATAAACTCTCCAGTTCATCTAGCGTCGCGTCGGTGTCCTCGACAGTGTCATGTAGTACGCCCGCCACCACCGTGTCGATGTCCATGCCCCACTCAATCAAAATCTCAGCCACCGCCAGTGGGTGATTGATATACGGCTCACCGCTTTTGCGTTTTTGTCCAGCGTGTTTTTCAGTCGCATAGTCAATCGCACTCGCCAAAACCAGCACTGGCACTTCATCATACTTCTGCCCAGCTGTGGCGAGTAGCTCTTCACGCGTCATATATATAGTATAACATTATGGTATAATAATGGGATGAAAAATCCGCTCGTCCGACGCCTGGCGCCACTGTTTATTGCGAAATTCTTGCTGTGCTTCGTGTTTTGGTATTCCATCGAAAAACTATTTATGTACAGCATAGGATTCAATGATGCTAGTATTGGTTTGATGGCGGCGATTTATGCGGTGATGTCAGTCTTCATGGAAGTACCATCTGGCGTACTGGCGGATCGTTGGAGTCGAAAGGGCGTTATGATTCTGTCGGCTTTGAGTATGCTGTTAAGTAGCTATTTTGGGTGGATTAGTAATGACCCATCACTGTATGTCGTATCGGCAGCATTCTGGGGATTCTTTGACGCTCTTGCTAGTGGTACTGGCTCGGCCATGATCTATGACTTGCTTAAAGAAGAACAGGGACATACAAGAAACTATGATAAAATTTTGGGTCGCTTTGAGATGCTTGGCGGCATCGCTTTAATTATCAGTGCGTTATTGGGCGGATGGCTGGCGTCTGCTACATCGCTTAGGTCAGCGTTCTTTGCGACAATTATTACCGCAGGGCTAGCAGCAGTGGTCTTATTATTCTATCGAGACACTACGATTCATAGACAATCAACCGATGCGAAATTGATCGAGCATACGAAAGGCACGTTTGCGGCTGTTTTCAAGAACCCTGACCTTGCTTGGCTGGTGGTTGTTATGCTGGTAGTATTTTTGGTGCAAAAAATGAATGGCGAGTTCTATCAACTATGGTATGCGGCGTTGTCTATGCCGGCAGCATTGTTTGGTATAGCAGGAGCTATCATCACGGGTACATATAGTTCTGGTGGTGCAGTCGTTCGCTTCTTTGCCACTCGACGGCGAATCCTATTAGCATTGGCTGTTTGCTTCATCTCCGCAATTGGCATGACTGTCAGTCCGTCATTTTGGCTAACCGTTGGACTGCAGTTTATTATTGGCACGCTGTCGTTTGCACTAGTTCTTGCGCTTACGTCAAAAATGCAGCACTATCTACCATCAAAATATCGCGCTGGTGCTGGTTCGGTAATCAACACTGTTGGTCGTCTGATATTTATCCCATGTGCATTATTGTTTGGTTTTTTGTCAAACACTACGAGTATCTTTGTTGCAGGGTCTATGACAGTTGTATTTATCGGCATTGGTCTGTTCGCAGAGTTTCATGCTAGAAGAGAAAAATAGTTTGGTATATAATAGTAGAAAAGGCTAACGCTTAGCAGGGAGGGCAGTATGGCAGCAACAAGAATAGCAATTAACGGCTTTGGGCGGATTGGACGCAATGCGTTTAAGATTGCGCGTGAGCGTAGCGACCTAGAGATTGTCGCTATCAATGATTTGACGGACACTAAAACATCGGCATATTTACTCAAGCATGACAGCAACTACGGTGAATACGGCCGCCAAGTGACGTTTACGGAAAATGAACTCATCGTCGATGGTCAATCTGTCAAGGTTTTGGCAGAGAAAGAGCCGCAGCAATTGCCATGGAAAGATATGAATATCGATGTAGTGATTGAATCGACTGGCTTCTTTACTGACAAAGAGGGCGCGGGCAAACACTTGGAAGCTGGTGCGAAACGTGTCGTCATCAGTGGTCCAACCAAGTCTGATGGTGTGGATACGATTGTATTTGGTACCAATGACGACAAGATCGCCTCGGCAACGCCGATTGTGTCAAATGCCAGTTGTACTACCAACAGTTTGGGCGCAGTGATGGCTGTCCTGGACACAGAGTTTGGCGTGGAAAAATCAATGCTGACGACAGTGCACAGTTACACTGCTAGCCAAAGATTGCAGGACGCGCCAGCTAAGGACCTGCGCGAAGGTCGCAATGCCGCTGAGAACATGGTGCCAACAACAACAGGTGCAGCAATCGCCGTGACAAAAACCCTGCCGCAACTAACTGGTAAGTTTGACGGCCTGAGTGTGCGCGTACCAACGCCAGTGGTGTCCCTCAGTGACGTGACGGCACTGCTCCGGCGCGATGTGACAGTCGAGCAGGTGAACGAGGCGTTTAAGAAAGCAGCTCAAGACACGTTTTATCAGGGCATTTTGGGTGTCAGTGAAGAGCCTCTCGTCAGTCGCGACTTTATCGGCAATTCGCACTCTGGGGTTGTTGATTTGCCACTGACTAAAGTGGTTGGTGGTAATTTGATCAAAGTCATGGTTTGGTATGACAATGAGTGGGGTTACTCAAACCGTTTGGTGGAGTTGGTGGCAGACATTGGCGCTGTATTGAAGCGCGCTGGCTAATTTGCAAAAAGCTCCTAAACCGCTTATACTTATGAGTATGAAAATTTACTTGGGGTCTGATCATCGCGGCTTTTTGTTGAAAGAAAAGGTCTTCGCGTATTTGGTGAAAAATAACTACGAAGTCGAAGACGTCGGTGGGCGAGAATTGAACCCGGACGATGATTTCCCTCAGTTTGCTCAGGCAGCAGCCCTACGAGTGATTGGTGACGAATCAGACGATCCGCGAGCGATTTTGATTTGTGGCGGCGGTCAAGGTATGTGCATGGCAGCGAACCGTTTCAAAGGTATCCGTGCCAGTGTCATTTGGGATGCCTACGAAGCTAAAATGACACGCCAGGACAATAACTCAAATGTGTTGTGTTTGCCAGCTCGTGTTTTGGAGGACAATGAAGCGGCGTGGAAGGGAATCATGGAAACATGGCTCAACACTCCGTATGTTAATGCACCAAGATTTAATAGGCGCAATGCGCAATTGGACCAATTATTATGACCACAGTAATCACCCCCAGTATTTTGGCAGAAAATGTCGATCAATACAAAGAACAGATTGAGCGAATCACTGGTTTTGCCGAGCGAGCGCACGTTGATATTTCTGATGGCCAATTTGCGCCAAACTTGACAGTTGGTTTGCGAGATTTGTGGGCACCAGAAGGCTGGCAAATTGATATTCATGCCATGGTGAAAAATGTCGATGAATACATAGAAGATTTGGTGGCGCTACGCCCAAATATGATTTTGCTCCACGCTGAGTCTGACGGCGACGTCCTCGGCGCGCTGCAGAAAATCAAACAAGCAGATATCAAAGCTGGCTTGGTATTGATGCGTCCAACCGTTCCCAGTACCGTCGTTGATCTCATCAAGGCAGCAGATCACGTCATGATATTTTCTGGTGAGCTTGGCCGTTTTGGCGGTAGTGCCAGTTTGATGCAATTGGAAAAAATCCGCCTCATCAAAGACATCAACCCTGCCGTAGAAATTGGCTGGGATGGTGGCGTCATGCCAGACAACGCCTACGGCTTGGCGCACAGCGGCGTCAATGTTTTGGTGGTTGGTGGTGCTATCCAAAAATCGCCAAATCCTCGAGAAGCCTATCAAAACATTCAAAATGAAATTAACAAAAAGGGCATGTTGGGCTAGTGCCGCCAAACGTCACGTGTAAACAATTGGAGCAGCACGCCTCGTCGGTGCGCCGCTCCATCATCACCATGCTGGAGCAGGCTGGTAGTGGTCACACTGCTGGCGCCTTAGGCTTGGCGGACATCATGACAGCCTTATATTTTGTGGTGCTTCACGTCAGTCCAGAGAATCCGGATTGGGATGAACGAGATCTCTTCGTCATGAGCAACGGTCACTGCGCGCCCGTACTGTACGCGACTTTGGCGGAGCGTGGTTTCTTTCCCAGGACAGAATTGGCGACACTCAGACAGTTTGGCTCTCGACTGCAGGGACATCCAGAACGTCAAGCGCTACCTGGTATTGAGACGACTAGCGGGCCATTAGGCTCAGGCTTGAGCCAAGCTTCGGGTATGGCATACCATGTACGATACTTGCATCCGCAACCCAAGCGGTTTGTCTATTGTCTGATGGGCGATGGTGAATTAGACGAAGGTAATATCTGGGAAGCAGCGATGTTTGCTAGTAAATATAACTTGGGTAATCTGATCGGCATCGTTGATCGTAACAATATTCAAATTGGCGGTAGTACTGAGGACGTCATGCCGCTGGAGGATTTGCAAGGCAAATGGCGCAGTTTTGGCTGGCACGTTCAGGAGATTGATGGGCACAATATGGAGAGTATCTGTGAAGCCGTGAGTATGGCTCGTGCTGTAACGGACAGACCAAGCGTCATCATTGCTCACACCATACCAGGCAAGGGGGTCGATTTTATGGAAGGTGATTATCATTGGCATGGGAAAGTTCCCACTGCCGAGGAAGCACAGCGAGCGTTGGCTCAGTTGGAGGATAGGAAATGATATATCTACGTGAAGATTGGCAAACGCCCACGTATGTTTCGGTGCGAGGTGGCTTTGGTGAAGGTTTGGTTGAAACGGCGCAGCAGGATGACCGCGTCGTGGCGCTCAGTGCAGACTTGGTAGGAAGTGTCGGCTTTGGTAAATTTGCCGATCATATCGGTGCGCCGAGACTCATCGAAGTTGGTGTGGCGGAACAAAACTTAGTGACGGTGGCGTCTGGGCTAGCAGCTATGGGCAATATCCCGTTTGCGGCCAGCTACGCTTCGTTTAGTCCGGGGCGTAACTGGGAGCAGATTCGGACGACGATTTGTCTCAATAATCAGCCAGTCAAGGTGGTTGGTTCGCATGCTGGGCTCAACGTGGGTCCAGACGGTGCAACCCACCAAATGCTGGAAGATATCGCGCTGATGCGGAGCTTGCCAAACATGGTGGTGCTGGCGCCGGGCGATGCGTATGAGGCTAAACTGATGGCGGCAGTGATGGTGGCTGATTTGCGGCCAAACTATGTGCGATTGCCGCGGGCTGATATGCCACTGTTTTTAAATCAGGCAACATTTGAAATCGGCAAGAGCTATACTCTGCGCCAGGGAACAGATGTGGCGTTGCTGGGCACTGGCACGATGACCTATCAATTGCTATTGGCAGCGGAAATACTGGCAAATCAGCATAGCATCCAGGCGGAGGTTATTCATTTCCCAACCATCAAGCCGTTGGATGAGGCAGCAGTGCTGAGCGCCGCTCAGAAATGCGGCTGTGTGGTGACGGCTGAAGAGGGGCAAATCGCTGGCGGGTTTGGTTCGGCGGTAGCGGAAGTGTTGTCAGAGCGGCTGCCAGTGCCGTTGTTAAGGCTCGGTGTGCAGGACGCGTTCGGCGAAAGTGGGACGATGCAAGAATTGTGGCAAAAGCACGGTCTAGACGAACAGTCATTAGCCGCAAAAATAACTGACTTTATTCAGCGAGTGCCGCAATACCAACCAGGTTTTTAATTTTATTCTCCAATGAAAATAGCCCGCCGAAAACGTGCTCAAGCTGAAACTGGATAATTCAACCCAGGAAACGCAAGAAATTGCGTCTCAACTCAGATTGAACCAATTTTCAGCGAGCTATTTTCCGGCGGGCGGTCAGCCCGCAAGGCGTTTCTGCAAGATAGCAGAAACGATACCAGCCACCACCACTACCCATAGCGGTAGTGGTGGCTGGTCCATGTAGCGTGCCATAAAATAGGATGTCAGGTAAACAATAACACCCGTGATGCCCCCTAAAAAGAGGGCAAATCGCCACGACATTTTTCCCTCCTTTCAGGAAAAAATGCGCTCGAGGTCAAAGGGCTCTTCTGCCCTCAGACAAACCTCGAGCAGGATTTACTTGTAATTTACCATATATTACCGTAAAAGTCAATATATTAATTGCACACAGGCCTGACGCGTAGCAGACCACCCTTGGCATAACGCGCGCTAATTGCTATAATTACCATAAGTATTTTAGGGGGCAGTATGGGACTATCGATTTCAGAGATTCGGCAAAACACGACGCGAGCGCGTCATTTGATGCAGCGGACACGGGCGCAACATTTTGCGGTCGGGGCGTTTAATATTGACAATCAAGAAACGCTGATCGCCGTGGCGCGGGCAGCACAGAAACTCCAGTCACCAGTGTTGGTCGAGGTGTCAGATGCTGAAGTGAAAGCCATGGGGCTGGAGAATGTGCGTGATCTGGTGGATAACTACAAGGCTGAATATGGCATTGAGATGTACTTGAACCTGGATCACGGGCCGACGGTCGAGGGCTGCAAACGAGCCATTGATGCGGGTTATGAGTTTGTGCATATTGACATCTCCCAGGCAAATCACGACGCTTCTGATGAGGAAATCATCGCCAAAACTCGCGAGGTCGTGGAGTACGCTAAATTCACCGGCGCGCTGGTGGAGTCTGAGCCGCACTATTTTGGTGGCAGCTCTAACGTTCACACTGAAGCTATTGACTATGAAGAAATCAAGAAAACTTTTTCCACGCCAGATGGTGCGCGGGCATTTGTCGAGGCGACGGGAATTGATACTTTTGCGGCGGCAGTCGGCAACTTGCACGGTAAATATCCGGTGCCGAAAGTATTGGATTTGGAATTGTTAGCACGCATTCGGGAGGCGCTGCACTGCCAGATTTCGCTTCATGGTGGGTCAGGTACGCCGCTGCACTACTTTGAAGATGCGGCAAAAATTGGCGTTTCCAAAATAAACATCAACTCCGATATGCGCTATGCTTTCCGCACCACACTGGAAAAAACCTTGCGTGAAAATCCACATGAATATGCCATCGTTAAGCTGATGCCCGAGGTATATTTAGCAGTCCAGAAAGTCGTTGAAGAAAAAATCATGGCCTTTGGCTCAAGCGGAAGGGCAGTGATCTGATGGCTAAAATTATTACCATTGGTGCTGCTGTTCAAGACGTATTTTTGAGCCACTCGCCAGCACTGGCGCCTGTTTGTGAAAGCCCAGAACATTGCTTCCAGCGCTTGGAACTGGGTTCAAAAATTGATGTCAATCAGATTCATTTTTCTACCGGCGGCGGCGCTACTAACGCAGCAGTGACGTTTGCTCGTCAGGGTCACCAAACCCAGTTCATGGGAGTGGTTGGACGCGATCCGGCAGGTCAAGCAGTGTTAGATGCGCTAGACAGCGAGAGTGTCGGCACACAGCTGGTGAAATTTTCTGACACATACAACACCGGATATTCGGTCATGCTTTTAGCGCCAAATGGCGAGCGGACTATTTTGACCTATCGCGGCGCTTCGACGCATTACCATCCAGGCGACTTTTCTCTGGAAAATGTCCAGGCGGATTGGCTGTACGTCTCCAACTTGGCGGGTCAAATGCAAACGCTCAGCAAACTGTTTACTCAAGCACGTGAACGCGGTGTCAAGATTTGCTTTAATCCTGGCAAAAAAGAGCTGGCGCAGCGTGAACTATTGCTTGGGCTGTTGCAAGACGTAGATATTTTGACCGTCAACAAAGAGGAAATGCAGCAGCTTGTCGAAGGAAGTGATTTGGAGAGTTTGATTCGCCACGGGCTATATTTGGTGCCGACGTTGCTGGTGACTGATGGTGCTAATGGCTCCATGGCGAGCGACGGCAAGACAATCGTCCGCGCTGGCATGTATGAAGATGTCCCAGCCATCGACAGGACGGGAGCCGGCGATGCATTTGCCTCAGGATTTTTGAGTAGATGGGCAGAAGGCGGTAGTTTGCGAGACTCGGTTATTTTTGCCAGCGCAAATTCCAGCGCCGTCGTTGCAAAAATTAGTGCTAAGGCGGGAATTTTACATAAAGGTGCTCGCCTCCACGAGATGCCGCTACAGGAAAGGAGTATATAATCATGGCACAACACTTAGCTCGACTACTAGGAGAAGGAGCAAATGTGCAGATTGCTCTACAGGAGCTAAATCGAATGACGCGTGACGATAGTGATATCCGGTTGATGTCGGATGTGTTGGCGCGAACACACAGTGTATTGCGTGCCTTGGGTCTGGATCCACGCGATACGACGGCAAACGAAGTCTACCAGGCGCTGATGGCTATCGCGCCAGAGATCGACAAGCGAGCTTGCTTCAAAGCTAGTGACTGGGTGCTAGCGGACATAGATGGGTATATTATTTCGTTTCACCCTATAGATATCGTTGAGAATTATCACCATCAGTTATCACTTGGCAGACATACGACGAAACATGGTAAAGTTGCCCTGGGCCAGGAAATCTACCGCCGTTTCCGGGATCATCCGCAGACACACAACCCAGCCGTTAGTCGCATCATTTGCGATGGCGGCATTTGCCGGCGGGTTGATGATATCTTGGATTAGTGATCGCAATAGGTTTTATTGGACGTAACGATGTCGATGATTTCGTCGACACTGTCGGTGATGGTGTAAATATCAAGGTCTTCTTTGACGATTGCTGATTCGGCTAACATATGGTTGCGGAAGAAGGCGTCCAAATCGCTCCAGAACGCCGTGTCAAACAAGATGACTGGTACGCGATTGGTTTTCTGTGTCTGGATCAAAGTCAATATTTCCGCCAATTCATCCAAGGTACCAAAACCACCTGGGAAATAGATATAAGCATCAGCGTACATGGTCATGACGATTTTGCGGGGAGCGAAATGTTGAAATTCAAACGCCTCAGTCGCATATTCATTGAGATCTTGTTCGTGGGGCAATTTGATGTTAAAGGCGATTGATTCACCACCAGCAGCGCGCGCACCTTTTTGGACCGCTTTGTTGGCGCCTTCGTTAGCAGCACCCATGATGCCGTGACCACCACCAGAGACAACCGCATAACCCAAGCTTGCCAAACGCTCAGAGGCCTCTTTGGCAGCTTGGTAGTATGGGCTATCCGGGCAGGTACGCGCCGAACCGAAAAAGGTTACAGTCTTATGATATTTTTTGAGGATTTCATAGCCTTTTTGAATTTCCTCGTTAATATTGCCCAAACGGAACATTGCAGCTTGGAGTTCAATTTCGCGTGGTATACACACCAGATCTTTTTTGTCTGTCATTTTTCTGCCTTTTTATGTTTTAATTCACGTATTTTTTGATTATAGCACAAAAAGCTTGTGTTTGTCAAATAGTTGGCGGTTACCAGTGAAAATCAGGGATTATTCACCCAGAAATGATTGCTTAACCTTCTGGTAAGCGTCGCGGAATGGCACACCTTTTTCCACCAATTCGTTGATTTTGGCAACGGTGTAAAGTTCATCGGTCATCGCCTCGGCCAATCGGTCAGTGTTGGCTTCCAGCTCGCTGACACAGAGCGCCAGAACTTCCAGTGTGTCGAGTGCCGACGTAAAGGCGTCCATGGTGATTTTTTTGGTCAACTGCAAGTCGCGGTGATAGCCGCTACCGGCGCCCGTCGAAATGGCTTGGAGCTGCAGAGCATAATTTGGATAAGCGTGGGCAGTAGCGCGCATGATCTCAAAGACGTCGTAGTTACGCTTGTGCGGCATGATGGACGAGCCGGTGGTCATGGTGACGGGCAGTTTGAAATAATTAAACTCCTGAGAGGTAAATAGCAGCATGTCTTCGGCAAATTTACCAGCAAAGACCATGATGGGGTTGAGTGCCTGTACGGCAATCAGTTCAAAAACGCCGCGCGATAGGCCGCAGTACATTGGGTTTTCCTGCACTTTGGCGAAGCCTAGTTCGCTCGTTGTCATCTGGCGGTCAA